>NZ_JAGSOY010000015.1 GCF_018837975.1 Zooshikella harenae | reverse complement strand
TAGGGATAAGCTCATGAATACAATAATCACTAACCCTTTGTTTGGAAACTTACATCCCTTACTGATAATATCGCTAATTACAAACATAGTGGTTTGTTGCCTGCAGTTGAGAAAGGATCGTGAGTCTCTTTAAGAGAGTTTGTTTCTGTAAATCTTTTAATTGACCATCAAGTAAGAAAGTATTTCTAGGTTTTTTATTTGATAGCTCGCTGATCAACTCACTTAACTTGTCATCTGGACAGACAATTACAGCACGAATATTTTCTTCACTCTTGACCATTTCATCTAAAATAGACCAAAAATTATCCCTGTCTTGTAAGTAGTAACTTGACATATCAACAATAAAGTCCTCAAAGCCAATAACTTCATTTTTATCAATATTTTTATTGATTAGCAGTAATTTAATGAGATCTTGATTGCTTGTTATAGACAGCTCGCTGACAACTTGTCTTGGTGTCAAAGTAATGTGTTTTATATAACTGAAGGAATTTTCTGTATTCATCTTTGATGAAGCTTTCTTATGTTGACGAATTAAGGAAGGCCATCCGCCATTTAAAAAATGAAACTTTGTAAACCCTTTGTTTTTTAGGTGATTACACGTTTGTTTGGCAAGTCCCCTGTCAAATCCATTATCAAGGATCAGTAAAGGCTTATGCTTTAAAAAGTGCTTACTTGGTAAGAGGTAAAGGGGAATTGAAAGAATGGTAGTGTCAGTCGGAGTATTAACGTCTGTAATGTTTATTAATTGGTATTGTGAAATCTGATCTAGTGGAACGATGTCAGAAAAGCAACTTTCAAACTGATTTTTAGCGTCGTTTTCACAAATTTGAAGTCCCTTATAATCAACAGAAATAGTATGAGCGGCTTGGACTTTGCCAATAATTAGTATATTGATTAAACACAATAAGGTTAGAGAATACCTGAGCTCTAATTTATAAAGCCTAAGCAATAAACAGATGTGCTTGCTGAAAAAAACTAACATTTATCAATTACTTCTTTAGCATTATTGCTGTTAAGTAATTAATGTAGATGATACTGCCAGAGTCTATTAGCTTTATTTGTATTTAAGGTGGCATTTATATAGCTATTTTGACTTGATATGAAACTTACTTATCTAGTAAGTTTTAATTTTTCATTTTGCTTAACAAAAATATAGGGTTATTTTACCAAGTATCTGCCAGTATTATATAAAAACAATATGAACTTAATCCTATTGATTGGAGTTTACAAACTTACAAAAAGGCTTTTCCTAAATCATGACATTCCTGATACTGAGGACACACCACCAGATGGTCGTTGACCATACCTACCGCTTGCATAAATGCATAACATATAGTGCTACCGACAAATGAAAAACCGGCTTTTTTAAGTGCTTTGGACATAGCGTCAGATTGGGGGGTATTCGTGGGAGCCTGGTCTAGGCTTTGCCAGTGGTTTTGAATGGGGCGGCCATCAACAAACTGCCAAAGAAACTCACTAAATGATACGTTACTGGATTGAATAGCCAAATATCCACGCGCATTTTTGATGATTGACTCAACTTTAAGACGATTTCTAACAATGCCAGAATTTTGTAAAAGTTGTTCAATTTTGTGTTGGTCATATTGAGCGATTATTTCTGGGTTAAATTGATCATATGCTTCTTCATAGTGCTGTTGTTTTCGTAAAATAGTAATCCAGCTTAACCCAGCTTGTTGTCCATCCAGACAGAGTTTGGCAAAAAGTTCTTGGTCGTCTTTAACCGGACGTCCCCATACTTCATCGTGATAACTGACATAGAGTGGATCTGTGCCGCACCATGGACAACGTTGAGCTTCAATATCAATGGATATTTTGGGTTTACGATGCGTCGTTTGCTTTTTCATTATGCTCATCAATCAATTGATTACTGCAGTAGTCACCTAACTGGGTCAGCGTGGAGATACAGCCCTGCCCTGATTTGTTTTGTTCTGCACAAAATGTTGTTGCCCAGGTTGCCATGGCGACATTCCCTTCTTTGTAAGGTGTTGCTTGGCAAAAAGCCAGTGTATCCTGGGTGTTATCAAAACATACCTGCATAAATAATTGTGCTTTTATTAAACAACTCATACTAAACGAGCCACAGTCACCAGCAAGTTTCGCTGACTCTTCTGCACACTGGGTTGCAGTATGAGTTTGGGCAAACTGGGTGGCATAATCCATTGTCTCCGTGAAGTCGCCTTCCTGACTTTTTATCCAGGATGTAAACCACCAAACGCCTATACCTGCTAATAAAGCCACAACAACCAAGATACCAAGAATCCATTTAATCATATTGTCTTGCATACCTGTTTGGATGAGTTTGACATATTAAGCATGACTATGTTGTATACGGCTAACTAAAAGCGTTTTTATATCAATAAAATGAAGATAAGGCGAATTAATGAGTTACTTTTTATGGAAGCACGTTCATTTAACCTGTGTGGCCCTAACCTTTATTTCATTTAGCGTACGAGCCTATGGCATGCTCACTGTTTCTCCTTGGCTCAATAGCCGTGTAGCACGTATTTTACCACATATTATTGATACAGTGCTGTTAGTAAGTGCAATCGTTTTGACGATAATACTTCAACAGTATCCGTTCATTCATGGTTGGTTAACGGCTAAAGTCTGTGCATTAATTGTTTATATTTTATTGGGAATGGTAGCGTTAAAACGAGGTAAAACGTATCAACGACGACTGTTTGCGCTTATTGGTGCCTATTTAGCTTTTTTTTATATCGTTGGTGTAGCGTTAACACGTAGTCCTCATTTAGGTCTATTATCTCTTTAAAAAAAGAAAAAGGCGATTGCAGATAAACTACAATTGCCTTATACCGCTTTGTTTTAAAACGTTTTATTTACGAAGAGGCGGTCTTGCTGTGCTATATCGACGTTGTTGCAATGGTGAATGCGCTAAGTTATCGCGAGGGTTAGAGACTGATGCAGGTTGAACATCGCTTGCCACATAACGGTCAGCTGCAATTATGGGGCTTGTTTGTGTTAACTTGCTATCACGCCATGTGGTGAATTTATCACCAAAATGTTCACCCAGTTTTTCCAGACGTTCTTTGTAAATGGATGAGTCTTTTTCACGTAAAGCACTGGCTAGATCCAAGTATTGTGTGGGAGTATTTTCATCTAAATACCAGTGTAGTAGGTAAGACCAGCGATATACCATATCATCACCCTTGTCATATGACGTTTGTGCGATATCAGTAAAACCTGGACGACGAGCCGGCGCATAGCGTTGCATAACACTCATACCTCGCTTGTTGCTTTCGCCATGGGCCATATACTCAGCCAGGCCTTCAGCCCACCATGTGGTCAATTGGAGCGGGTGGTGACCAAAGCGACCATATTGGTTGAAACGACTATCCAGGTAGTGGACATATTCATGACGTAAATTCCACACTTGCCACTCACTTAAATCATGGCGCTCATAAGCATAGAATCGAGCTTGATTACCTTTTTTGGCAGGATCACCTTCAATATAAATTCCACCATTGTCAGTGGATACTTCGAATAACACACCACCGTATTTATGCCAATCCTCTGGACTGTCAAAAATCACCAGCTCCAGATTTGAGTTATAATCGTCAGCAACGGGTTGTTGCTTAATGGAGCTGGTAAACTTTTGATGGAAAGTAGCTTCCATATCTTTAAGTTCACTACAGATATAACCTAATTGTGCCGTGGTTAACTCCTGTGCTTTCACTTTAAGTGTTGAGCTACAGGTATGCTCAACAGGCAGTACTTCATCTACTTTGTAAATATGACACAAGCCAGGAAAGTCTTTTTCACACGCTTGTTCGGCGGTGGTATTACGATCGTAGTAACGTGTTTTGTTTACGTAGTAGACATAAAAGTTACTTTTTAACTCTTCTTGATCGGCGTAGTGCTGATATTGTCGTACTAAATCTGCCGCATAATTATCGAGTTGCTTATTCCAATCGATATCATCGCGTAAATACAAATTACCCAGCGCTTCAATAGCGTTAAAGAGAACGAAGGCGTCTTTACCTTGCCACAGTCCTTGCTCACTAGCGCCGAGTTTAGCAACACGCTCTGCTAGATTTACTTGCTTAATTTTATCCTTCATTGACTTATAAGCATCTTCACGCGTATTTTTTGCGTGATAACCCAGCTCGTCGACGATATTCAGGGTTTCGAACATGCTATCAGCATGACGCTTAATATCACTGATGCCTGCTTGTTGATAATGCGTCAATAACTGTGCTACGACATCTATATGTGACAACAATTGTTCAGCAACTCTTGCCTGACGGAATAAACCGCTTATTGCAACAACATAGCCTTCTTGGACTGCTGCGGCATTTTCCTGCTTGGCATAAAAGTCTGACATTTGAGTCACAGCCAGTAATGCGTTATTGAGCTGTGCTAAATCCGCGACAGGGATTTCTTTCATATTGCCATAATAATTGAAGGCGCGGATGTAATAGAGCAATTTGTCCAAGTCACCATCAGTGATATCCCCACTGCGGGCAAGAAAGTCGATAGCCAGTGCTACATCATGCAAACGGTTGGTGGCACCATGATTGAAGGTAGGTGAAAAAAAGTCATTGCTTAAAACTTCTTTTACATTGGCTGAGAAATCGTCTTTTGATCGGTAATGGTCAACAGGTTTCTCGGGGGTTTTGGTAATAGGGGTTGTTGGTTTATTCGGTGATTTATTATCAACCTTTGGTTGTTTTGGCTTTGTTGTTGGGTTTTTATCAACGGGGGTTGTGGGCTGTTTTGTCGTTGGATTGTTATTAACGGGTGTGGTTGGTTGTTTAGGTGTACTTGGGTTATTAGTCGTGGGTGTAGTCGGCGTCACCGGTTGTGTGGGTTTGCGGTCTACAAAATTTAGCATTAATTGTACTGTAGCTACTTTAGACGTACTGTGGCCATCATTGGCTTGGAATTTAAATTCATCGTAGCTAGCTTGGTTACTTTGAGGCGTATAGGTATAACGTCCTGTTTTACGATTAAGCTTCAGCTTTCCATGTTTAGGTGCTTGAACAACCTGAAAGGTAATTTGATCCCGATCTTTATCTTGAGCCCAAACATGGCTGTGATGAGGCGCAAAAGACGTCAGTTGTTCTGCCTGGCCTCTCGCTTCAGGCGCTTGATTATTACTATGGGTTGAGCTGTTAGTGTTTGTGGGCTTAGTAGGTTGTACTGGTTGTTTTGTATTGGTGGTTGGATGAGTGGATTGCTTAACGGTAAACCTTAGTTGCACTGGCGCTGGAGAGGACCATAATTGTCCATCAAACACTCGAAAAGAAAACTCATCATAGTCTGCAGACTGTGTTGGTTCATAAGAATAACGACCAAGCTTAGGGTCTAATGTGACCTTTCCATGCCGAGCAGGCTTAACAACTTCAAACGTTAATGTTTTACCTTCTGGGTCCTGCCCCCATACCCAGCTTTGATGTTGACCTGCCTGTCGAACTGTTTCACTTTGACCGCGTACTTCTGGTGCTTGGTTTGCTGCCCATACTGCTACAGAAAGCTGACTAAGACCCACTAATAATACAGTGGACAATGATTTATGTACCATGATGCAATTCCTGCTAATTCTATATCTATACTCTTTCTAACGATTAGTTACATCGTTGAGAGTATTTAGGGCTTGTAAATATTTAGAAAAGAGTGCCAACCTACATCTATCCTGATGGGTGCTTATACGAGCAGGTAGGCGACACTGGTTGTGCAAGTTAATCAAATCACAAAAAAAATGTAATCTGTATTTTATTAATATTGTGAAATACTTGTCATTTTGTATGCCAATAGTGCTGTGAATGATCTTTATAAAAGGACTTTTGTGCAGGTATGCAGTGATTTCGGGTGTTGTGTGAACAATCGTTTAGGATAACGCTTTCGTGTGGAATATCATTCATACTCCGCCAATATCGTTTGTACAAAAAAAGATCAGCATATACACAACTATTGTGTAAGGAATATACATACTTTAGTAGTGAACTATAATACAAATAAACAACCGTTCAGACTGGAATTGAATGAAAACAATTGCCATTATGCAACCTTATTGGTTGCCTTATATAGGGTACTGGCAGTTAATCCACGCTGTGGATGAGTTTGTTTTATATGATACGGTCACTTATATAAAACAAGGTTGGATTAATCGAAATAAATTTATTGTGAACGGACATCCACAGTGGGTTACGCTATCTATAAAGCAAGCAAGCAGTCATACTTTAATTAAAGACATAGTGTTAGATGGAAATAAACAGAAAGTATTAAAAACGCTTATACAAAGTTATGCTCATACCCCTTATATTAACCAAATAAAACCTGTTTTATGTGAATGCCTGGAATACTCCTCAAATCACTTGGTTGACTATCTACATTTTTCACTCAATAAAATACTGACTTTATTAAATATAAAAAAGAAGGTAATTCGTGCATCAACCATTAAACATGATATGGCATTGCAAGGAGAAACAAAAGTCATAGATATTTGTCGGCAACTGAATGCCCATTGTTATATTAATATGTTAGGCGGGTGTAAGCTTTATAATTCGTCAACGTTTAAAGCGAATGGAATAAAATTGTTGTTTTTAGAAAAAAAACCATTTTATTATAACCAGTATAACCATCCTCATGACTTTATCGATAACTTATCTATCCTGGATATACTCATGAATAATTCTGTACAAGATGTTGTTGATTTTTTATCTTATTATAAACTCTATGAACAATAACTTATCTTTAGGTGGTTTTTTCGGGCTTGAGCTAAAAAGATACTTGCCTCTCTATAAGGATGTTACCCAATTCCATTTAGCAAGGCAGGCTGTTTATTGGGTGGTTAAACAAAAACAATGGAAAGTATTATGGTTGCCTTATTATATTTGTCCAGAGGTTACAAATTGGTTAGCTAAGATACCCGTGAAGTTGGCATTTTACTCACTGAAGCCCTCATTTGAACTGACTTCATTCCCCGCACTCGATAAACAAAGTGGTTTGCTCTGGATTAACTATTTTGGTATTCACAGTGAGTATCAGCAAACATTATTTAAAAATGTGCCAAAAAAACAGTGTATTATCGATAATTGCCAGGCACTGTTTAGTCCTCCTCTCCCGAACACTGCTACTGTTTATTCTCCTCGAAAATTCGTAGGGGTTTCTGATGGAGCCTGGTTAACAGGAAATATAGATCAGCAATTGGTTAATTCGTTACCTCAGGCAAGTTCATGGTCAACCTGTGGTTATTTATTAAAACGGCTAGACTTAGGTCCTGAACCCGCATTTACTGATTACCAACAACATGAAAAACAACTAGACCAAGCACCGTTACAGAGAATGTCAATCTTAACAGATACATTGTTACACTCTATTGACTATACTGATATTCTTCACCGCCGAGAAGATAATTTTGATTTTTGGCATCAACGTTTACAGGCAATCAATAACATCATTATACCTAAACCAGTATGCCCTGCTTTGTCTTACCCATTACTTGTTGATACGCCAAAGTTAAAATCCTACTTACTCAAACACCGTGTTTATATACCAACATATTGGCCAGGACTCGATGTATCCGTATTACCGCCGTTTGAAAAAACGTTGATGAGTAACCTGTGTTGCCTACCTATGGATCAACGGTATTCGAAACCTGATTTGGAAAAAATCTATCAGTTACTCGTGGAGTTTGGCTTATGAACTTAGTTGGTAATACCATAATATTGCGAGCAATAGAAAGAAATGACTTGCCGTTACTCCATCAATGGAGCAATGACCCTGAAATATGGCACTGGTTAGTTGGCTGGCACTTTCCTTATACACAACACTCCATTAATCAATGGTGGGAAACGTTACATACAAATAAAGAGCGTTTTATTTTTGCTATAGAGCTAAAGAATAAAGAGCTTGTTGGGACTATCAGTTTATCTGATATTGACTGGAAAAATCGTAATGCATTTCATGGTTTATTTGTTGGTAATAAAACACATCGCGGTCAGGGCATTGGTTTTGATGCGCTCTATACACTGATGAAATTTGCATTTTATGAGTTGGGATTGCAACGAATTGATACTGATATCATAGAGTATAACGAGTCTTCACTGGCTTTCTATACAAAAAAGTGCGGTTGGCATATTGAGGGACAACGAAAACAATGGTTCTATCGGCAAGGTCAGTATTGGGATAAATATCTGGTGGGGATCACTCGTGATCAATTTAATACATTTGAACAAAGTTTATCAAAGCAGAATTAATTATTCATTCCCATAGGAAAGCCAACTGGAAAGAGCAATAGTTTATGTCTACTGACGAAAAAAACTTAAGTAAATATCAACAAGAATTCAATAATCATGGCTTTTTTATACTCAAAAATTGTCTGCAACAAGATATCATTTCTCAGTTGGCTGCAGGCTATGAGCAAATAAAACCCGTCTATAAAACAATACATCAACAACTTAACTACCATCAACAGGGGGATGGTGTTTGCCATCATATTATCATCTTTGGTTTTCCTTTTTTGTTATTTCTTGAATATTTACCTGTTGCGTTATTAACTCGACTGTTTGGTGGCCCTTGTATTCTGAACTCATATAGTATCTTTGATAATAACCATGATGTTTATGTTAGAAATATTCATCAGGATTCAAAGTTATCCCATTTGCCCTTCCCTGCTATGCTCAATGCACTCATACCTTTAGACACGTTTACACCTGACACAGGAGGTACTTATATATTTCCTAAAGCCAAAATGACTCAAACAAAACCAGACGACCAAACTTTTTTTAAGGAAGCGAAGCCGCTATTACCAGAGCAAGGTGATATTCTTTTTTTTGATGGATACTTATGGCACTGTGCTGGAAAAAATGTAACCAACCTCCCACGTCGAGCAGCGACATTGACATTTACACGGCCTTTTATTAAGCCGCAATTTGATTACTGCAAAGCATTAGGATATGACTTTTGCTCTAGTTTATCCGAAAATACGAAACAATTACTGGGGTATAATGCGCGAATACCATCACAGTTGATGGAATGGTATAAGCCAGTAAAAGAACGCTTTTACAAAAAAAATCAATATTAGCGTTGTGTTTAGTAATATGATTAAGGGCTTAGTCTATTGACAATTAATTGAATAAAACGATTGGGTCATTTTGCTTTTTTGTTATGCTATTAATCTGCTTCTGACAAGTCATCCATGTCGAAGAATATTTTAAGTTAAAGGCGTAACTTATGCATTTATTTTGGAAGTTGCGATGGTTTTTCCAACTAGAGCGTAAACGTTATCTTTCTGCAGTGACTGCTCTCCTCATTATTTCTGGTTTAGTGATGATTCCGCCTAAATTGGCCGGATACATTGTTGATCAGATCAACCAACAGCATTTGAATGCAGATCAATTATTGCAATACTGTGGGGGCTTAGCCTTATTAGCATTATTTATTTATGGATTGCGCGTGCTATGGCGCATATGGCTCTTTGGTGCCTCTCATCATTTAGGCGCCATACTACGTCAGCAACTTTTTAATCGGTTAGTCAGTTGTAACTCTGCTTTTTATCAGCAACATCCAAGTGGTGACTTGCTTGCGCGTGCCACTCAAGACGTTGATGCCGTCGTTATGACTGCTGGTGAAGGTGTTTTGGCGATGATTGATGGCTTGTTAACGGGTATTATTGTGTTATTTATCATGTCGTTTTTTATCTCATGGCCGCTAACGCTTGTTGCACTTTTGCCCTGGCCAGTGATGGGCTTTTTTATGTATCGCATCAGCCAACAACTTTTTTCTGCTTTTCATACATCACAAACAGCATTTAGTGAATTGAATGATTGTGTGCAAGAACAGTTATCGGGTATCAGATTAGTGAAAGCCTGTGGGCAAGAACACTATGCTCAACACCTTTTCCAACAACAAGCAGTCAAAGCAACAGATGCTTCTTTTGCGGTTGCCAAAGTGGATAGTCAATATGATCCTGTTATTACTTTAACGGTTGCGAGTTCTTTTTTATTATCAGTGGCTTTTGGCGGTTGGCTAGTTGCGAACAATAGGATAACACTGGGTGAGTTGACCAGTTTTACAATGTATCTTGGTTTTTTAATATGGCCTATGTTTGCTTTTGGCTGGTTATTGAACATTATGGAGCGTGGTGCAGCCGCTTATGAACGTGTCCAAAGCTTAATAGATGAAGCAATACCACTGCCAGAAGGCAAAGCATCCTTTTCTGCTCAAACAATCAGTATAAACCTTGAATTACATCATTTTCATTATCCAGCTTACAGTACATGTGTTTTACATGCGCTAAAAATTCAGGTTTCTTCTGGTCAGACACTGGGTATTTTAGGCCCAACAGGTTGTGGAAAAAGTACTGTGTTAAAGCTATTGATGGGACTCTATCCATGCAGTAACTTACAACTGTTCTTTAATGAACACAGTTATCGTGTATGTACTGCTCACTCTTGGCGTAAGCACATTGCTTATGTGCCTCAAGATCCTTTTTTATTTTCAATGAGTATTGCGGAAAATATTGCGTTAGGAAAACCTGATGCATCCATTGAAGAAATACAACAAGCTGCTCAAATAGCGGACATTCATGAAGATATTACGCTATTTCCACAGGGCTATAATACACAAGTGGGTGAACGAGGGGTTACTTTATCTGGAGGTCAGCGGCAACGATTAGCCATTGCACGTGCATTATTATTAGACGCGCCATTGCTTATTTTAGATGATGCATTGTCAGCTGTTGATGTGAAAACGGAGCAAGCTATTCTGTCTAATCTTAAACATGTACGACAAAACTGTACCACTATCATTGCTGGACATCGGATCAGTGCTACTACTGATGCTGATCAGATTATCGTTTTGCAACAAGGTAAGTTAATAGAACAAGGCAAGCATAATGAGCTATTGAATCATAATGGTTGGTATGCTCAAGCTTATCACTACCAGCAATTAGAGCAACGGATCAATGCCCGCTAAACCAAAATCAACTTCCCTTTCTCTTTGGTGCGTAATTATACGTTTACTGGGTTTTAGCCGACATCTTCCTCAACAGTGGAGATGGGCTATAGGCCTACTTGTTATAGGTACTGTTGCACAAGTTAGTGGTCCTATTCTTGTCAAAATATTTATCGACGACTACTTAATGACAGGTTCTTACCCATGGTTACCTTTAGTGGTACTAACCTCGGGTTATATTTTGTTTCATATTACAGGCGCTTTTGCTGCTTATTATGAAACAATCAATTTCTATCAAATTGCACTTAAAGTCATTGAGCGAATTCGGCTTGAAACATTTGCTAACGTTTTGCATTTGCCTTTACGTTTTTTTGATCAAACCTCTACTGCTTGGGTTATTTCTAGAGTGAGTAATGATACTGAGGTGATAAAAGACTTATTTGTTCACGTACTGGCAAGCATGCTGAAAAATACAGTATTAGTTGTAGGTATTTTCATAGCAATGGCTATATTAGATTGGCAATTAATGCTTATTACTGCGGCTATTTTGCCTGTTACGGTGATCTGTATGGTTGCTTATCAACGCTTAAGTGCCCCTTTATTTCAACGAGTTAGAAGTTTACTAAGTGAAATAAACACTCGCTTAAACGAATCGATTCAAGGAATGGCGCTTATTCAAATATTCAACCAACAGTCTCGTTTTAAACAGCATTTTTCTAATACAGTTTTAGCACACTATCAAGCTCGATTGAAAACGGTTTTGTTGGATGGGTTGATGCTTCGAGCCGCTATTGATTTACTCGCAATGCTAGTGCTTGCAGGATTATTGTTGGGTTTTGGTTATCAAGCACTCTCATCAATCGCTGAAATAGGTGTAATTTATGCGTTTATAAACTATGTGAATCGCTTTACTGAACCTCTGATCGAGATGACACAGCGACTGAACCTATTACAACAAGCTATTGTAGCTGCTGACCGGGTTTTCCAGTTATTAGACCAACCAGGTAATGCTACTCAAAAATTACCAAAAGCCAATGCCCCTGTTAGAGAAATAATCCACCATGCCAATATTGAATGTCATCAGGTATCGTTTGCTTATGAAGCAGATAACACTGTTTTGGATAGTATTAGCCTTTTTATTCCAGAAGGAACATTTTGTGCGATAGTGGGCCACACAGGGAGTGGTAAAAGTACTTTGGCCAGTTTGCTTTTAGGGCTCTATAGTCCAGTAAAGGGGGATATTAAGGTTGATGGTCATTCATTATCGGCTATCAATAAACAGGTTTTGCACCAATTTATTGGCATCGTGCAGCAAGAACCTTTCTTATTTAGTGGAACTATTCGAGATAATTTAAGTTTTGGTGTTACAGTAGATGAAGATGAATTAAACTCAGCTATCAGCGCTGTTGGTTTACAGGAAACATTAGAACAACTACCTAATGGCCTTGAAACTCACATTGGTGAACGAGGACTCAACCTTTCTACGGGACAACGGCAGCTTATCTGTTTAGCTCGAGTATTATTAAGAAAACCTAAAATGCTTATTTTGGATGAAGCAACAGCTAATATTGATAGTGAAACAGAGCAGCAAATTTTAGAAACACTGCAAATGATGCATGGTAAGATCACCATTATTGCGATTGCACATAGGTTATCTACGATAACACATGCTGATAAGATTTTTGTGTTAGCTAAGGGAAAGCTTGTACAGCAAGGGCATCATTCTTGTTTACTTACCGTTGGTGGAGTTTATAGGGATATTTATGAGTTACAACAATTTAGTGGTGCAGTCGGTTAAAATTTTTACTTATTTGTGTTGGGATGGTCTAAATATTGAGTTTATGAATTCCCATTAATTGCTTGTTATTTTTAGTGTAAAGCTTTAAACAGGTTGCAACAAAGCAGTAATATTTAATAAAGAGAAAGATAGTTAGGAGTTTACTTGTGAGTTCAGCTTTTCAACTTAATGATTCTCGATTATCACTTCGTTGGGCTAAGCCAGAGGATGTCCCTCTTATTCACTCCATGATTAAAGGTTTGGCAGACTATGAACAACGCCCCCATGATATGATTGCCAGGCCAGAAAATTTACATGAATGTTTATTTGGTGAGTCTCCCCTTGCAGAAACAATTCTTGCGTTTTATCAGGATCAAGCGGCTGGCTTTGCTTTATTTCAAACCTTATACAGTACCTTTTTAGGCAAACGTTATCTTTATTTGGAGGATATTTTTATTCTTCCTAGATTTCGTGGTAAAGGTATTGGAAAACACCTTTTTACTTCGCTAGCCACAGTTTGTCTATCTCGTGGTTATGCTGGTCTAGAGTGGAGTGTACTTGATTGGAACGACCCTGCAATTGGCTTCTATAAAGCGCTTGGGGCGACAAAAGCGTCTGGGCATTTATATTATGCTCTAACAGGTAACGCTCTGCGCCGCCTAAGTAATAAAGCATCTTAATAAGCTTTGATAACCCTTTGAAATATAACAATTCATTCAAGCAGCAGGGTGCATTTGCTATGCACCCTGCTCACAATAAAGCGTTTGTTCTTCCTTAGGTTATGAGCTTAATAGAACTCTTGTTGCGCTGAGGGCGCCACAGCAATAGAACGGATACCATTAGCCCTAGACTAAAAGGTTCACTGATGGCACTAGCCGTTAGTAACTGTACATCATCAATGAGTAAATGACCTTTACCTGGTATACCAAACCCTTGAAAACCAAATGCTTGATTAAAGGGAATTCCATCCATGCCAAAGGTAAACGTAAACGTATGCCATTTACCTACTTCTCCTGTGAGGTTTAAATGGTCAGAAACTGACATGCCGTTTTCCATCATAAGAAATGTGGCCGCAACATTCTCATCAGTAATTAACCATTTAAACTGAAGTTTATCCCCTGCTTGCCAAGTCAGCATATTATTCAATAAAGCACTACTTGTCGGTAAGCTAGCCATATACGCGCCTTCCGAAGCTTTGTAATGATTTCCATCTTGTGACACAACATCTTTTACAGCTTCAACTGGCTTAGGATTAGCATCATAATACCAACCATCATCAATATCAGCTGACTCAAACCCACCATTTCGAATAATTCCAGCCTGCACCTGCACCGCAGATATACTCAAAAATGCCACCGCAAAAACCGCAAAGCTGGCAAGTTGTTTTTTCATGATCCTCTCTCAAGGTAAAAAGTCCATATTTAGTACATGAAACCAACTCAGGTAAAATGCCACCCGCTTCTGCCAGCATTTAATTTTTATTGTCGTCCTTGTTGGCAATATAGTCTGTGGCTTCATCCCTGATGTTGAACATGTCACCACGCAGCTTTTCACTACAACTGAATCACATACAAATACACAAGCGACTTTTATTTACTGAGACAAAACCTCGTAAAAGCCTGCTGGTGTCAATATACACAATTACACTTCAGTAGCAGTACTACGCGTAACAGTATTTCACATGCTGTAGAAAAAAACTGTCGTAAATTCCACATTTTAGCTTAGCTAGTTTATATATTGCTTAATTATTCACTATTGAGTGCCATTGGACGTTATTAGGACTGTGCGGTTAACTCACCTCTTAAATCCTGTTGGATAAGCTTCTCTACTTGCTGAGATGAATAACCTTTACCAAATAAATAAAATAATTTAGTGAGTGCGGCTTCAGGGGTCATATCATAACCACTGACCACCCCCGCAGCCGCCATACCTGTTCCTGTCGCATACCCCGTAATATTGACTCGTCCTGACCAACACTGTGTACAATCAACTAATACTACTCCTCGTTGATGAGCCTCTTGTAAAGCTGCAACAAAATTAGGATCAGCGCTAGGCCCATTACCAACCCCATATGCTTGTATCACAGCCCCTTTAAGTGGTGACTGCAAAAAGTTACTGACGACCTCTGCTGTTATCCCAGGAAAAAGCCAAAGAATACCTACATAAGGATCCATTTCTTTATGTAAGCTTAACCCACCATGTTCTGCTGTTGGCTCAGCACGCTTCAGTTGGTGATTGACTTCAATATTGATACCTGCAATCGCCAACGGGGGAAAATTAGGTGATGCAAAAGCAGATAAGTTATCGCAATGTGCTTTTACTGCACGACAACCACGGTATAAATTTTGGTCAAAATAAAGCGATACTTCAGGAATTGATTCATGTGCAGCAATAAGCAAGGAATTCGTTAAATTTCTAATAGCATCAGTCCGAGGCTCAACCATGGGTATCTGAGACCCAGTAAATACTACTGGCTTATGTAAATTCTCCAGCATAAACGATAGTGCTGATGCACTATATGCCATAGTATCCGTACCATGAAGAACAATTATGCCATCATATTCATCTATTCGCTGAGCGACCACTTCTGCAATCATCACCCAGTTACGAGGTGTCATATTTGATGAGTCTAGCAAGGGTGAAAACTCATATATGTCATATTCTGGCATGACATCGCTATGAAACACGGGGTTATTTTGCATCATTTCAGCTAGAAAACCGGGTGCAGGAGCCCAGCCGTTAGCGGTCTTCTTCATACCAATGGTACCACCGGTATAGGCGATAAAAACTTTCTTCTTGCGAGACATGCATTGCTCCATGATTAATGGCTTAGCATTGTGTCAATGACACAGTAGACATAACCTTGTCACGGTTACTTTGACGCGCATTGTAAAGAGGCTGAAAATAAATTCCTACCCTATAGAAATACTCAACAATGGCCGTGTAATGATTTACACCTGAACAGCACGTCCAAGATAAACAGAACCTTCATTTACACGCGTAGCCAATTCTGGCAGAATTTTTAACAGCACAGCTTGTGGTGACAGATTATTTTCTCGTGCATGATCTAATCGGTGAAACAAATCCTGCAACTCACCTTCCAGTACATGGACTCCATCCCCTGCGAGTGTAAAGAAAAAGTCATTGCCATACTCTTCATGCTCATATTCCACAGCATTAAAGTATGAGAAGAAACGCTGAGCACCAGCCTTGGCTAGAGCATGAATTAAGTCGCTTGAAGCAATTCTACCACTGTCTAACTCCCACCAAATACAGGTTAAACCACTGTCTCCCACAGACTCTATACAGTCTGGACTGGGTACTTCAGCAATTTCAAGAGGGCGAGGATTCGGGTTTTCCTGCGTGGTTTTACTCTTTAACTGATGTAACAACACAGCGACCTGGTTACGTGTAGCGTCATCATTAAAGAGTGCATGTAGGGCCACAGATAGTGCAGACATAATGAGTGTCTTCCCAAATATCAATTTTAGTTTTTATTACATATCCCTGTTCAGTTGTTAGAAATTTATCGTTTTAGTTTATTAATGACTATATCTGACGTATAACAACTGCTCATCTCTTGTAAATTCAACAGTATAATTCTCGCTACTTCATCTGGATCCATGTACTGCGAATACTGATCATGTGTAACAGTACCTTTTTGCCAAAAGGCTGTCCGCATTCCACTGGGATACACACCGACTACTTGTATGTTAGTCCCAGCAAGCTCTGCCCGTAAAGCTTCTGTAAAACCTCGACATCCCCACTTCATTGCACAGTATACAGTTTCGTTTGCTTTACCTACCTGAGCTGCACTGGACATCACATTAATAAGCGTTCCAGCAGAGTCCTGATGACGAAATAAACCTAAGGCGGCTTGTGCAACTAACATCATGCTGATCAAATTATCGTTCACCATGTGTTGTATAGTTACTTGGTTATAATTAGCTAAAGGACCAAATTTACCAGAGCCCGCACAACAAAAGACCTTGGTAAATGGTGCCTGCCAAACAGCAAGCTCAGAAAATATTTGACTCACCTCTTCTTCACAGGATAAATCCACTACAAAAGGCGTAACCTGTTTATACTGCGTCACTAACTGCTCAAGCTTATCCAAACTCCTGCCAAGCGCAACAACATGATAGCCTTGTGATGACAATTGTGCTGTTAAAGCAGCTCCTAGCCCACTACCTGCCCCCGTAACAACAACATTTTGATTTAATTCAGCCGACATCAGCGCCTCACTTAATATACATTCAAGCCCATTGGTTTAGGACCTTTCAATCTCTTCTTGTTCTACGCTATACCACAGCTTATGTATACTTGTTTATGCACTCGCTAACAATCATGAAGTTTCGTTCTATATCAGTAGATCTACGTTACAGCCTTGTGAAGACTGACAATAATGCTTCGCTATTTCCGTATTGTGTTAGTGAAGCTAGATCCATTACTATACCCCACGTTTTCCTATTTCATTATTTACTACCCAATGGACTTTTTTGACCAAGCACTTTAAAGACACTCATATCATTCATATTTAAATTAAATATATCTTTACAAATCCCCCGCCTTTTTTACGTAAGTATCTTTTAGGCAACACTAATAATAGTTTGTCTTCCTTTGTAATACTCCTGTTACAAAGCTGAGCGTTACTGGGTATATCCTTACACTTTGTTGCCTACCTCATCCTGCTTAATTGCGATAAATCAAGTATTTTAAGAAGCACGGTGCCTACACTGAATTTACTAAATTAAGCAGCATTTAAAAGACTGCATATAACAATATCCGCAGCATGCCTTGCCCAAAATGGCTTTTAATCCGTGTGGGTATGGAAGGAGATGTTAATAATGCCCCAAGCAGTTTCTGCCAAGAAAATTGTCCTTAAAGCCCCTTTTACGGGATATTTACTTCCCATAACTGAAGTGCCTGATCCAGTGTTTTCTCAAAAAATGGTGGGTGATGGTATTTCTATTGATCCTGTCACTAATTGCTTACTGGCACCTTGTAGTGGTGAAGTAAGCCAACTCCATTCAGCTAATCATGCGGTAACCATTGCTACTCCAGACGGTATCGAGGTAATGATACATATTGGTTTAGAAACCGTAATGCTGAAAGGAGAAGGCTTTAAGCCACTAGTAAAGAAAGGTGATAAAGTAAACATGGGTGATGCACTGATTGAGTTTGATATGGATATTGTTGCCTCTAAGGCTGCAAGCCTACTTACTCAAATTGTTATTACCAATAGTGACCAAGTTGCAAAATTCCAATATGCCGAAGGTCCAGTTGAAGCTAGCCGCGATACAGTATTAACCCTACATTTGGGCGAATATACTGAATCCACTACAGAAGCTTCTAGCGAAATCGTTACGACTGAATCTTTTGCAATTCCTAACCCTTCTGGCTTACATGCCCGCCCAGCAGCAGTACTGAGTAGTCTTGCAAAAAAATACAAATCTGCTGTTCACCTTCATAAGGGTGACCAACAAGCTAACGCTAAATCAGTTGTTGCGATCATGGGCTTAGATGTAGGCCACAATGAAGAAGTTTATCTTTCTGCCTCTGGTGAAGATGCTGAAGCAGCCTTAGCAGAAGTCAAGAATGCCATGTTAGACGGGCTGGGAGAAAAAGGTGCGGAACCTGTTAAGAAAAAGCGGGTACCACATGGTGTCAAACCTCACCCTGAAACCAGCGATGATCCTAACCTACTGTGTGGTGTAAGCGCCTCTCCAGGCCTGGCTCATGGCTTTATAGTACAGAAAAAACAACAACAGTTTGATGTTCCAGAAACAGGCGAAGCACCTGCTATTGAGCGTCAAATGTTGCAAACTGCAATTGAACACAGTAAGCAACAGCTATTAGCCCTTCAGCACAAAATGGCCGCAGATGGTGATGCCGAAAATGCCAAAATATTTGAAGCCCACTGTGAGTTACTAGACGATCCCGACTTACTCGACATTGCTAATGACGCGATTGATCAAAACAAAAGTGCTGCTTTTGCTTGGCAAGATGCTGTCAACACGCATGTTAAAGTCTTGTCTTCTCTCAGCAACGACTTGATGGCACAGCGTGCTAATGACTTAAGAGATGTTGGCCGTCGTGTATTGGGTTGCTTATTGGGTGAAGAAGAAAGCCACATGGAGCTTCCAGAAAATGCCATCTTGGTCGCAGAAGACTTAACCCCTTCTGATACCGCTAATCTGGACCGTAGCAAAGTCATTGGTTTATGTACTGTACTCGGAGGCACTTCTTCACATGCGGCAATTATCGCTCGCTCTCTAGACGTACCATACGTTGCAGGCCTTAATGAACATTTACTTGAAGTTGCTAACAATACACCAGCAATTTTAGATGGCGGTAAAGGCGAGCTTCGCTTAAATCCTGATCAGGCGACTATTGATGATGCCATTGCCCGTAAAAAGGCAATTGCTAAAAAACGCCAAGCGGATTTAGCAGCAGCTAATAATCCTGCTGTAACTGTTGATGGTCACCGTATTGAGGTCGCAGCCAATATTGGTAATGAGCAAGAAGCCGTTGAAGCGGTCAAAATGGGTGGCGAAGGTGTTGGTCTGTTACGCTCAGAGTTTCTTTATCTTGACCGCACTACTGAACCCAGTGAAGAAGATCAATTAGCTATTTATAGCAATATAGCTAATACCCTTGGAAAGAATCGTCCACTTATCATCCGTACCCTGGATGTGGGTGGTGATAAACCCCTACCCTACCTGCGCTTACCTGACGAAGAAAACCCATTTTTGGGACAGCGTGGTATCCGAATCGGCCTAGCCTATCCAGATATTCTCCGCACTCAAATTCGGGCAATCTTAAAAGCCGCCAATGGCTGTAAGATGCGCATTATGTTTCCAATGATTGCCAACCTTGATGAACTCCGTCAAGCAAAAGCCATCATTCGGGAAGAACAAGAAAAACTAAATGTTGGTTCCATTGAAATAGGTATCATGGTTGAAGTGCCTGTTACTGCAGTGATGGCAGAGCAATTCGCCCGTGAAGTTGACTTCTTCTCAATTGGAACTAACGACCTCACTCAATACACTCTAGCGATGGATCGGGGACACCCTGAACTGGCTGCGAAAATCGATAGCCTCCATCCAGGTATTTTACGTCTCATCAAACAAACCGTTGAAGGCGCTCACCAGCATGGCAAATGGGTAGGAGTATGTGGTGCTGTCGCTTCTGACCCTCAGGCAGTACCTCTTCTTGTCGGGCTAGGTGTGGATGAGTTGAGTGTTAGTGTTCCTTGTATACCTGAAATAAAAGCTCAGATTCGAGAACTCAAGCTGGCTAACTGCCAACAATTGGCCGAAAAGGCGCTCAATCTAGAGTCTGCAGCCGAAGTAAGAAAAATTAATTTAGAAAAATGAAATGAGCAGTACAAAACAAATTAAATAAAAAAGCAGTTTCCTTGAAAAAGGAAGGAGGACACGATGATTGACTTCAAGTCTTCTTTTGCATTCTTGCAAAAGATCGGTAAAGCGCTGATGCTACCTGTATCAGTATTACCGGTAGCAGGTATTTTGTTAGGTGTTGGTGCCGCAGACTTCACTTGGTTACCAGAAATTCTATCCAATGTAATGGAGCAAGCTGGTGGGGCCATCTTTGGTAACCTACCACTTATCTTTGCGATTGGTGTTGCACTAGGCTTAACCCAGAATGATGGTGTTGCCTCTCTAGCCGCAGTGGTTGGTTATGCCGTACTCCTCGGTACTATGGGAGTCATCTCTGCAGCTAATGGTGTTGATACCAAGGCAATTATGGGTATCAACTCAATTGACACAGGGGTATTTGGCGGTATTGCCATTGGTGGTATTGCAGGTGGCTTATTTAATAAGTTCTACCGCATAAAACTGCCTCAATACTTAGGCTTTTTTGCTGGAAAGCGCTTTGTTCCCATCGTAACTGCGTTTGCCGCGATTTTATTAGGTGCCGTATTAAGCTTCATTTGGCCTCCTATTGGTGCAGCCATTCAAAGCTTCTCTCACTGGGCGGCTAGTGAAAGTCCTGGACTTGCTTTCTCCATCTATGGAGTTGTCGAACGTTCATTGATTCCATTTGGTTTACACCACATCTGGAACGTACCTTTCTTCTTTGAAGTGGGTGAGTTTGTTAACAGCGCAGGTGATACTGTTCGTGGTGAAATCCATCGTTATATTGCTTATGATCCAACTGCAGGAAACCTAGCTGGTGGCTACCTGTTCAAAATGTGGGGTCTACCTGCAGCAGCCATTGCTATCTGGCATACCGCTAAGCCTGAAAACCGCGCTAAAATCGGCGGTATCATGCTGTCAGCTGCATTGACTTCATTCCTGACTGGTATCACTGAACCCATCGAGTTTGCCTTCTTGTTTGTTGCGCCTGTTCTGTATGCTATCCATGCATTACTGGCTGGTGCTGCTTTCTATACTTGTATCGCACTGGGTATCAAACATGGCACAACCTTCTCTCACGGTTTAATTGATTACATTGTGCTGTTTAATCAATCCTCTAATGCACTGTGGTTCCTAGTAATAGGTCCTATCTGGGCAGCTGTATACTACTTCGTATTCCGCACAGTGATTGTTAAATTCAATTTGAAAACGCCTGGCCGTGAAGATGAAGTAGAACATACTCTGGAAGAAGCTCATGCTGATGGTGCCTTTGCCTTCTCCAAGCAGCTTGTTATCGCTTTCGGTGGCAGACAAAACATCACTAACCTTGATGCATGTATCACTCGCTTACGGGTCTCTGTTGAGGACATAGCAAAAGTTGACCAAGCAAAACTGAAAGCACTGGGTGCTGCTGGGTGTGTCGTAGTGGGTAATGGTGTACAAGCGATCTTTGGTCCTCAGTCTGAAAACTTCAAAACAGATATGGAAGAATATCTGAAAAGCTCATCAGGCGATGATGAGATAGTTGCACCTGTAGCTCCTGCTGCAGCTACTGGAGGAGTAAGCAACAGCCCAAAGGCGCATGACCCCAGCGTAGTAGCAGAAAAAGTTAAAAACTTTATTCTAGCGTTGGGGGGAGCCTCAAATATCCGTAACGTTGAATGCTGTGCAACAACACGTCTACGGATGGAAGTAAAAGATAGTAGCGCTGTAAATACAGCTGCTCTTGAACAGGCAGGTGCAAATGGGGTTGTTAAACTTGATAACAACAAATTGCACTTACTTGTTGGCTTAAATGCTGAAGCATTTGCCAAAGAAATGAGTAACCAACTCGCATAACTACTTGGTGCATTAACCTTTGAGGGGCATAAGCCCCTCTTTTTTTTGTTTAAAATTTTCATATCACCTGATTTGTAATTTTCAAGTAAATGTGATTACATAATGGTGTTCATTTGTTAGGTCAAATATATTAAAGCGGGTGAAGCCTATTACTCCATCCGTTATTTTTTTATTCTCATTTTATCTTTCCCTGTTTATCTTCTTTCTCCTAATCTAACCCTAGCAATCAAAATGGAATTGAAGAAAAGACCTGATTGAATACAGGGAACAGTCATGCGTATTCCTGAAAATGTTTCTCAAGAAACCTATTGCCAACTCTGGCTTGCAGCTAATCAGCAACGTTTTACTACCAATTATACCGCTGCCAATATCCCCATCATTGTTTACCAACAGGTTTTTTGTCCTAGTACTGAATTAACTCACTCAACAAGTTTCCTCTTAAGCAAGCTGCCTGATCTCTCCAAAAAAGTCATTGCGTGCGATATTGACCCTGTAGCCATTGCAAACTGCAAAGAAAATATTGCTCGACACCAATTAGATAGTATTAATGTTTTCGAAGCTCTACCAGCCAACGACAAGCTTTTTGATGTCATTATTGCCAACCTTCCCATCCTTGAAAGTGGCTGGGATTACGTAGTTACTGACATAAAAAAACTATACGATGACTTCTTAAATCAGGTCTACTTCTATCTAACCCACAATGGGCAGTGCTATTTTAGCTTTGCAAGTTTTGGCAATCATCAGGTATTAAGTGCATTAGATGCATCTCCCCTGACCTGGCATATGCATCAAGCCCACCGATTTGGTTGTTACTGGCAAGTATTTGAAACAACAAAAGCTTAATGCTTAACATTAAAAATTAAACCAACATCAACTTTTTTCTTTTACCCAACCTACTTTTACATACTTTTCACACATATTCCTGCTCATAAGATTCTCGTTACCACTCAATCTTAATGAGACTTAACCTTCATATTTTCAGCGACATTAATAACAAATCAGTTAATAGGTTTTATAAAAAAATAATAATTTTATAGTCTGTTACATACTTCATATACATTCCTTTATTTTCTTAGCACTCTATACATCTACCAACTCAATTAACACTACACATATCAGTAAAGGCGTGTGTTAACTCAGTATGACAAGAATCACAAAATTTTTAATACCATTAAAAAATATTATGGGTGATTTGTCGTATCGTTTTTCTGGAGTGTTTGCGATTCTAATTATTTATTTAACAACGAGTCGCTGTTGGCAATAGGTCTTTAATTTATGCAAGTGAAGTTAACAGCGAGCAGAGCATTACTAAAAAAATTTACCCTAGTATTGCTGTATGCTTTTAGCTTAATCTGTTTTAACGCATATGCTGGTCAGAGTATCAAGGTCAACGTTGCTGCACTTAATGTGCGTAACGGGCCAAGCACTCAACATAAGATCATTGGCCGCATCACCCAAGACCAAGTCTACGTTTCTATAGCCAAAACCAGAGGCTGGCATAAAATCTGGGTCAATAATCAATCAGGTTGGATTTATGGCCAGTATGTTGTTTCAAGCAGTCTGCCAAATGGTGTTGTTACAGCAACACAACTAAAAGTACGGAGTGGTCCTGGTACCTCTTATCGTGTTGTAAATCTAACCAGCAAAGGTGCCGAGTGGGCTTATTCAATAAAACGAGGCCCTTGGTTTAAAATATTTTTTAACGGTAATGAACGCTGGGTTCATGGTAAATACCTGAATGGTGTTAATAGCGCTCGTCCAAAGTCAAAAACCAGCTTTATTCAAATGCCTACAGGAGGCAGAGGCTTTTACACTTATACTGCGGCTAAACGCGCTTGGGGAAAACCTCGCTTAGTCTACGGACTACAGCGTGTTGCAGCTGCGTGGAAAAAAGAAAAGCCAACCTGGGGAGAGATAGGTATTGGAGATATCTCCTTTCAAAAAGGCGGCCTACTCAGAGGTCATGCAAGTCATCGTAAAGGTGTTGATGTTGATATTCGACTTATAAGAAAAGATGGACTGCGCCAAGGCTCAAGTATTTATAAAAATAGTTACTCGTATAAGCGTAGCAGAGAATTTCTAAACAACTATCTAAAAAAGTACTTCAAAGTTAACTTAATCTTTTTCAATGATCGCAATATGTTCAGTATGTTACCACGATACGCAGGCAAACGTCGGGGCGAATGTCGACAAAAACCTGGTAAGTCGGGTTTATCGTACGTCATGTGTTGGCCAAACCATCATGATCATTTTCATCTAAGAATAAATTAAGGTGATGACATTTTTCCAGGTGAACAATCAACGAGGGTTCATCTTAAACGTGTATATTAAAGGAAGAGAGTGTCTCAGTAGTAGGAGAGTAACATGAACCTGAACATGAAGCTTAGCGCAACTGTGTTATGCT
This sequence comes from Zooshikella harenae, assembly GCF_018837975.1. Taxonomy (GTDB): domain Bacteria; phylum Pseudomonadota; class Gammaproteobacteria; order Pseudomonadales; family Zooshikellaceae; genus Zooshikella; species Zooshikella harenae. The sequence goes on along the minus strand of NZ_JAGSOY010000015.1, from coordinate 66,844 downwards.
CTTCGTTGATCAGTACTGTAGTTGGTTTTTATTTGGGACATTCAAGCTCTGCAACAACAGCAACGAAACAAGTGCCTCCACCACTTGTTCAATCAGAGACAAATGCTAATGCATGTTCTGAACCTAATTCAGCCACTATTGCATTGGCAGAAAACAAACCTGATGTATCAACGCCAGATACCCCCCCCAAAGAAGCAGCACAAGCCACAGAAGTTACAGAGCCCCCCAAGGCTTTAATGGCTAAAGATTTATTTGGGCAATTAGAAGAAGCGCTTAACCAACCATCACCCTATGCAGAAAGTATTCAAAGTGCTCTACAAGCACAATTGTTATATGAAATGAGCCATAATCCGGCTGCATTAAGCTGGGCAATAACACAATTTAAAAATGGGTTAAGTACTGAAACGGGTCAAATCTTAGGTGCATTACTTGGCGTTATCCAAGATCCTGAAGTTGAAGCGGCATCCATAGAGCTTGTAGAAGGAAGCTCCTCGGAAGAAAAAATTGCAGGACTTGAGCTCATGGCGCGTTTAGGTATCTATGGGGAGAAACAGCGCAGTCATGTTATGAAACTTCTTTCAAGTGAAACAAATAAAAATGTTATGGGTGCAGCCCTTTATGCACTCCCAAAGCACCCTACAAGCCCTCAAGAAACAACCCAAATAATTAATACGTTAAAACCATTAACACAAAATGATGACCCTGAACTGCGTCGTAGAGCAATGATTGCTGTCGCTAACTGGGCAAATGATCGAGAAAAACTTGACCCTGTTGTCGATGCATTGAAAGACAATTCTGCGGACGTTCGTGCTGGTGCAGCTTTTGCGCTTGCGCAATCTCGATACTCCGATCAATCTGTAGCCAGTGCTCTTGTAGATCTTGTTAAAAACGATGATGAAGATTGGGTTGTACGTGAAATTGCTTGGCAAACACTCGCTGACCTTCCTATGTCAGAGTCTCACTATAAAATCTTTGAAAAGTTTCAAGCTGAGTTAGATGCTTCCGCTGAAGTAGAAACGGCATCAACCACTGAACCTGTAGCACCTTAAGCAGGTAAAACAAGCTACGATTATAATTAACTGCTACTCTGATAACTCATGGAGGAGGAGTCATTGTTAGCATATATAGTTAATTTGAAGCCATTAATAACTGAGCCCCTGAATGAGCACTCATTGGCTTTCTATAGTTTTATTTCTATTTATTTCATCTATAGGTAGTGCAGCAGAAACTGACAAGCCGAACACGATTAGTTTTTGCTACATCCCTAAAGCTAATTTTCCTTTTGTGCTCAACACACAAGATGAGCCTATCATTACCTCACACCCAGGCATCAGCTTACAAATCATCCAATATCTAGCACAAAAGTATCACTTCAAAGTGATCCATGTACGCTCACCATGGAAACGCTGTTTAATGCAGTTAAAACAAAATAGTGTTGATGCTAGCTTCCACGCTGTCTACTTACCTAAACGTTTAGAGTTTGGAGTTTATCCATTCAAGAATGGACAAATTGACACTTCAAGAAAGATGATAAGTAATAGTTTTCATCTTTTTAAACTCAAAGATGCACCTATAACCTGGGACGGTACTACCTTTCAAAACTTAAATGGTCCATTAGGGGCAACGCTAGGCTTTTCCATTGTTGATACACTTAATAATATGGGCATTGATGTCGTGGAAGATTTCAGCCTGGAAAGGCTACTATTGCGTGTAAAGAAAGAACACTTAGCGGGTTTTGTAGGCTTTTATACTATTGCAAAGCCACTGATGGAAACAGATAACCGTTTTAAAGATATTGTGATGGAACCTATCCCTGTTGAAACGATTCCAATGTATTTAATGTTTTCTAAACAAATGCAAACAAACTACCCTACACTTGTTGAGCAGTTATGGGATGAATTAAGAATCATTCATGAGCAAGGACTATACCGACAGTGGATGCAAAGCTATTTTGATTATGACGCATGCAGCGACCCAGACTCAATCAGTAAGTGCGTTAAACAAGCTGGCGAACATTAAAGTTTCTTAACAATTATTTATTGTGTTCTTGTCGTTCTGCTCACATCTCCCTAATATAGAGCACTTTGAGGATTAATGAGTTAACGCACAAAACGAATGAAGCCACTTGAACTTAGCATCACTGCTTTAGCAGAAAGCTCTACCCTATCCCCTTTACCGACTAAACCATCGTTAAATAATGGAATTGGCGCTAATAATGATGTAGAAGCCATTACAGTTTTTCTTAAAGCACGAGGTGGCCGCTCAGAACACACTTTGCGCCGTTATCAACGTGAATGTCAGCGCTTCTTAGCTTGGCTTAATTGGCAGCAAGGTATAACGCTCAAGCGACTTACCTTAAAAGACCTACAGCAATACCACCAATTCTTACAAGATCCACCTTTACGTTGGCAATACTGCACGAGCCAAACTTCATACACTGTTGCAGAGCTTTTTCCATTTCCAGTAAAAAAAGGCAGTGGCTTTGACAACATTATGCGCGTTATTGCTTCACTATTAAGTTTTTTACATCAGCAGGGTTATTTAGATCGAAATCCTGCTGCAGGGATGCAAAAGCTTGGCGATAAGTATGCCAGAGGGCATGGCACACAAGGTGCATACAGCTTAGATGAATGGTCTTTTATTTGTCATGCTGTGCAGCAACTGCCTAAAGCCACTCAACGGCAGCAATTGCATTATGAACGTGCTCGTTATTTTATAAGTATTGCCTACGGTACTGCTGCAAGGGAACATGAGTTATGTACCCATACTCACGACTCCATTTACAAAACTGACTTTGGTTATACATGGGAAGTGTTGGGTAAAGGGTCATCACGACGTATCATTCCACTTAATGAGATGGTGATGGAAAGTATCTATCGGTTTCGACGGATACATGGTGCCCCAGAGCAACTAACTGCATTTGATACATTTCCTTTTGCACCATCAGTTAAACCGATTAAACAGTTGTCACCACTGCTCTATGGCAACAATATCAGCACACGTCAGCTAAGGACCTTTTATAAATCATTAATCATTAGTCTAATTGAACAACAAGCTAATGTTGACTCTCATATGGCACAGTCGATTATTAGCAAGGGGTTTCATGCCTTGCGACATACAGCGCTAACCCACTTACTGAACCAACATAAATTAGATTTGGAAAAAGTTAGAGTGTTTGCTGGCCACAGTAATGTAAACACGACTGCGGGATATATATTAACTGAGCGCGAAGAACTAGCAAAACAAACTCAATATCATGGCTTAGAATGGATATAACAGTTTTTACTGGCATGAAACTTAACATTTTTAATCATTGAGAAACTAACTACATGACAAGCATTGTTCATACATTTAAGCACTAGACATGTTGGGATGGTCTAAAAAATCATATAAAAAGGCGTAGTGTCTTTACGCCTTTTTATATGTAAACACACTCTCATTCTGACTCGGCCCAAAATGTCGAGCAAGTAAATAATCCAACGATAAAACGCCACCCCCACGACTCCACAAACTTGAGAGTATTAGTAACCAAAAATAATGTTCTGTGGTATTGGGGTAGACAAATATCTCTATAATAAGTGTCATGATGGTTAACCCTACTGCCGCAAAACGAGTACCTAGTCCAAGCCAAAGTAATACAGGTAGCGCTAATTCTGCAGACAATGCTAAATAAGCTGCAATATCGGGAGACAGCAATGGCACATTATATTCGTACTCAAACAAAAAAATAGCTTGGTCAATGCCTTCAAGTTTTGTCATGCCAGACTTCCAAAAAACCCAACCAATAAACAGCCGCATGCCCAAGTCAACGATAGGTGCAACATAATGATTACTTTTTTGGCATAACCAACAATAAACACATACAAACTTATTCGACATTAGCCTTACTCCAATTTTTATCTGCTATTACGGGCAAAACATCTGAAATAACACCAGAACTAACATACTTTTGTAGGCATCCTGCCAAATCAAAATCAGCGCTGTGGGTAAGCGCATGTTCATAAGCCTGGTTTAATGACACAGTATGATTAATAGCTTGTAAAAAAAACCACTCAGTTGATGTTACAGGCTCAATGACAAACTGCTCGCCTTCTCTAAATACAATTAAATGCTCCTCCTTTTCCATCAAGTGCACTGTAGGTGGATCTACAACAGTAGAATGATTCGCCTGCCAGATGGCTAAAATAGGAAACTTAGACATCACCAACTGTACACTACTGGCTAAAGACAAATGAATATCCAGTAATTCCTTCTGTTCCAATGATGCTAATGTGTGAGTATCAACCGGTTTAACTTCCGCTAGTAAAAAAGCAACATGTGTAGCCCATTCAAGTTGTGCAACATCAGGTAAATAGGGATGTCCATTGAACGCAGCTTGGCATGATATAAAGTCAGCAAGCTGCCCACCATAATGATTCAGTGCCGCTTTTTGCGGTGGGTGTTGCTGAATAAAGCGATGGCATAACGATGTAAAGCATGACGTTCCAATAAGCCTTTCCAATACAGGAAATATACTTTGTAATGATTGTGTTATATTGGCCAGAACATTATTTCGATAAAGTCCCAGCCTCTCAGGCTTATCAGCAATGACCTGAGAATTGAGTAATTGCGTATCTCCAGTTAGCAGCCATTTAGCAAATTGACTTTGCCAATCATCAAGCACAGTCATAAGCTTTATCCAATATATGTTGTGCTTTTTTAGCTTCCCCCACCAAACTGTTCAAAGGGGGTAAATTTGTATCCCACTCAATTAAGGTCGGCTTAGGACCAAATTTTTTGATGGCATAATGATAAAGCTGCCAAACCTCATCAGACACAACATCACCATGGGTATCCACTAAAACCGTTTCTGATTCCAGCGTTACTGAGGTATGCCCAGCTAAATGGATTTCCGCAACCCATTCTGCAGGAATCACATCAATATAAATCTTGGCAGAAAAGCCATGATTTATTGCATTCACATAAATATTATTAATATCTAATAAGATTAAACAGCCTGCTTGCTTCACTGTTGATATCAAGAATTCCCACTCAGGCATCTCATTGCCCATTGGTTGTAGGTAACTGGATACATTTTCAATAGCAATCGGCCGTTTAAGATAATCTTGGACTTGCTCGATTCGTTGAACAAGATGAGCAATAACCTCTTGATTCTGGGGCAATGGCAACAAGTCTTGAAAATATACACCCTGTTGGGAAGTCCAGCATAAATGCTCTGAAACTAGCGCAGGCTCGTAAATAGCAATTAATTGCGCCAGCTTAGCAAGGTGTTGCTCAGACAACGGATCAGTTGACCCTAATGACAGCCCTACCCCATGCAAACTTAAGGGATACTGCTGACATAATTTTTGTAACCAATGGGCTGGAGGACTATCAATATCAAAATAATTTTCAGGATGTACTTCTATCCAACCAATATCCGGCGGTTGACGGAGAAAGTCATCATAATGAGGTTGTCTTAAGCCTATGCCCGCCATTGCAGGAAGTTTCCTGCAATGGTCTTGCTTAGGTGCCCTATTCATCACTTATCTTTAGGCTCAGTACTTCCCCCAACGATTTTATTACAGGTCCCTTTTGGTACCAGTAACCACTCGTTAGGATCACCATCTTTAGTCGCAGAACCAGCACAAGAGTGTCCATTAGCACCACAGTCATTCTTGCCTGCTTTGACTACGCCATAACACTTTTCCATCTCTGGTTTTGCCGCTAATGCTGTCGTAGCAACACCAGACATCGCAACCAATGTACCCATCGCTAAAGACAATACAGCTGTTTTCTTCATCATAAGGCTCCTACTGAGTAGCTACACCCAAAATACGATGTAACTGAATAAATGTGCATTATTGACTGATATCAACAAAAGTCAGAACTAAGGACCTGCCTTTATGAACAAAGCTTTCACTTCAAAAATAATTTTGTTCTACCATTGCCTGCGCAAGCCATTAGGACAACAGTTTGCAAGCACACTAAAAAAAGCCACTCAGTTTTGTTAAGATCCCCCCTTTTTATAGGTTTGTTTATGCGTGTATTTCTCGCCCCAATGGAAGGTGTTGTTGACTATTTAATGCGCGACCTGTTGACATCACTGGGGGGAATTGATTTGTGCACCACTGAGTTTGTGCGTGTGGTTGATCAACTCCTCCCTGCACGTGTGTTCTATCGTTTATGCCCCGAACTCCATCAACAAGGAAAAACGCATTCAGGCGTACCCGTTAGAGTTCAATTACTCGGGCAACACCCAGAATGGTTGGCTGCCAATGCACAACGTGCAATAGCACTTGGCTCTCCTGGTATTGATTTAAATTTTGGTTGCCCTGCACGAACGGTCAACAACAGCCGTGGAGGCGCCATCTTACTAACTGAACCCGAGCAGCTATACCGCATTGTTGCAACAGTACGTTGTGCTGTCCCTGAGACGTTCCCCGTAAGTGTTAAAATGAGACTAGGCTACGAAGATAAAACACTTGCCTTAGAAAATGCCTGTGCAGTGGCTTCAGCAGGTGCAACCGAAATCATTGTCCATGCACGTACCAAAACAGAAGGTTACCGTCCTCCTGCTCACTGGCACTGGCTAGCAAGAATCAAGTCAGTTATCCAAATTCCTTTAATAGCTAATGGCGAAATCTGGAACGAAGAAGATGCCAGACAATGTCAAATGCTCTCCCACTGTCATGACTTAATGATAGGTCGCGGAGCCTTAGCACTCCCAAACCTGCCAGCCGTGATAAAAAAACAACAGTCACCTATTAACTGGTCCCAAATCAAAACCCTTTTATGGCAATATACAACGTATGATCTGCAGCATGAAAAAAGCCGCTACTATCCTCATCGTATAAAACAGTGGCTGGGTTATTTACGTCTTCAACACCCAGAAGCACAGTGCCTATTTGAACGTATTAAACGATTGAAAACGACACATGAAATTGTCGAGATAATCAAGGGATAAATAATAGGTTGACGCCTCATATACGATTTGGATAAAAAAAGTAAATGATTAACGCACCTAAAGAAAATAATGGATAGTAAATTGATGCACACGGACCGTCATATAATGAAGGCTACAGAAAATCCCAATTCTTCAAACTCAAGCAAAAAACCAGAAGCAGACTCGTTAAATAAGGATAAGCCCATTAGCTTTCTTGGTGTACTACAAAGCGTTTTTGCCGCTGCATTTGGTGTACAGAGCCAGAAAAAAAGACGAAAAGATTTTAGTAAGGGTAAACCCATTCACTATGTGTTGGTGGGTATATTATTTACAACAGTATTTATTCTCATTATGGTGGGATTGGTTCAAATTGCCCTGAATGCGCTGTAGACAGCATGCAGGTCTAACGAATCAAATACGTTCAGGTAACAGCTGTCACTGAGCAACCGACTATCGTCTCTCATCGACAGCTGTTTTAACATAGCTAGGGCAACGGCTTATCATTTCACCAAAGTATCATTGATGCTTAACAAATGCTTGAAAATGACGGGAATATGTTATTGTCCACTCACCCAATAAACCATTGCTGTCACAGCGATGATAATCAACGCAATGACGGCAATGGCGTCAATACGGCTATCAGCATGCTGTGATGTTTCCTCTTTCATCGAATCATCTCCTTGACCTGTTTTTTTCATTATATCTATACCCTCAACCTTGGGTATGTTTTCTCCTTAAAATCAGCAACAGTGTATCTTAGATATACGCCACATGTACACTACCTAAACATTGATTGGTTTAGCAGCTCCCCTCACCTAAGTTCTTTGCTACAAATCACTATCTATATCAATTAATTCTAGATATATAGAAAAATATTCATTTATAGAATATATCGGTTCTGCTAAGTTACTCATATTATTTTGACTGCCGCCTTGTAACTCGTTAGGTACTAATCACGCTTTAGGCAAGAACGCCTTGGCTTGTTATACCCATTCACCAGATTGTACAGGCTGAAAAGCGAGCATTATGTATAAATACGACGCATACGATAAAACCATCGTCGCTGAGCGAGTCGCTCAATTCCGTGATCAAACCCAGCGTTATCTAGAAGGAAAACTGACTGATGCTGAGTTTCTACCCTTACGCCTGCAAAATGGTCTGTATATCCAACGCTTTGCGCCTATGCTACGTGTTGCCATTCCCTATGGTATGGTTTCAGCTAAGCAAATACGTAAACTGGCCGAAATCTCTCGTCAGTTTGACAAAGGCTACGTCCACTTCAGTACTCGACAAAACGTTCAGTACAACTGGCCAAAGCTAGAGAAAGTCCCTGATATTTTAGCCGAACTGGCAACGGTTGAAATGCATGCCATTCAAACCAGTGGTAATTGTATTCGCAACACAACCACTGATCAGTTTGCGGGTGTGGCAGCTGACGAATTGGTTGATCCTCGCCCTTATTGTGAAATTATTCGTCAATGGTCAACCTTTCACCCAGAGTTTGCCTACCTACCCCGTAAATTCAAAATTGCTATCAATGGGGCTAAACAGGATCGTGCAGCAGTTCAAGTGCATGATATTGGTTTACATGCTCAGCAAAATGATCAAGGCGAGCTGGGTTTTCGGGTACTGGTGGGCGGAGGCTTAGGTCGAACCCCAATGATCGGAACTGAAATTTGTGATTTTCTCCCAGAGCGACACCTGTTGACTTATTTAGAAGCTATTTTGCGGGTTTATAATCGCTACGGTCGCCGGGATAATAAATATAAAGCACGGATAAAGATTCTTGTCAAAGCGCTGGGGGCTGATGCTTTTCGTGCAAAGGTCGAGGCTGAATGGCAACATCTGAAAGATGGACCACAAACCCTGACTGAAGCCGAAGTAACGCGCATCAGTCAACACTTCAGCAGCCCTGACTATGCTGACTTGCCTGTCGAAAATACACAACTTCAGCAAGATCTACAGCAAGATCCAAACTTTCGTCACTGGTATGAGCGAAATGTGACGGCTCATAAAGTGCCTGGCTATGCGATTGCCACCTTATCACTCAAAGCAACTGCGCAAGCTCCAGGTGATGCCTCAGACCAGCAACTTGAAGCCGCTGCTGACTTAGCTGAGCAATTTAGCTTTGGTGAAATCCGTGTCAGCCACCAACAAAACCTAGTACTGGCAGATGTACAACAAGATCATTTATACACGCTTTGGCAGGAAGCCCTACGATTTGGTTTTGCAACCCCTAACATCGGCCTACTCACTGATGTCATCTGTTGCCCTGGTGGAGACTTTTGTGCTTTAGCCAATGCCAAATCACTGCCCATTGCCGAAGCTATTCAGCGTCGCTTTGATGACCTGGATTATTTACATGACATTGGTGATTTAGATCTTAATATTTCAGGTTGTATGAACGCCTGTGGTCATCACCATGTAGGTCATATTGGTATTTTAGGGGTTGATAAAAAAGGTGCGGAATTTTACCAAGTCCAGTTGGGTGGATCAGCTTACAATGATGCCAGCTTAGGTAAAATTTTAGGCCCTTCCTTTGCTCGGGATGTAATGCCCGATGTGATTACATCCATTATCGATGTTTATCTTGCACATCGTACATCAGAAGAGCTGTTTATTGACACCTATCGTCGTATTGGCATCCAGCCTTTTAAGGATCGTGTTTATGCCAGTAATAATTAAAAATCAAAAAGTTATCAGTGATACTTATACCTTTTACTCAAGTTATACCTCAGGAGACGTACTTGCTGAACGCAGTATTATTCCTATTGATGACTTTTTAGCCAACCCTACACAGTTTGAGCAACACTCAGGTTCACTCGGTGTTTGGCTTGACAGCCACCACGAACCCGAGGTGCTTTCATCTTATATTCATCAACTTGCCGTCATTGCTATCAATTTTCCCTCATTTACGGACGGTCGGGGCTATTCTATTGCACGGGTATTACGTGAACGCTTAGGCTATCAAGGGGAACTCAGAGCGGTAGGTGATATCCTCCATGATCAGCTGTTTTACTTAAAACGCTGTGGCTTTGATGCATTTAAACTTCACGCAGAAAAAGATCCAGAAGAAGCGCTACGGGGACTTAATGCCTTCTCAATCAGCTACCAGGGTGCCAGTGATCACCCCCAACCACTATTTCGCCGCCGCCTACACTAAAACCAACGTATTCATTTCTCTACACAATTAAGAGCCATACTCAGTATGGCTCTATTATCAACTACAGTTAAAAATGCCTGCTAAGTAGTAGCAACTTTATGTACATTTTGTTATTAAATAATTTCCTATATGCTAGAAAAAGACGACAGGCTATGGCTACCATACGCATTTAAAAACAACAGCTGAGTGCTATGGTTTAGTGCAAAGCCGATAATGACCAAGGCGAAGAGGCTGGTATGGAGAACGGGTCGCTAGTATTTTCTTTTTTCCTCATTTTTTCTGGTGCTGCGCTGTTCGCAACTGTTGCCCTTTATACTCGACAACCACTACTAGTCGCATATATTGTACTTGGTGCGTTATTAGGCCCCTATGGACTACAATGGGTCGGTGATACCCGCCTCTTATCTGACATATCACATATCGGCATTATCTTTCTGCTCTTTTTATTAGGACTGGACATGCAACCAAGTCATTTGGTCAGCATGTTAAGTAAAAGTTCTGTTATTGGAATAGCCAGTTCGATTATTTTTGCGGCTACAGGGTACTTAATCGCAATTACCTTCGACTTCACAACCCTTGAAGCCATTATTATTGGTACGGCAATGATGTTCTCTAGTACCATCATTGGCATCAAATTGCTTCCCACCACCGTCCTCCATCATCGCCATACGGGAGAACTTGTGGTGAGCATTTTATTACTGCAGGATGTCATTGCCATTGTAGTGCTTCTTTTTTTATACAGTCATCAACAACAAGACAGCAGTGGTGCACAATTAGCCATTGCTCTGGCTGCATTGCCGGTATTAATCCTTGTTGCATGGCTAGCGGTTAAGTTCGTTATACTGCCAATCATGCAACAGTTTGACCGTATTCATGAATACTTATTTTTAGTAGCCATTGGCTGGTGTCTCGGACTTGCTGAGCTTTCAAGTTATGTTGGATTATCAGCAGAAATTGGTGCATTCATTGCTGGAATTACCATAGCAACCAGCCCTATTGCTCAATACATCGCGATCAGCCTTAAACCATTACGTGATTTTTTCTTAATTCTGTTTTTCTTTTCCGTTGGAGCCAGTTTCAACCTAGCCCTTTTAGATGATGTGATCATACCAGCATTAATCCTCAGTATTGTTGCCTTATTACTGAAGCCCTGGGTATTCCGTTACCTATTACAATGGCTCAAAGAACCACTGCACACTTCATGGGAGGTCGGATTTCGTCTGGGGCAAGCCAGTGAGTTTTCCATACTCATCGCCTACATAGCCGCAAGCACTCAACAAATAGGCACAGAAGCCTCCCATGTCATCCAAGCAACCACGATTATTACCTTCTTGGTTTCTTCCTATATCGTTGTCTTTAACTTTAAAAGTCCTATTGCCGTTTCTGATCGCTTACGCCGAGATTAATAAAGTTATTATGATTGAATAACTTAGGAAGTATTTATTCAACATTTGTAGTCTATATCCTAATCCAGTGTTAACTTCTTCTTTTCTTGGGAAGGTTTCCTTAATTCGCCTAGGGTAAATTGGTCAGCAGAAATTTTATGGACTTTTCACTATTAAATCAGTTACTGGTTATTTTTATCAGCTCCGTCGTTGCTATTGCCGTTTTTCACCGATTACGATTACCCGCGACGTTAAGTTACCTTATTGTAGGCGTATTACTAGGACCCGCTGCCACAGACACTATTGCCGAGTCTGAAAATATTGCACTACTGGCTGAAATGGGTGTTGTTTTCCTACTCTTTTCGATTGGTTTGGAATTTTCTTTTGCCCATATGTGGGCATTGCGGCGAATTGTATTTGGGCTTGGCGGCAATCAAGTCTTGCTTTGTGGGATAGGCATTGCCATTATTGCTTTTATACTTGGCTTACCGCTCCCTATCGCACTGATTTTAGGCGCAGGTTTAGCGCTTTCATCAACCGCCATTGTTTCTAAAGAATTAACCAGTCGAAATGAACTCAAATTACCCATTGGCCAACAAACAATGGGAATATTAATTTTCCAAGATATTGCTGCTGTATTTTTTCTTATTCTTATACCCGTACTGGCAGGTAATAGCGAACAAAACTTATGGGTAGCGTTGGGTTCGGTACTTGCCAAAAGTACTTTACTCCTTGTCACCATGCTCTTAATTGGCCGCTGGATTCTACCTCATCTGTTTCATGAAATCGCCAAGGTGCGTTCTGAAGAATTATTTGTTTTAACGGCACTGGTTATTGCCCTATTAGCGGCCTGGGTAACCCATTCTATGCACCTTTCTATGGCATTAGGGGGCTTTCTCGCAGGTATGATGCTTGGTGAAAGCCATTATCGCCACCAGGTAGAACATGATATTCGTCCTTTCCGAGATGTACTGCTAGGCCTATTTTTTGTGTCTGTGGGTATGATGCTGGATTTGTCTCTGTTTCTACAACACTGGCTACTGATTCTGCTACTCACTGCACTGTTACTGATATTTAAAGCCAGCATTATTACCTGGCTTGCTCGAAAACATTCAGATATGCCAGGAACAGCATTAAAAACAGGACTTTACCTCGCACAAGGTGGTGAGTTTTGCTTAGCCTTAATCGCCCTTGTCAACCAACATGATTTATTAACCAATACCCAAAGTGCTGTTGTATTATCAGTAACCATTCTTTCTATGTCTGCCACACCCTTTATCATCCGCTATAGCCATTGGTTCATTCGCAAATTATCCAGCCAAAAAGCACCAACGACCCAAAGTGAACCCAATGCTATTGCTGCCGCATTAGAATCAGTTACTAATCACACCCTAATATGCGGCTATGGTCGTGTTGGTCAGTCTATTGGCCGTTTTTTAGATAAACAAAATTTACCTTATGTAGCAATGGATGATGATCCTATTCGTGTAAAAGAAGCCTGTCAGGCTGAACGAAAAGTCTTTTTTGGTGACTGCCGCCGCCCCGACTTATTGGAAGCTGCAGGACTTGACCGCGCTAACTTGGTTGTAATCTGCGTAGATGTGAATGAGAATGCCGAAAAAATAACCCAAGCCATCCGCTTAAAGAACCAACAAATTCCTATTATCGTGCGTACACGTGATGATACAAGCTTAGAGACACTTCGTAACGCAGGGGCAACGGAAGTTATTCCTGAAATATTTGAGTCCAGCTTAATGATGATCAAACACGTTTTAGTCATGCTCGGCACCCCCTCAGAACAAATTCGTGAACAAATTGATGCTGTCCGTCAGGAACGCTATCAAATGCTCCATGGCTTATACCAGGGCGAGCGTACATCCATCATAGATAAAAAGGGTCTCCCCCGAACATTCCTGCACGGTATTCAACTTCCTACTGATGCAAGCAGCCTTGGCAAGACGTTGGAATTTGTTGATTTAGAAGGTCGCTGTGGAATAGAAATTCACCACCTTAAGCGACATGATATAGAGTTGGATGATTGGCGAAACCAGCCTCTTTTAGTTAACGACATTGTGGTTATCTCAGGCAACCACGAACAATTAGAACAAGCAGAAAACCTGTTACTCACTGGTTATAGTTAATCTACACGCAGGATAGTATTTACATCAACAGACGTAATCCCCATTATGGTTTATGGGGATTATGCTGGGTTATAACACTTTATGATAGAGATGATTTCCGACGGAAGCGACTTACGGTCGATACTTTCCCAATAATACATCTTCCATTATTTGATCATGCTTACCACTGGCAATAATCTTTTTTAAGCCTTTATTGAATTTCTCTAACCAGTATGCCGCTTTAGGGCTTTTTTTAGAAATAATCAAAAACCAATCTGCTTCTCTTATAGGCCGAGGATGGTTTGTCAACAAATCGCGACTTGTTTGTGGGAAGTTTTCAGAAAGTATCTCATAACCAACTTCAGGCTCAATGACAAAGAGCTGTATACGCCCTGCCAGTAACTTATGAAAATTTATGACATCCGAGTTTGCAATATCGACTCGCAGTATATTTTCTTCAATTGCCTTTGCTAACCCTTCTCCATAATAATAACCCCGCGTGACACCTAGTTTATAACCACTCAAATCCTCCCACTTTTGCCAATTAAACGGCATATCTTTACGATGAAAAAAAACGGTTCTTAACGTTAAAACAGATTCACTATATAGAAAAGACTTCTCTCGCTCCTCATTTTTCCCCCATAACAATGTCGCATCCCAGGTACCTTCTCTTGCTTCCTTCATAGCCCTTTTCCAGGGATAAAATCCGTATTTTACGGTAATGTTCTCCTGTGCAAATGCTTCCGTTACAATATGAGAGCCTGCCCCATAGTGTTTATACGTTTGTGACATAAAAGGAGGCCACTCGCCATTAGTAATTCGAATAACCTCTTGCCCAAAAACACTTTGAGTACCAATGGATAACGCTAGAATGACACTTAAACAAAAATGTTTTAGCATTCCCATATTTAATGAGCCAAAAATCATGCTTGTTATGGACGATACTTACCTTCAATACTGTCACTCAACATTTGTTCGTATTTCCCTGACTCTTTAAGTTTTTTAAGTCCACTATTAAACGCATCAGCATATTTTTGTGCATCTTTAATTTTTTTATTGATGATCAGATGATAATTAGTTGTTCTTACTGGGCGAGGATGGTTTGTTAATACATTCTTTGTGCCTTCGGGGAGCTTGTCAGCAATCAACTCATAGCCTACCTCCAATGTCGCAGGAAACAAGTCTATCTTACCTGCAGCCAATTTTTTCAAATTATTCTCATCTTTAGAGGTTCGTGATACTTTTATTTTTTTACTTTTTTCAGCATCTTCAAACGCTTTACCATAAAAGTAACCTACTGAAGCCCCAATTTTATAATTCTTCAAGTCATCGATTGTTTTCCAGTCAAACTGTAAATCTTTACGGTGAAAAAAAACATCTTTTAACTCAATAATAGGATCCGTATAAATAAAGATAGCTTCACGCTCATTATTCTTACTCCAACCAACAGAACCTTTCCACTCTTTACCTAGCTCAGCCTGTTTGATCGCACGCTTCCAGGGAAAAAAACCATATTCAACCGTTATCCCTTCATTTTTAAAAGCCTCTACAACAATATGAGAAACCAGCCCGTTGTGTTTATAGCCCTCTGACATATAAGGTGGCCATTCACCATTAGTCAGCTTAATGACATCTTGCCCATAGGCCAGCCAACTAAACGATAATAAAAAATAGCTTAAAGCTGCAATTTTTAATACTGAATACATACTCACCTACTCCACATAAGTTAGCTATCTTCTAATTTTAGCTACGGTCTAAGTTTAGCGTGGAATAATTAGGTAGGAATTTTAAATACCTATAGTTTTTTCTTTATTTAATCTCCGTAAAACAACTATAAATAACTAATTGTTTTTTGGAGGAAGACGATAAACTCCTTGAATCACATCATCTAAGATACGATCATACTCCCCGCGGCTTTTTAACTCCTTAAGACCTGCATTGAACAATCGTATCCATTGCTGACTGTGCTTAACCTTTCTCGAGAGTAATAAATGAAAGCTCGTTTCACGAAGTGGTTTAGGGTGACTGGTCACCAGTTGACGAATACCTGGTGGAAAATGCGTATTCAACAGTTCATAACCAATTTCTGTATCGATTACAAATAAGTCAATTTTTTTTCTTAACAATTTCTTTAAATTATCTAAATCAGAATCCTGACGAATAACCTCAATCAGTTGACTTGATTCAGCTTGTTTAAAATCTTCACCATAATAATAGCCACGAGTGGCACCCACCCTTTTTCCTTTAAGGTCTGACCAATCTTTCCAGTCAAATACAGTATCAACTCGATGAAAAAAAACCGTGCGTAAGGTAATGACCGGATCACTATAGTAGAAAAGTTGCTTTCGTTTCTCATTCCATGTCCACACCAACGAACCATCCCACTGCCCTGCAGCGGCCAGATTTATAGCTTTATCCCACAAGAAGAAATCATACTGAACATTAACACCTTCAAGCGCAAAAGCCTGTGAAACAATATCAGATGCTGCACCATAGTTTTTATAGTGCTCAGACATAAATGGCGGCCATTCACCGTTTGTCAAGCGTACTACGTTTTCTTTAGACAACACTGTATTGAAACTAGCGCAGAGCAGTCCCCAACCACAACAAGTCAACACAATGACTTTATACAACAACTTCACAGGTAGACACCAGTTCGTTGAACGATATAAAGAAGTATAACCCCAAATAGATCAACATTTGGGGTTAACAAACCCTTTGTGTCCCAGGGGTATAGCCATAGGGGTATAAAATTGATTCACGAAGGGTATATGCTAATGTTTATAAAGTTAACCTTAGCAGTAGCCCCCAATAGAGAGAACAAAAAACAACAAGTAACCAGTTCTTTTTATGGGTAAGTAAAAATAAAGTATTAAAGTAAATGAATGAACCATTAATAATTCGCCCTATTGATGCTACCAGGGCAGAAGTAAAAAATACGGTCCACTCACTGATTTACGATAGCTTTGCCAGCTCACAGGCATTTTCTTCTCAAAGAGCATATTCCTGCTTATTAGCAAATAGTTCAGGATGGGGAATATTCCGCAGACAACAGCTACGTGGCACAATTTTTTGTGAATACACTGCACCAAGGGTTATTTATATTTCATTACTGGCTGTGAGACCAACATATTTTCGGCAAGGATTAGGTAGTACATTATTTTTCTTCTTATTAAAGCGATTTCCTACCTGTCAGTTTTATGGGGATGTCGCACAATACAATATTGCAGCTATGCACTTATATACCCGGCAGTTTAACTGCCAGGTTTTATCAACATGGGGTAATGCCGCTTCAGGTCAAATGACCACACTCTGGCATCCTCCCCGTGTTATAGCTTATCAGTGAGAATACTGCACACCAGACATTGGCAGTAGGTTAATCTCAACACGGCGGTTTTGTGCACGTCCTTGAGCGTTTCCATTACTGGCAATCGGCCGGTCTGGTCCCACACCATAGTAACGAACGCGATTAGCCAGTACCCCTTGATTAATCAGGTAACTGGACACACTGCGTGCACGGTTCTCAGAAAGCTGCATATTATGCGCACGTCCACCTGTACTATCAGTATGACCAACCACTTCAACAATTGACTGATCAAATTCACGTAACACCATACCCACAGAGTTTAACGTACGATAAAATCCTGCTTGGATATTGTAAGAGTCAGTATCAAATGTAATGTTACCTGGCATAATCAACGATAGCTGATCACCATTTCGAACAACTTTCACCCCTGTACTTCTAAGATGTTGGCGTAATGCATCTTCTTGACGGTCAGCATAATATCCCCAACCAGCACCCGCAGCAGCACCTATAGCCGCTCCAGCTAAAGCACCACGTTTACCATTTGCCAGAGCCCCTACAGCAGCACCAGCCAACGCACCAATACCACCATACTTGGATGTTTTATTAAACTCAGCCTCACCTGTATAAGGGTTTGGTGATTGACAGCCTGTAGTAAACACAGCAGCAGCCGTTAGTGCTAAAACAGTTTTCTTCATTGATATTACCTAATTCATTTAATGCACGTTATTTATATCAAACTTTTGGACTCCGCGAATAGACCCCAAATGATAGCAAAATGCGAACCTGTGACTTACAAAACGTGTAATAGTTCACTCAACCATTAACATGCATAGTTACTGCAAAGTGTTCCAGATAAAAGTAAAACAACTGTATCAAAATAGTATAGCGGGTTAAGTATAAGCATCCGCCAATTTACATGACATATTTATAAATACAAGCCATTGTCGATATATCCCCTAATGGTTAACACTTTAACAGTTATATCACCAGCATTATCGCCTTATTTAAGAGAAAAAAATGAGACTACTCCTGTGACCGTTTCACACAAATAGCCTGTGCATCAACAAATGCCTGACCTAAAGACTGCTCAATTGTCGTTTGTAATTCACTCGTAGTCTTTCCTGTTGTTTTGGCTAGCTGTTCCAACATCGCTTGATGACTTATTGAAGGCTGTTGTTGTCGGATTATAAACGCCTGCTGTAGCCAATCATGGGTTTGTGCAGGTAATTCATTCATCATACGATTGGCAACACAAGGACAAACCCTGGGATCACCTGCATTATCCGCAGCACGTTGACATTGTCGTTGATGATCCTGCAGAAAATAGGTCCTATACTTCGGATCCAAGTCAGGCTGTGGGGATAATAATTGACAACCTGTAATCAAAAACACAAAAGCAACACTCATCCACTTCATGGTGGGATTACTCCATCAAAGTTTAGTCATATAAAGGTCACAGAGAGCTAACAGTAACCTCACCAGGCCACTCTATGCAAATTACCTTATAATCACCTAGTGTCCCAAACAATCACTCATCATTTATGTTTGAAACCTGCATAACGCCCTTCGAACATGCCGCGAATCCTTTCCTGGAGGCTACTGTTTGTCAAGATAGTTACCGCATCCTTGCGGCAAACAGTTCGATGCGCATTATCCAACCTTTGTCTACTACTGGCGTACATCAAAATACCACGGGTGTTCATTTAATCATGATTGAGGGAGAGCAGAGATGGTTTCTGCTGCGGGAGGAACAAACTAATTCATGCGCTGCATTGGCACAATCTATTCTCATCACGAAGTATTTTTATATGCAATTACCCTGCGTGCATTACCAACTGTGAACTAAAATACGTTTAAATAACACAATTGAAATAACGATCCGCAGATGAATATACGCATAGTCCTGTATCTATGGTTATTGCTTATTCTGTTTAGAAGTTTTCCTATTTTTGGAGAAACGATCAGCTTAGCCATCGCAGCATGGCCACCTTATTATAGTCAACAGCCTCCTTATGGGCTTCATGCTCAACTACTCACAAAACTACTCGCCCCTGAAAACATTGATATCAATTTTGTTTGGTATCCCGATTGGAAAGCCGCTATTAGCACCAGTCGCGCAGGGCGACACCACGGTACACCTTCCTGGATTTGCACACCTGAAAATGCTCAGGATTTTATAATCACCAATCCCGTATTCGTCGATAACATTGCACTGATGTATTTAAAGGATGAACCACTTGAATGGCATAATTTGGCTGACTTAAAGTCACTTGGTCCCTTTGGCGTCACCAAGAGTTACACCTATAGCCTTGATTTTCAGCATGCTATTCGGCGTTACAACTTAAAACTCCATGAAGTCCGTAAAGATGAATTATTATTTAATTTATTACTTAAAAAGCGTGTTAAGGCAGCACTATTCAGTGAAAAAAACGGAAAAGTCCTACTTAGTCAACTTCCCCCTAGAAAACAACAACTGTTTGAATTTCATCCACAACCAATTGCTCAGTCATTTTTTCACATTCTCATTAGTAAAAAAGCACAAGGCAGTAAACAACTTGCAGATAAAATCAATCGACAAATCAAAGCACAAGCTTATTTATTAGCCAAAGTCATCAATAAAACAAACCGTTTTAAGCTTTGCCCTTTCTTACAAGAACAACATTAATCAATTGTGGGCAACTCTAAAAAAAGTGCATTTTTAAATGCTGCCCAGCGGATATAAATACAGAATTATATACTGCATTATTGTCTAACAGTAAGACTATTTACTTTTATTACCGCAGATAAACACCACCCATTCATTTTTAACTTTACGCTAGTTCATAATGTTTAAAATTCCACTTATAAATCTATACATCATTAGATGTATTTTGCGATTTTTCTTGACACAAATCACAAAACAATTAGGCTACATGCTCTGTAATAACACTCATCGCAGCTTTTACTAAAAAATAGCTCGATAGATGCATTAATAAACAATGCACTTAGAGTCAACTTACAACCTCTGTATACACTGGATTATGTATACAACATAGCATTATAAAAACAAGGAGTAGCAAAATGAAAACGCTAGCTTTAATTTCTGCTTTAGCTTTATCAACTTCAGCCTTGGCATTTGACGATGGCATTGGCATTGATCCTGGCCAAGTACGCTTTCTTGGTGGCTGTTCTGGTATTGTTGATACCAACCCTGATAAATCATTTGATATTATTTTTGATCAACAACCCTTAGCGGAATCCTATACCTCAAGTCACATGCGCAAAACATGTGTCATTAAATTTCCCATTCGAGTTCCCTCTGGCTTTCAAATTGCCATCAGTAAAGTAGGTCTGGAAGGTACTGCAGATATTCAATCTCAAGGAAAAGGCTTGATCACTCTGCGCCACCGTCTTGCAGGTACAACAGGTGATGCCGCCATTCAAGAATTTTATCCTGCACCTTTCACCCAAAACCTTGTCATCAAAAAAGACTTTGTAGGTTACACTTACAGCCCTTGTGGACAAGATGTCACCTTCAAAACTTCTGTTACAGTAGAAGCTAAAAATGGACGCGTAGTTATTGACGAAGCGGCTGGCAGCAATGCAGTGGTAACCTATGGTTATCAAATGGTTCAATGTCAATATTAATGTAAAAGGATAATATAAACACATATCGGATACTCATAGCGACTGTTTTAACTTTTTACAGGACAATATAAATTGAAGACATGCTCGCAAAAGGTATCCTCTATTGGCTAGCAACTGCTGGCCAATAGTGTAAAACTCTACTCATACACTACTCTTACCTACACCCGTCTATTTACATAGCGGTGTGTAGAACACAGGGATACTAGGAGGATATAGGGCAATGCGTTATAAGGATTTAACTCTTTTCAGTTGTGTTTTCCTTGCTGCATTAATCACTAGTGCCCAAAATCAAGCTTATGAATTAGCCAACTCAGACGCAACGCATGGATTGATTAGTGAATTTAAACTGCTTGGTAAAGGTTGTGAAACTGGAACAACAATAAATTATGATGAATCAACAGGCATAACGCAGTTAGCGTTATCTCAGCTGCACACCACGATTAATTCAGAGAAAAAAGAAGACAGAACAATCTGTCTGATAAAATATACCGCAGAAATTCCAGCTTATAAACAGGCGATAATTACTCCTGCCATCATCAAAGGCAACATCAATATTAGTGAGTATAGCAAAACAACCATAAGTGTTAGATATCGATATGCTGGTACAGTGGGACCCGCCTCTATCTGGGAATTTAATGGCACAGCTAATGGCGAAGTGGTACTAAAAAAAGGTCTAACCACTGAAAAAAGTAGCTGTGGCCAACCACAATACTTAAAACTATCCATTGTACTTGAGTCACGCAGTCTTGACCCAAATTTAACACTAACAACACCTCAAACAACAACTATTAATGAGGTTCTCATACCACCGATTACGTTAGAAGACTGTACACCTGATTCAGAAAATATTTAATCAACGATCCAAGATAATAATAAATTGTTAACTAGGCATTGTGTGTAAATTTAGTCGTAAAGGAAAGCAGTTCAATGACCTTTTACAAAACACTTCTTATGTGTACCCTCACTACCCTATCGCTCACTGCTAATGCGATAACGCCTGAAATTGGTGATGTATCAATAGAAGGCGAAAATACGGGCGACCATGCAGAGCCCCCACCTTCACCTGATGGCGCAGCAAGGTACCAAGTGACTTACTGCTCAAAAAATGGAACTATAATTGATGCCAACGATGATGGAAGCATTGATATTATTTTTAACCAGTTTTTTGCACAAGCTGCTGGTCGAAGACCAGCCATCAGCAATTGTACCATCAACATTCCTATTAAAATCCCTGCAGGTTATCGTGTAGGGTTTAAAAGTTTAGGGGTTGAAGGAACAGCACAATTTAATCGTCATGGTGCAGCCAAAGTCGATATCCGTAGACAACTAAATCATCGTCGTATGCCTAAAACACAACGCACCTATTATTATGACTATGGCAGCACCCAAGACATTGTGTTGACTTCTGAAGGTAGAACTCCTTATACACGATGTGGCGAACAGTCAGCCAATTTAAAAGCTAAGCTTCAATTGAGTATTAAAGGCAAAGACTCAATTATTCATATTGATGAAGGTGCCGCTAATATTACCTATAAATTGGATTATAAACGTTGCCGTTAGACTTTATAGGTGTTCTACAATAACTGCATCATTAAACAATTATACTAGAACGGGCTTCAGGCTAGGTGGCTAGCCTAAAGTTTGTTCGGTATACACAAAAAAGCAACAAAACATGACTATTATCCGCTACCGTCATTAAACATATAGCCTCACCCCAAAATGAATAGCATATCTAAGTCATATTTTTTGTTAAACTGCTATTCAACGCTTCATGATAACCCTATAATACGCTAGCATTACAAGTTAATAAGCATCCAACAATTTACAATATTTAATCATAAAAATGAACAAGAAGAAGCTATTATTAATCATATTATTTTTGGGAATATTACAAAGTGCCCACTCAGTTGAATTTTATCCCGGCCAATATACTTATAAATGGAATCTGCTAAGAACCTGGCAATATATTGATGATGGAAAGTTGCATAGCTACCTTGCTCTATCAGTTAAATCAAACGATGAGAATAAAAACTCATCTTTCAGTTATTACGATAATAGAAAATGTGATTACTGGGTTGATCCTATTGAGTGGGAATATAATTATGTTGTATGTGATGAACCTGGTTACCTCACACTTGGCCCTTTTCAGAAAATATCAAATAGTGCCATTCTTTTAAGTGAAAACTATGGGGATTTCAATGGTGATGGGTTATACGACGTTTTACTACAGTATAAGCAGGAGAATAGGAATATTTTATTTATTCTCTATGGTTGGGCGGACAATGCTGAGCCTCCAAAACCACTTGCAAAAATTGCTTTTTACGGAATCAGAAATTTAGTTGGACATAATAATCTTATAAGTATAGACCCAACAAATACTGTACAACTGGAAGGTAAAGATACACCTATTCTAATTTCTTCCCAAGCATTCAATGATTTCTACTTGGATAAGTATAAGATATTAATACAAGATAGAAATAATGATGGAAAAGATGACATTGTATTCAAAAAGTTAAACTCAAATATATCGTATATTCAATATGTTCAAAAAGATAACCTTCTTTCGTCAATACAGCTTGACACGGGGGTAGGTAATTACCAAGGCCCCTCTCGTTATAGGAGTCGTTTTTGTAATCGAGATTTACTGACAAACCACCCCTCTCAAAACCCATCAACAGTTTTGTATGATGATATCTGTCGCACAGCTTATGTCACCCCTCCTCAAACGGGTACTACCACACTAGAACAATTAATTCCTGCTGAAAATACTACATCAGTCTGCCCTGTATTGGTAAGTACCGTAAAAGCCAAACAACAGGTGGTGACTCAACTAGGGGACTTAACCTCTCGTTATAAAACCATTGTCGGTTCTTTGGATGAAGCTCAGTCTTTGCGAGCATTGGTGGCTACGAAAACATCGGCTTATCAAGCGTTACAAGCAGCTTATACTGAAGAGTATAAAGCGCATGAAGCATGGTTAAAAGCTAAACGAGAATATGCGCGACTAGATTATCAGTGGGAAACTTGTTTGTCTTTAGCCAACAATGTCAGTGGTAGCTGCCCTAATGAACAGCAATTATTAACCACCCAACAAGCTAAACTAAACCAACTTGGGTCCGCTTTAGACCAAGCCGTAAAACTGCGTCGTGAAAAGCAAGCTGCGTATGATGAAGCGATTAATGCTTATGAATTACAGCTAGTGGCATTAGTTGAATTGGATCAGCAATTAAATAATGTGTTAAGCCAGTATTATAAATTAGCCAATAAAGAACTGGCTGTTTTTAAAGAGTATGCTCAGTTAGATGGTGCCACAGCAAAAGTGCGTTATAACCTTAACTGGCAGGATCAACTTCAACAGTATCAAGCATTAAACAGTAAACTTGATGTCACCTTTAAACCCATGCCATTAACCAATGTTAAAGTCATTGCCACCTTGCCTCGACAGCAACAGGAAACACCCATTGGTGATATCGATATCAGCTTACCCAATGTGCTCTATACCAAAGTGGAAGATAGTAACTTATTAGGCTACGAGTCAGCCTTAATGCCGACGGGAGAGGGAACGATTAACAATACCATACAACGTTATCCTTCTGAAACGGTTAATGCTCCAGAGCACATTAACAGTACCATTGGTTTAAGTATGAGCGGATACTGCTTATCATATGCCCCTGATAGCCTTTATCCTCAAGATACAAACAAATTAGCAGCTCATATAGCTCCTTCCTTAAATTACGAGTTCGAAGAAGAAGTGCGTCGAGGATATGTCGCAAAATATAATTTATATAAATTCATTGAAACTATTGTACAAACAAAAAAGAAAAAACGGTGGTTTAAGAAAAAGAAAAAAGTTTACATCATTCGTCGAATAATTACTCATGATTGGTTTAATATTAAATTTGATAGCAGTACACCTGATTACACATTTACACTTGCAGAACAAGATGAAATTACCAAACAGGTTAAAGCTAACTTAATTCATAAAGCTAATAATCAAATTGGAGTTATGTACGCTTATGATGGCAGAAACTGTAAGTTAAAAGAAAATGAAGACTGTTTCGCAGGTTATTGGTTAGGAAAGGCTGATGGCCCTGATGGTGACTCTAAAGCAATAGCTCACTTTAAACTTGGAAATGATCAGTGGCTAGCAGAAAAAGTGTTTGGAGTACGCTATCTTACACACAACAAATGGGTACAGTTTAATTAATATAACCTTAAATTTTAGGGAAAACACTTTATATATTTTTAAAGTACGCCACCTTCAAATTAGACTGTAAGCTTTAGAGAAACTCCCTACTATCTTTTTTTCTAGTAGGGAGAGCTATATGTTAATTTAAACAGCTCCTAAAGTTGCCCCACCATCAACACGTAAATCATGCATGGTAATATGACTCGCATGGTCAGATAGTAAAAATAAAATTGCCTGTGTAATATCATCCACAGTTGCAATCTTTTGTAATGGAATACCCAGCCGATAGTTCGCTAAATCCCCTTCAATCACCCGTTGAGGGCCCGAATCATCTGTCCATAATTGTCGTTGCATTTGAGTATCCGTAGACCCTGGTGACACAATATTACAACGGATATTATCAGCGGCTAATTCTAAGCCTAAACATTTAA
Organism: Zooshikella harenae; assembly: GCF_018837975.1. GTDB lineage: Bacteria > Pseudomonadota > Gammaproteobacteria > Pseudomonadales > Zooshikellaceae > Zooshikella > Zooshikella harenae. The sequence continues at coordinate 41,697 of NZ_JAGSOY010000015.1, read as the reverse complement.
TTAAACTGGTCACCGCTGCTTTTGATGCTGCATAAGCCCCCATGTTAGCTCTAGGCACTGAGGCGGCGTTAGAACTCACAGCCACAACCGCACCTTGTTTACGTTGCTGCATCCGTAATGTTACGGCACGGCAAAGATGAAATACTCCGGTTGTATTAACTGCAAATGTTTTATACCAATCTTCGTCACTTAGCGTATTTAATGCTCCCATTCTTAAAATGCCTGATGAGCACACTAATTTATCAATAGCACCAATAGAATCTTCAATATGCTGAATAACCTGCTCAACTTCATGACTGTTGGCAACATCAACCTGATAAGTAGAAAGGTTTATCTTGTTCAGCCATTTTTTTTCAGAAAGTACATCGAGTGCGACTTTGTCATTGTCTAATGCAATAACCTGTGCACCTTTATCCAGCAAGTGATTTACCGTAGCTAAACCAATACCATTGGCTGCTCCTGAGACAACAATAATATCTTTAGAAAAGTTCATAGTATTTTTACAATTCGGAAATATACTTTTTTTATACCTAATACAATGAAGATCAGAGTAGCGTGGAAACAGCGTTCACAGAAAAAGTGTATTATTAGATGTGCCATTAAACATGATTCCAAAGGCAGGAATATCTCTACTGAACACGCCGTATATCCTTCCCTGGAGGCTCGGCTGCCGCATCCTTGCGGCAAACGGTTCTGTAGAAATAATCCTGCCTTTTCCATTCTAATAAACATGTTGCTATAGCAAACGCGTTTAGGAAGCCAACATAAACCGGCCTGTAAAAGGTATAAATTAAAACGATAAACTCACTCCAGCATAAACCGTTCTACCCCGCTCAGAAAATCCATAATCTGAGTCATAATCCTGGGTTTTATCTTCTATATTGGTAATGCCAGTTCTTAACTGTAGGTCTTTGGTTAACTGATAAGTAACGCCTACATCAGTCAACGCATATCCTTGTAGATCAACATCACCTTTGCCTTTAATAGAGTCTTCCTGCTCGCCCACATAATGAGTTCTGACAAAAGCTCCCATGGCATCCGTTACTTGCCAATCCAAACGCACATTGGCATTTTCACGAGGACGTTTATGAAGTATTTCATCCGTATTTTTATCACGGGCATCAGTATATGTGTAATTTGCACTTAATGAGACAGTACGTGTTAAATCTACTCCAGCACTTAACTCTAAGCCATCAATACGGGCCGCATCTACGTTTTCATAGGTTCTTGTATTATTTACCACTTGTGAGCTGGACTGAAGCTGAATCAAATCATCAACATCCGTTCTGAATATTGTCGCGCCTACATGCCAGCCTGGCTGCTGGTAATTAATGCCAAGCTCATAACTGGTAGCCACTTCTGGGTCTAAGTCTGGATTACCTCGTAAAAAACAGCTACCACCACAACTTTTTAATCGATATTCCTCAGTCAACTGCAGTAATGAAGGTGCCTTAAAGGCTTTACCTACACCGCCTTTAATCGTTAAGGCTGTTGTTGGCGTATAGACTAAATAACCACGGGGTGAAAAATGCGTACCAAAATATTCATGGTCATCAAGACGACCCCCTAAGGTGAATGACCATTTGGGATTAATCAACCACTCATCCTGAAGAAATACGGCTTTTTGAGAAACCGTTGCTTCACCCGAAGTTTTAAAATCCCGAGCGTTTTCTAACTTAGTATGACGATATTCAGCACCTGTCGTCATTAAGTGATCGCCCAACAACTTCGAAACAAAACCATCCACGGTTTGGTTGGTTTGCTCCATTTTACCCGCACCTGAAGCACCACGTTCGGTAAAGTTCATATCCTCTCGATAATAACGCAGTTGTGAGTCACCCCATGCCCATTGACCAGAGTGAGTTAAACCATAAGTATAACGACGAATTTCCTGGTCTGTTATACTGCTTTTACTACCTTGTAAAAATTCGCCATCACGCTCATCCTTATTATGGGTGATATCCAAATCTAATGTTTGCTGATCATTTATTTTCCAGTTTAAATTACCCGCTACACTGTATAATTCTTTTTTCTCAATAGGTGATAGCTTATCTTCCTGTGCATTCGCGGTGGCGGGGTCATCCTGATAAGGTGTCCAGGCATCACGATGCTGGGCATCGACACTCAAACTGTAGAATAATTTATTTTCAACCAATGGACCTCGTAAACTGATGCTATTCCGAGTTTCATTGCCACCGTCACTGCCAAAAGGCGATGAAAAATCAATACTCGCATTACCTTGAAACCGATTCGTTCCTTTTTTAGTAATAATATTAACCACGCCACCTAACGCTTCTGACCCATAAAGTGCAGACATAGGTCCACGCACAATTTCGATACGATCAATATGATCAACAGGAATGGTTGATAAATCAAAATCATTACCACGAATCAGTGACACATTAGAGTCAACACGACGGCCATTCACTAATACCAGCGTATAAGCACTGCTAAGCCCTCGGATATTAATCCCACGACGCCCATTACTTCCCTTTTGTTCCAGGTGAATACCTTCACTATGTCGTATGGCATCACTGATGTCGGATACAGGTGTTTCCTGTAATGCTTTACCCGTAATCACTGACATCGATGCGGGTGCAGTGGTTAATTCATGAGATGTTTGTGTTGCTGTAACGACATACTTATCCAACTGCAAAGCCTCTTCAGTAGTCTCTGCAGCGACTGATTGGTTAGCGATCGCCGCAACTACCGCGAGCGCGACGGGAGATATACGAACTGAGTTACCTATTTTAGACGACATAAGCACCATCAACTTCTTTGATATGAGCCTTTATCTCGCATTTCTACCTTTTGCAATATTGAATCACGCAAGGCGGTTGCGACCCGGCAATTAACTGCTAAAAAATGTCTGTAACTCAGGCTTTCACGGAAAAATTATACTTTTTTTACCCTAATTATTTTAGGGTATCTTTTTATTAGCCCTATTGGTTAACCACTATTTATACACATAATCAACGTACAAACAAAACCTTCTTGGTATGAATACATACCTCGAAAACAATCACCCGCTTTATAATTTACAGATAAATCCTCTGTTAACTGCAGTCGAAATGATTGTTCTAACGTATTTAATTCAATAAGCTCTGCGGTTTCAAAACCAAAAAATTGTTTTACGTGTGGATATAATGCTTTATAAAGGCTTTCTTTGGCGGAAAAAGCCAGGGTTAAAAACCAATTAAATGGACAGCCCCATTTTGCACAATTGTTTTGTTCCGTCAACGAGATAATTTGCTTAGCAATATCCCTGGCAACGGTTGTAGCTATCTCTTTTTCTAAATCAATCCCAAGCGCAGTCACATTTTTTTTGGCTGCAACAACAGCAAGTGCAAGATGATCGCTATGGGTAATAGCACCAACAATCCCATCAGGCCAGTGTGGACTACGATCTTTATTCACTGGGACCATTACTGGTGGTTTAACACCAAAAGCATACAACGCCTGTTGTGCACAATAACGACCAGCCATAAATTCAATTTGCCGTTTTAATACGGCCTTGTTTTGCTCCTCAGGCAGTGTGATTCCTAACCGTAAAAATGCAGCTAAATAGACATCTTCCACTTTATAATGGCAACCAACTGAAAACAAAAAATTGGTCGCACTGGCTGGGATAATATCAGTAAATTGAGAAGGTCGATCTGCGCCTATCATCGCCAAAGCCGCAGATTGACTCAATTGCTTGTTTATCATGGATTTAGCTGCTTCCCTGATCATTAAGCCACCTCTTTGGTTGCAAGCGATTTAGCAACAACAACAGGGACATCATCCTCTGGCGACATCAGGATATCAGCTTCAATATCGTATAACTGCCTGACTAACGCTGAGGTTAATATTTCCCTGGGAGCACCACTGGCCACGACCTTTCCGTTGCGCATTGCCACCAGGTTATCCGCAAAACGGGCCGCCGCAATCAGGTCATGTAGCACCAGCACCATCGCTTTACCCTGACGAGCCAAAGTCCTGACCAGTTGCAGTACCTCTAGCTGATGACCAGGATCTAGCATGCTCGTTGGCTCATCCAGCAACACAACAGGTGTTTGCTGTGCTAAAACCATTGCCAGCCAGCAGCGCTGACGTTGCCCTCCTGACAAAGCCTGTAATGAGCGATTAGCCAAGTTTGACACGCCGGTTTTTGCCATAGCCTCCTGCACGGCTTGCTCATCATCAGCAGACCACTGCCGAAATAAACCTTGGTGAGGATGACGCCCAAACTGAATCAATGTTAAAACGGACATCTCACCAGGTGCTTCAGGCGACTGCGGTAATAAAGCCAACTGTTTTGCTACTTGTGCAGGGCGAAGCTGCCAAATATCCTGTTCATTGACCCATATCTGCCCCTGAAAAGGACGATGTAGTCGCGCCATACTTTGTAATAATGTTGATTTTCCACAGCCATTGGGTCCAACAATGACAGTCACTTCCCCCACCTTAAGCTGAAGCTCAACATTATCTACGGCAAGGTAGCTACCGTAGTTAACCTGTAACTGCTCTACTTTAATCGCAACGGCCATTAGTGTTTTACTTCCTTCTCCTGCAATAAAACCCATAGCAAAAAAGGTCCGCCTAATAAGCTGGTAATCACCCCAACAGGGATCTCATTTGGAGCCAGCACCACACGCCCTATGGTATCAGCCACAATCACCAGCGTGGCGCCCAACATGCAACTATTGCCTAACCCCAATACCTGAGGTGGCAACCACCGAGCGACCAAAATGGGTGCCGCAATAGCCACAAAACTAATTGGCCCACCAATACCAACCCCTAGACCAGCCATGACTAATGCAAGGGCCAAAGCCGCAAACTGTACTTTACGGACGGCAATACCCAAAGACTGTACATGAGACTCCATCAGCTTAAATAAGCGCAAATGCCAAACCACACCTATCGCACTCACGAGACAAATCATCAGCAGCAGACTGGCGGGCATCAGTTCGGTGTAATCACTATTCGCTAAATTACCTAAGGTCCAGCTATGCACTGCACTGGCATGCTGTGCTGTAGCTCTTGAAATCAGCAGGTCATTCATAGCTCGAGTAAAGTAGGCTAAAGCAACGCCAACGAGCAATATCTGATAACCACGTCCACCGATACCACCTGCCAAAAATGCCAATATAACGCCTACCAGTACCGCACCTAAGGGTGCCAACCACCAAGGCCCCAGCATATTTACAGGACTTAACAGTAACCCCAGTAACAGCAAAAATGTGGCTCCCTCATTAACACCCAATACTTCTGGAGAGGACAACCAATTTTGGGTGACTTGCTGCAATAAAGTACCCGCAGCCGCCAACGCAACCCCGGTTACCACACCAGCTAATAATCTGGGCCAGCGTATTTCCCACATTAATAACTGCTGAGCAGATTGTCCCTGCCCCTGACACAGTAGCCAAAAGTCATGGAAGCTGATCGTGACTGACCCCTGCGTCAAGGTAAATACCCCTGCAATCAACAGTACCAGCCATAGTAGCAGGTAAAGATACAGCGCTCGCTTAGAGAAAATAACGGACCATTGCGCTAATTGAAAATACCCATAACCTGCTCTTTTAAGCCTTGGATAATAGGAGTTGCTTGTATCATGCGTGAGCGCGTTATCTGGCTGAGTCATTAACGACCCCCTCCTGATCCCATGGGCTGTAATCGTTGACTGCGTACCAACCAGATCAATAATGGCGCACCCACTGCAACCAACATGCTGCCAACCGGTGTTTCAAAAGGCTGCATGACCCAACGACCAAGAATATCCATAGCCAGCAATAAGGCACTGCCTAAGCCAAAGGCCATTAACAGCAAGCCCTGGGTAGATTCTCGCACCAACAACCGTGCTAAAAAGGGGGCTAATAGCCCTAAAAAAGCAATGGGACCCGTCAATGCCACTGCACTCCCAGCTAACAAAGCGATGACCACTGATAACCCCAGTCGAATCCGACTTGGGTGATGACCTAATGCCATCGCACTAACATCCCCCAGTTGCAAAGCAGCCAGAGGTCTTACCAATAACAATGCTACCGTCATGCCTATGACGGTAAAGGGTAAAACGGCCAGTACCCGCGCCAAATCAATACCCGCTAATGAGCCTAAAATCCAAAAACGAAATTGATCAAAGACAGTTTGCTTTGTGAGTAGCAGCATGGCTGTCAGCCCTTGCCCTGTGGCATTAACCGCAATTCCCACTAACACCAAACGTAATGGCGATAATGATGTCTGAACGCGATGGCTGGCAATTACAATCACCATATTACCGGCTAGCGCCCCCACTAAAGCACCCACCATATAGGACAGTCCGGCTTCTGCCGAAAAGAAGACAATTGCCGCCACCACCCCCAGCGCAGCACCTGCGTTAATTCCTAGTAGCCCTGGCTCGGCAATGGGGTTGCGGGTAATACGCTGCATCAGTGCACCTGCTAAACCTAAACTACCCCCAGCCAGCATAGCTGCCAGTGTTCGCGGCCAACGAATCGTCTCCATCACCACACTGACTGTCGGTGAAACATTCACCAGAGACTGTTCATTGCCAAGGGCTGTCACCCATGACCAAAGCAATGCCATGCTATCCTGCACACTGATATAGCCTGCCCCCACTAACATGGAAGCAATGGCAAGCAACAGATTTAACACAAAAACCAACAGCAGCCGGTTTACCCATGCGCGATGGCCTTGTCTAGATAAACCCAGACGATACTTCATTACTAAAAAACAGCGCCTGAAACCTGAGCGCTGTGTCATCAGAGAGCAATCAACTACTTTTTCTGTGGACATGGATGAACCCTTATGACCCTGCTGTCATACTATCCGCCACATCTTTGAGTACAGCCAGTGCCGCTAATGGTCCCCCCACACTGGTCCATAGTGAACCGTCCACATTGACTACTTGCTTATTTCGTACTGCCTTTAATGACTGATAAACAGGCATTTGCTGCATCGCTTGCAGAGCATGTACCGCTTTTCCAGATACTGTCAGTGTGCCGACAAAAAGCCAGTCGCCATCGATTAATGACAGCGCTTCCAAGCTCAGTGGTGGTGAATGCCCTGGTCCAGGCTGATGTTGTGCCTCAGGGCGCTGTAATTGAAGATCAGCCAATACCTGACTGACAAAGGCATCCTGCAACATATAACCTGGTCCTTGGGGATTCCAACGTACAACACTGACCGTTGCCTGTTGCTGATCCCCTAGTTGCTGCCGTATAGACTGCACCTGCTGTTGGTAGTACTGAATAAACTGCTCTGCAGAAGACTCTTTTTTTAGCCATCCAGCTACACGCTGTAATGCTGTCTGCCAGTCTTCCGTAGATTGATAACTCACGGCAGTAGGCGCGACTTTTCTTAATTGTTTTAATAGCTGAGGGTTATTTAATCCCCCCACTAAAATAAGATCAGGCTGCAGCTCAACCAACATATCCAAACTGGGTTGACCTAAGCGTCCAACCATACGGATATCGTGTAGCTGTTCATTGTCAGCCAAATAACGTGGGATTCCTGGTTGACCACGGCCCGCGGTGGTACCAACAGGACTGATGCCCAATGCCAGTAGCATATCCAGGTCCATCTCACTGAGTACCACCAGCCGCTGAGGCGCATCTGCTAATGTCACCTCATAACCTGTGACATCCGTGAATGTGTACCATATCTGTTCATTACTAGGTTGATGTTCAGCTGTTTGTTGTGAGCTTGATTGGGTCACCGTAGATGATGCTGACTCTTCTTGTTGGCAACCTGCCAAGACCAATCCAATGAAAAGCCAGCACAGTGTTATTACTGTATGGAAGACGGTTGGCAATGGGTTGCCTCTACGACTCCCCCCCATTGATTTATCGCTTTGTTGAAAACATACCCCTTGCATCACATCTCTCATCATCAGGTTCATTTTGATTTTTTTAAGGGCTTATCTGAGGCTCTACTACGGGCTTCATCTTGTAAGGTTTCAGTCACGGCTGCTTCAGGCAATAACGACTGCAAACGCTGACGAAACCCTTTAGGTAACTGCTCGGTACGCTGCCACATCGTTTTTAGCCAAGCCTTATCAGCCAGAACGCTATCAGGCAATTTAACCTCGCGCTGCAAGCCTGAAAGAAACAGCACTCCTTCTACCATTTGCTTTACTTGAGGAGCCTGTCCCTTGTTAGCCACTGCTTGCTGTTGATGCCCACCGCTGATGGCCGCAAAAGGCATCGCCCCCAACCAGCCTTGCTCTGCCCTGATAACTTGCGGCCATACAGGGAATGAATTCTCCGTATTTTCGAGAGTGCCTAGCAAGCGTTTTTGTGCATCAAACTGTGTGATATCGGTAGTCCACAGCATATAGCTACGCCCTGGTTGGTGTTCTGCCAATAACGCGCCCAGTGTGGAAATATCCTCCTCACCCAGTAAGACTTTAGTTTTCTGGGCGCTAACAGCAGCTTCTTGTCTAGTTCGATGACGCACCACGGGCTGTCGCGTAAGGTGGTAACCGCCAAAAATCAACAAACCTTTACGGCCTTTTTGCAGCACTTCAGACTTAATTCGCTGGTAATAACCCTGATCCCGCTGAGTTTGGCGCACACGCCAATCATCAGCATGTTTAATTTGTCTCCAATCAAACGCTGGTTCTGCTAGGACAATACGAAGTTGCTGATTTTTGGGTCGCTGCTGGTTAAGTTGACGTACCGTTTTAAATAGCTGCTGATAACCTGTAGGCTGCCACACCACAAAGTTCAGGGAGTTTCGCCAGGCTTGTGCTAATTCAGCATCTGTTACTGCCGCGCCTGCCACATAATCATCAACCACAGACTGATAGGCTGCATTACCAAACTCCACCACAATGTCATCGACGATAGCGGCAAGCTCATCTGCACGTAACAGGTCGATAAACGCAGCAATCACATCAGAATGCCAGTGCATCTCAGACAACCCAACCAAATCATAACGATCAAACAGCGCGGTTATACCCTGTGCTGCCGGTTGAAGGGATGACAACGGGGTCACCTCCAGATTTTTGTCAGAAGAAGAAAGATTCACCTGAGGGTTATTGAGCACCACATTTCTTGTAGACGAGTTGCTCTCACTTGAACCTTGCTCAGCAATAAACTTCATACAACATGCTTTATGGGTTGTTCGAGTGTCTTGACTGATAACAGCATCCTGCCCTTTCAGACTAAGCATGTGTCCAGCGTCATTTTGGGCATCATTTGAAGCCCCAGTGAGTGGTATTTGGGATAAGGCAACTGTGCTATCAGAACTAAAGCGTACCTGCCAACCTTGGGGTAACACTAGGGTTACAGGCCAAATAGCCAAATCCCCCTGCTGATTTTCCACGACCTGATAGTGGGCCATCGGTAAGTCAAACACGCTCATACCGCATCACTCCCCTGTAAGCATTTTTTTAGCGTCTTCCCTATCAGATCAACCATAGGTGGCTGCAACATCATGCCATGGGTACAAGGAATATCATGACAGTAAAGCTGTCCTGTCACATAAGGTTGCCAGCCACTGTAATCCACATTAATTTCTGGACGAGGTCCTGTTGCCTGAAAAAAGACTATGTCGCCTTTAAAAACAGGGTGGTTTGAACTTCGTACCAGATAACTGTTTTCAATCACTACCTGGGTAATAGCCTGCCAGGTTGTTTCCGATAAACTCGCCAGCGCACTACCCTGCTGTTTTAATAGCGTTCTGGTTTGCGTGGGAGTTAAGTCATCAGGAAATCCTGTTTCTGGCTCATAGCCTGCTATACGTAACAGCGCTTGCAGTGCTTCCTGTTCACCCACTGCAGGCATATCACGCCATTGGTCTGAGGGATAGGCATCGACTAAAGCCAGTAGCGCCACCTCTTTCCCTTGCTGCTGTAACTGAGTAGCCAACTCATGGGCCAGCATGCCACCAAAAGACCAGCCTATCAGCTGATACGGGCCTTCAGGCTGTATTTTTTTAATCATGCTCAGATAATCACTGGCCATCGCAGCTAAAGAGCGCTCATGCTGATGACCCTCTGTCGCTGACAATAGCGGTGCTTGTAACCCATACATAGGAGTATCTGCTGGTAGATGGGGTAACAGCCCGCTATAACACCAGCACAAACCACCCGCTGGATGAATAGCAAATAATGGTCGTTCCGGGCCTTGCATCCGCAATGGCAACAGCATTTCCAAACCATCATTCAGTGGTTTGTTGTCAGCCAGTGCAGAAAGCAATCCTTTCGCCGTAGGCTTGGCAAACACTGTGCCCAATGGAATATTAATACCCAACACCTGTTGTAGACGATTGATTAACTTCACCACCGAGAGTGAGTTCCCACCAAGCGCAAAAAAGTTATCCTGAGGTCCAACCGTTGATACCCCTAATACCTCAGCCATGACAGTTACGAGTTGTTGTTCTTTGAAAGATGCAGGTGCATCCTTTAGTGCCTGCACACTAAACTCAGGATCAGGTAACTGCTTGCGATCAAGTTTGCCACTGGGTGATAGTGGCAGTGCCGAAAGGCTGCTAATGATGGGAGGTACCATATACTCTGGTACCTGATTGATTAATTGATTACGAATGCTTGCAATCAGCTCACCCAGATCAGTCTCAACTGATAAGGTTGGCACAACATACCCCACTAACATAGGCTCATTACTGGGTGAATATTTGATTACAACAGCAGCCTGAGCCACCAGTGGGTGTTGAGCCATCACTGCCTCAATTTCACCCAATTCAATCCGTAATCCTCTTAACTTAACCTGTTGATCCATCCGACCAAAATATTCCAGCTCACCTTGTGGATTCCAGCTCGCTAAATCACCTGTACGATACATCCGCTCGCCATTCTCTACGAAGGGGTCAGGTACAAAGCGCTCAGCCGTCAACTCTCGTTGATTCAAGTAGCCTTCAGCCAGATTACGACCAGCAATATACAACTCACCTTTAACGCCAATAGGCGTGGGTTGTAGCTGTCGATCTAAAACATACAACCGAGTATTCCAGATAGGCTTACCAATAGGCACCGCTGAAGAATGTTGCTGTTGAGGACAGTCCCAATAGGTCACATCCACCGCCGCTTCCGTTGGTCCATAGAGGTTATATAAAGTTGCTTGTGGTAAGCATTGGTAAAACTGAGCAATCGCTTCATGTGGCAACGCTTCACCACTACACATGACCTTTTGCAAACTCGTACATTTTTGTGCTTCAGGACAGTCTACAAAGGCTTGCAGCATAGAAGGCACAAAGTGCATCACGTGAATGGCTTGCTGCTGAATCAGCAACGCTAAACCCTGCGGATCTTTGTGCAGATCTGGCGATGCGACGACTAAGGTTGCTCCGGTCATTAACGGCCAAAAGAACTCCCATACCGAGACATCAAAACTGGACGGTGTTTTCTGTAAAACCTGCGTACCTGAGCCAATCAAATACTGACCTTGCATCCATAACAACCGGTTAACAATGGCACGATGTGAAACGACTACACCTTTAGGTTTACCTGTCGAACCTGAGGTATAAATAACATAGGCGGGATCAGTTGCTTGCAATGGCTGTAACATTTCACTTACCAGGGGCCAGTGACTTGGAAGTGAACGCCAGGGATTGTTTACCCCCTCATGCAATAAATCATCAACATAAATACAAGGAAAACCAAATAGTCCAGCAAGCAATTGACAGGTCAGGATTAACACAGGCTGTGCATGGTCCTGCATATAGCTGATACGATCAGCAGGGTAATCTGGGTCTATTGGTAAATAAGCACCCCCTGCCCGGATGATGGCTTGTTGGGCCACAATCAGCTCCAGACTCCTGGGAATCGCTAGCCCCACAAACTTACCTGGCCCTACCCCTTGTTGGATAAGATAATGGGCCAGTTGATTAGCTCGTACCGACAGTGCTTGGTAGCTCAGCGTTTGATTTTCAAAGACGACAGCCGTATTACTTGGCGAAGCACTTGCCTGTGCCTGTAACAAGGTGGTTAGTGTTGTTTCTGGAACCTTATGTGCTGTCTGGTTAAAGCCATTAATCAGTAGATCAAACTCCCCTGGTAACAGCATACCCAGGCTGGCCAATGGCTGAGAAAGATCAGCTCGACACCAATTTTGCAGAAATCGCTGAAATCGCCTCAAAAGCAATGCCAGGTCAGCGTCACTGTAACAACTAGGATTGCCTTCTAAGACCAGCTGAAAGTGTCCATCCCGGACAAATAAATAGATCGATAAATCATCTACAGGACCCGCTGCCAGGTTATGTAGTGTCGCTGCATCGCCTAAAAAGTCACTATCCCCATCAAAAGGCAACACATTAACTAATGTATTAAACAGTGGGCGTCCCTGTTGAATTAAACCAAGATCATGCTGAATCGCTTCAAATCGATAGCGTTGATGACGACTTGCCCCCATAAACTGTTTAGCCACTGTGTTCATCAGCTCACTAAGTGAGGTTTCAGCCGTTAATGAGATGCGTAAAGGGATAACATTTACCTGCATCGTGGGGGTTCTTAAACTCACTGAGCCAAAACGCCCCATCATCGGCACACCAAGTACTAACTCTTCGGTATGCGTCATACGCTGCTGAAAACCGGCCACTGCAGCGTAAAACATAAACTGCCAATTTATATCAGCTTGCTGGCTGATCGCTTTTAAGTGTGTGACTAGCTCATCGTTCAGGGTGACCTGCTGGCGAAGTGCTTGAGACTGTGCAGCTGCGGAATAACGACGTACACTCAGCGAGCTTGGCTCTGGCAAGGTCGCAAACTGTTGTAACCAGTAGTGTTTATCCTGCTGGCACTTTGCCGACTGCCAGTAATCCTGATCTTCCTTTAACAATGTAGAAAGCGGCTGAAACGTGCAAGGTTTAACAGCAGATGAGGTAACTAAGGCACGGTAGATTTCCGCAACACGGGCAATCAAAAGCGAAAAACCATAACCGTCTATAGCAATATGGTGGATGCCTTGATACCAAAAATTGCGATCTGGAAATACCTTGATAATAGCCTGGCGAACCAACGGTCCTTGCTGTAAATCCATGGGCCTTGATACATCATTTTGCATCCACTGTAACGCATCAGCCACAGGATCTGCAGCACAGCTACAATCAATAATCGCCACCTCAATCGGTCGACAAGGATCAATCTCTTGTTGCAGTTCACCATCAACTAACTGAAATCGACAATGAAGCGAATCGGCTTCCATCACAGCTTGCTTGATCGCCTGCTGAAAAAAGTCCAGATTCAATTGCCCTCGAATATCAAGGTACTCCCCAGTATTGTATACAACACTTTGCGGAAACCGTTGTTGGGCATACCAAATCCCAGCCTGTGCTCGGGTAAGAGGCTGCCAATCCTCCTCCGTCTTTTGTAGTGTATTGGTGTTGGGCAATACTGTTGCTGCTTCTGTCGACTTCATCTTTTACCTCACACAGATACTGCTTGTGAAGCTGTAACTAACTGCTCCCAACCAGACAAGGTAGGGTTTTCTGCAAGATCAAGTAACGTGGTTTTTACGCCTTGTTGTTGCCACTGTTCTAACAAACTCATTACCCGTATGGAGTCCAAGCCCAATTCAATTAAATTATCGTCAGGTGCCAGCTCATCCAGCTCAACGTCTAACCATTTAGCAACTTGCTGTTGCCAATTATCCATTGTTTTTACAGGTGTTTTTTGCTGAATTATTTTTGCACTTTTGCTTTCAATATTTTCTTGCTGGACGCTGTATACTGAAGTACTTACGTTATGTAATCGCGCATTATGCGCATCATCTGTCGTATGATCAATATTATTTTCAACTAAACTATCCAGCAAAGAAGCCGTGGATAGAGTGTAACCACAACGCTGCGCAACATAATTAACAGCATTAAGATGTTCATCATAAGAAAAATCTGCGATAGCATCTGTCACAAAAAATGCCTGAATATCATTCATAAAGGCATCTGCGGCTGTTAATTGACAACCAATATGAGCATATACACCACAGATAATAAGTTGATCCCGCTCTTGATCACGCATTTGTTGCAGTAAATCAGTTCGCTGAAATGCACTGTACCGCCATTTTGTTAGAATTTGATCATCAACCTCTGGCGCTAGCTCGCTAATAATCGCTGTTTGATTTGGATCATCCGCTAAACCTTTACCCCAAAAATCCTGCAATAAAGCACGCTGTTGTGGTGTTTGGTTACCGGGTTGTGCTGAATAGTAGACCGGCACTCCCAGTGCTTTTAATTGTTGTTTAATATGTTGAACATGCTCAATCACCGTGGCAATCAATGATGAGTTTTCACCATAAAAATCGAGAAAATATTGCTGCATATCGTGTACAAGCAACACTGCACGCTTTGGGTCAACAGACCATTTCACTTTATTTGCATTAAAACAGTCTTGTGATGGAATTTCATAACTATTAATTCGTGGAATAGTCACAATAGCCAGCCTCCAACGCTATACCCCTCATTATGAGGTATAAATAATTTTTCACTAAAAAAAGAAAATAAATAATCTGTAAAAACAGAGAATAGACTTTATTTCGATCACACAGGCGTCGTTTCGTTTTCAACCAATGCTCGCAACTGCTTTTTGTTTACTTTGCCTACAGGCGTCTTAGGAAATTGTTTGATAAACACAAACCGGTCAGGAATTTTGTAATTAGCAACACCTTGCGCCAATAAAAAACGTTTTAATTCAATTTTTTTCGGTGGCGCTATCGATTGATGATCATCCGTTGCCTCTAACGCAACAATAAATGCGCAACTTGCTTCTCCCAGTACATCATCAGCCACTGCAACTAACGCAGCATCTTGCACAGAGGGATGTGTAATTAAATAATTTTCAATCTCTTCGGCAGCAACTTTTTCCCCACCGCGGTTAATTTGGTCTTTGGCACGCCCTTCAACCACCAGATAACCTTGCTCAGTTAACCGAACACGATCTCCTGTTCGATAATAACCATCATTAGTAAATGCTTTTTGGTTATGCTCTGGTGCCTTAAAATATCCTTGAATGGTATAGGGGCCTCGTGTTTGTAAATGCCCCACGGTGCCAGTGGGTAACACTTCGTCATTGTCATCCACAATACGAATTTCATCGGCTAATGACATCGGCTTACCTTGTGTATGAATAATGACCTCATCACTATCATCCAAACGGGTATAATTTACTAAACCTTCTGCCATACCAAATACTTGCTGTAATTTACAGCCCAAGACAGGCTGTATCTGTTTGGCTACTTCTGGACTTAATCGAGCACCACCCACTTGTAAAACCTCAAGACAACTGATATCCCACGACAGTTGTTGTCTTGCGTGTAACCATACATTCACTAAAGGTGGCACTAAGGCTGTCATAGTCACTTGCTCTTGCGCTATCCATCGCCAACAGTGATCGGGCTGTGTGTCTACCGCTAAAATCACGGTTCCCCCGGCATAAAGTGTGCCCAATGTTCCAGGCGATGATAAGGGGAAATTATGGGCAACGGGCAACACGCATAAATATTTACTACGGGAAGTCAGTCGACATACATCAACACTGGCCTTTAAACTATAAATATAATCATCATGAGTTCGAGGTATTAATTTTGGTGCACCTGTTGTGCCACCAGATAATTGCAATAATGCAGGAGAGCTGGGATCAGGTTCTGGTAAAGAATGGACAGCCGCTACATTTCCGGTATTTAATAAATCATTAAATGATAAAAATTCTTCTGCCTCACCCACAACAATAACATGATTAACTGTTGTTGTTTTTGCCATCACCTTTCTGGCTAATGCACGGTAGTCAAAACCAACGCCTTTATCGGCAATAAAATAAGCTTTAGCTTGAGAAAATTCACAAAAATAACTGATTTCCGCCTGGCGATGTCCTGGTAATGCCATAATTGGCCAGGCACCCAAGCGAAATAAGGCAAAACAAATAACAAAAAATTCAGCCTGATTTGGCAGTTGGACAACGACACGATCACCCGCTTCAATACCAAGCTCTATAAGTCCTGCCGTTAATTGATCAGCTAATTGATCCAATTGTTGATACGTCCAGCGATGGTTTACATCAATAACCGCTAGCTGATTTCCCTGATGCTGTGCACGCTCACGTAATAACTGCCCAAAGGTAATTCCTTGCCAATATCCCGCTTGGCGATAATGATCGGCAACCTCTGGCGACCAATCAGGTACCACTTTCAAACGCCTATCCATATGTGTATTACCATTGTCTTGCATTAAATTATTTGAGCTTTTTACAACAGAGGCTTTTGCCTCTATTAAATCAACAGTGCTCATCAAGCAACCTCTGCCACATGATTCAACCCCACAGCATTAAGCATGGTTTTAAATTTGGTTGCAGTTTCCTTTAATTCATGTTGTGGAATTGAGCCTGAAACAACACCAGCACCTGCAAATAAACGTAAACGTAAAGCATCTACCTCGGCACAACGAATAGTCACGACCCACTCACCATTGCCCTGGCTATCCATCCAGCCCACCATGCCAGTAAAAAAACCTCGATCAAAAGGTTCAATTTCAGCAATCGCATCCCGAGCATGATTCTCAGGAAATCCACATACAGCAGGTGTCGGATGAAGCGCTGAGGCCAGCTCTAAAACCGTTGTTGCAGGATTATCAAGCTCACCATAAATATCGGTCGATAAATGCCAAAGTGTTTCTGTATGAATCAGTGAAGGTTGTTCAGGTACTGAAAGATGTTTACAAAATGGTGCAATTGCTGAATTCACTGACTGAATCACCAATGCATGTTCATGTTGATCTTTAGTCGATTGCAATAAAGCATTAGCACGCTGTTGATCTTCATTTTTATCTGCACTACGCGCCGCTGAGCCGGCAAGAGGATTGCTTCGAATAGTGGCACCTTGTTTATTAATCAGCAATTCAGGACTGGCACCCACCAGCGTTTTACAATGTTCACTATGTTGCAAATCAGCAGGTAAAGAAACTGCAAAGGTATATCCCGCACGATTATGTTGCGCCAGCTTAGACAACAAGTGAGGCATATCTAATTGCTGAGGTAATGTGATATCCAGTGCACGCGATAATACCACTTTACTTAAATCAGATTGCTTAAAACGTTGTAATGCATTTTCAACACCCTGCATATACATTTCTGGCAAAGGCATATGCTGAATTGCATAATTATTACTATTTTCACTAGAAATATTATTGTTTAGCTCAACATCACTTGCTGTATTTTTTTGTGCTACGGGTAAAGGCTTACCCCAGTTCACCGTTGTCGGCACCCACAAGTGCATGGGGGCATCCACTGCAAAGGGAATAGCACCCACAATGAGTGGGTTTTCATTACCACGCGCTTGTGCATCCGCCAATACCCCCTGTATGGTTGAAAGCACTGTGTGATCATTTAATGCTAAATTTACAGTAGCCTGGCTACCCGACGTTAACAGCGAATAATTAGCCGTAGTAAAGAAAAATGGGGTTTGTTGCTGATGAAACTGTGCAATCAAATCAGCCCCAGTTATTGTGGAACATTTACTCTCATTCATGGAAACCTCGTAGCATACAACGACGATCTGTCTTATTTATCCCGTCTAGCGCTGAGGGGGCACACTACAGTGTGTGTTATGAATATTATTGCAAATGATAATGATTATCAATAAAATTTTACGACTAAACTGTCCTCTTTTGTCTTGATAGGTGATATCACCATCAGTGACGTCAAATAATCTCACTTAAGAGCACAATGTTTACAATTAGAAAAAGATCAAATGACCAAGCCTGGAAATGAAACAAAGCTTACTTTGCGTAAACTGTGCTTACACTAATGTAGTAAGAGAGCAGTATTTACCCATTTCTCTTTAAGGTATACAACAATTAGCAGGTAGTTAATGGATATTAAAGCGTCTTTAAACGCGCCTTCCGAGCAAGTTATCATCTTGCTGATGGTGCTTGTGCAATTTATTAATATGGTAGATTACATGATGGTCATGCCTTTAGGTCCAGACTTTGCCAAGGCACTGTCTATCCCTGTTCATGAGGCAGGATTTATTGGTGGTGTGTATACGTTTGCCGCAGCCTGTATGGCACTGCTTTTAGCCAATCGTCTTGACCGAGTGGACCGCCGCTTAGCCCTTTTATGCTGCTTAGCAGGACTTGCCATCAGCACCTTTTTAGCCACTCTAGCCACAGGGTTTTACTCCCTCATTGCCGCACGTGTTGCTGCTGGCTTATTTGGAGGACCTGCGGCTTCCCTGGCAATGGCCATTGTTATTGATCATGTTCCAGATGAACGCCGTGGTAAAGCAATGGCCCTACTCATGAGTGCATTTCCTACAGCAGCCGTTATTGGCGTACCATTAGGCCTGGAGATGGCTCACTGGTTTAACTGGCAAGCGCCCTTCTATTTGGTCAGTGTCAGTACACTTTTTGTGATGATTCTCATTTTCTGGATATTGCCACCACAAAGTGCACACTTGGCTGCAGCCCGGAAAACACCACCTTTTAAAATGACCACAGCCTTAACAGACCCAATAATGAGACAAGGGTTGAGCATTACAGGAACCGCTATTTTTGCCAGCTTTCTATTTATACCTCACCTTTCTCCTTATATACAATTCAACCTGGGCTATCCTCGAGAAGAAATTGGAACCTTATATATGATTGGAGGCCTTGCCACCTATATCATTATGCACGTCACTGGTCGTTTAGTAGATCGCTTGGGACCTGTGTCCATAACCTGGCTGGCCGCAGCCGGTTCTTTAACCATAATCTTCACTGGATTTATGCCTCCAGCACTTTGGCCTGTCATAGTAACCTTTGCTGGTTTTATGGCGTGTAATGCGATGCGTAATGTTGCTGTACAAACAACGAATAGCCGAATACCTGCGCCCCAACAAAGAGCAGGCTATATGGCTACACAATCAGCAGTGCGCCATTTAGTGAGTGGCTTTGCGGTTGCCATTTCGACGCTTATTTTAACCACCAATGAAACGGGGGCATTAGAACATATGACAAGTGTCGCATGGCTTAGTGTTATATTGACAATTATGCTACCTTGGCAAGTCAGTCGCCTACATCGATCATTAACATTGCGAAAACAACAGCAAACAGAGAAACGTGCTTTAGCCACATAATTTTTTTATCGGATAGACAGGGATTGTCGTTGTTGCCGCGCTCACACCAAACACCATCAACGACAAGCATCTAGCTTGTTTTAAATTGTTTAACCACTGACTGTAATGTCTCTGCTAACGAAGAAAGGTCATGACTTTCTTTTGAAATTTGATGCGTCCGGTCAGCATTGAGTTGTGTTTTATGACTAATATCTTCAATTGATTGGTTAATTAACTCTGCAACACTGCTCTGTTCTTCCGCCGCACTGGCAATCTGCATATTCATACTATTAATCGTATTCACTGCATTGGCTATATTGTTCAGAGACTCTTCTGCTTTTGTCGCACGTTGTACAGTTTCAGCAGCATAGGAACATCCTTCATCCATTTTACTCACCGAGTTGGTAGCTTGTTGTTGAAGGTTGCGAATCAGGGTCTGGATTTGTTGCGTAGACTCATGCGTTCTTAATGCTAAGCCTCTCACCTCATCTGCAACCACAGCAAACCCCTTACCTTGTTCACCTGCCCGAGCCGCTTCAATTGCAGCATTTAGAGCTAACAAATTTGTTTGTTCAGCAATACTGCCAATGACGTCTAAAATTGATTCGACATTGGCCGTTTCTTTAGCTAATTGTTTTATCACTTCACTGGTATTTTCCACACTGGTAACCAGAGTGGAAATCGACCCAGTGACACCAGAAACAATATCATGCCCTTCTGTTGCCTGTTGATCAGCCTGCTGAGTAGACTCAGCAGCCACATGGGCGTTTTTCGATACTTCCTGAATAGAACTCACCATTTCTGTAATGGATGAAGCAATTTGCTCAATGCCACTCTGTTGCGCCTCAGTATCCTTTGCTGTGTCAGAGGTATTGCTGGACAAAGTAGCTGACAACTGGGCAATATGCATGGATGACTCAGTCACTTTACCAAGCACCTTACGAAAATGCTGGCTCATTAACTCAAGCTCTCTCAATAATTGACCTACTTCGTCCTGTTGCTCCCTACTGGCAACGGATACTGTTAAATTACCTGCGCCCAATTGTTGTGCAGTTTTAATAGCACGATTTAAATTCTGTCGGATATTCTGTGCGATAAAAAAGGCTAAAACTGTTCCAATCAACACAGCAAGCGCTGAAAAAAAGACAGCACGTATTATCGCATTTGTTTCAATTTGTTCTGACTCGCGAATAATCTCAAGTGCTAAGCGTTCAACACCATCCATCAATCCCAAAATATGCTTATCAATAATGTCCTGTGTTCCCTCTAATTTATGTATCTCTGCTTCCAGAACTTCTTCTGAAGTCTGTCCATCAGCAAAAAAAACTTGTATTTTTTTATCAAAGTCTGCTACTTCCAGTGTTAACTTACCGAACTCTTCACGAATATTTTCAATATTTTGTACTACCTGCGTCGACCAGTTTTGTTCCTGGAGTTTAACAATGATGGCGTTAATTGCAGCCAGACGTTTTCCCATATCCACCGTTGTACTTTTGATTAATTGCTGATTACGCTGCAGTGATGCTGTTGATCCTTGTGCTTCCTCCAAAACAAAGGAAGTTACCATTCTGTTTTCTATCGTTAACCTTAACGC
This sequence comes from Zooshikella harenae, assembly GCF_018837975.1. Lineage (GTDB taxonomy): Bacteria > Pseudomonadota > Gammaproteobacteria > Pseudomonadales > Zooshikellaceae > Zooshikella > Zooshikella harenae. The sequence goes on along the minus strand of NZ_JAGSOY010000015.1, from coordinate 21,087 downwards.
CCGCTCTAAGTAAATATTTTTTTTCTGCTGTGAAGAAGAAATGTCATTCGCAGCCCCTAATAATGATACTTCTTCTCTGGCAATCGCTTTCAACTTATCGGATAACATCATCATTTGCCTTAAGCTATAACCAGCAACACTCACCACAAAAAGCAATAATAATGTAGACAGTGACAGTATTTTGGTGGAGATTTTAAGATTTCTAAAAAAATGTAACATAACCGTCTTCCTTGACATAACTTAGCTGCAGACTTACTGTTCCAAAAGTTAGCATTGCGACTGAAGTATAGTTTGCATTACTCAAGGATGTTTTTATAGTGCAGTTATATGTAAAGCATTCTCGATAATTCGCTTAGCCTCGACACCATAAGGTAATGTCCCATACTGATGATGACCTTCAGTCAGCCTGCTTTTCAAAAATGCATCTGCAACATAACTTTTGCCATGCTGAAGTAACAAACTCGCTTGCAGTAAAATTGCCATTTGCTCTACGACACTACGCGCACAAAACTCAGAATGTTGAGCTTCTTTTAGTTGAGACTTAAGTCGTTTTAACATCAAATCAAAACGTAAGTCACAACCTTTCGCTTGGGAAATAATATGCATAAACACATCAAGTACTTTAGGTTGTTTATTTATTGCACGTAAAATATCAAGACATTGAATATTTCCAGAACCTTCCCAAATTGCATTTACAGGTGCTTCACGATACAGTCGAGGCATAATGGTTTCTTCGACAATCCCCATACCACCAATACATTCCATGGTTTCATAAGTATGCTGTACATGCCTTACGTTGTCGAGCATAGTGAATAGCCTGTGCCAGCCCCTGTCGCATTAATGCAGCAGATCCCATAATGCAATCAAAACGCGTGAGTGATACCATATCAATAATGGCATTTACCCCTCGCCCCTCTTCACCCATCATCCAGGCAAAAGCTCCACGAAACTCCACTTCTGAAGAAGCATTGGATACGTTACCCATTTTATTTTTGAGTCGCTGAATATAAAACTGATTTTTTTCGCCATCAGGACGCCATCGCGGTAATAAAAAACATGATAATCCATGCTGACTTTGTGCTAATACTAAAAAAGCATCACTCATTGGTGCAGAACAAAACCACTTATGGCCTACTAACTCATAGGGTTGACCTGGTCCTCCCTTATTTAATGGCTTTGCTATCGTTGTATTAGCACGCACATCAGAACCACCTTGCTTTTCTGTCATTGCCATGCCAATCGTCACCCCTTTTTTCATAAAATAAGGCTTGTTATCAGGGTCATACTGTTGTGCATATACTTTAGGTAACCATTCAGCCGCAATATTAGGCTGTTTTTTTAACGTAGGAACGGAGGCAAAGGTCATCGTCAAAGGACAGCCACTGCCAGGGTCAGCTTGGCTATGTAAATAGGCTATTGTGGCTCGAATTAAATTTGCGTTTGGGTAACTGGATTGCCAAGGTAAAACATGATGTCCATATTTTATAGCTGTCGTCATCAATTGATGATACGCAGGATGGTAATTAACCTGATCGACACGATACCCATACCGGTCATGAGATTGAAACTCTGGCGTAAATTTATTTGCCAAAAAACCGGCTTGTTGTAGTTTTTGGCCAACCTCACGACCATATTCCAAACAAATAGATTCATTAGTATCGATATCTTTATTTGCTATTAATGATTGACTAAACAAACAAAACCAATGCTTTAAGGTTGGGTCAGCTGAATAAACGTTATAGCTTTCTAATGGTGTAGCCTGATTGAGCACCTCATGAGTTTCTGCACACCTTCTAAATTCAGACAATTCATTTTCCTGATGAATTTCATCCATATTTATTTTTGCGTCCATAGTTTGACTAGTCATGGTTACTAAAACATCCCTGATAAATTACTTGGCTCGTCGATTACTTTAACACAGCTATTTTATTCTAAGCCTGCTTTACGAACACCTGATGACAAATCAAAACAGCAAATCAGCACACCTATAGTTAAAAATCTACTGTTTACCTTTTAGCAGATAATCTCCTTGGTGAGACTTTAAAATAAACTGTTCAACTTTACCCTTTTTCCGTAGCAAACTTAGTCCTTTATTAAACACTTTAACCCTGTGAATATTTTGCTTATTTTTTTTAGATAACAGCATATGATAAACATAAGTGGTAATTATTTTAGGATGATAAGTTATTTTATTTCGTGCCAATTTATTGAAATGAATATTAAGAAGATAAAGACCGAGGTTAAGATCCATCGTAGTGACAGGAATTCGTTCATTAAGCAGTTTATCAAAATTCATTTTATCCAAAGGTACTCTTTCCATTTTTAAATGAACCCCATTTTTCACCGCTTGATCAAACCAGGTATACGAAGCCGCTAATACACCGCCAATAGTTATATCCTCTAAGTCTTTCATTGTTTGCTATTCAAACGAGGTTGAAGTCAAATGAAAGAAAACGGCTGGCCCCTCAATAATAGGATCACTGTAGTAAAAGTCTCGAGCCCGTTCTTCTGTGTATACCCAAATAATCGTGCCATCCCAGCGACCAAACTTTGCATACTCATAACTACGAGCCCATGGGAAAAAACCGTACTCAACATTTATACCAACCAGAGCAAAAGCCTCTTGTACAATATGGGCTGCAACGCCATTAAACTTTAACTCTTCAGCCAGATAAGGAGAATACTCGCCTATTGTTATTTTTATTTTTTCAGCCGTCACACCATGGCTTGCCATCATTGACGGCCGCCCCTAAAAACCCTGCGTTTTGGGTATAGTATAAACCCTTTCTTATTGATGCTTCATTCATCAACAATGATTTCCCTCGTTATGCAACGTTTTCTCTTACGCTTAAAAACGATACTTTTCTTGCTGACTAAATTATATGAAGCCATGATCAAGTTAATTACTGCAAGTCATTATTTTTAGAGCAACAAATTAAAACCAGATGTTTTACGCCATCACGAACCATCGCACCAAGTTAAATTTAACTAGTCATAAATAGATTAAATATATATAATAAAACTGCTACTATTTTACTAATATTAACTTCTTACTGCGTTTATTTTATTATGAATACCCAGAAACAATTTAATAAGAAAACATCACAACTGTATTTAAAGTTAACAGTTCTGCTACTCATGTTATGTTCGTCCATTCATATTAGTTTCACATATGCTGATAGCAAGTGCACAACAGTCACCAAGAATCTATGGGCAATTAGCCTTAGTTGTCGAGGTTGGACTAGCCAGTGCTATGCCACTTCTAGTGGTGGATACAGCCATAGAGGAGGCGCTAAAACCTTTGACTCTGCTGATAGTGCACAACGCTTTATCAGCCAGTTATCAAAATCCATACAGCGTATGAATCCTCAGATAACTCAGATTGCTTCAGAACAGCACACACCTTGTACGAATGATTAATAAGGGCTTATTAGCCCTTATTTTTATATTTGCCTCGATGCATGTAAGCTATCATTCCCCCTCCCAAACAAGTTAAAAATATCTTATAAATGATACAATTTAATACAAACAAGACACTCAAATATTGCACCAAGGTTTTAACCCATTACTGCAATAGACATAACCAAGAAAATTTTTTCGTAAAGGGAACTTTCCTAGCAAGTTATACTACTTAATAACATACTGCTAAATTCATTTGTACATCCGTATAATTTTCACACTACAAAGTTATACTAAAAAATGTAGTTAATAAGAATATAATTTCATATAAATAAACTCTGTTTTATTTAACTACCCCCTTCATTAAACCCTTCATGCTAGGCACTAAAACGTTTTTAGCATGCCACAATTTATGTATAAAATCACGTCCTCTAATAGGTATAAATCACTAGCACCATACTAAACTCATGCGTGATATTACGTATTCCCCTTGCAAATGATATTCCATACATTTAACTGTGCGTTTTAGTCACCTCAAAACAAAAATAACAAATTATAATTTTTAATATTTTTTTATAATTTGTATTATTTATATAAGTTGAAGATCGCCTATGTATAAAAAAGAAAACAAACTTCGTTTATCCTTTTATTCTATCTATACATTGCTTGTATTACTTATCACACATACTGTAGCAGCTGAAGCCCGGAATTACTTTCAAATTGAGTCAAATAACGGCTATTGCCTTGATGTTAAAGGTAATGGTACAGGCAACCTAACCCCTGTTATAGCCTACAACTGTCATGGACGAGACAACCAGCTCTGGTTTTCAGACCGCCGTGGCCGTATCCACTCTAAGTCTGCACCTCATATGTGCCTTGAAGCAGGTAACCCTAGACAAGGTAATACCGCATTCATTTACACATGTAATAAAGAGAAACACCAACGCTGGTACTGGAGAGGCCCTTACCTACATAATCGACGAAATTCTGATTTTGTGCTTGATCACTTTGTCAGCAGAGGACAAGTCGGTGTATGGCAATTTCATGGCAGGTCCAATCAAAAATGGCGAATGATTAGACAGCAAGTAAACGATGGTTATCCTTACAGTTTTCCTGAAGATCGCTATCCTCCTCAGAAACGATTCCAACCACGCTATAGCTGCTACAACTATGATATCAATGCAGGACCAATTTGGGATAACCAAGATGCTCAATATAAGTGCCCGCGCGTCTGTCAACAACAAAGAGGCAAGTGGACGGGTCACTGGCGAACCACTCAGTGGGGACAAGCATCCGTTTGCTCGTGCAAAATTTGTGACTAGCTTGAGTTATTGGTCATCTCACTAATAAACAATATCGATCCTCTAACTTTTTCATTTTTGCTGGCTACCCTACTGAGTAGCCAGTCACATCCCGAACAAAAGACGATACACTCTTACCATTACCCCCCCATAGTTCTTAGAAAACAGCGTTACAAGATAGATCAAACTGCATTGAAAAGTCTTTATGAAGATTTTGAGTGTTTTGACTATCTAATGATATACCCAACCTGTAGTATAATCAGGCGCTCTATGTCTTATTAGCGGGTACTGCCTCTCTCTCATTAGCTTGCAACCATTTTCTCTCTGTATATAATCACAGTAACTGTATAAAATACCAGTCAGATGAAGTAACGCTATGCCATTAAGCAACCACTTGATGTGTATACCATTTCATTCGGTATTAGATTTTAGTGGATATAAACAAACGAACTTTGTTGAGCAAGCCTTGTTAATCAGGACAGTGTAATGACCAAGCTAACAGCGCGGCAAGCTGAGATTCTGCAATTTATTAAAGAGCATATTGAAGCAACCGGTTATCCACCTACTCGAGCAGAAATTGCTAAGCAACTGGGTTTCCGTTCTCCTAATGCCGCTGAAGAACATCTGAAAGCCCTTGCGCGTAAAGGGGCAATTGAAATAATCCCTGGAACTTCTCGAGGTATTCGTTTACCTAATGGTGACATATCAGGTCTTCCTATTGTTGGGAATGTTGCAGCAGGAAGTCCGATTCTGGCTGCTGAACATATCGAAAATTACTGTGCCATCGAACCAGGCTTTTTTAATCCTAAAGCAGACTATTTCTTGCGCGTAAAAGGTATGAGCATGAAAGATGCGGGGATTTTTGAAGGTGACTTAATCGCTGTTCATAAAACCCATGAAGCACGCAATGGCCAAATCATTGTGGCCCGCATTGCCAGTGATGTTACTGTAAAGCGCTTTCATCAACTGCGTAATAAGGTCACGCTTTATCCAGAAAACGATGACTTTACCCCAATTGATGTTGACTTGAAGCGCGATGAGTTCACGATAGAAGGGTTGTGTGTAGGCGTTATACGCCACTAACTCCTGCTATGCTTAGAGGGTGATCATCACAGGCAGGTTAAAGGTATGCCGTCATTAGTCACTCTCAAGCGACTTACAGCGCCACCACAAGCAAAAGCCTTTTTTGCCAAATTTCTTAGCATGCTGTGTACCAAGTATCCTTACCTTTGTCTTTGTCTCAGCCTAATCGTCACAACAACGAGCTTAGCACTTACAACAAACAACATTCGTATTATTGTTCCTTATGGTGTTGGTGGCGGCTCAGACCAACATAGCCGGGCTATGGCTCAGGCATTGGAGCATACCAGCCCACTGAAAGTCTATGTTACAAACCGCCCCGCTGATGGTGGCGCGGAAGCATTTAAAATTTTTTTTAGCCAACCCGCTGATGGTAGCAATATTCTTCAAGCCACTGATAACCTTGTTAGCAACTATGTAGCTGGCTATATCCGCTACCACCCAACTAAAGATCTTATCCCAATTGGTATTACCCAGCTTACCTACAACCAAATTTATGTACGTAGTGATGATAGCCGCTTTAATAACTGGGAAAGCTTTGTAGCTTTTGCTCAAAGTCATGCGCCTATTACCGTAGCAAATGTAGGTAATACCGGTTCAATGGAATATTTAATACTTAATCAGCTCCAACAGAATCTTCACCTTTCCATTTTTCAAGAAAGTTATGACCGCCCACAATTACGCTACCAGGCGTTATTAAATCGTTCAGTGGATGCATTAATTGAACAACCTGGAGATGTTAAATTTTTACTGGAAAAGTCCCAAATAAAACCCATTATCAGCTTGGTAAAACAAAGGCCAGCTGGATTCCCAAATATTCCAGCCCTAAATGATATAAAATTGAACATCACCCCCATGTTTCGGTTTCGAGGTTTTTTTCTCCATGCCACAACACCGCCAAAGACCGTTAAACGAATAACCCAACAGCTTCAGCAAGCATGGGCTTCCCCCTCATTTCAACAGTTTAATAAAGACAATTATATGGATTTACTCCCCCATTACATGGATCAACAATCAGCAATACCATTTATTAATCAACTTATTATTCAATATCAACAAAAAAACCAACATGAACCATAATATCAACGCTTAAAAAGTAATGACTTCAACCATGCACTTTTATGCACAGATAGTCATCAAAAAAGCTAGACAAACATGGTCGATCATTAAGCTTGTTATTGTCTATTGGCTACTGAGTTTGGCCGATCCTGTATGGGCAAAAACCGTTGTACTTGGTGCTGAAGAGTGGTACCCCTATATATCTCCCACACTTGAAGATAAAGGATTTACTGGACGCATCATTAAAGAAGCCTTCGCCCTGTCTAAGATTGATGTGGAGTTCCGCATTATGCCTTGGGCTAGGGCTTTAAAAATGACAAAAGAAGGTACTATCGACGGCACCTTTCTCTGGTATAAAACCCCTGAGCGAGAACCTTTCTTTTTCTTTAGCCAAGAACCTGTTGCTAATATCACAGTGGTTTTTTTTCATTTAAAAAAATTCGATTTTACCTGGGAAACATTAGATGACTTAAAAAAATATCGTATTGGTGCCACTATTGGCTACCATATTTCTGATCAGTTTGATGAGTATGACAAAGCAGGCAAAATTAACGTACATCGTATTAAGTCAGACACTCAAATCTTAAAAATGATGATACGTGGCCGACTCGATTTATTTCCTCAGGATATATTGGTTGGTTATGGCCAAATATACCAAGCCTTTCCAAGACATATTGCGATGCTCTTTACCAATAATACCAAACCACTCACTTCCCGCCCCGCTTACTTATTGTTAACAAAACAAGACCCTGCCAATCAGGCGTTAGTGAAACTGTTTGATAAAGGCCTTAAAGAGCTGAAAGACAGTGGCCAATTCGACGCTTACTTCGACGAACTCATCAGTGGGAGTAGTCTTCCCTAAGCACCCCCTAACCTCCTCCCCTTTGCTTTCTACTGCTTTATCCTCGTCATCATACCGTCTCATTACTTTTAAACAGACTGCCCTATACTTAATCTGCCCTATAGTAAAAACAATCACCCCCTCGGAGTGATTCGTTGAGCCAGGGATGCTTAGTAAGCATTCAATAATCGTGAATGAACGACAGTTTCGGGATAATTACAGCGTTATGATCCAGTCTGAGGAAATTCTTCAACACCCATCGCCAGGTGAACATATAGTCCACTATACAGGCGACACGATAACATTTCGTTTATCTGTGCCCAACCATTGGCAAGGAACGGCCTGGTTACGCACCAACATTGGTCATGCCGATATCCAACGCCAAGAAATCATCAGTGAAGTTGACTATCAAGAAACCTCCTTAGGCCGTGACTGGTTTGATATTCCAATGAAGCAGTGCGCCAATGGAGAATACCAACTGATCTTGGGGTTAACTGAGGTGGGTCACTTTGAGGCTAAAGCTTACTTCCTCCCTGGCAAGAAAAAAGATCCCCTATGGCCTACTGGATATAACACCATTATCAATGTAGATACGGCTGAAGCCTGCTGTGCCAATATCATTTACAATGCCTTCGTCCGTCAATTTGGCCGAAATAAGTCTGGCCTGGGTTTTGGTCATCCTATCTCTGATAAACAGCTTAAAGACTTTGATAAATCCGGATTCACCGTCATCCCCCCTTCAGGAACTTTCCGAGATTTACGTGGTGAGCTGGACTTTATTATTAACGAACTTGGTTGTCGTCATATCTTACTGCTCCCTATTCACCCTACCCCTACAACCTATGCGCGTATGGGACGCTTTGGTAGCCCCTATGCCGCACTCAGTTTTACTGCCGTTGATCCAGCACTGGCAGAATTCGATCCTAAAGCAACCCCACTAGAGCAATTTATTGAGTTAGTTGATGCCGTTCATGCTTATCAAGGATCACTGCTACTCGATATTGCCATAAACCACACTGGATGGGCGGCAGGGCTACATGAAAGTCATCCGCAATGGGTGGCTCGCTCCCCATCAGGCCAAATTGAAAACCCTGGTGCCTGGGGGGTTATTTGGGGAGACCTGACCAGGCTAGACTATGGGCATAAAGACCTTTGGCAGTATATGGCTAATATTTTTCTGACCTGGTGTCGACGTGGTGTTGATGGCTTCCGGGCAGATGCCGGTTATATGATACCTGATGCAGCATGGCGCTATATTATTGCAAAGGTACGTCAGCAATATCCAAATACCATTTTTCTACTAGAAGGTTTAGGTGGCCCGATTGCCAGCACACGGCAACTATTAAATTACGCTAACTTTAACTGGGCATATTCCGAGTTATTTCAAAACTATGACCGTAGCCAGCTTGAACACTATTTACCCGAAGCACTGGATATCTCCCAACATGATGGCATCACAGTTCATTTCTGTGAAACCCATGATAATAACCGACTTGCAGCCACATCACCGGTTTGGGCCAGGCTAAGAACCACCCTCTGCGCACTCCTCTCTCCTCAGGGAGCCTTTGGCTTTGCAAATGGTGTTGAATGGTTAGCGACTGAAAAAGTGAGTGTGCATGGTTCCCCTTCACTCAACTGGGGCAGTATTGACAACCAAGTAGCCTTAATTCATCGCTTGAGCACCTTGCTAAAACACCACCCGGTTTTCAACCAACAAGGTCAACAGCATATGCTGCAAACAGGGCCAGGAAACTTTATTGTGGTGTGCCGGCATCCCAATACCAACAACCAGAACCTGCTTATTGTGGCGAATCTAGATACTCAAGCCTCATGTCAGGCCTGCTGGCCCAAAGACAGGACGCATTTAGAGCCACCTCCCTGGTATGATCTTTTGTCAGGTAACTCTTTTAATCCAATCAACGATCGAGATCTACAAAAGCTCAATCTTAAGCCTGGCCAGGTTCTCTGCCTCACCGACCAACATGATATGATTACCCAGCTTCGGCAGTATGAAAAAAACAGTCACCTCCCTTCAGCTCAACTGATCAAACAACGCATCAAAAGCAAAGTACTTAAACTGTATCAACATTATCAGGGTTGTCAGGATCTTCGTGAGTTTAACCTTGATTACTACTGCCAATTACTACAAAAAGATCCGCGTGCATTTTGTACCGCTATCACCCCGTTTACTGAAGAGCCGTATGTCATCACTTGGCAGTACCCTCAAGATCAGTGGCGTGAAGTCATGATTCCCCCACAACACATGCTACTCGTTCGCTGTCCTTATCCCTTTCATCTCACCATCAGCGAGCCAAACAAAACCATATTCATCAAAGAGCGAAGCTTTGCGTTTGGTACACATTATATGACGGTCATTGAGCCGCTCAATACACCAACGCATCACCAACAACGTGTACTAAAAATTAAACTGTATACGGCAGATAAAGTTATTTCTTGCGAAGTCCCTCTATGGTATTTAGCTGAAGGTCAACAGGCTAAAGCCCGAAATATCTTTTTTCGCAACCAACTACTCGATCATCCCCACTTATGGCTAGGCACCAATAATCGTGGTGGGATGTCTCGTGCCAGTAGCCAGTGGGGATTGCTCCGCAGTCGTTATGACGCCGCTTTGGCCGCTAACTTACATCCAGACCACCCAGATGATCGTTGGATTATGCTTGCCAGGATACGTGGCTGGCTTAACTATCAAGGCTATTCCCAAACCATTAGCCAGGCATGCCTTGATGCTTTTGGCTGCCATCCCGACCGGGGCGGCTATTGGTTGTTTCATCTGCCAGTAGGGCAAGGCCAGCATGTCTTATTAAAGATTGGCATGGCGATGATCTCTGAGCAAAATGCCGTGCAATGGGTAATTTATCGCTGTCACCAGGATGATCACAATGATCGCCTTGCTGACCAGTCTGTTATTGATTTAGTGCTGCGTCCCGATATTGAAAACCGTAACTTCCACGAAACAACGAAAGCCTATACAGGCCTGGAATCCAGTTTCCCAAAAGCCATTTTGCCTAACGCTCAAGGCTTTCGTTTCACCCCTGATCCACACCACCAGCTCACCCTACAAAGTTCTCAGGGTAAATTTCATGTATCCCCTGAATGGCACTATATGGTGTATCGACCGCTAGAGGGTGAACGTGGACTCGATGCCGTTTCCGACTTATATTGCCCAGGGTATTTAGCTATTCCTATGGCTGGCGGTGAAATGGTAACTATCACAGCACAAATCACCTCAACGGACGAGTCACCCAAACAGTACGACACATTGCCCGTGTTACTTGAAACCATCACCAGTTGGACTAAACAATTTCCCAGTACAGAATCCTTGCCTAATGTGTTAAAACCCGCCCTACAACAGTTCATTGTTCGCCGCGGTAAATTACAGACCGTCATTGCTGGCTATCCATGGTTTTTAGACTGGGGACGTGACACGCTGATTGTGGTCAGGGGAATTATTGCAGCAGGCGATTGGGCAACAGCCGAGTCTATTATTTTACAGTTTGCTCAGTTTGAGACACAGGGTACATTGCCCAATATGATACGGGGTAGCGATGCCTCCAATCGAGATACCTCAGATGCCCCACTGTGGTTATTTGCTGCCTGTGATGACTTGTGGCAAGCCTCTGGTCGGGATGAAATTTTTGGCCGAGACTGTGCCGGTCGATCGCTTCATCACGTGCTGGTGGATATGGCAAATGGCATTATCCAAGGCACCCCCAATCAGATAAAAATGGATGAACAATCAGGGTTAATTTTTAGCCCTTCTCATTTCACCTGGATGGATACTAATTTCCCTGCAGGAACCCCAAGACAAGGCTACCCCATTGAAATACAGGCATTATGGTATGCTGCACTACAGTTATTAGCCCAAATTGCCCCTAATACACCACGTTGGTCATCATTGGCCAGCCAGGTGAAAAAGTCCATTACACAATATTATTATTTTCCTGATGTGGGATACTTAGCCGACTGCCTGCATTGCGTACCTGACACCCCCGCGGCAAAAGCTGTAGCGGACAATGCGTTGCGGCCAAATCAACTTTATGCCATTACATTGGGCGCGGTTAATGACCCAGACATCACCCGTCGTATACTTGAAGCCTGCGAACAATTACTGGTGCCAGGTGCTATTCGAACCTTAGCAGATCAGCCCGTACACCCTCCCTTAGCCATTACATTCCATGGTAAACCTATCAATAATCCTCAACATCCTTATTTTGGCCACTATCGGGGAGATGAAGACACTTGCCGAAAACCGGCCTACCATAATGGTACTGCCTGGACTTGGGTATTCCCGGCCTATGCTGAAGCGTGGGTTGAATGCTATGGTTCACAGGCTATTCCTACTGCACTTGCTTGGCTAGGATCAACCTCATTATTAATAGATGAAGCGTGTGTGGGGCAGTTACCAGAAATTATTGATGGCAACCGCCCACATCAACACCGTGGTTGTGATGCCCAAGCTTGGGGTGTAAGTGAACTCTTACGCGTGTGGCAAAAACTAGAAAAACGAATGCTCAAAAATAAACCAAAATAACTCAATGGAAATTGATTATTTATTCACTATTTATCAATCGCTAAATGTTAAAAATTTTGTTGTATAGCCCAAGGTATAATCTACACTCTTTCATTGAGTCATAGACAAGCCAGTCACTCCTGGGTTGTTAATGGGGAATGCAACAATGAGTTTAAAAAAACAATATTTAAAGTCTAAGCCCGTTTGTAAAGTTACATTTCGTATACCTAAAGAATCTTTGTCTAATGCACATAATGTGTGCATCGTTGGGGATTTTAATAATTGGTCAACCAACAATACCCCTATGAAATACCTCAAAAGTGGTGACTTCACTGCCACACTTGAGCTACGTCCAGGCCAAGAATATCAATTCCGTTATTTAATCGATAATCGCCGCTGGGAAAATGACCGAGAAGCTGACAAATATATTTTTAATGCTTACGCTAATTGTGAAAATTCTGTGGTGATTGTATGACATTGATTATTCTTTCTTTGTATTTGTCACACAAGGCTATTACCTCATGAAAATGATCACTAGCTATCAGGTTTACCCACAAATTCCAGAACCACTTGCCTTTCTGGAAACCCTTTCAAGAAACCTCTGGTGGTGTTGGACACCTGAAGCCATTGAACTCTTTCGTCGTATAGATCCTCACCTTTGGAGTAAAGCCAAACACAACCCACTAGCCTTTTTAACGTATATTGAGCAAGATCGCTTAGATGCGCTAGCTAAAGACCGTAGCTTTCTTTCTAATTTAAATAAGGTCAAAACGGAATTTAATGAGCGCGTCATTACCCGTCAAGATCCTCAGAAAACCCCTTTTGGCAAAGAAGGTTGTATTGCCTATTTTTCAATGGAATTTGGTATTCATGAAAGCCTACCTATTTTTGCGGGTGGGTTAGGTGTTCTTGCTGGAGATCACTTAAAAGCAGCTTCTGTTAATGATGTTCCACTGATTGGGTTAGGGTTAATGTACCGCTATGGTTATTTTAGCCAATACCTTAACCAAGATGGATGGCAGCAAGAAGATTACCCTCAAACTAATTTATTTCACCTGCCAATGGAAAAAGTCAAAGGTGAAGATGGCCAAGATCTCATTATAAGTATTCCTGCACCTAACCATCCTATTCATTTTCAAACCTGGAAGTTACAGGTTGGTCGTATTTCATTATTTTTAATGGATACCTACATTTCGGAAAACTCAGACGAAATAAAAGAAATTACCAATCGTTTATATGCTGCAGAACATAATACTCGGCTTACCCAAGAGATTGTATTGGGTATTGGTGGTATGAAAGTGTTGGAGGCAATGGAAGTAAATCCTTCTGTAGTTCACCTTAATGAAGGACACTGTGCGTTTGTCAATCTTGAGCGTATCAGCCAAGTCATACAAAAAGAGCAGGTTGACTTAAAAACCGCTCTGGAAATAGTACCTCGTACTACCGTGTTTACCACACATACCCCTGTTCCTGCAGGTCACGATAAATTTTCTCCGGAACTCCTTGCCCCTTATTTTAAAGTGTACAGTGAGCTGTTTGGCTTGCCCGTTGAGCAAATGATTCGTTGGGGACAAGAAAAAGATGACCAGCAGCATGAACCCTTTTGTATGTCTTTGTTTGCCTTACGTATGGCTCAATATTGTAATGGTGTCAGTGAGCTACATGGCCATGTAGCCCGCCATATGTGGACCCATATTTGGCCTAGTCGTGCAGATGAAGAAGTTCCCATTGGCCATGTAACCAATGGCATTCATGTCTCCAGCGTTCTCTCTCCCGAAATAGTGATGTTGTTTGAGCGTCACTTAGGACCACAATGGTATCTTGCCTCCCACATGAAAGAAAATATGGCCCGAGTGGATGATATTTTTGAAGAGGATTTATGGCGTGCCCATGAACTTAGTCGATCTCGACTTATCCGCTCTGTACGTGAGCACATGTCGCAACAATATGGTCGTCGAAATGCCTCACGCCGAGTCATGCGTGCGGTAGAGTCAGTACTTGATCAGGATGCACTGACCATCGGTTTTGCCCGTCGTTATGCAACCTATAAACGTGGCAACCTTATTTTCCGTGATCCAGACCGGTTACAAGCGATTATTAACAACAGTGATCATCCCGTACAGTTTGTTTTTGCGGGTAAAGCCCACCCGAAAGATCATGAAGGTAAAGAAGTTATACGACAGTTAATTCATTTTGCAGAACAGGAACGTTTCCGCCATAAAATCGTGTTCCTTGAAGACTATGACATGCATACGGCACGGCTGATGGTGCAAGGCTGTGATGTCTGGCTGAACAATCCAAGACGCCCTATGGAGGCCTGTGGCACATCGGGAATGAAGGCTGCGGTTAATGGCGTGCTTAATTTAAGTATTTTAGATGGTTGGTGGTGCGAAGGTTATACGGATGACCGTGGTTGGCGAATTGGTAATGGCGAAGAATACCATGATCCTGATTATCAAGATGCCATCGAAAGCCAGGCGCTTTATAATGTTTTAGAAAACGATGTCGTGCCTTGTTATTATGATCGAAAACCTGGAGGTATACCCAACCAATGGGTTTATAAAATGCGTGAGTCCATAAAAATGGCAATGGCTGATTTTTGTAACTTACGTATGGTGAAAGAATATACTGAGCGTTTTTATATCCCAGCCCATCAGCGCCTGCAATCCTTACGTGAAAACCAATGGGCTGAAGCAAAACAACTGGCTGTCCAGCACGAACGTTACTTACAACACTGGCAGCATATTCATATTGGATCCCCCACCTGTAGCTCCAGAGGTCCATTCAAAGTTAACGACACGTTTAATGTGTCAACTGTCGTACATCTTGGTCAACTCACCCCTGAGGAGGTCGAAGTCCAGCTTTATTATGGACTTCTCCATGGCGCTGATGACCTGTGTGACGGGCATGAAACGCCCATGATCGTTGCCGAAGACCGTGGAGATGGCTCCTATCTGTATCGTTGCGATATTACCTGTGACGGTTCTGGACAATATGGCTTTACCGTTCGAGCGGTTCCCCAATTTGACGAGTGGCTTCGGTTTCAACCTCACTTATTGACATGGGGTAAGTGAGGCAACTGCTTAGCTATTTGACTTTCTATCTATGAAACATTGTCAGTGAGGATCAGTTTTATTATCCCGCATCACTGACAATGTTTCATAACGGTTAAAATGCCATAGAATAGCAATATTTCTTTGCTAGGATACCTATCAGTCAGGTGACATTTTTATAACCTCACAGTAACACACGTACTGTTGTCTATTATTAGACCTAGACACTTAATTCTGGATAATTAACTTTGTTTCATGATGAAACTTGCACACGAAGTGATCCCGCAGATGATGCCATGGAGTTTTGAATGAACGGCGGCAGGAAAAATCCCCGTGTTTTAATTGTCACACCGGAGGTGACCTATCTTCCCGATAGAATGGGTAGCTATGCTCAATATTTGACCGCAAAAGCTGGCGGTTTAGCGGATGTGTCTGCCGCCCTTATCAGTGCTTTATTTAACCAAGGAGCTGATGTCCATGTAGCCCTACCTGATTATCGCGCTATTTTTAAAGATCGTTTAGCTCCCTTTTTACAAAAGGAATATCAAAATTTACGCCAAACGGTGCCTAATAGCCGTTTACATTTAGCTGAGGACCGTGTTTTTTACTATCTAAATCGAGTTTATTCCGCATACTATTTGGAAAATACCAAGCTATCGTTAGCTTTTCAGCGTGAAGTCATTAATAACATTATTCCTCGCGTACAACCTGATCTTATTCACTGTAACGACTGGATGACAGGGCTTATTCCTTCACTTGCCCGAAAAATGGGTATCCCTTGTTTATTCACCATTCACAATATCCATAGTGTAAAAGCCACAATGTCACACATTGAAGATCGAGGCATTGATGCGGCAGCGTTTTGGCAACATTTATTTTTTGAAGATTATGCTGATTGTTATGAGAATGCACGAGAATCAATCCCTGTTGACTTTCTGACCAGTGGCGTATTTGCCGGTCACTTTGTGAATACGGTTAGTCCTCGCTTTTTAGTGGAAATTGTTGAAGGTTACCATCACTTTGTTCCTGACAAATTGCGTCAAGAACTCATTAATAAATACTACGCAGGTTGTGCTTATGGTATTTTAAATGCGCCAGATCCGGCATTTAATCCCCTCACAGATAACAAACTGCTCTTACAGTATGATGCAGCATCACATGTTGCAGGAAAACGTCATAATAAGCAGCATGTACAACAGCAATTGGGACTACTTGTTGATCCCAAAGCTCCGCTTTTATTCTGGCCTTCCCGCCTTGATCCCGTTCAAAAAGGCTGTCAACTGTTAGCCGACATTATTTACCATTTAATTTCTGACTACTGGCAACAACGACTACAAATTGTATTTGTTGCAGATGGAGAATACCAAAGAGTATTTCGAGATATCGTCCACTTTCATGGGTTTCAGGAGCGTGTTGCTGTTTGCGACTTTAATAACACCCTTGAACACCAGTGTTATGCGGCTTCTGATTTCGTATTAATGCCTTCCTCTTTTGAACCTTGTGGATTGCCACAAATGATAGGGCCTATTTACGGCTCTTTACCCATTGCTCATGACACAGGTGGTATTCATGACACTATTGCGGATTTAAATACGCGTAAAAATAGAGGTAATGGTTTTTTATTTAAATATTATAATCCCGAAAGTTTGCGCTGGGCTGTTGACCAAGCGATGCGTTTTTATAAACGCTCCATGGATACCAAAGCCAAACAAATTCACCGTATCATGGAAGAAGCAATCACTTCATATAACCATGCTAATACGGCTAAACAATATATTAATCTTTATGAAAAGATGTTACGTCGTCCACTCATTAGTAAATAAGTAGATTTCAAGGATGAATACGATCGTCAACGCACCCTCAATGTCTATACATCATTTAATCGATACGATTATTCACAATGACCCCTGGTTAGCGCCTTACCGTAGCCAATTAACACATCGCTTAATTGCTATTGAAGCCAGACGCCAACAGCTATGTCACAACCAAAACGAGTTGATTGATATTGCCAGTGGTCATGAATACTTTGGCTTACATTTTCGTGATAATAAATGGCAATTACATGAGTGGGCCCCTAATGCCACCGCAATTTTTTTAGTGGGAGACATGAACCAATGGCAAATATCTTCTGAGTTTCAGTTTCAACGTATTGATGATCATGGTCATTGGGCATTGCAACTACCTGAAGATGCCCTGCACCACGGTCAACATTATCGTTTACATATGATTTGGCATGGTGGCGAAGGCCCTAGAATTCCTGCTTATGCTCGACGTGTCATACAAGATAACCAAACCCTTATTTTTACCGCACAAGTCTGGCATCCCAAGTCACCCTATCAATGGCAAAATCAATTCAAACGCCCACAGGTTGCCCCATTAATCTATGAAGCACATGTCGGCATGGCTCAGGAAGAGGGAAAAGTAGGCACTTATCGTGAGTTTACGGAAAAAACATTACCCCGTATCCAAGCGGCAGGTTATAACACGATACAACTTATGGGTATTCCTGAACACCCTTACTATGGATCCTTTGGCTATCATGTTTCCAGTTACTTTGCGCCCTCTTCACGCTTTGGTACGCCTGAAGAATTAATGGAGCTCATTGATACCGCGCATGGGATGGGAATTGCGATACTCATTGACTTAGTCCACTCTCATGCTGTTACCAATCATGTAGAAGGTTTAGGCTTATATGATGGGACCTCTTACCAGTTTTTTCATGAAGGGGGACGGGGACGGCATCCAGCCTGGGACTCATGCTGCTTTAATTATGCTAAGCCTGAAGTACTTCATTTTTTACTCTCAAATTGCCGTTATTGGCTGGATACATTCAACGTGGATGGTTTCCGTTTTGATGGTATTACCAGCATGCTCTACCACGACCACGGGCTAGGCCAAGCCTTTACCTCATATGACCATTATTTTAGCCATAATGTTGACTTGGATGCCCTTGCCTATTTAGCCCTAGCCAACCAGGTTATTCATCGCCTCCGTCCTGATGCAATAACCATTGCCGAAGACATGAGTGGTATGCCCGGTCTTGCCCTTTCCACAGCACATGGTGGAATAGGCTTTGACTACCGCTTTGCCATGGGCATTCCAGATTTATGGATAAAATATACTAAAGATATACGTGATGAAGACTGGTCAATCGTTCATTTATGGCAAGAGCTTATTAATCGTCGCCATGATGAAAAAACCATAAGTTACACAGAAAGTCATGACCAGGCTTTAGTCGGCGACAAAACACTTATTTTTCGTTTAGCCGATGCTGCAATGTACTGGCATATGAATCGAGATGATGAACATTTACTCATTGACCGGGCAATGGCATTACATAAAATGCTTCGACTGGTAACCTTGAGCACTGCGGGTCATGGTTATCTAAACTTTATGGGTAATGAGTTTGGTCACCCGGAATGGATTGACTTTCCTCGCGAAGGTAATCACTGGTCATATCATCATGCACGCCGACAGTGGTCGTTAGCCGATAACCCCAACTTAAAATATAGTTTACTCAATAATTTTGACCGCATGATAATTACACTATGTAAAACATACGATGTACTTCGTTATAGTACTGTCCATATCCTATGGGTGAGAGATGACGATAAAGTCCTGGCATTTGAGCGTCAAGGGTTAGTTTGGGTATTCAATTTTCACCCTGAAAAGTCATTTACCGACTATCCAATTCCTGCACCTGCTGGCGAGTATGAAGTTATTTTAAGCAGTGATGATGCTGACTTTGGCGGTCATAGCCGTATTGATACCCATGTTACCCATCTGACACTGCCTGTTGAAGATTCATCCATTGAAGGCCATCCACAAAGACTTCACCTATACTTACCAACACGCACTACCATCGTGCTTAAAAATCGTCAGTATTGGTCTACTCAAAAGTCAGGGTGAGAAAATGTTTCTCAATCGAAAAATAACGCCCTATGTTGAAGAACGCAGTAATAAGTTGTTACTTACAACAGAAGAATTACCAAGCTGTTATCGTATAAAACACATGTATAATATGGTGCAAATTACCCGCGCTGTTGAAATTTCCAAAAAAGGGTTGATTCGTGGCTTTTTAGAGCGTAAACGTAATGAATATGAAGAAACCCTTGACGAATTAATGTTAATGGCGCCTGAAAACGCAAATGCCATCATTGGTATAAGAGTATCAACAACGACCCAACAATATGCTAAAGCAACCTATTTATATATTACCTACATAGGTACACCTGTTTTTTATATTAAACAACATAAACTGCCAACGAAATCAATTAACCCAGCCTAAACCAACAACGTTTATTTGTACCTTATCTCCCTAACAGAGTAAAAAAACTATTACTCAAAAAACTAATCGCATGACAGAGATTATTATTAGTCTCTGTTTTTTTATATTATGAAAGCAACAACTCCAGGCAGTTGCACATAAAAATAATTCATGTATGTGGCATTGCACCAATGCAGCGCATGAATTATTTTGTTCCTCCCACAGCAGAAGACCATCCCTGATCTCTACTGCTCACGGTACTGGTACTCCCAGCACCTGTTTCACAAACCAACTCAAGCACTGCAAACCCACATTTTGCTATACCTTAATCATGATTAAATGAACACCTGTGGTATTTCGATGTAGACAACGACTGGATCTTGACAAACAGCAGCCTCCAAGGAAGGATTCACTGCGTATTCGAAGGGACGTTATGCAGACGTTGGACTAAATGGTTTTTATAAAGGTAAAATTATATTCGATTGCACTGATTCCCAAATCAAAAAATACGACAAAAGGCGTTTTTTAGTGAACAAACTGAATTATTTTGATCTTTATTTATCTTGAATTATTCCAATTTATTATCAATAATATAGCCTATCTACATATACTCAATGCGAAATGTATAACAAAACTACGCGTTAACCATTAGCACTTATTATTCAATTCTTGCCTGTAAATTCATATTCAATACGACCTACCCTTTATTTGATTATTTACTAAACTTGGAACTGGTTTACCATTTTATTTAACAAACCTTTGCTAAACTTCAAGGACAACTATCCAGCAGTCGTCGTGTGTCTTATTTGGCATTTGTGTGCTTTCTCATTTGTTTCATCTAACACGTCTTTTTTTGTTCAGCAAGTTTTTTTGCGACGCATAAAAAGACCACAAGTGTCACATACCCGCTGTTATCTCCCTAGCAGAAGAAAAGGAGGAAACGCTACAAAAGACGATGAGATACAGATAGTTAAGGCCAGCGGATCAATAGCCGCTTAAACACAAACAACGAGATATTAAAAATCTTTTATTTATCTAATGTATGTCTAAAACCAGTTAACACATATTACTCAACAACTAGCTTATTTACCTCATCACTCAACAAGTATTTACTGCTGAGTTATTAGGTTTTGCGTGTACTTAATGTGTCATAACAGTCACTCAATGAGTGATTGACCACACAAGCACGCCTTTAATAAATGCATTGAGGAGAACAAATTATGCACACCACGCGATTACGCCGCTGGTTGCCTAATAAATTGGCCATTGGTGTCGCCATAGGGCTAGGTTTATCCGGATTGTCCCACGCAACCATGTTGAATAATGATTCAGCACTATTCCAAAATAACGCCAACAAAGTCGTTGGTACTTACTTTGTTGAATGGGGCGTTTATGGCCGTAACTTCCACGTTAATGATATTCCTGCTAAAAACCTCACCCACGTGCTGTATGGTTTTATTGCAGTGTGTGGACCTAATGAATCGTTGCAAAAAGAAAATCCTCAGGGCTATAGTGCCTTAACACGAGAATGTACAGATCAACCTGATTATACGGTG
>NZ_JAGSOY010000149.1 GCF_018837975.1 Zooshikella harenae | reverse complement strand
TCTGCGCTATGTGAATAACCACAAAGGGCAGATCCTGACCCGTACTGAGGAAGGCCATGATCGTAATGATGATCACAAAGCCTACCTGCGTACTCATCACTTCTACTACGTCAATGGCATTGGTATTGGCGATGTGGGGGATGATGGCCCGACCTATACCGACTATGCGACCCAACTGGCCTATAACCAAGGCTTAATGCGCAAGCCGGATAAAACTGAGCCGGTATTCAGTGCCGACTTCGATGCCAACTTCCAGGCCATTGGCGAAAACTACCCGGCGCAGAGTCCGGGGGGCTATACCGTACAACAAGGCGATACCCTGCAAACCATCGCCTTGGCGTTATGGGGGGATAGTAGCCTGTGGTTTATGCTGGCCGATGCCAATGGTTTGCAACCTCAGCAACTGAAAGACTTAAAGCCCGGCACCTTCCTCACAGTGCCGAATAAAGTCACCAACATCCACAACAACAGCAGCACCTTCCGGCCCTATAACGCCGGGGTGGCGATTGGTGATGTGAGTCCGACGTTACCGGATATGCCACCGCCACCGATTAAGCCTGCGGGTGGGGGTTGTGGTGGCGCGGCCATGGTGGTGATGGTGGTTGTGGCTGTGGTAGCGGCTTGGGCGGCGATGGCAGCATTTTCTGCTCTGAGTGGTGCTGTGTCATCAATGGTGGGTAGTGCAGTCACTGCCACTACAGGATCTGCTGTAGCTGGGACCGCTATGGGGGCTGCGGCAGGATTTGGAGCTGGTGTAATAGGTGCAGGAATTACATCGCAGGCTATTACCCAAGCGGGTGCTATTGCCATGGGACAGCAGGATGGTTTCCATTTCTCTTGGAAAGATGTTGCTCGTGATGGGCTAATGGCGGCTGCGAGTGTGGGCGTTGAACAGTGGGCTGGTAACTCAGCTAATGCAGTGGCTAACGCAAAGACGACAGGTGAGTCGATATCCACAATGCAAAAAGTGGGTAATGCAGTTCATGCTTCGAAAGGTTATATGGCTGCGGCTAAAGCAACCGCTCGTCAGCTGGTATCCAGTGCAATGGACCGAGAGCATAAGTTTAGCTGGAAGTCAGTTGCAGCTTCAGCGATTGGTGCTGAGTTAGGTGGAGCGGTTAGTTCTACGATTGGTTCTACAGTAGGCGCTGATAATTGGGGAACATTTGCGTCAACCTTAACCGAGTCATTCGTTTCTTCTGCGGTTGAAACCAAAATATTTGGTAATAAGTTCAACTTTAAAAATGTTGCTCACCAAGCCGTTGGGCAGGCTATTGGTGCTTCATTGACCAGTACGTTTGATGGGTGGATGAATGATGATCCGCGTGATCAACAGGCGCCACAAAAAGCCAGTGCTCAGCAGCATGCACATAGTACACAAAGTAAGTCGAGTGGGGCTGTGGTTAATGAGCGTGGGCAAGGGAAGTTGGAGCAGATGGATGAGCTTTATAGACAGCAGTTGATCGACCAAGAGTGGGCAGATCTAAATGGTGAGTTTTTGGATAATAACTCATATCCAGATGGCGTGAGTTTGGAACTAGAAGGATTTAATACTTCATTACCTACGAAACGAGGTTCTTCTGTTTTTTCAGAAAATGCGTTTTCTCAATATTATGTAATGGGAGACAGCCCTTGGGCTTATAGGAATAACTCTTTGGTTGATGTTGGTGAGCAATATATTGGTTTATATAAAGCTCTTGGTGGAAACAACCAAAATGAAGAACTTATAAGTATTATTAACCAGCAAATCGATGAGGGTGATCCTAATTCGCTAGTAATGCGCTTAATAAGTACACCAGCGTTTGATGATGATAGATTTTCGACAGCGACAGACTTCATACAAAGTGCTTCTACTCCAGAAAGAATAACTGCTTTTCGTCGAGGTCTATTGTATGCAGCCAATAATATTCAGGAAGTTTTGCCAAGAACTTTTGCTTTAGCAACCAGCAAAGCTCCACAGCTTGATCCTTCAGGAGCTATTTTCCTTGGTCTTGAAGCTAGTGATGTTGAAAGTCTTGGTGTAGCAACTTTAACTGGTGACATAGCAACAGGTGTTGCATCGTTATCATTGTATGGTGGGGCTGCTGCTTCGACTATTCAAATGTCTGAAATTCAGAAGGAGGTGCCAGTTTTAGAGTTACTGGGTAAAGTTGGTCTGATGTCTTATAAGGCAGTCCAAAGCCAGTTAGCTCAATCTCGTGAGGATATGGTCACTGCTGGCGTTGGCGCTGCTACTGGTGGTCTTGGAAAAGTTGGTGTTTTAATAGACTTTTTCGCTTCATTTGGTGGAATTCAGCAGGCATATGCAGGGAAAGGGAAAATCTCGAAGAGTTTGTTGTCTACGACGGCTAATAAGTCAGTTGTTGGAGTTTTGAAGGAAGAGTTAAGTAGTTTAATTAATAAAGGAAAAGTTGACTCTTTTGGTCCAAGATCCACGCAAGTTGAGTTTGATAGGTTACATAATTCATTAAACTGGAAGCCCTCAGATGTTATTGAGCCTACAAACCCATTTCAAAATATGGGGGCAACAGTGAGTAGAAGGTGGGAACTTGATTCATATTTGGCTCTGAAAATTGGAGATAGGAATTTAATTAATGACCTTCCAAATATCAAAAAGGGTGATTTAATTAATGGTTGGAAAGTTGAAAAAGCCGATCTTACTAATAAAAGAAGGTCTTATAAGTTTGAGAAAGGCGATGAAGTAATCATGTATCACCCAGATGGGCATCCACCAATGAAAGGATTCCCTGAGCCTGAACTGGGTCATATACACCTTAAAAAACGAGGAATATCAACAGTAACTGGTAAGCCAGGTGTGTATCATGTTGGCAAAATACATTTGGAGTCACCATCATGGTTTTAAATAATCAGCTGAACTTATATAAAGTAAATTGGAATAGGTTTTTTGAATTACTACACTTGAACTCTCATTTATGGAAAGAGTTTTCAAGTGATCAGGGGTTTACACCTGAAGGAATTTACTTTGCTCTTGAAAAAAAAGGACTCGATGTAGAGTGGAAAGCTAAGGCAGAAAACTGGGAGTTGACTTCACAAAAAAAAATTGTATTGGATTACTTACTGTCTAGTCGAGTTGCTAAAGATGAAATATGGTTAATAAATGATAGTTGTTACGAGGAGTCTGGAATGCCTTACTATGTTGATATTAGTAAGATAGATAAATTTTTCTCTGATTATGAAGCTGAAAAAAAAGGCATTAGTTTCATTGATTACGAAGATTTAATTGTAATATGTCCAGAGCAGTGTTTGATTGGGTTATATCATCACTCTGGCTACTATTTAAGTGCTAATTATGGAAAAGAATGAAAAGATCAGGACATCCAGATCCAAAAAAGAGGACAGCCAAGATTTGACTGTGATCAAAAAATAGCCAGAGGTGTAGGTCTATACTTCTGGTTGTAAAGTAGTCAGTTTTGAGTGGAGGTTAAAGGATGACACGGCCAAGGAAGAAGAGGACAGCCAAGATTTGACTGCGATCAAAAAATAGCCAGAGGTGTAGGTCTATACTTCTGGTTGTAAAGTAGTCAGTTTTGAGTGGAGGTTAAAGGATGACACGGCCACGAAGTCAGTTAGTAAGTGTGGCGGATACGCCGTATTATCACTGTATATGTCGGTGTGTTCGTCGGGCCTTTTTATGTGGTGATGATCAGGTTACAGGACGTAATTTTGATCATCGAAAAGCCTGGTTGGTTGAGCGACTCACCGAGCTGGTTAAGGTGTTTGCCATTGATATATGTGCCTATGCGGTGATGTCAAATCACTATCATTTAGTGGTTCGTATTAATAAGGAAAAGGCAGAGCAAGAGAAGAACAGGACATCCACCATTTGACTGCGATCAAAAAATAGCCAGAGGTGTGGGTCTATACTTCTGGTTATAAAGTAGTCAGTTTATGTGGAGATTTAAGGATGACACGGCCACGAAGTGAGTTAGTCAGTGTGGCGGATACTCCGTATTATCATTGTATATGTCGGTGTGAAAT
>NZ_JAGSOY010000148.1 GCF_018837975.1 Zooshikella harenae | reverse complement strand
AATAACTGTAGCTTGTTTCCATGAGTTCATACAGCTCAGTAATCGCAAGGACATCACGCTGTATGTCGTGGGGTAGCTCAAAGTTGCCTTCGAATATCTCAGGAAAAAGCTCAACCAAATTACTGTCTAAAATCTCGATGTAATTCTTGTATTTATTCGCTTCGTAAATGCCACCCGTTTTATTAAATATTGGGGCGAGTAATTGAAGGATTTTGTATTGATTACTTAGGACAGCTTTTTCGAAGTAATCCAGGTGATATTTATTTGTCATTGGTTTCCTTTTATTTAATAGGAATACATACCTTTGAAATGCTTTTGTCAAACTGTTTGTAACAGCTCATGGTAAAAGATTTAACAAGGTGATTCCGCAAAAACTACTAATATTTAGGTATGTTCTCTTTATGATAATTATGAGTGGGTTTACTGCATAGCAAGGATGCAAGCAGTTATGAACACATTGATAAACACTTTTTCTAGCAAGTCATTTTGGGTTCCTGCGACATTATGGTGTTCTTTAATGGTACTATTGCATCAAGCTTTACATGCTCTATTTTAAAGAACTCCTCCCTTTTAAAATGCCTTAAGATCTTTCTATTATCTACTATTTAGTTTTTATGCCTTTATGGTTCTCAGTAATACTTTGATTTAATCGCTGTGAATTTAATTCATGGGTAATTCTCATAACAGCTAAATCATTGATATATTAAGCTGTAGAGCGCCACCACTCACCAGTATTAAAGCTAGAAAAACCTTGTAATAAACTCAATATTATTGTGTAAAACTAATAGCAATATTCTGTCTAAAAACTCTTCACTAGACAGTTACATGAAAAAAATACTACTTTAGAGGTAGAAGTAGTTGATAGTGAGGCACGTGTATGACAGGGAAGCAAGCTTTGAAAGAGTCGTTCAAAGAACTCTTAACCAGTAAAGCTTTCTGGGGTTTTGGTCTATTCTGGTGCTCTTTAATGATTTTAATTCATGAGTTGTTGCATGCTATCTTCCCCTAAAGTGAGTTAAAATGCATTGCTTTAAAGAGTTCCATCTTTTTTTTTACACTAAATCCATGCGCACTCAGTAATAAATAATTCATAAAAACATCATACAAATATACCTCTTTATAAGTATATTCACTTACGCAAAGATGAACGCGCAATCAATGTTTGTGCATGTTGATATCTGAATATAACTAGAAATTAGCCGCAAGGGTCTCCTATGTAATAGTGCTCTTTAACTGTCTTAGCTCATGAAATATTACTTCCCTGATAGAGATTGAGTTTTGATTGGGCCATATTAAAGGGCACTATTTTTTTCCCACCACTCCCCAACGTCAAAATTAGGACAGGTCTTTCGTGGGTCTAAATCACGATGCCCGCATATTTCCGCAAGCGGGTATTTATCTTTCCAACGAGTTAACACACGGTCCAAACTATCAAACTGATCGGGCGTAAACTCATCCCTACCAATCAAGCACACACCCAAGCTATTACTGTTGTAGCCCTTTACATGTGCACCTTCCCAGTACTCAGGGCGGCCATTCTCAACCGTCCCGTCTCGTCGTATAACTTTGTGATAGCCGATGCCAGACCACTTGCGTTCTTTATGCCACTGATGAATATCTTCGGCGGTTACATCTCTATCGTTCGGTGTGTCCGAACAATGGACGACTAATCTAATAATTTTCATTCAATTTACCGTTAATGTTTTAACACCTCCTCTAACGTCTCAAACGTGGGAATTTTTTTAATAATAATACTCCCCTCATCCCCCCAATATTTACTCAAGCGGCCATCCCAGATGTGGGCATCATCACTAAAGATTGCATCGAGCAGACCTTTTTCTAAATTGTCTTTATCGGGTGTTTGCTGGTGTGGTTTGCCCCGCATCTCGTTTTGCTTTTTCTTGGTCCAAGACTTGGGCATAGGTATAACGAAAATTAAGTGATAACCACCTTCAGGCAGGCTAAGACTAGCGTTGCGGATCTCATCCTTATAAGCACGGTACTGCATAACACAGGTGCGTTGTTTCCATTTATCCGCACGCGTCATGCGGGGCTTTGTGTTTGGTTTTATTAGGTAAGTTTTCATATTGGAGGCATAAAAAAGCCCCGCTTAATGGCGAGGCTTAACCTTAAAATATAGTTCTCTCAGCATGGAAAATATTATTTCATATCCATTCCAACCAATCAACATTATTTAATTTTATTAATGAAAAAGTTTACCAGAAACATGCTTAACTCCAACTTCAACTTCTTTATGAAGCGCTGCTACAGTGTTCTGGTACACCTCCTTCCACTTACGGAAGTACGTAGTTTGTGGTATACCAGTTAGTGCAGAAATCTCCTTTACTGTCGGGGCTTATGTCCTGTACCATCACAGCTTTTGCATTTAGTACGTCGAGTGATGCCTGTTCCATTACAAAAATTACAGATATTATCTGATACCACTTCATAAATCGCAGCTCTCATTAGGTGTCTGGCTTGCGTACTTTGGTAATCATTTCTTCTACAGATCAGTTCTGCTAACTCATTAATTACGCTAAAATCGCCAGAATACTTAATTCGAACCAATAGATACGGAATACGGTCTAGCCCAGCGCATGCGCCAGCAACCATGGCAGAGGTGATTTGGGGAACTCCCTTATCTCCTCCTTCCATTGCTTTGTAATTAATACCTTTTGCGGCTAATAAGGCCAATATATTTTCACTCATGTTCGTTAGGTCTTTAATTATTTTAAGATTACGCTGTCTTAGGTAGCAGCTGTTTTATATTTTAAGATAGGAATTGATGAAAATCATGACTAAAAAAGGTAACAGCATGATTATGCTTTTCCCAGTACAATAACACTAAGCCAAGCCTGAATATTTGTAAACAACCTGTCCCGCTGCTCTTGTTGACTCCTGGACCCAAATGTCCTCAAAGCTCTTGGTTTCCATTCTGTATGTTCTTCAACTATGCTTTTTAAGTATTTACAATGAATACGCATTAGTTAAACGTTATGAGCAGAAGCTTTCAGCGACTTTTTATAAGTATATTTTTAACTTCTTGGATATCGACATCTTTTTCTACTGAACCTAGTCAGCAGGTAGAAATTTATACTTACGATATCCTTCCTCCTTATGCTTACCATGATGACAAAGGGGAATTAACGGGTATTTATATTGAAATTACTAGAACTGCTATTTCAAGAATGAAGGATTACAGTTTAGTTTTTCGAGTTGTTCCCTGGAGCAGAGCAAAATTTCTCGCTCAACAAGGAAAAGCATTTGCTATACTACCTCCTTATTTTCATGCTCATGATTGGCTTACAGATACTGAACCAAAGCGCCCATATATTTGGCCTTATTCTCAGCCGCTTTATACCCAACACGATGTTGTCATATGCAATAAACGAGTACTCAACAAAAGCAGAAGCAAATGGCCTGATGACTTCCAGAGCTTAGGTTTTGTAATGTTCAGAGGTGATGGCCGAGCTGGAGATCAGTTTCTTGAGCAAGTTAAAGAGCATAAAATTAATTTGAAGTTGTTAAACACCGTTGAGGATACAGTTAAAGCCTTGCTACTTGAGCGGACAGACTGCACTGTAACCTCTAGACTTCCTTTTGCTTGGTATCTAGCTAAAATTTTAGAACAGCCTGATTTCTACCAAGAGAAATACAAACAAAATAGCTTAAAACTGAAAGAAGTGATGTACATATCTAAAAATACTGGGCATCTAGGTTATACGGATATTAATGCTGAAAAGAACTTCCCCTTTAAAAAAGATTTCACCATAAAATTTGATATTGAGCTTTACAAAATGAAAATGAATGGAGAACTAGATGATATAGTGGCTCAATTCATAGATACTGACTATGTAAAACAACTAATGAAATATAGCTTATAAATTAATATCTTCTCCTGTAGCTTGGATTTCTGGCTCCATCTCGTAAGACTGCCAATTTGGCGGCAAGCTGTCAGTACCCAAGTCCATCACTAGCGATTTATCTATTTTATTGCTGCGCTTAGCAATCTGGTTGTGTCGCAAACTTTCACCTCTCGTGATAGCCTTTCCCGTTCCTACTAACGCT
>NZ_JAGSOY010000147.1 GCF_018837975.1 Zooshikella harenae | reverse complement strand
AGCGATATTCTTTTGTTTATCTTCGGCTCTAACCTGGGCGACAGAAAAAACGCCTTTACCCTTGGTTTATGAAATCGCTAAAACGGGTGAAAAACACGAAATTAGCCGTGATGATATAGAAAGCCTATTTCTCTATATTAATGAAGAAGGCCAATACGCTTTCTATTGTGCCTTCACAGATGAAGGCCAAAAGAAAAACTTTAAATTTTTTAAAGCTCATGCAGAAAAGCAGGTCTCTATAAGCTTTGATGGCAATGCATTAAAATCAAATATTTTAATTATGCCTGGTGACAAGCCTATGGATGGCGTAAAAATGAATTTTGGCGACAAGCTTAACAAAGACCTGGCATTGCGTATGCTTCAGCATCTATCAAAGCACAGCAAGCAGTTTGATTAGTTCGAAAAAAAGGGGGCTTTCCCCCTTACACCAACACCTCTAAAGTATTCTTATCTATAAAGTATTCTTATCTACAAGATTAAGCAGCTTTAAAGATGTGCCTCTAGGCTTTTTCAGCCCTTGACCTCACTGCTTAAGGTAAATCAGCAAAGAAAATTTTCAGGTTATAAGATATTTGAGGTATATAGCAAAAGGTCATACAAAACTTGTCTTCTAAGCCCCTACAGCTTCATTTGAGGGCATTTTTTGTTGTATGTATAGTTTGAATTGTTAATGGCTATTTACAGCTCTAGAGGCTCCACAGTCGCTTCAAACAGTGATTAAAAAACATACTATTCATACAGCTTACGATTTATGTTTGTAAGTCGTGTTTTATCTTGTTTTTATAACTTGTTTTTAAATCTTGTTTTACCCCTTCCTATAAGCCTTATAAATAAAGGCCTACAGAAAATAATCGACGACAACTTAACAGTGATTTGGCGACACTTTGACAGTTATAATGACGACATTTTGACAGCTTAATGCAGTCTATTTGACAGTCTAATAACGACACTTTAACAGGTTGAGGATGAGGTTATAGAAAATTATTTGTTTAAATTTTGAACGATAAAGGTTAAGAATATGTTGCTAGTTAAATAGCGACACTTTAACAGTAATAGCAGACAGTTTAACAGTAGAAGTTCTAGTCAAAATTTTAATAGGTTAAAAAATAACCATGTTGAGTATTTGTTACAAATAAATAACACCAACAACTTAACAGTAAAAAGCAGACACTTTGACAGTTTTTAGAGTAGTTATTTTTTACATACAAAGTTAAATATTAAAATATATACAATAAAAACAATAAGTTATGTTTTTATGAGGTTTTTAACAAATCCTTACCATTAACGCATTGACGCAATAAAAATTGTTGTTGCGTTAATTGTCTGTTATTATGTTGGTGTTGTTTCGTTGGCTTATGTGAGGGGCTATGAAGAAGCAAAATCGGGTAACTAAAGCTAATCAGCTCATTCAAGCACAACTTGTTGAGTCTAAGGTTAGTCTGTCTGTACGAGAACAGAAGATTGTATTAGCTATCATAAGCTTAATTTCTCCAGAAGACGACAGCTTAAAAGACTATGAACTTAGTATTAAAAAGCTTTGTGATCTCACTGGTATAGATGAGTCTAACCTCTATCGTAACCGGATGAGAGATATTGCTACTAACCTCACTACGAGTTCTATTCGAATTATACGGCCAGAGGAGCCTGATGGTGCGCTATATACAACATGGTTCTCTGACGTTGATTACAGGCCGCGAGAGGGGGTTGTACGTTTTTCTATATCAAAGAAGTTACGCCCATACTTACTACAACTAAAGTCTCATTTCACAACCTACCAGTTAAAGCAAATCACATCGCTACGATCAACTAACGCTATTCGAATGTATGAGCTTTTACGGCAGTTTTATCCAGAAAAATCGGAAGAGCCTGTTGTATATAGTGAGATTAAGGTAGCCAACTTGAGAGCTTACTTAGGAATAGAAGATTCAAAATATAAGCGATTTAATGACTTTAAAAAGCGTGTACTGGATCATGTCCGTGAAGAACTAACAGATAAAACAGACCTTACCTTTAACTACAAAACGAAAACTCATGGGCGCAAAGTTATTGCTATTGCCTTCAGAATCTTCAAGAACAATGTGTCTGAGCCAGTTGATGAGTTTGATGAGTATGAACAAGCACTTGAACTGGAAAAAACCTTGGAAGATAAAGTTGCTGAGTATCTTCCTGCCCGTTTAGTAGTAACTGTTTTCAATAAGTTTGATAGGAAGCGGATTGAAAGAAACTTCAACTATACCGTTGTACAGATTGAGCTTGGTGATGTTAAGAACCCTGGTAAATATCTATGGTCAGCTATCAATGAGGATTATGCTAAAGATGATAGTTCGTCTTCACTTGAGGATGAGATTAATGATATTTCTTGGGTAGATAGGCGAGAGAGTTTCTGACATTGAGAGATGGAATGAAAGTCTTTGTAGGTTTTTTAATTGGCATTGTTGCCAGTAGCAGTATTTTTATCCCATTTTTAATTAGCCAGCAAAAAGCAAAATATGAGTTTGGTTTGAATGCTGGAATAGTTCACGGGATGCAAGAAGCAACTAATAAAATTGAAAAAAAGTTTGGCGAGATAGATAGCCAAGCAGATTATGAAACCCTGTATTCAGTAAAGGCTACAAGTGTAGTTGTTGTAGAAGTTAATGGCGTAAAAACTGTGAGGGTGATTAACTAATACAGCGTACATTCAAACTTAAAGCTCTTGTGAAAATTTATATAAGTAATACTTATTAAGTATGAAGTAAGAAATAGTATATCATACTTCATACTTTTAACTTATTGATTTAGCTTATTTTTTTAAAGTAAAGTTCAACAGCCTCTCTTATAATTGCACTGTTATTTTTTCCTTTTTTACTCTTCGCTCTCTTACGATCTCTAGCTAAATCTTCAATCTTGTTTAGCAAGCTCAACGGTAAGCTAATAGTCGTCCTTGTAAGTTCATCATTAATATCAGTGGTTACTGGTTCCTCTATTATTTGAGGTTCAGGCTCCAACACACTAACATTTGCACTATAAGGACGATCAGCAAGCTCATCCGCAAGCCTTTCAGCTTCTACAGCTGATACAGGTTTACGCTGTGATGGCTTCTTGATTGGCATGCGAGTAAATCTCCCCAAATAGTTTTAATACTTCATTAGATGCTTGCTCATTCTTAGACTCAAGCACACTCAACCCCTCACTCATTACATCTCTATAAACTTTACGGTATCGACCAACAGATGTAAGAGCTTTAAATTCTGGAAATTCTGAAACATAGCTTTCAAACTCCTGGCGCTCTGTATCCATTACGCTTGGATTTGTAGATGCCATGGATTGATAAACATAAACACTTAACTCAGAATTTAAGTCACGAACCCTCACTATTTGGTCGTGAAGCTCACCAAGTGTATCTAAATCTAATTGGCTGCATTGGTGAGGACATATCATTACATCTGCAACAGTTGCAGCAGTAATCATCTCGCGGCTGTTTCTACCAGCAACATCAACAACCACTCGATCATACTTCTCTCGTAAACTATTTAGGGTTTGGGCTAAATTGTCGTACTTTTGCGTTAGTATGATTTTGGGCGAATGCCCCTGCTCTTCTCTCTCAGTACACCACCTTGCTGCGCTACCTTGCTTGTCTGCATCAACTAAACAGACTTCGTAACCTAAACGAGCAAAAGCAACAGCAAGATTGCAAGAGACAGTTGTTTTGCCTGATCCTCCCTTGTTGCTAGCAACTAATGTAATCATGATAAGCCCCACACATTATGTATTTATGAAGTGTTACTTATGAAGTATGAAATATTTGTTGTTAGTTAACAAGTATCACATATTAAGTGTTAACAAATACTTCATATGTATTATCTATGAAATATTAAAGCATACTTATGAAGTAATACTTAACATTATGGTTCACATGCATTAAATATTAACTCATAAGTATTACTTATGAAGTATTAAAGGATAACTATGAATTCATACTTATTAGATAACATATCACACCTGTGACATAATACTTAACCAGTATTATTTAGTAACTCATACTTATTACCTCATAAGTATTACTTCATACTTTTGCGGAGGTGCTTAGTGTCACTAGTA
>NZ_JAGSOY010000146.1 GCF_018837975.1 Zooshikella harenae | reverse complement strand
TAAGCCTGTAATTCAATGAGTTACGGGCTTTTTGCTTTTGATAATCATTCTCGTTTAAGTAAACTTTAAGTATATTTTAAGTATATAGAACGCTAATTTCTCCTTCTTTTTACACGTCAGTTGTTGTCTTTATTTTTTGAACTGATCGGTCATTTAAGTTTACTATTCTGTCGTGTGTCATTTTTCTTAAAGTAATGTTCAATCTTCTGTTTCCTAATGTTGTCTGTTTAATGACCAGTAACAAACTGTCCAACTAATAGAAAGGTTTGTACTTAAGTATGGGTCTTAACATGGCTGTAATGCTTGGATGGTGATGGTTTATTGTTATTAGCCTTGAGTCAGAGCGTGCTGTGCTAGTAACAATGTCCACTTTGCTATCAATCTTGAAGTTATGTTGCTACTTGGGAAAGTTTGACAAGCAGGAGTGTCAAAGATGAGTTCATTTCAAATGGCCACGAAACAGTATAGCCTCTGACAAATAGTAAGACTTGAAGTAGTAAAGAGGTATGAAAAGCCATGGTGGAGTATGACAGAACTAGTAAATGCTTCCCTCAATATCCTGAAAAAAATCAAAAATAAAAAATTATCAATATAGAAAGTACTTGCTGGAATTTGAGGATTTTTAAAAAAAATTATGGTTTATTTTGGATTAAATTAATTGTTGATTTTAGGTTTTTTGGGGTGAAAATCAATTATGTGTTATAAAAGGTGTAATAATATTTAATTTGATTTCTGAAGGGGTGCTCATTTTATTTATATCTGATGTCAGTGGGGATGTATCAAGGTGACGTGATATATTACGTCATAGTGACGTTCATTAATAGTTAGCTGTAATTGAATTATGAGCATTGATCTAGAAAAAGTACTGAAGTTGGTAGCAGAACCAGAGACGATAAATCTTTCAGTCTTGAATGATACTTCTTGGTTTAATGTGACTTGGCTCTGTAGCTATATTTGGGTTTCGTCTGCGCTGATAGCCAAAGAATCAACATTCGAGGACTTTCTTGCATCGGTTTTTCAAAATGATCCAACGGGACCTAACCTCCCTATTGATCGTTGGATTCCTAATTGTGAGGCTCGCGAGGTAAGCGAGGAAAAATTATCGGCACATCTTGATCATGCACGATCTGATCTGGCGGAAGGAAAATCAGATGAAGGGTGTGAATTCCCTAATGTAGAAATTCCTTTAAACGAAGGTAGTACATTGAATCTAATAGCCTGCTATGAAATTGTAGGGAAAACTAAACCCTGCAATAAACATCAATATGGACCAACATATATTTATGTTTGGCGCTCTGGGGATTGGTATCATTACTGTGAAATACACAATGAGTCATAGCACAGCTAACAAGCGCAGGTTGTCGGAACGCCTTTCCACTCCTTCGTCGCTACAAGTCGTCCGCAACTGCGGGCGTTAAATGTAATTGCTATGAATACGATAGTTCAGCATATTGAAACATATTGGACAAAACAATCTCGTGGTAACCCTGGGGCCTCAGTACGAAATTCTGTGCCTGAAACCTTTACAATAGAAGGTGCTCCAGAAATTCAAGGCGTATTATTAAATGAAGTTAAGTATTCTGAATATAATAACTTTAGCAATCCCGTTGTTTCAGATTTTCACGCTATAAATGAGAATCAGCAACGTCAATTGGGTTTCAAGTTTGAAGAATTAGATGGTGAACTGTTAGTTTCAAAATGGAATCATAGCGGCCACCTTACAAAGGTAGGCGCTTTAAAACCGAATTCATGGCTTAAGGTAATTACTAATGAGCGTACTTCCCTAGAGCACACTTGGGCTTACTATAAGCATGTTTATAACATCTATTTTGGTGAAGCTTCAAATACAGGTAATGTGTTGTCATCCCAGCAGCCTATTACAGTATTAAATGCTGAAAATGACTTATGGTAATAGGGTTCACATTTAACAAGCGCAGGCATAGCGACGTCTTTTACGTTCCGCCTGTGGCTCCACTACAAAGCTGCGCATGCTGCGGGCGTTGGGCGTAAAAGAACATGATCAAATGTCGAGTAAATGGAAAGTTGCTTGCGGATTGGAAGCAATTCCATGACTTCTTTGAAAAAACGTTCGCCTTTCCAGGTTACTATGGCCGGAATATGGACGCGTGGAACGACTGCATGAGCGATTACTGCTATGAAAATGGTCTTGTGTCTCTTCATATAGATAATGCATCCGAATTAAAAGCATTGAACTCTGAAGCGTTTAATGCGCTTGTTGAATGCAGTGCCTTTATCAATTGGCGTTCTACAGAAGAGGGAGGCGATCCTTTGATCGTCTTGTCGTACTATGTGTAAACCGCCCAATCGGGTAAGAGCTGGTATCTACCCAGCTTTCCCCACACCACCCAGATCTGTATGAGGCAATGAATTTGATCCTCCAATCGTTTAAGATTGGTTAAAAGGTGATCTTCCTACAGGGGACTTTCACCCCATGAATTCAATGCCTATGCTGGGCGTATACAAGCGCATGTTGTCGGACTGGTTTTCCGCTACGCTCCAAACTAGCCGCAAATGTGGGCGTTATGAGCCATGAAGAGTAGATCCAAATGAAAAGAGTTGAAATGCTTGGGATAGCAGTATGTATTTGTTTAGCTCCTGGTTATATGTATTTGATGCATAGTACAGGTGGTGAAATTGAGTGGTTTGTTGTTGCTTTCATTTTGGCCATGGCTAGCTTTCTAACTCTTTATGCAACAGTGTTTAGGAGATACACCGAGGATACTGAAGAAAATAGGGATGCCGCGATGAAAGTCATAAAAAAAGCGGCACGTCAGGCCTTCAAAGATTCTAATGACTAGCACTCATAACACAAGTGCAGGTTGCAGGACCTTTGCACTGCGTGCTCCGGCCTGTGCTGGCGGCGTTAGCACCCTATAGGAATCAAGAATGTCAGTAGGAATAAAAGTTGGGAGCATTACAGATGAAATCGGAACATCCGACTTTTTTCATGCTTTCTTCAGCACTGTAAGTAGCAACCTTGAAAACGAGGGTTGGGCCAGTCGTTTTCCCACTATGCTTGGCAAACTCTACCAAGGCAAACTTGATGCAAGCCTTGCAAACTCGGCTCTTTCTGAATTGCACCAAATTCAAAAGGAGTTGGCTGCTTTTTCCCCAGATAAAGTTGTCTGGGATATTGAAAACCCGAGTAAGCAGCCACCATGGGACAGCAATATTTCATCCGACATCACGTCTTTAGCAAATTATTTTGTTACATCAACTGGTCGTGATTTAATTTCAACATTAATAGAGGCACTTGAAGATTCCGCATCAAGTAATAAGCCAGTTACGGTTGTTCAGTGCTAACAAGGCAAGGCAAAATCGCCCTGCGGGCTGGACGCGCTAACGCGCGCCTTTGCTTGCGGCGTTATGCACTAGGAGAGTAGACTTGCTTCCTGCTTCAAAATCATTAAGAAGTGAAATAATCTGGAGGATAGAGAATCAATTAGTTGATTTTTCCAATACCTGGATTTGCACAAGTTATATGAATCGAGGTCAGGATAGAAATATCACTGATGGAGAACAGGTTCGTGAAATAAGTCTTTCTATTCCAATAGCAGCTTTTTTAAATATTATATCCGAGTGGTACGATGCTTTACTCGCGGATGAAAAAGATGATCCGTGTTATGAAAAAGGGGAGTATTGGAGCTCAGATCTATTGTGTTCAAAAAACTATCCAAGTTTAAGTGACCTGTGGAATGAGTCAGAGGATATTGTCGCTAAACTAGTATTGGACAGCGAAACTGATCTGATGGATTTAGTTTATATGGATAAAGATGGCTGGATGGAGCATAACTACTACATCCATGAAATCGATAGGTTTCATTCAGAATCTGATGTCATCATTTTTTCAGGGAGCTGTATTTATTCGCCAAACCAGAATGAACATTTTCTGGCCAACCTAATTGATAATATTTCAAACCCTGAGCATCATGAAAACATATTGCTAGAATCATTGAAAGAATTACGAAACGGAAAAAGGAATGCTGTTGCTGCTATGCCGAAGGTTGCGAACCTAGTTGGCCATAATAACATTGAGGTGTCGGAAGCAGCAAAACAAACACTTGAGGAGCTTGAAAAACATGCATAATCGGGTAAGAGCTGGTATCTACCCAGCTTTCCCCACACCACCCTGCATGC
>NZ_JAGSOY010000145.1 GCF_018837975.1 Zooshikella harenae | reverse complement strand
TCTTTAACTGTCTTAGCTCATGAAATATTACTTCCCTGATAGAGATTGAGTTTTGATTGGGCCATATTAAAGGGCACTATTTTTTTCCCACCACTCCCCAACGTCGAAATTAGGGCAGGTCTTATGCAGGTCTAAGTCTCGATGCCCGCATATTTCCGCAAGCGGGTATTTATTCTTCGCCAGCTATAGCAGATGGTTGTTCTGCTTTAGCCCTCTCACCATAAACAACAACTTGATTACGCCCCATTTCTTTCGCTTTATAAAGTGCCTGATCTGCACAATCAATCAACTTTGTCTGATTGCTGGAATCTAAAGGAAATTCAGCCACACCAAAACTCATAGTGATATAAATATTTTCTTCATCTGAAGCTTTTATCGGAGTTTCCATAATAGCAATGCGCAAACGATCAGCCATCTCTTTAGCAAAATGTTTTTCTGTACCAGGGATAATAATAATAAATTCCTCGCCACCAAAGCGAGCAAAGAAATCGCTACCTCTTAAATGATTTTCGATGACATGGGCAACAACCTTTAGTGCCTCATCTCCTACCTGATGTCCATAGGTATCATTAACAGACTTAAAGTAATCGATATCCATCATAATTAAAGAAAAAAGCTTACGTTCCAAACTCACAGTTGTTCTTGTCAAATCCTGGAATTTCTCATCACATGCGTGCCTGTTAAATGCTCCTGTCAATTGATCATGCATGGATTGATTTTCCAGGCTTTTATTACGTTTAGTCAGCCAAATACTTCCAAAAATACCGAAAATTAATGTTGTCACGAACGCAAGTATCGTAATTAATATGCCTTTATCTTCCATTGCCACAACTTGGGCATTATGCCTTATTAACTCGACCTGTGTTTTCTCATGCACCTGATTCAAATTATCAACAACAACCTGTATATTGGCGTCAAATTTTTCCATAGCCTTGTTGGCGCTGTCATAGTCAGAATGGTCAACATATGACATTAAGGTTTGACCATCTTTAAAGACATGTAGCCAGGAAGTATAAGCAACCTTAATGGTCTCCAGTTTGTCTGGCCTATCCTTATAGGCAGCTTGTAATTGTAAAAAGGCAACATCAACCTCTTTTCCCACCTTTGCAAAAAGCTGCTTTTCATCATCACCCTTATGAATAATATAGTCATTTGGAGGCATTGCCGCATTGAGGAGTGAGCGCTGTAATTCAGAGAGGGGCACTAACTCTTTCATAACAACCTTATTCATATCATCCATGGCCTGGAAAGCAGGAAGATAAGCAATAAAACCAACAAAAATTAATACAGCTGAAAAAGGCAATAAAGTGAGAATGACGATTAGGAGATATTTAATGCGAGATGAAAACCCGGAAATTTTAAAACTGACCATAAAAATCCCTTTATATCAATAACACAGTAAACAGACTATCATGATTCAGAATAGAGCATTTAATGTTAGTCAATAGTTCGGACAGTTTTAGAGCTTGGGTAAAACGAATACTTGCGGGCTATAGCTCTACTCTTAAACTTTATAGCAACTTAGGCCATCTGATAACTTGCAATAAAGTACAACCCTTATGATTCATAGCTTGTATAGCGGTGTGCCGATAACACAAAAACTGTCCGCAGTATTGTTAAAAGATACCTGCCGTAAATCAGTGACTACTGATGTAATTACTAGTGCTCTTAGTGCCCCTCCCTTTCCCCAAATACCCAACCCCCTCGAAAAAATAGCCGGTAATCATAGTTATCGGCTATTTTTGCGCGACAGGCGTAGTATGTTATCAAAATCGGTAATACGTATTACTTGATTATTTATGTCTAATATAGTGAAAAGTGACGCCAAACACTGCCTCAAACCAGATAGGCCAAGTGATGTACTTCTGTTTTAGATAGGTAATACCTGTAGTCAATCAGTGGTAGATAAGCTTGTAGCGGGAGGATTAGTTAGATAGCATTGAGCTTGCAATTTTGTTGCACATTTGTGCTGCAAATTTCTATTTTTAAAAAGAACTAAGGATAGGTTAAGCTAATGAAGAAAACAGCCATATTTAATTTAGTTGCGGCAGTTACACTATTATCAGGCACAGCCAGTGCGAGCGCAGCTTACTTTATGGATGATTATACCCTTACCAAAGATTGTGGTGCATTTGCCGTCTATGCAGGACCAAATATGCCCTCCGAACATGGTGGTGTGTGTTTAAGCTTTTCTGAGGGCGTTTTTAAATTGCATACAAGTTATA
This sequence comes from Zooshikella harenae, assembly GCF_018837975.1. Taxonomy (GTDB): domain Bacteria; phylum Pseudomonadota; class Gammaproteobacteria; order Pseudomonadales; family Zooshikellaceae; genus Zooshikella; species Zooshikella harenae. The sequence continues at coordinate 2,104 of NZ_JAGSOY010000145.1, read as the reverse complement.
CCAAAGATAAGAGCTGTGAGAATGGTGGAGCATATGTTGGTCCTAATAGGCCAGATTTACATGGTGGTACTTGTATTTGGGCTCAGGGGTATCAGTTAAAGTCTACCTATACAACATCAAGGAGTTGTGGACTCAATGCTACCTATGTAGGGCCTAATCGACCAGATGAACATGGAGGCACTTGTCTTTCCATTGTTGAGTAATGTTTAGGCTTTTTGGTGTAAGAGGCAGGGAAAGTGTCCTTGCCTTTTTAAATACTCCATAAAGCATAACAGAGCAGGGCAACCCCTAAACACCAAATCACAGCAATCACTACAGCAGCTCGCCAATTTTTGGTTAAATTCATGCCACAAGTTAGGCCGACGTTGTCGGCGACTTTTAGCCAGTGCCAATCATCTGGCTCAGTGTTCATAGATAGGAATTTCAAAGGATTGAGTTTACAGGCGCAGCCCCTTTATCAAAGCACCTTGTTTGACATATATAGACCAGTTTAATAGACTGGTCTATATTTCAATAAGGATAACCATATGCATAACGAAATTGGCTCTTACGAAGCAAAATCAAAACTCCCTGAATTATTGCGCCGGGTAGAGTCTGGTGAATCTTTCACTATTACCAACAGGGGTAAAATCATTGCCGACTTAGTGCCCGCAGATCATCAGAAACAGAAGGTGAAAAACGCCATCGCCAACATCAAAAAAATGAAACAACATGTGATGTCGGATGAGTTATTAGATGAGCTGAAAATGGATGGCCGTAAGTAGTGAGTGACTTTGTCTTAGATAATTCAGTCGCCATGCGCTGGTTGCTGCGAACCGCCAAAGTTACTGATCAAGAGTACGCTATCAGTGTACTGGACACGATGGTGGAAAAGGAGGCTGTGGTTCCTAACCTATGGCATTTGGAAGCGGTTAGCGTATTACTCGGCGCAGAAAAGCGTGAGGAAATCAGTCTTGCTGAAGTGGAGTCGTTTCTTGCTCAACTGGAAAGCTTGCCAATCCATGTTGATCTGTCTACCGCCAGTCATGCCTTTGGGCGTATTATGCGTTTAGCCAAAACCTACAACCTGAGTAGCTATGATGCAGCTTATTTAGAACTCGCTATACGTGAAGGTTTACCCATTGCGACGTTGGATAAAAATCTGGTGAAGGCGGCTAAAAAAGCTGAAGTCTCACGCTACCTGCTCAGCTGATCAGATCTGCCACAGGAAGCACACATCAACTGTGTTATGTTCCGCGTGGAACATTTTGTGGAACATCTATAGCTGGAAAACAAGAAGCTATATGCTATCAACTTGACTGTAATTATAATATAACTACAATGTAATTATGAGTGCATATAACTTTACTTGGGAGGAGCGCTTTATTCTGCTAGGCATGAGCAACCACTTTAAAACCCTCGTGGTATGCCACTGCTACCGAGCTGATGACTATGAAATAAGGCTGATATCGGCACGAAGAGCAAACAAACACGAGCAGAAACAATACGATGGATTCCGTTATGCGTGATAATTACGATTTTTCAAACTCAGTACCAAACCCTTATGCAAAGCAGCTTAAAAAGCAGATAACTATCCGGCTAGATGAGGATGTTATTGATTACTTCAAAGAGTTGTCTGAGGAAAATGGCATTCCTTACCAAAACCTCATAAACCTTTACCTAAAGGACTGCGCTGAACACCATAAGAAGCTAAAAATGAACTGGGACTGATTTGGAGCGGACTACTCCGCCTCTCTAGCTACTTTCTTAGCCATCTCATGCATGGTTAGTCGCTTATTTTTAAGTCTTCAGGACAACGACCATTCCTAACAATGGATTGTAAAGGATGTAGACCACTGGAGATTAATGAAGAGTCAGAGTTTGAGGCCATTGGTGTTGTGACATACTGTATTCACAACATACTTGAGGATACTGTACCAACACAGGAGATACTGTTTTAAAGAAAAACCCAGGCTATTAGTACAACCTGGGTATTAAAAAAAGCACATGAAAAAGAATTGCTTTTTCATGATCAGACAAGCCTATTGTACATAAAATGCACAAAATTATGTTGATGTGAGTCTAAAAATATATGGAGTTAATTTGGTTGTTGCAGAGCTGACGA
>NZ_JAGSOY010000144.1 GCF_018837975.1 Zooshikella harenae | reverse complement strand
TCTTCAATATAAAATAAACCAAGTTATTGATCATAAAACATACGTATGCAAGCATGAGATTAATGCTGAGCTGAAATCCTCATCATTCTCTGAGGGTGAAGTTTTACGCGTTACCCGATAAGACACCATATATTCAATAATACGATCTTAATAAGCTTCGTTAAAACAGCGCGGGGCTTTTTAATTTAGCGAAAGAAATAAGAGTTATTTCGTATAACCACACCGGTTTAAATGATAAGGCAAAAGGGTATTGTCTACAGGGGGGGATTCACACGGTGTGTTCAAAGGGCGTTATGTACTCTTTGGACACGATGGTTTTGACCCTCACAAAACCTGTCCTTAGTAGTCAATATACAATTCTGAAACTACTTGCTCTGGTATTTAGCTATAATGGTGGCATTTACAAAGCTTATAAATACAAGCGTTACCTTAAAAGGTTATACAGCACTTACACTGAGCTTTTGCCTGAAATTTTTGAACAACTTTGAGAGGCCCACAAAGACATACAGAGTAATATCATGTAGTGCTCGTAAGGTCAGCTATTGTCGATGAATAAATGGAAGTCGACAGGGTTGTGGTTTTGGTAGGGAATATGCGTATACGGAACGGAGGGCTAACCTTCAGATAAACTTGGTGTCAGGGTTGTCGGTGAGGATATGCTTGAGTTTCCACCCATAGAGACAACGATGTCACTGTATAAGCAGCAATTGGGTAGTCTGGAAGCACTAAAGGTAAGGCCTGGTGGGTGATATGCTGATGGTTGAGGAGTTGAAGTACCTAACGGAGAAGGTTATGGAGATGCTCCACCTATCCAATAGGTACCTAATCGTTGTTAGTCAACAACTTGGACATTGACAGCACAAGGTCCTTTCTGGCTCTGGCCAATCTCAAATTCTACTTTGTCACCATCACGAGGCTCATGGCCTTGGATTTGTGATACATGGAAAAACAGGTCTTTACCTTCGCTTGGAGTGATAAAACCAAAACCTTTTGCTTCACTAAAAAATTTAACAGTACCTGTGCTCATTCATAATCTCGCGTTTTGTTGAATTCAGTAAGACTTATAGAGGTTAATGAGCCAGAATGCAAATGGTTTCTTAACTAAAAGTGCCTGACAGAAGGCTATGGCCCTCTACCAGCGTCTGAGATAGTTATTCAAGCTCGTTAATAATTGATCTTATAGCGATCTAACTTGGAACCAATATGATCCTAGAAGAACTTTTCTGATGAATCTACAAGCGATATGCTTTCTCCACTATAAGTTATAAGTAGGGTTTACGATCTCCTTTAACTAATCCTTCTCATTTGAGAATTTCTCACCAAAAAATGAAAGTGACTCCTGTGTCCATTTATCAAACGATTGTTTACCTTGATCAAAAGAAAGTTGGTAAGGGCTTCTTACATTGTTAACTGATTCCTCCCTTAAAGTTTCAAGAGTATTAACAATTTCATCGTTACTTAAGTTGCTTTTTGCCATCCATCTCCCTTTGATTTCAGTTCCTTTATTAGTAGTTTAATTAAAATTAGAAGGGGGTTGGGGTAAGTGTTTACAAATTTAATATAGAAGAAAAATAAAGTTTATATGACAAGCAAAGTGAATCCACAAAATAGCATGAACGATGCTCACTACTGCTGCACGATGGCGCTAAAAGGGCTAACCAAATCTAAATCTTTGTATGGGGGTAAATAAATTCTGGTTGCTAATTTTATTATTAATTAGCACAGTTCAAAATATAGCTACATTAGAAGAAATATCTAGTGAGGTATACTTTTTGATTATATGCTGGTTTCAAAATGATAGAGGATTCTGTATATTTTGATATCTTTAGCTTCAGTTTAACTGATTGCCTACACTAAAAAAAACAATTGCAAGTAATGCGAAAATACATGCTGACCAGTGAAAAAAATTTATACTTTCCTTAAATATTAGAACGCCGACTACTAATGAGGTAGTAATTATTGATAATGCTGCATATAAGATATAGTTTGATGCCCCATAATTCGTATACAGTAAATTAAATCCTACACAGGTTAGTAGTAGACCTATACCACTGAGTAATGACCATTGCCAATTGGATTTAACTATTTCAAGATAGTTTGATGATCCAAATAATGGGGCTGCTAGGGTTACTAAAATAACAAAAAATATACCCGATAAAGAAACAAAGGTTAACATGTTGTCAAGATAGCCTGCCTTTTTTTGTCCTGTGGCAAAGAGAGCATTTCCAAATGCTGCAATTAAAGAAAACAGTAAAGGACCTAAAACTTTCACATACTCCTCCTTGATTTATATTTTAATTGTAACAATTTTAGTGGTAAATATGAAAAAATAGTCTTGTTTTTAAAGTGAAACTATCTTCTGTAAGTAATAGTATATTATACTGGGTGTGAAGAGTTTTAATTAGTGTGTTAGATGTGTATATGTATTTGGAATTGGTTAATGATATACTGTTATACCCTTAGCTATGGGTATATTTGCAAGGAGGATATTGATAATGGTAATTGCATTAGAACCGTTTTTTGAAAGTTTTTTTTACCCAATATGTCCTGTTAGTAAACTAAAAAAAGGACCTTTTGCTTTTACGTTGATGAAACAGCCAATCATACTTTGGCTTGATGAAAGTGGAGAGCCTGCTGCTATAGACAATAAGTGTTGTCATCGATGGGCAACACTTACAAATGGAAAGGTTGTTAAAGGAAATATTCAATGTTCAAATCATGGGTGGGAATATAATTCAAAAGGACAATGTGTGAAAATACCACACTATTCTGGTGATGAAATTCCAGCTAGATATAAAATAAAAGCTTACCATTGTAAAAAATCATACGATTATGTATGGGTGGCACTTAAAGATCCGATTATGCCAATACCTGATATACCTGAGTTTTTCAATACAAATTATAGGACTATTCATTTTGAAAATAGAAGTTGGCGATGTAGCCCATTAGCAGGAATAGAAAATAACTTTGATAATGCGCATCATCATTATGTTCATACTCAACTTGGTGATAAAGCTAGCGCTGTACCACGCCGACCAGAGGCCATTCAAGAGATGGAAAATGGATTATATTTTAAATCTGCTATCAATAATTATGGTAATCCTTTACAAGCAAAAGCATGGAATGTTAAAAGTAATTCCAAAATGAACCTTCCTAGAGAGTTTTTCTGGTTTATACCATTTACTGTAAAAATGGTATTATATTTGCCGAATGATTTATGTAATATAACCATTTACTCATATACTCCTATTGATGAAACTACATGCCTATGGGTAAGTTTTATCATTCGTAATGATAGGGAAGTAGATGTAAAAACCTCTGATATTGTGGAATTAAGTATGGCAATTAGCTATGAAGATGAAGCAATATTAGAACAGGTTAGTCCTGATGTTCCATTGTCGCTAAAAGAGCAAAAAAATATGGAGTCTGATTATGTGTCACTTCTAATCAGAAAAAGATTGCTGGAGCTATCGTCTTCATATTATAATTATAACTCACTCTAAGTTATTCTCAGCAATTTTCCTGGTAACGCAGGAGTTCTCGATGCCTCGTAGACAAGTTTTGCTATAAAATCTTTTAAATTAAACCGTTGATTAAATCGATACAGAAACTCTGCAAGATAACGTTGTGCGTATTTAGCTCGAATTGCATGGTACGTACTGCGTAATGCAATTTTTAAATTCCCCAGAATGGTATTAACCCAATAAAACTCAGGTTCTTCTACTGATGCACGACCACCACCGCAGACGATTTTATCGTGCTTACAGCCTGCATAAATTACGCCATAAAAAAAGCTAACCGATCTGAAATAACGCTACTAACAATAACCACGTTTTGACGGCTCCAAACGGTTATTTCTTCCTTGAGAAAAACTAAGCTTTATCCAGATTGGCTGGCCTTCTGCTGTTATAGAGGTTTGATGGTGGCACTTATGACACTGCTGAAGGCTTCTCTGTGTCAATTGACAACATTTATTGTATCCACACTTTGGACATATAAATCCATCAGGCCATCGCAGCTTATACAGTTCTTGGAAATACTACTCTTCCGTTCCATAATTTTTAATAAACTCGTTTAAACTGAGATCTTTTTGAAGCGAAACTTTGTTGATAGCGATTTTTAAGCGCTCTTGACTCAAACTGCCTATAACACAATAATACGGCAAGTAATGGCTTAAGAATAATTATGATTAGGTGTTATTTGACAGTGCTATGTTTTACTACATAAGTATGTGCTATTAGATCATGTACTCCTTGCTTATATCTTGAGAATGCAACGAATATGAAGATTGGACAAAAAATAATAGTAAACAACCACTTAAGAATGTTGCGAGAAATAACTAGCCATATGCCAATTCTTTCTACATTCTCATTGACAATTACTATACCAACGGCTAGCTTGCCAAATGTCGCGCGATATTTAGAAGCTTCCATACCTATCCAATAAAGCAAGATTATTAGGAGTAAGAGCATGGTACCAATTACTTCAAACTTGACTTCTGTTCGACCTGTAGAGGAAGTCATTAGCCTTTCCTCATTTGATTCAATTGAGATATCACCAAAATCATTCCGTGCTGACCTCTGGGATTCAGTGATTTGCCATTCAGAAGTATCACCCTAA
>NZ_JAGSOY010000143.1 GCF_018837975.1 Zooshikella harenae | reverse complement strand
TGCCTCAGAACAAATTAGGCGAAAGTACTGTATTTATAGGCTAGAAGGCTAACTGCTGGTGCGGCGCATAGGTGGGGAAAATTTTTGCGTTTACCGCGAGGTTGGGACCAGCGAAAATTAGCATTAGCTTAATAAGGACCCCTAATCACTTAACACATTATCTTTATTATTTTTAACTTACAAATAACACTTCTGTTCAAGATAAATAAGATAAACCAACAACCATTTACAATAAAAAAACAAAAATTGGTTTCAGAAATATTGTTCAACGCACAACAGTACAATAAACACTATAAATAATGCTGATTTAACCACTATTCATAAATCAACTTGACTCATATCAAATCACGCAACCAACATTTCCATTTAATCTAAAAAAAAGGAATTTAACGGGAGGCAATACAATGAAAATTAATTTAAAATTAAGCTTAATTATTGGATTATTTATATTTAACCAAGCTGAAGCATCAATAGAATGCGTAACGTACGAAGCAAGCGGAAAATGTTTAAAATATGAAATAGATCGAGAACCTATAAGGTTTAGTGATACAAACCTTAAAACTAATGTATTAACCATTCCTAACAGCCTAGAAAGATTAACTAATTTAAATGGTGTATCCTATAACTATGAAATACCAATTAATAACGAAAACAACCTATTAATTCAGTCATTACCTCAAGCAAATCAAGAAGAATGTTCAACAATATTTAAAAAATTAGCACAAATACAAAATGAACAACTTGGAGTTATTGCTCAAGATGTTCAAGAAGTTTTTCCTGAACTGGTAACAAATAAATGTGGTTATCTTCAAGTTGATTATGTTAGTTTAATTCCTGTAATGATTGAGGCTATCAAAGAACTAAAACAACAAATCAATGATTTAAAAAACGAAAGTCAAATCTAGTATCCTAAACTGTGATCGTTTTTTTCATTCAAGATCATCCCTACCAAATCATGGTGGCATATTTAATTTACCAAAGGGTGTACATTATTTATACACCCTTTAAAGAAAACTAACCATTATACTTTGAGTTATCAGTACAACATAAAACAATTGTATCCATTAAAAATTCAGCTTTTTATAGTGATGCATATCAACTTACCAACAATATCTTACCAGTAACATCTTTTTTAATAGTTAGACAATTAGACGGTTTTCATAAAATGATTAGACGATATATTAGTGTTCTTACTTTGGTACTATTAAGCTCAAGCCAAGTCTATGCAAACTCAGATACAGTTGTAATTAATAGTAAAAAAGTTACAAAAGACTTCAATTACGTTGCAGAGCAGTTAAAAGACGCTATGTTAAGATATAGCGACTATAGACTTAAAACTAATGTCCTTCCTCTTCAAAATAGCTTAGATAAATTAACAACGATCAATGGTGTATCTTATAACTATGACATACCCATGAGTGAAGAACACAATGCCTTAATTCAATCGTTACTTGTATCTGACCAACAAAATTGCTCTGCAAAATTTAATAAACTAGCACAAATACAAAGTGAACAGCTCGGTGTTGTTGCTCAAGATGTTCAAGCTGTTTTCCCTGAGTTGGTATCAAACAAATGTGGCTATCTCCAAGTCGATTATATTGCTTTAATTCCTGTAATGATTGAAGCCATTAAAGAACTAAAGCAAGAAGTCAATGATTTAAAACACGAACGTCAAATGTAGCCTTTTAGTTTAGCTCACTGGGTCTGTCATTCCTTCGTACTCTGTGCGAGGGAATGGCATCAGCTTAATTGATATACCTTATATCTAAATTTCTTATAGCTTGTAACTCCAACACTCCTACGCACATTGTGCGCATCAAGTTCTTTAGCACTAATGAAAATCAGCACGCATTCGCTTAAGTTTTACTAAACCTCTACCTGTGATTAATGGCGTTATTCTATCTTTTACGCCTTGTCGTGGATGCTCAAACTGACTTAATTTTAAATCCATATCACCACTTTCAATCTTAGCTTGATAGGGTTCATTAAAACGATTGATCCAACCATGATGACGTAAGAACTGCATTAATCGATTACGTCCGGTATCCAATATCTTAGCCGCTTCAGCAATGGTCAACGAATCCTCCGACTGAATAACCTGATCATGAAACTGTGCTTTCGGTGTTAACCTCGTAATTTCTTCATCCTGCTCCTGAACCCGCTGAAGAGATTGCGCTAAAAACCCAGCTATTTGTGTTGGATTATTCCAATCGATTTGAGTAACACCATAACTACCTGTTTTGCGAATGCAGGGTAATACGTCACTTGTTACCCACTTCTTCGCTTCAGACCGACGGCTTTTAAGGATAGCTGAATATAAGCCAGACTCGTTAATGATAGATAATTCGCGGGGTCCAGCGTTCGTGCACACATTGTGTGCCCCAAGCTCTTTACTGTTTGAAGCCCGCCGTTGATAGGAGTCTGTATTTCACCGCCCCCTTAATTAATAAAACACATCACTCACTATAGGGTGGTTGTGTTTTTCAAGCTTCCTTACAGTGTCATAAATCAGCGGTTAATGATTTTTTATACCTAATTTTTCAAGCTCACGTTTATGACGTTCGACTTCCCTCTTATCCTGCCGATGCTTATACACCCAATTCACGATGACGGTAATTAAGGTAAGAATTACTCCGATAATGACGCCCCAATCTTTGACGGTAAAACCCGCTATGATGGTAAACGTACTCGCCGCATAAGGCGCATTGGAAATCATTTTTTCGGTAATCATCGGAGTAACCATTTTTTTATCGTTGACGGGCAACACCTTTAATCTTTTCCATGGTTCGAATACCGCCTAAACCCAACAGTGTAAGGACTAAGGTAATTAACTCACCGGTATCAATTGTAGGAAGCAACTTCACGACATCAGGACGATTGGCAAGGGATAATGCAATTATTATTAAATCCCTTAATACCCAGGCATACGTCAGTAAGCCTACACATAACCAACCAAGACCAGGACGCCAACCCGATACAAAAATAGATGGATGCTTGGCTTCTTCTAACGTAGTTAAGGCTTGGAGGATATGCGGCTGGTTGAGTGTTTCTAAGGTTTTATTATGGGCTTTTAACCGTTCTTCATCGCTGGTAAATAAATCGTCAAGACCTTCCATTACAGAAGACACCACGGTATCAATAGGTAAGATTTTCATAAGGGTTATCATAGAACGAAAAAAGCCAGAGCGGCATGCACTGGCTTTATAAAATAAACCTAATTATGCAGAATTAATCGTATATACCTAATTGTAGCTTGAGGCGATCATTTTCTTTTTTCAATTCTTTAACGGCTTCAATCAGTACACCGACGAGACCTGCATAATTAACCTGTTTATAGCTAGTCTTTTTATCAACCGTTACAAGCTCAGGAAATACCGTCTCAACTTCTTGAGCTATTACGCCAATATCTTTTTTGTTATTACCTTTCCACTCGAATTGTTTCCCGTTAATCAAAGTCACTTTATTAAGTCCGTCATCAATGACAACTTCATTTTGTTTAAGCGCTCTATCACTAAAACGTGGTTTTTGGATTTTACCTGCAGCGTCCGCAAGACAATCCACTAAGTTTCCATTGGCACAGGTATCTTCATCTGAGGCTTTAGTAAATGGAGAAACGACAAGAACAGATAGAAAAACAATTCCAGCTAACTTATTCAATGTTGTTACCTTTTATTTGATTTACATCATTATTGTCCTTTTATTATCGTGACTATCATCATTGCTTGTACATTATTATTATGCTACAGAATGTGTATATTTTTTTCAGCTTGTATCAATTATTCCTTTTCAAGCACATTCGTTTAATAGGGTTATTGACTATCGTTCCACCACCCTTTCACATCAAAATTCGGACAGGTTTTATGCGGATCTAAATCGCAGTGACCACAGATATCAGCATTCGGGTATTTTACTTTCCAGTCTCGTAATACCCGCTCCAAACTTTGCATCTGTGCATCCGTAAACTGATCACGGCCAATTAAGCACACACCCAAACTAGTCGAGTTATAGCCTCTTACATGGGCACCTTCCCAGTACTCAGGACGACCCTGCTCAATAACCCCATTACGTCGTATAACACGGTGATAACCGATCCCCGCCCATTTCCGCTGAATGTGCCATTGATGTATATCTTCAGCGGTTACATCTCTATCGTTCGGTGTGTCCGCACAATGGACGACCAATTTGGTAATCTTCATGGTAAATTCCTTTCTTACAGGCATAAAAAAAGCCCACCAGAGTGAGCTTTAAGAACATGATTAGAAGTACAGTGAATTGTCTAAAAAAGAGGCAAAAACAAGAAACCCCGCCATGTAGGCAGGGTTATCCGACTATAGAAATAAGGGTATAAAATTAGTAATCAAGTGTCAATTTGTTGGGGATGGGGATTTGTGACTTGTTGGTTTTAAAGTTATTTAATAAAGCTCTTGTATTTCGTATCATAATCCTTGATGTCAAAAATTTTGTCTACTCCGATATAAACTTCATCGTCTTCGACCATACCCCAGGGCAATCGCATATAAAAATACAACAAAATCAGTATAATAGGATGATAAGCAACTGACTTAGAGCATAACATTGGAAAAAAATAAGGCTCTATATGGATTCCTAGGGGGTAGAATGCAATACAACAAAAGAGGTATTATTTGACCTCATTGGAAGGTTGTTATTAGC
>NZ_JAGSOY010000142.1 GCF_018837975.1 Zooshikella harenae | reverse complement strand
TAACGGTTCAGACTGGGATTTGTTCGGCAACCGTCTTGCAAAGTTTGCGAATGACGAGGAAGCAACTAACGCAGGATTACCCAAAGGCAGCACTTATATAAATGCCACCACAGGCGCATTACACATTAAACTTGTCTAACCAGTGGCACTCAAAAAGTGCCACTCAAAAACGCTACTCAACTGCCACCCAAACGCCACTAAGCCAGTAACCACGGTGTATATTAGCGGGTGGCGTTTTCTTTAAACCTCGAAATAACCCCGACTCTTTTTGCTGGCCTCTAACTTGTCGTATAGCTCCCTTGCTTCTTCTTCAGATTCGAAGCTATCGACTTTTAACTGTCCATTTTTACCAATGCGACCAAAGTAACGCATCAATGACCAATGACCGAACAAATCCGGCTGTATGTGCAAACTGTAGTACTTGTTTTCGTTCGTTTCAGTGTTGATCTTATGCATTAGAATCATTCGAACAGCTCCAAGTCGTCCCTTCCTTACTGTATTTGATTCTAGCTTGAACAGATGAACTTGCGATCACAAAAGCACAAAAAATATACAACTAAGTGGGTGCCACCCCTACCCTACTCTGGGTGACACTCGCTTTTAAGTGCTACTAAAACGCCACTCAAATTGTATCTATAAGCTGTATAAGAGAGTTGCGGTATTCAGTTTTGCATGCAAAACTGTTACTAGAATCACTACAAGACAGTTTCAGTTTTGCATGCAAAACTGATAAAAATTACACTACAACTCTTGGCAGTTTTGCATGCAAAACTGGACCCACTCGCTAGGTATATTTTTGGGGGCTAAATGGCTAAAGTTATATCGTTCTTAAATCAAAAAGGCGGATCAACAAAGACCACAAATGCTATAACTTTAAGCTATGGTTTGCGCAAACGCGGCAAAAAAGTTTTGCTCATCGATACCGATCAGCAAGCAACTGCTTCAAAAGCTTATGCTCGTGCATTGGAATCAGGTTTCTCTGTTGATGATTTACCAACTGTAATTTCAGTTCCTCGTGCCACCGTTTCAGATGAAATCAAGAGTTACAAGGATAGTTTTGAGTATATCGTTATTGACTCGCCCGGCTCACTAGAAAACCTAAACATCCCTGTAGGAATCATCAAAGCATCAAATCTTGCAATAGTACCTGTACAGCCTAGCCCCTATGATATTGAAGACTCAGCAGCTGTTGTAGAAATGATCCAAAGCCGCAGAGAAATAACGGACGGCTTACCGAAAGCAGCAATTCTCATTAGCCGTACAAAAGGCAACACTATATTAGGCCGTGAGATTCAGGAGGCATTAGAGCAGTTTGGTTTACCCATTATGGACACTCGCATTCCTGATTCAGAAATTTTCAAACAAACTGCAATCGCTGGCGGCTCGGTCTTTGACGCAAATGTGAAGAAAAATCAGAAAGCAGTTGATTCGGCAAACCAATTAGTTGATGAAATTTTAAATATTCTGGCAGAGTAAAAATAATGCTGAAAGGTTTTAAAGTTCAAAAGGGTGCAACTAAAGCGCAGCTCGAAGCGGTCAGAGATGAAGTTGTTACAATAGCTAAAAGTGAAGGGCGTTACCTTGAGTTAAGTCCTGACCAATTAGAGCCTGATCCTAATCAGCCCCGTAAAACATTTGATGAGCAGGGGTTACAGGATCTTCAACGCAGCATTGAGGCTAGAGGACAGTTACAGCCCATTTTGATTGGAGAGCAGGGCGATAATGGCAAGTATCCTATTATTTCTGGTGAACGACGTTGGAGAGCAATAAGTAACTCATCAATAATGAAAACAGTTTCAGCAATAGTTCGCTCTGGTGCTTCTGACGAGCTTTTACTGTTGCTGATGCAAATTGATGAAAACAACCAACGAGAGCAAGTACCAGCAATAGAGAACGCTGAAGCAATGCAACGTGTTGTAGACATTTGTAAAGCTAATGGTAACGATCAAGCTTATGCTGCTTCAATTTTAGGTGTAAGTAAGGGGCATCTAAGTAAATATTTAGCTCTGCTTAAAGCACCAGATAGTATAAAACAGTTATCGTTGAATAATGAAACTCAAGACGTAGTAACACTATATGACCTAACTAGGGCTTATCAAAAAGACCAAACAGCTGTAGACAGCCTTGTGAATCAATGGAAATCTGGAGAACTAATAGGAACCCTAAGAAAGGCTAGCCGAGAGCTTGCAGAAAGTTCAAAGAAAGGGCCACAAAAGAAAAAGGCAACAGTTAAAGCTATTCCAATAGTAAAACAAACTGAACTAGTTGAGTTTGGTGGAGATATTCAACTAAAAGTAACTTTAGATAAAAAAGTTTTAAGCTTTAGCCTTACTGATGATGCGTTAACTGCTTTAAAAAAAGGGTTAAAATTACAAAAATCGTAGCTATTTTTGCATGCAAAACTAAAAATTAAAGGCGGTCTTTTTGACCGCTTCCAACCTTAAAAAATGTTAAATCTTCTTATTCTAAACAAACGAAGCAATTCATTTGTTTGTCTTGTTTAATACTTGTTTTATTATCTTGTTTAATACTTGTTTATCTTGTTTGTTAATAAAAAAATATTTACTTATGCTTTATTATTATTGCCTTTCAAGGTTAGTGGTCACTCTTTAAACCTAGAAATATCCGTTTATTCACTAGGTATTTCCGTAAACCCCCTAGCTATTCCCGTTAAATCCCCTAGAAATCTCCGTGATACCCCTAGCTATTTCCGGTTATCCCCTAGAAATCTCCGAAACACCTAGTTATTTCCGTGTATTGAAATTTCTAAACCCCTAGGAATCTCCGATACTATACATACCTAGATATATCCGGGAGTGGATAACAAAATATCACCCCTAGAAATTCCCGTTACTTCGTCGTCTCTTAATACCCCTAGTAAATTCCGTATAACTGAATTTCACTAATTCCCCTAGTGATCTCCGTGACATACAGAGAGATGAAGTACCTAGAAATTTCCGCAACTTCTGCCTCAAGTAAACCCCTAGCTATCTCCGTAATCTCTACATGGGGTCTACTACCTAGGAATTACCGTGGAATTTACATGACAAAGTTGTGTAGGGTGTCTTACATTAATTCCCCTAGAGATCTCCGTAATATGTACCCAAGCTACCGCCCTAGAAATTCCGAGAGAGTTGCTTAACTACCTAGGAATTACCGTAAACGCTCTTATGCCATTGGTGTTATTAATATTGCAGTTGATATTGAGTACTTTGATAGCTTCTTCATATCCCTAGCTATTTCTGTGGTGATTTTTGATAAAAGAGCTAGATCCGGAAAAAGCTAGGTAGTTACAGAAAGGGCCATAATCCCTTATTCAATATTGGCTAAGGCCTGTTTCTTAAACCCCCTAGGATATTTATGTAGGTTATACTTCACTAGTTGAATGTATAGATGAATAAGACTATTATTACCTAGTGATATTTTAAAGGTTGATTTTTACTAGGGGTTTTATGTCTAAGTGGGCAAATAGTCACCTCATAAAAGAAGACCATAACCCGTTATGGGTGGTTAAACGTAATGAGCTGATTAGAGCGAAATTTGATCAAAAGCTTGGAGTTGAAGCATTCCAAATATTTAGTTTCTTATTAGCCCATATAAACCCATACAAACCACTACCTGATAATCAAATCTCATTTACTCGTGCTGAGCTATGCAAAGCTTTAAAAGGAGTAATTGACGATAGTAGTTTTTATAAAAACACAAAGAAAATACTTGTTGAGCTTCGTAAAACGGGGTTAACACTCGAAAAACTCTCAAAAAGTAGGGAGCCTACAGGGGAGTTTATATCCATTAATATCTTTGAAGTTGCAGCTCTTGCAAGCGATAGAGTTTATTTTAAGTTTACGAACTCAATAGCTCCTTATATATCATCTATTGATGCACTGTTTACCAAGACTGAAGACAAGCAAATTCAAAAGATTAGAAGCTTCTATGGTTGGCGAGTGTATGAGCTGTGTAAGCTATATATTCGACCAGGGAAGGAATACTTTAGCTTCAATATTGACTTAGATGAGCTTAAGGAATATTTGGCTATTGCTGGTAAGTATAATGGTCGGTTTGATAACTTTAAAAAATTTGTTCTAGAAAGCTCTAAGCAAGAGATAAATAAAACAGACACTTTAAAGATAGAGTATGAGCCTATTAAAGCAGGGCGAAAAATTGCATCAATAAACTTCCATGTTTGGATCAAAAAGTCATTAAAACAAATTACTGAAGATAATAATCTACTAGAACTTATAGAAAAAATTAAAGATGCCTTAAATTGGCGTGAGCAATTAGAGCTAATGTTATCGCCACATGACTTTAAGCAAGTAATTGAGCTTTATGATAAAAGTGAAGTATTGCCTGGTCAGATTGAAGCAAATATCTCATATATTCTAGATAGAATTGAAGACCCTGGTTGCCCTAGGATAGCCAACCTTAGTAAATACACCAAGAAAGCTATAGTTGAAAACTACGTAAACCATAAGAAAAATACAGTTGATGAATTATTAGATGTGTCCTGGGCAAATAAGATTAAGTTTGAATTAAACTGATTATTTTTTCATGCTTGTTAGAATGATCGTTCCAGGTTTTCCTGAATGAGTATTTTTTTGTGAGTAGTAAATATTTCGGTTACGGCCTGATCTCATCAAATCAAGCGTTAGAGTTTGCGACTAAGGTATGTGAAGTTTTAGGAAATGGCAGCGGCTATGCTGTTGACTTGCTGCTAGAGACAGCAGCGCAGGAAACCAAACTCGGCAACTACCCCGATAGGACGCCTAC
>NZ_JAGSOY010000141.1 GCF_018837975.1 Zooshikella harenae | reverse complement strand
GTGCGCCCTCGGCTAGCATGTATCATTATTATTTTTTCGTTAATATTTACCCGTAATAAGGTCATCGAAATATTTTTCATATGTTCCATCTTCTTTGATTTTTAACAAGCCTTGATTGAATTCCTTTAATAAATGTTGTGAATTTTTTCGATCTTTAGGAAATAATAAATGAGCTGTGTTATCCACTAGTGGTTTACTATTAAACGTTATAGTTTGGGCGATTATTGGGTTAAACTTAGTATTAAGTATTAAAAAACCGGTGATTGAAGACACAATTACTGTGTCTATACGACCTTTAAGCAACATCTTAAAGCTAGTTTCATCGTTATTGTTAACAATGATATTTAGTGTATTATTTTTATGGGCTTTCCAAAATTCCTTCGTGTAGGTATACCCGCGAGTTGCCCCAATTTGAAGTGCTTTTAAATCTGATAGTTTCTGCCAGTTAGGAAAAGCCTTCGTTTTTTTATGAAAGAACACATAAGACTCTGTGTGCATAGGATCACTACAATAGAATGTCTTTTGCGTTTTCTCTGAACAGGCCCAGTATGAAAGGGCAGAAAATTCGCCTCTTTCTGTATCACTGTAACTTCTTGCCCATGGTAAAAAATGGTAGTAGACCGTATAGCCCTGGCGCGCAAAGGCTGCTGTTATCACATGATTAACAAACCCCTGCCCTTTGCTTGCTTCAGACGTCCAAGGTGGAAAGTCACCTGTAGCAATTAATAAATTTTTCCTTTCCGCACAGAAAGTCACTGCTGAAACTAAGCCCAAAAATGTAATGCAAAAACTGGTGATGACGGGTGACATTTTTTTTCCAATAGTTAACTAAAAATCATTCAGTAATGCTTTTCTAGGCTGTACTGAAAACAGAGTAAGTTTCACTAACTATAGTATTCCTCTTATTGTATTTACACTGCAAGCAAACTACTCACTAAAAAGCTCATTCTTTAAAACTTTTTCAAAAGTTGAATGTACCACTAAAAAGGTATCTATACTTATACTGCTTAGTTTGGGTTCATTTGCCTAAGGAGAGGCTATGGATTTCAGGGAAGCGGTGTCTGGCGCTATTAAAGCGTTGTTGTTTAGCCGCTCATTATGGGCTCAATGCTTTGTTTGGTTTTTTTAATTGTGATTACAGCGTTATTTTTTCGATCAGTATAAGACTTGAATGTTGAATATGTGCCTTTACTGGCTGTCAGCAGCAAAATATTCTGTGTTGGTGAGCTTTATGCTTTGTATAACACAGATTGCAAATACAAATGAGGTCATCCACTTCACAAATGGTGAGTGGCCTCCCTTCATGTCACAGAACTACAAGCACTTTGGTGCAGGCTCACACATAGTCACTGAAGCTTTTGCATTGGAAGGCATTGAGGTCAAGTATGTCTTCTTACCTTGGAAGCGCGCTATGACTGAAGCTAAGAATGGTTGGTATGATGGCACCATTTTGTGGAGTAAGAACGATGAGCGTAAGAAACACTTTTTGTTGAGTGATGCTGTCATTACCTTACGAACTGTCTTTTTCCACCGTAAAGACTATACCTTTGATTGGAAGGATTGGCATGATCTATCAGGGCTAACAGTGGGTGTTACGCGTGGTTACTTTTACGGTGATGGTTTAAAACAAGCTATTGAACAAAACATTGTTAAAGCCGATATTGCGAATAGTGATTATTTAAACTTGAAAAAGCTCCTGGCAAAACGAATTCCTCTGTTTGTAGCGGAAGCAGAGATTGGCTATGAAATACTGGCAACCAGGTTTTCAGGTACAAGTCGTGATTTGGTTACCAATCATAATCGCCCTTTACGGGAAGCACATTGGTATTTGCTCATTTCAAAACAAAGTGAAAAAGCAGTCTACTGGATCAGCAAATTTAATCACGGACTAAAAAAACTCAAAACAAATGGTCAGAATGAAAAGATTATGAATAATGTGATTAATGGAAAGTACTCAGCTCCCGCTCAATAATAATCACTGTTTAGATTTAACGAGTGGGGCAAAACCATGGGCTTGCAGAATAGCTTGTACTCGCCCTTGAGTTTTCATTTTAGCAAATCCTTGTTCAAACTCTTGATACAGCTGTTGAGTGTTAGGTATTGCTTTAGAGATTGCAAGATGAACCGTATCATCACTAATCACGGGAGTATATTGTCTATATTGATCTGCAAATAATGGATATGTAGTGTTTATATAGTGTTGTAATACTCGATCATCAATAACAATGAGGTCTATACGGTCATGAATCAGTAGTTTGATATTGACCTTATCAGAAACAGCTTCTTGCTTATTTAAAAAGTCAGCCTGTTCGAATGCCTCAGAGTAATAATACCCTCTGACAATCCCAACTCTGAGTTTGCTGAGATCTTCAATGGTATTAATTGTGTAGGCTTTCGTGTGTTTACTAAAGAGATACATACGACTTCGACAGATGACCGAGCTGTACTGAAAGTAAGGTTCACGCTCAGGGACCGGGTAAGCACCAAACATTGCGTGATACTGACCTTTTTTACTTAACTCAAGAGCACGTTTCCAAGAGGTAAAGACCACAAACACTTTTTTATCTTGTAACTGATATGCTTCTTGAATAATTTCGGTTAAAACCCCCCCTTTATTTAGCTGAGGACCGTAATACGGTGGCCAGGTATCAGCGGCAAAAATATAATCATAATCGTCAGCGACTGCTTCGATATACAAAAACAATGAAAACAAAAATAATAATCGCTTTTGATTAAATAGCATCTCATTATATTTTTAAAAGCCTAATACTCACTTTAGCAGGTTCAAAGCGCTTTTTGATAAAAGCCACTATAGTTAAATGACCTAGCTGAGTTGTTAGGCACCTTGCGTGGCTTGGCCCCAGCTATGCTCTCTTCAACCAGGTCACGCTTCTTTTTGTACTTTGCGTTTTGCCAGCTGCTCTGTGGCATAAAGTGCTTGTTCTGAAGTGACTTCACCACAAGGGTTACCCTCCAGATCTAGACGTTGAGCACTCGTTTGACAGGTTTCCAAATAACGAATACTCTTTACTCACGCATACAGACCTCGCCGACACTCTCGATGGTTCAGCTGCTCTCGTACCACAGATTGCGCCAAATCCTTGTGAATACCAATCTTGAGGGGATGAAATGTTTTACCAAGCACCTTGGGAAAAGCGGCTTCAAGAACAGCAAAAATTTCATGCAAGGGACGCTGGCTAGAGGGCATTTTAGGTTGATGATTTTTGACTGATGTTAAGGATAACTGAGTGCGTTTCTCTTTCACCACTACGTGGGGCTGACTTTTTTCAGTATTTTTCATAGTACGGAAGTAAGGACTCTTACAACGATTCAAGTTTGGATCATACTGTGAATACTACATGCCTGACTTGCCGTAAGCTATAGTGTTTATTAATCGATTCCTTCTTGAGTATAACGTGTATGACCCAAGATGAGCTTATTTGCCTCATTAACACAAACCCTCATACTCAACTCTGTATTTTTCGTGAGCCTGTGCCAGGACTGACCTATTTTATTGTTTCCTATTATATTGCTGCCCAGCTGGACAGTTATAACTATGTCTTGCGTGTGGTGTTCGATCCTATCAATGCGGTGGATGAGGGCGAGGGGAAAGTATGGATCTCTATACCCACATCCTTAGCTGATATTATCACTTCATTAGAAACACACCTTTGCCAACCTATCTCCGCTTGGCAGAATATCACTGAATCCGGTGATTATTTGTTCTTTCAAGGCACACTAGATACACAGAAACTTCAAGAGCAACAGGATAAATTTAAAACAATACTGGAGTTAGGTCGATTATTACTCCCTAGAGGCTTTAGCTGGTAATAACACAACCAACACGCTCTTTCAGTCAAGGCTGGGCGTTGCCTTGGTTTACTTCTGTAGGCAGGAGGTGTTGCCAGTACGCTTCAATTAAGCGCTTTAACTCTCCACTTTGCTGTAGGGCTTCCACCGAACGATCAAAGGCCTGTACAAAGTCATCTTTGTAGGGATAACGCTCAGACGCTTGATTGGTATACCCCAGATGACCATACTCTACCGAAACAATAGCCCCTTCCACCAAAGGCATCATCTGACGATGGTTTTCCTGCTTAAGCTGACGCCAGGATAGTAAGATCGCCTGCCGACTATTGACATAACAGTCTGTTTGACCTGCTACTAACAGCTTGATTAAATTCAAACGATTACTGCCATATTCCCTAAGCTCTATTTTTTGATCTTTCACTGCAGCCCAAAATGCATCCCCACCTAATTCATATCCCAAGTTAATACCCATGGTTAGCCCATAGTAATCATCCGGCCAACGAGGTCGGCTGGTTGTTAAGATTTCTGCCCGACAAAACACCGCAACGGTTTCTGCAAGCAGTGGCTTTGAGTAAGGCGCGATATAAGGCCGCGTAGCTTCATGTTTATAGGGTGGAAATAAGGCAAAGGCTTTACCGGTTTGCAGTAGCTTAAGGCCTCGTTTCCAAGGTACACCTTCTAGTGTGGCATGGTAGTTTGGCATTCGACTGAGGACGCGCCGAATAATCAGCGGGTAAAGGCCCTTTAACTTATTCCCTTCAACATAACTGTACGGATAATAATTATAATCCCCTAAAAGGGTTACAGGGGTCGGCTCAGCGCGCGCTGATTGCAGTATCAAGAGTAATAATACAAAAACAAAATGTATCCACATAATAAATCAAAATTAAGCTGAATTATCATTAACCCTATAAGCCTTCACCCCATAATGCCACACAGTATTTATAAACGTGTTTTCAGGGTTATTGATTGAAAAACACAGTCAGTACCACTAAGCTTAAATTGGTTTCATTATATAACTACCCTTTGGTTTGTTAACGACAGTTCATTC
>NZ_JAGSOY010000140.1 GCF_018837975.1 Zooshikella harenae | reverse complement strand
GCCAAACTCTGTACCCATCATGGCATATTCGATTGATCTGCCTAGAGAGGCTATTTTGGGAAAGTCAGAAATGGTATTAATAGGCTTTATTTTCGAAAATGATCTTTTGCTGTAGTTCTTAGGGATGTTAAAAAAGTTTTTTTCAAGAGTGGTTTTGTCGACTTCTTTTCCTTCAACTTTTAGTTTTCCACTAAAATCATTTTTGGGAAGTAGAATGAATTCATAAGCAATCTTTCTATTAGCTGAGGCTAAGTATAAGTCTGTTACAACGCTAATTTTTCCTATAGGCGCATTATTTGGCGAAGTAAGTTTTTTGTAAAATGGCCCAATGTCTTCTGAATAGTTTTTTATGTCAAGCATGATCAATAAAGAATGTGCTTTGTTGGTTTTTAATCGTGACTCAATGGCTAATCCTAATTTATCCCAGGTATAAGCAACTCTCAAATATTCCTCGGGTAAACCTTTCACGACAAATTTGGTGGTCCTATCTGGTTTACCTAGTAGGTTGAACCAGTTATCTATACTGGTATCGAGAAAAACAGCTTTGTTATTGATTTCGATATCTCTATCATTGAGCGTTATTGTTAAATTTGAAGAATAGCACGGTATGGTAGTGCTGATTACAATAAAAATGAACAAGGCTTGAATGAAATTACTTGGAAAACTTTGATGCATATTCATTGATTGCTGACCAATACTCATTTAGTTCTTTTTCAAGGTGATCTGATATTACTTGTGACTCTTTTGCTAATAGATCGTAATCATTGCTAATTGTACTAACCAGTTTTTTTTGTTTGTTTCTGTAAGAGATAATTGTTCGATAAATTTCCTTTTTTTGTTATTTATGAAGGCGGTAAGGTCTTTTTTTTGTAATGATTTTGCGGTGGTGCTTATCTCTATTATATGGTTATATGCATATGTTATATAAGTACTATGTAGTTGCTGCATATTTTTAAATAAGGTGTCGGTAATGTTGTTTATTTCATTTTTTAATTGTTTTTGTGTTTTGTTTTTAAGTGCTGGGTAATGATTTGAATGGCTTTCTTGTAAGATTTTTGGTAGCCTTTTTATTCGTGTTAAATAATCAATTATTATACCTTTTGTTGAATTTTTAATTTTGTTGGTTAGTTGTTCCAATGAAACGGTTTTATATTTTTCTTGAATTTCTGTTAGTTTGTTTGGTCCGTTGTTAATGTTTGATTCTAGTTGTTTTAGCTTTTCTTTAAGTTGTTCAGTATGTTCTTTTGTGTGGTGAGATACCGTGTTAAAAATATCACCTTTTTTACATTTTTTAAGTTTCTCTTTATAATCTTTGCTCCATTTTTTTACTATTTCAAGCATCCAATCCTGATCATTGGGGTGAGCAATATATTTATCGATAAGTTTATAAACATCATTAATATTATTATATCCAAGCCATACTTTAACCATGCTGCGGGTTACATCCTGTACAGCATGTGTTGCCAAGGAAGATGCGAGTTCGTGTAGTGGATGTTCATCATGATCCTTAGCAAGCTGAGTATGGGTCGGACTGTTACCATGATCATCATCAATGTAGGTCTGTAAATCACTGGTATGCATAACAATAGTATTTAATAGGGATGCAATAAGTGACATAACTTTATGCTTGATATGTTCTATAAACTCAAACTCAAACTCAAACTCAAACTCAAACTCAAACTCAAACTCAAACTCAAACTCAAACTCAAACTCAAACTCAAACTCAAACTCAAACTCAAACTCAAACTCAAACTCAAACTCAAACTCAAAGTCAGGAAGGTGTTTATATAAACTAATGTTATTTTTTAAATGGTGGAAATATTTTTTTGTTACAATATACTGATTAAAACGTTCATAGTACCAGGAAAACTCTCTAACGTTCTTAAAACTACTCATGAAATCTTGAAATAAACTTTCAGTTTCAACGTTATTTGAACTACTCTTTATATTATTTTCACTTTCAGCTAAATCATGTAACACGATGCCAATGATTTGTTCTGCTGGTGTTAATTTAAATTCAGTGCTTTCTTCTTCAGGCTTTTCGATTGCTCCCGCTTTAAAGATGGCTGTGAGTTTAGACAATAAACTGGCTACTGTATCAACAGGCCCAAAGACACCAGTAACTATAGGTAAGCGATTTAGGCCTGCAACAGGTACACACCAAGGATAAACTTGTTTTGCAACAGGACCTATCACTCCTAGATTTCCATACTTTATAAGCGATAATTCTGCAAAGTTAGAATGAGCAAAATAATCTTCTAATACATGAAGAGCTTGCCCATAGTGTCTGAAAGCCTCATTTCGCTTTCCTCCACTTTCATTTGAATACTTATCTTTCGATAGTTTTAACTGACCTTTAAGATACTGAGTTGCTGGCTCAAAAGACTCGTTGGGTGTGGGGGTTGCAATATAATTAGCTAACCCTGTTTTAAGGTTTATTGCTAGTTGTTCTTCAGTAGGTGGTTTCACAAATTTTTTGGAGACTTTTGTTGCTTCAGATATACCTTTAGGGTTGTCTATATGCTCTTCTGGACGATAGACACCGAGTCGGTCAGGAATGGTAGACTTATAAACATATTCAGAAATATCTGCATCATTCTCATTTTTGGGGAGAAAGTCTACAGCACCGATTACGGCAATAATTCTGGTCCAAGCTTGGCGAGATAAAAGAATTTTTTGTAAATCTTCAAGTGTTTCGTTTTCGGGTCTAATGGTTTTTGGATCACAAAGCTGAGAGAAATCACGTAACCAATTACCGTAATATATCTTATAAGCTATCTCTAGCAGTTCTTTAGGATTATCTTTTTGTTTCAATATTGGATCTAATACACTGTCCTCACTACTTTTTGAAATAAAGGCTGCAAGCTCTATACTTTTATGGCCATGGCTATGTTCACCGACACCTTCGCCTGCGCCAAAAAACTCCCATTGTTGGAAGCGCCCATCGTCCAGTTGTTCAATAATATCAAGATACTCCAATGCTTTTTCGTGGGCTTCAGTGATAGGGATAATTAAATGACCTGAATATTTAGGAGCATCAATGACAGCAAAATCAATATTATCTTGAACTGTATAATCGATATTAACGATATGATAACCGAAAGCAGCGCCTTCATCATTTTTGGCATCACCTCCGACTGAACTCAAATTGTTCCGTAATAAGTCATCAATGTAATGACCAAATTCTTCAAGTAATATAGCGAAAAGTTTGGCTTTACTTTCATTGTTATCAATAGCATCTAAAGCAAGGCTTTTATGAACATATATTTTATTGTCATCTTGATTATAGCCAGCAATATGACCATGAATTAGAGAGTCAGTTACAATAATAGAGGGATTTTGAATGCTGTTACTCTTTGCTAAATCATACAGTTTTTTATAGGTTTTAACAGTAACTTCGATACCAAAAATACCTTTCATAACGAAAATAAAATGGTCTTCTGGTAAGTCATTGGCTAAGCTAACGAGTTGTCTTAAGGCATAATCACTGGCAAGACGAATTTCTTGCTGATTATCAATAGAAGCTTTGAGAGCTTTAATATCAATAGGTTTTCTTTTCGGCGGTAACTGAACGGTTGGTACTGTGTCTGCTTTTATGGGTAATTTAAGGTTTTCTGGTGTACCAATACCTGGTGTTCCTCCTGCATTAATACGTATACTTGGGCCATTCATGGTGACCCCACCGGGATTTAACTTAAAAAAACTGTTATTACCCTTGGCGATTAACTCCATGCCAGCATCAATGATCAATTTACTACTGGATTGTAAATGGATTTCTTGAGTACTGTCCGTAAACGTTTTTTGCTTGGACTTTTCATGCAGACTGCCATGCACAGTAATGTATTGTTGTTGTTCTACCTTAGTATTCAGTTGTCCATGTATGTGCTGTGAAAAGTTTTGGTGAATATGACTATGGTGTGATTGATCAACAATTTCATGTTGCTGATTACCTATATATGTCGTTTTATTATGATTGACATGGACATCAATATTGCGTTCAGCATGAACAAAAATTTGCTCCTGACCTTTTTTATCTTCATAGCGCCATTCGTTAAATCCCTCGGCATTGGGTGTGCTACAGGTTTTAATCGTAGTTTTGGTTTTATGCTCAGGTAATTGATAAGGTGGCATATTCAGTCCATTGTAAAATCCTCCTTTAATGATTGGGCGGTCAGGATCACTATTAATAAAGCTAACTAAAACCTCCTGACCTATTCGTGGTAGTTGTAAGGCTCCCCAGCCTGAGCCTGTCCAAGGTTGTACCACACGTACCCAACAAGAAGCGTGTTCTGAATAATGACCATCACGGTCCCAGTGGAATTGAACTTTAATTCGGCCATAGTGATCGGTGTAGATTTCTTCGCCTTTTGGTCCAGCAACTATTGCAGACTCAACGCTATAGCAACGATTTTTTTTGATAACTTTGGGGGAGGCGATGGACTTGTATTCAAGATCTTTAAAGCGAGTACAGTTAAAGTGACAGTTATAAGTAGTAGGCTCATCACTGGCGTCTTCTTCGAGTGATTGCGGTTGTTTACCATGATGACGAGCTTTTGTAACGAGATACTGCTGATTTAATTGAGGGTTGGTATGTTCTTGTAGTGTAAAGATTCCGCCAGGTAACAGATAAATGCAATTACTCTCACCCTGGCCTAGTGTTATTTGGCTTTGTGCCTGAAGGAGTTTCACATTGGCCTGGTGTGATCCAGTGGATATGGTTTGATACAGACCACTATGGTAGTACAACTCCCGTTGAGCTTCTGTCGTAAGCTGTGCTTGTTGTTCTAAGTCAAGATTTGGTTTTGTAAAATTATAATCTCTTAAGGTAATTTTATTAACGGTTAACTGTTCCCTCAAATTGAAGTGGTGGATGACATATTCAGCTTTTATCATA
>NZ_JAGSOY010000014.1 GCF_018837975.1 Zooshikella harenae | reverse complement strand
CTAGTTATCAGATAACAAGATGGTTTCTAATTGTTGATCAACTAACTGACTTTGAGGTGTTACTGTTTTTCGGTGCCAAGGAATACGGCCAAAATACCATAACCGCCAAAACCATAAATTTGTATTTGGATTACTTTTTAATAACTCTTCAAATGTTACCACTTTACCCAACCTCAAACTTAACGCCTCAGCATATACGTGATGAACAAATTTAGAACAGTACTGTCGTTTAGCATCAAAATCGAAACCTAAATGATACAATATCCCCATGCGGCTATTAATGCTTGCTTTCAGTAGCTGTAACTGTTTTTTAGTCAACCCTCCGTTAAGACGGCGTATACAAACTTGCGTGCCCACCGTTCTTTTTAAAAATTTTTTTAACCGTGTTTTTCGGCTAAAAGGAACAGCACTTTCTGCTACCCACCATTCATTCTTTTCCCGAATAACAATACCAACATGTGATGTCCAACTATTCGTCGTTTGTGCAACCTGCTTATATAACGCACTTCTGATCGAAATAAAAATTAAATCACCTTCCTGTAAGTGACATGCCACATGATCATGGAAATCCGTCAGTGAATCACTTATCTTTGCAATTACCTGCTGCATCAGGGATCACTCCTTCTTGAACTATCTAGACTAACTATTTTCACCAAAGGACTGTTCTGTGGTGCTCTAAAGTTAAATGCACTGTAATCACTAAAAGGCTTATAGCACAGCATCCCTATTAAGGTATTATATAATGATACTTAGGACGGTATGAGGTGAGAGGTTATCTATCCCCAGTGGCTCTTCCAGCAAAGTTAGGAGAAACTGGCCTAACTATGAAACACATCACATACTTATTTCCATTCAGCTTTTTTACCTGCAAAGGAAACGGTAGAGAGAGACCTACTCATGACACGCACACCGTTAGAACGTAACTTCAATAGCTGGGATAACACGCAACTGTTTTACCGGTATTGGGCCCCCCATCCGACAGGACACTACGCCATTATCCTCTTTCATCGAGGACATGAGCACTCAGGGCGTTGGCAAGAAATGGTCGATAAACTCAATATCCCTACCCTTCACCTGTTTGCCTGGGATGCCCGTGGCCATGGACTATCGCCAGGTGAGCGAGGATATGCGAATAACCTGAATGAGCTTGTCAAAGATGCTGATAGCTTTATTCGCCATATCGAAAAGGACTACCAGATTTCAATGGACCGGATGATTATTCTTGGCCATAGCGTGGGTAGTGTCATTGCCAGTACCTGGGTCCATGACTATGCTCCAGCGATTCGCGGCTTGATCTTAGGTAGTCCTGCACTACGCGTTCGGCTCTATGTACCCTTTGCCATTCCTGCATTACGGCTCCTCTTAAAATATCGCCCCAAATCGTTTATCAGCAGTTATGTCAAAGGGCGTTTGCTCACTCATGACCCTGAAAAAATAATTGAATATGACAATGACCCGTTGATATGCCCTTCAATTGCTGTCAATGTCTTGGTTGATTTATACGATGCGGGTACGCGATTAATGCAAGATGCCGGAGCAATCACTGTTCCAACCTTGCTACTTTGTTCTGGAGCTGATTTTGTTGTCAAACAGCACGCTCAACGTCACTTTTATAATCACTTACCGAATTTACGAAAAGAAATGCAAGTTTTTCCTGGTTTTTTCCATGATACGTTCAATGAGATAAACCGCCATTTACCTATTGCCAAGACACGGATGTTTATTCAAGACTTATTAGCCCGGCCTACACCTGACAGCGATCTTACCAATGCCGATAAACAGGGCTACACTTATGACGAGTACCAACAACTCTTAAAACCCTTACCTAAAACCAACCCTAAATTTTGGTGGTTTAAATTACAGCAAAAATTACTCTACTCTGTTGGTTCTCTCAGTGATGGTATTCGAGTTGGTATTCAAGATGGCTTTGATTCAGGTCGCATGCTTGATTATGTCTACGCCAATAAACCAGCAGGAAAATTCCTGGTCGGTAAATTGATAGACTGGTGTTATCTTAATGCGATTGGATGGCGTGGTATTAGGCTACGGCTCAAACTGATTGAAGATGCCTTAAATGATGCGATAGAGCAACAGCTCACTCAGCTTAAAGAAGTGGCTATTTTTGATGTTGCTGCCGGTCATGGACGCTATGTGCTGGATGTCATTCAGCATTATCAAAACCAACCATTACATGCATTATTACAAGATTATTCAAAAGCAAATGTTGAACAAGGACGACAATGTATAGAAGAGCTTAATTTATCATCACAAGTTCAGTTTCAACGAGGAGATGCCTTTGATGCGCAAGCAATAGAACAACTTAGTTTCCGTCCCTCAATTATTATCGTTTCAGGGTTATACGAACTTTTTAGTGACAATGATGCTGTGATGGGCTCTTTACACGCATTATATTCTATCCTCGCACCTCAAGGTTTATTAATTTACACAAACCAGCCCTGGCACCCTCAGCTAGAATCGATTGCTCGTGTATTAACCAGCCATCAAGGGGGTAAACCATGGATAATGAGGCGTAGAACTCAACAAGAAATGGATCAATTAGTTCATAAAGCTGGCTTTTATAAAGTAGATATGTCCATCGAAAAGCACGGCATTTTTAGTGTATCAACCGCAGTAAAAAAACCGCAATGTCATCCGCAATTACCATGAAGAATCAAAATCTATTTAAGCAAGCATGTCTTTCACTGGCTCTTTTAGGGCCACTTTTTTTTATCAATTATGGACTTGCAAACTATGTAACTTTCCTACGAGCACCTGTCCCCTCGGTATACTTTGAGTGGGAAATGTCAATCCCCGTAATCCCTTGGATGATTATTCCTTATTGGAGCATCGACCTATTTTTTGCCTTATCTCTCTTTTGTTGTCAGTCAACACATGCACTAACCACTCTCACTAGACGCTTAGGATTTGCTATTTTAGTCGCTGTATTTTGTTTTTTAATTTATCCCCTACAGTTTGCCTTTCCTCGACCAGAAGTTAATAGTTTATTAGGTGACTTATTTAACTTACTGTATGCCTTTGATCAGCCCTATAATCAAGCTCCTTCCTTGCATATTGCATTATTAGTTATTCTCTGGCTGCACTATCTCCCCCTTTGTAATCGTCTTTTTAAGTTTATAATACATGTCTGGTTTAGTTTAATCGCTGTCTCTGTATTATTCACATATCAGCATCATTTTATTGATATTCCTACTGGGCTAGCACTGGGCTGGTTAAGCTGCTACCTGTTTCCGACCATCAACAACGCAAATCATCGGTCCCACTTGAATAACCGAAATAGTTTATCTTTTTGGCAATGGCAAGGATTAATCAATTCGCGTTATAGTTTAATTTATGGTTTGTCTGCATTATCGTGTGCCGGACTGGTGTTTATTAACCCACCAACCACTCTTATTTTATTATGGCCAACTTGCTCGCTAATAATTATTAGTCTGGGTTATGCTGGACTGGGTGCAGATATTTTTCAAAAAGATCAAGGAAGAATTCAACCTGCAGCACGCTGGTTACTTTTCCCCTATCACTTAGGCGCTTTACTATCATGGCTTTGGTATACAAAAAATCAACCAGCTTATCAACGTGTAGATGCTCAGTTAGCCATAGGTCGTAAACTGAATACAAGAGACTTAAGTGCTTTGGAAGCACTGAAACCTTTAGCAATTGTTGACTTAGCGAGTGAGTATAATGAGCATCCTCAACTGATAAACCAACAAGTACCTTACTTGTCTCTTGCCATTATGGATCTAACACCACCCACCAAGGACCAATTAGTACAGGCCATTCAGTTTATCCATCATTATCAACAACAGGGCTATCATATTTTAGTCCATTGTGCCCTTGGCTACTCACGTAGTGCTGCCGTTATTATTGCTTATTGGCTGTCGACTGGTCGCTATAACACGCTTGATGAAGCAATAGATCATTTACACACATTACGTCCGAATACGGTACTAAATCAACATTTTATAAACACACTTAATACATTCAATAAAAGCAACAATTCGAACCTCTTAGTAGATACATCAATGAAAACCATTTCAAACACCTGCTGACGCTTTTTATTTTGCATCTTATATCGACAACATTTTTTTAATGAAGCTAGCCTGGTCTATTGAGGCTAGCAATAACCATAAATTGATTCATGAAGGGAATTATTACTCAGGTAGTTTGGGAATGCACAAGGCGAAAGCTGACTCACTGTCTGCACCAGCCATACAAACCGCAGAGGCTTGATATTTTTCCCAACGTGCCTGGCAATCTAAAGTCATATTATGCAACTCGTTACTATTGGTAATAGCCAGTGTTAACTGCTGTACTTGTTTATCCTTTGTTAAATCTACACCTTGTTTGGCTGCTCTTTTTTTTGCTTTATCAAGTATATTAGGCATGTAATGCTTCATATTTTTCATTGCTTTTTTACAATGCTGCTCAATAGACTCGTTCTTCTGCTGTTTTTGTTCAACTGTTTCACTCACAGCAGCACTGACATTTATCCCTCCAAATAAAAAAAGGTATAATATATAACTTAAAAAGTGCTTTTTTATTTGCCACAACCTGAGTTTCATGAATACCACCCTCAAATTACAACTTATTCCCTACCACATAAAGGATCACATAATCTCTGCAATAGACCAATAATAAATATCACCAGGTGCTAACCAATAGACTGTTTCAAAAGGAAAACTCAATGTAAACCAATAAAAAGCTTCACTGACTCCTAAGCGCTGATAATATGCTAAAAAACCTTGATGCTCAGCGGCCTCCGCAGTGAACTCCCAGCCTTGTTTACCACTCACACCTTGCCAGGAATGCACCCCCAATCGAGAGTCAGGATGAATATAACGCCGCTTTCCTGCGAGAAAAAAATCTACCCCGCCTGAAATAATAGAGCTCTTGGCAGTCGTGCATAGTGTAATACCTGACTTTCTTATGATTACTCCAGCCTGTCGATTCGCCTCATCGTCAATTGAGCCTGGTACATACCCCATCACAATAAGTTTTATTGACTCGTCACTCAGTATTGCCTGAACTTTTTTTACAATAGAGCTATCAATTACTCCTTGCATTAAAGCCCAGTCCGGCCCTAACTTAGTAAAAGTCACTGAATCAATAAATAGAGAATTGTTTTGTGTCGTATGACAGGGTGCCAGAGTATGAGACTTACAAAAGCTCAAACTTGGTAAAAAAATGAAAACCCAAAGCGCATACACCAAATAATACCAGTGCTTATTATCGTGCTTTTCAACGTCTGCAGATGTAACTCTTGTCTTCACAGCAATAGCCTTCAGAGCAGCATGCATTTCAGTGCAAAAATACTTTATAAGCCTAGTTTAATCAGAGCAATTGCATATAAAAAAAGTTCGTGATGAATATAGATTGTGCCATTGACAGACAAAAGTGCTTTAGAAAATGGCTGCTGTAAAGGTAAAGTTATAGACCATTGGCCTGGGCTTCATCACTTGATGGCACAGTTAGTGGTGCTATCGCTAGTTTTAACAGAACAGACTAAACCCACTAGAAATCCTTCGCTGTGGGTATAACCTCAGTAGAAAGTTATTTTTCTTATTCAGTTTCTTTATTTATTTGTCGCCAAGCCAACATATCAAAATAAGTATCGAGTCCACGCCAACTTAACTGTATTTCCTGCAAATAATGTTGATACATGGTCTTCACATGTTCAGGTAAATATTGTGGGCCTTTAGTCGTTAAAATGGCTTTTATCATTTTATTTTGCCAGTGACGAATGCTGTAGCGCTGTTTACGCCGATAGTATACTTTCCACTCCTGCCAGGATAACCAATCCATTGGCTTATATGTAAAACGTGCCTGCTCACAGACACCTATACGCGTTCTATCCCAACCTCTTGTCACATCAAGATCAAAACATGCCAGTGCACCAACCAGGCTATCTTCACCAATCGTACCCACAGGTAGCTTGATACTTCCTTCCCGTACACGCTTCACAAATTGATGGGGTAATGCATATAAATTACCAGCCAAACCACCACGTGTGACCATCGTAATAATCTGTTGCTTAGTGCCCCGCCCCACATCCATGGGTATCGCTGCCAGTGCATTCTTTTGTGGATGGGCTTTTTGATACTGATATAACTGGTAAAGAGAATCGCCTACTACTTCACAGTCACCATCCATAAAAATGTAAGTTTCAGCCTCAGCAGCGACTTCATGTACAAACACATTCCAGGCATTTGATTTGTCCCCTTCCTTGATATCCACCAGATTTACCCATGAATGTTGCTGCTGATACTCTGCAACAACCTGTGCCGTGTTATCAGTGCAACCATTTGCCAATACATAACACTGGTATGAACCCTCAGGCAACGCATTGTGTGGTGAATTGATAATACTGATACGAATACTTTCTAAGCAAGTAGTGATACGAGCAGCTTCATTATGAGCAAAAACTGCAATCGCTAGGGCAGGATTTGAGTCCATCATGCATTTGGATCCGTGATTACGACTATTACGTGTTTTAGTACGTGAGCTATGGGCTTTAAAATCCCTTCTTCATCCCGAAACTGACACAACCCTGCATCAGTGACTAAGGGGTATTCAAACCACGGTAAGTTTCCAAAATATAGGCATGATGGCTAGCATTCACTTACAAAAACGTGAACTAGCGTAAATAAAGTTGCTTATTTATCTAGGGAAATCACAAAATGCTGTAGCGACAAGGTGCCCTTATCCTTCAAAGAAAATGTTAAAAGCACCTTAATTGAAAATAATGTATCAGCTTAACCAAACTGACCACTCACGAAAGGATTGGAGCGACGTTCTCTTCCCAATGTGGAGTTTGGCCCATGACCGGGTATAAATTCCACATCATCACCTAACGGGAAGAGCACGGATTTAATTGAATGGATTAATGTATCAAAGTCGCCTTGAGGGAAATCAGTTCGACCAATAGACCCTGCAAACAGCACATCTCCCACAAATGCCAACTTGCTCTCTGCTTGAAAAAACACCACATGACCTGGTGTGTGTCCTGGGCAATGCAATACTTGAAATTTCAATGCGCCTACTTGTACTTCATCCCCTTGCTGCAACCAACGATCAGGCTGGAAGCTTCTAACAGGCGGAAAGCCAAACATTGAGGCTTGCATAGGTAATTGGTCAATCCAAAAACGATCAGCTTCATGAGGCCCTTCAATCGGCACGTTATAGTGCTCTGCTAGACTGGCTGTGCCTCCCACATGGTCCAAATGCCCATGAGTCAGTAACAGTTTTTCGATAACCACACCCGCCTCGTCAACAGCTTGTTTCAAAACATCGGTATCACCACCGGGATCAACTAATGCTGCACGCTTTGTCTGCTGACAAATGACTAAAGAACAGTTTTGTTGGAAAGGTGTAACAGGAATGGTAAGAACTTTCATCGGGGCTAATGCTGTAGTGGTCATTGTTATCCAAAGACTAAAAAAGGCTGTTGTTATGTATCCACATAGTGCCAACCTTACTGTATCCAGTAAGGTTTAGCAATTTTACCAAGGCACATTGACGTGCCTTAAAACGTCTTGTTAAATCATAGACAACTGATCTTCTTCAATCTCCTCTGTCGCATAACGGGCTGACTCATTTTCTTGTTGCTGGCAAGTCATTTTCTGTGAGATAGCTACAGATTGAGCGTCTATATAATCAGATAACGCCTCTGGTGACAGCACAGGTTGCTGCAAGCCTAACTGATGTAATAAGCATTGGGTCTGCTGCTCGGTCACCTCTACAGCCTGACCAGCCTCAAAGTCTAATAACCCACTAAACAGATAGGGAGCAAAAGGTAGCTCTTTGCCAGATGAAACCCACGCCTCTGCTTTAACTTGCCACTCAGCCAAACTAATCGTTTTTAAACCTTGTTTTTTAGCCAAAAGTAAGTTCCAGTCTACTTGTTGGCAGCCTAGTAGATGAAAAACATGCTCAGAAAAACTTTGCTGAAGCAAGGTGACAATGGCTGTTGCCGTATAATCGACAGGAATAAAATGCTCTTTAAAAGACAGCATAGGGACACAATTAAGCATTAGACAACTTTGCATATAACGAGCAATAACATCTGTCGTATTTCCCAACTGGGGATGCATAGCAGGCATCCCAACTCTTCCTAAACGTACTAGCTGTACATTCATGCCCTGAGAGTATGCTTCTTCAACAAGCTGCTCTGCCACCCACTTGGAGGCTAAATACCCACCATTTTGTGCATGTTGCTGTTCACAAATAGAAGATAATTCATTGTAAGGGCGTTTGGCTGCGGTGTTAAATACACCTGAAGTGGAAATAAAAACAAACCGACATGCTGGACGTTTTACGGCTAAAGAGAGCAATTCCAGTGTTGAGCCAACATTTGCTGCCTCAAGACAAGTGTAGGGTAATAAGTGATTAACACGTGCCCCATTATGGAGAATTAAATCCAGTTCACTCGATAGCGTATCCCACTGTATATCCGTCAACCCCAACTTGGGTGACGATAAATCACCGACTAAGACAGAAATTCGATCAGCAAATTGTGGTTGCCATAAATCATAGTCCTGTAGGTGTATTTTAACTCTATCTAAGCCACTGAACTCATCTTCAGCTCGCACTAAACAGTAACAGTGCACATGATCATTCTGAACTAACAATTGATGCAATAAATAACCACCAACATACCCAGTAACACCTGTTAATAATGCATATTGTAATGCCCCTGCACGAAGGCTGTTGTCCATTTTATTTATTGGGTGTAAATAGTTTTTAGCATGCAATAACCAGTCATCGGCGACAACGTTATCCTCACTCAAACAACTACTATTTACCTGATTACCAGTAACCTGTCCACCCGCATCATCCAGCTTATGCAAATGTAAATAACGTGCTAACTGTTGTATGGTAGGATGAGCAAAAACAGTTTGCACAGTGATCTGTGCATTTAAACGCTGCTTTATTTCTGAGACCATTTTAACCGCTAACATTGAATGTCCGCCAAGCTCAAAAAAGTCAGCAGTAATACTTAGCTGCTCATGTCCCAACAACTGCTGCCAAACCTCACACAGTGAAACCTCTAATGTATCAGTAGGAGCCGTATACTCTTGGGTACTGTAGAAGTCATTCTGTTTGGGCTCTGGTAATAAGTGATGATCAACTTTACCATTAACTGTTAATGGTAAAGCAGAAATAATTACATAAGCAGCAGGAACCATATAGCTTGGTAAGTGCTCTACCAATTTCATTCTTAATGCAGTGATGATATCTGTTTTTTTCTCACTCAATGATTGGTTGTTATCGCTATTATCTGCATTATTAAGAATAATATAAGCGACTAGTTGCGCTTGTGGTGTATTTGGCGCATGCAACACAACACAAGCTTGATCAACCATTGTTTGTTGTGTCAACGCTGACTCAATTTCACCCAGTTCAATTCGATAACCACGAAGTTTTACTTGATTATCAACACGGCTTAAAAAGCAAACATTGCCATCCGCTAATACTCTGACTAAATCCCCAGTTCTATATAGACGTAGTTTAATATTGTCAGCAAAGGCATAATTAATAAAACTTGTCTCATTAAGAGAGGAACGATTTAAATAACCTCTAGCAACACCTTCTCCTCCAATATACAATTCGCCGATTGCCCCTCCAGGAACAACACGTTGCAGACTATCTAGCACAACTAACTGCACATGAGATAAACCCTGGCCAATAGGTACATTTTCTCCCTTAAAGCCTGCTGGGACCTTATAAATACTGGCAGCTATTGTTGCCTCCGTAGGTCCATAGGCATTTAACAAATCACAGTGATTTACTGCAACACTGGCAGCCCATTGCTGCGCAAAATTAGCATTCAACGCTTCCCCGCCAACAACAACACGGGCCAGACGAGTTTGCAGTTGCCAAAATTCAATATCCTGTAATACAGGGGTGAATACTTCCTGCGCATAAACTGGAGGAATATCAATATGCGTTATTTGATGAGTTATCAGCCACTGACGGAAAGCCTCTGCAGACCATAATGATTCCTCACGCATGACTAAAGTCGCCCCAACACCAAGCGCCTCCCATGCTTGCTCTAATGACGCATCAAAACCAATATTGGCAAAAGCCAATACACGATCAGTGCCATTGAGCTGATACCAGTCAATCATTTCCTGTATATGTCGAGCAAAAGAGTGGTGCTCAATCAACACACCTTTAGGTATCCCTGTTGAACCAGACGTATAAATAATATAAGACAATTGTTTTGTATTAACATGCTTCTGCGATTTAATACCATTCATCAAACCACATGCTTCATCATTAGATTGAATCAAAGCATAATCCGTTAATGCATCGCTGGTATTCAATAGGCCATCAGATAAAGTTATTAAACTATGTCCTCTAGTCATTAAAGCAGGCTCAGAGATAACATGTTTAATTTGAGCATCCTGCAATATAAAATGTAATCGTTCATCAGGATACTTTGGATCAAGTGGAACATAAATTCCACCGGCATACCAAATACCCAACATTGCAACAACCCAATCTATAGAATGATGCGTTAATACACCAATAGAGTCTTCTGACTGAATACCACAAGCAATCAACTGCTGTGCTAAACGTAAAGCACAGGTTTGTAACTGCAAATAAGTGATTGAATCATTACCTGCTTGTACGGCAATATGGCCACTTTGAGCATGACCCTGCAAATTAAATAAATCACAAATTGTTTTTGGATACGTCAATAACCACTGGTCAAACTGTTGGGTTAACCACTGCTGCTGTTGAATTTCTGTGTGTAATAAGCATTGGTCTAGTGCTTGGTCAGGTGTTGACATCAATTGTTGAAATAGCTGTAAAAAGCACTGATTAAATTGAGCAATCGTTCCTTCACTGAACAGCTCTCGATTAAATTCCCAAAGCAGATCCGCACCTTTATCATTTTTGGTTAACTGCAAACTCAAATCAAACTTGGCGGGTAACTCCGGATAGGATAATACTGTAGCTTGCTGATCACCCAAGGTAAAGCTCGTATTATCATCGTCCTCAACCGTTAACATAATTTGAAATAGTGGGTGAAAACTTAATGAACGCTCAGGTTGAATCAACTCAACTACGCGCTCAAAAGGAAAATGCTGATGTGTATAAGCACCTTGCACAACCTGCATAGATTCGTTGAGTAATTGATTAAAAGTATAGCCTCCATTTACTCGCCACCGTAAAACGACAGTATTAACAAAGTAACCAATTAACTCACTGAATGCTGGGTTTTCACGATTGGCCATAGGGGTACCAATAACCACATCCTGCTCACCCGTAAAACGGTATAAAAACGCTGTAAATAGCGCATAAACACCACTAAAGACACTGACTCCTTGTTGTTCACAGAGTCGTTGCAACTGCGTTAGTTTTTCGAAAGATACTTTTGCGTGAAACAGTCCTCCTTTATGTTGTAAACGATCAGGTCGACTGTAATCAAGAGGTAACTGATGCAGTTTAGGTAATTCAGCAAGCTGCTGTCGCCAATAATTTGCTTGCCTCTTAGCCTCACTAGAGTTCAACCATTGTCGCTGCCAAGCTGAATAATCCACATACTGATAAGAAAGCGGTAACCTTTTTTGTGATTTTTTTTCAAAAAACTGCTGATAAAAAAATTGTAGTTCTTGAATAAAAAGTGCCACAGACCAACCATCAGCAGCAATATGATGAAAAGTAATTAATAATATATTTCCTTTTTCGCAACCAAGATCTAATCGCTTAACTCTAACTAAATAACTATCATCAGTTAAATTAAACGATTCAAAAATTTCTTCATATCGAAGTTTATTAACTTCACTCCACAGCTCATCTGTGCAAGTTGCTTTTGTGTAAGAGTCACTTACTAACTTAACAACCTGAATAAGATTTTCACGAGGTGGAGGCAAAATTGTTTGTAAAACATCACCTTGTTCAAGTACAAACTGAGTTCGCAGTGTTTCATGACGGGTAATAATTTGAGTCAGCGCATAATTTAAAGCATTATCATCAATCGGCCCCTGAATATGATAAGCAGCAGGCATATTATAATGTGTACTGCCCTGCTCCATATGATCAAGAAACCATAAACTCCGTTGTGCATAGGATGCATAGTGTTTTTTACTTCTATCAACTGGTTTAATTACCCCTTGGGCTTTATCCTCATTCTGGGATTGTAAGATAGCCTTGGCAATGCCTTTAATTGTTGGCTTTGCAAAAATATGACTCACTGATATTTCCACTGAAAATGCATGGCGTATAGCGCCTACCATTTTCATGACCAGTAGTGAGTGCCCACCTAAACGAAAAAAGTTATCCGTCGTTTTTATAGCTGACTGGTGTGGTAATAATGTTTTCCAAATCTCACCAATTTGTCGTTCAGTGTCACTCGAAAATATGTCACTCTCTTGAGTGGCCGATACTAGTAATTTTTTCTTCTCTACCATCAATGACAAGGCACGATAATCAACTTTTCCATTCACGTTTAATGGTAGTTTATCAACAATATACCACTTTGAAGGTAACATATAATCTGGTAAATTCTGTTGTAACTGCTCCCTTAATCGTTGAATAATTTTATTTTCATCCTTGTTATCGATTATTTCTCCTTCCTTACTTTCATTTTTTATTATATCTGCATCACATACTAGAAATGCAATAATACAGTGAC
This sequence comes from Zooshikella harenae, assembly GCF_018837975.1. GTDB lineage: Bacteria > Pseudomonadota > Gammaproteobacteria > Pseudomonadales > Zooshikellaceae > Zooshikella > Zooshikella harenae. Next base: position 80,463 of record NZ_JAGSOY010000014.1, on the reverse strand, counting down.
TATCGTCTTCAACTTCCGTGCTAACAGCAGCCTGGCAAACACCTGTAAGTTGTTCAAGTTTTAATTTAATTTCCCCTAGCTCTATTCTAAAACCGCGAATTTTTACTTGATCATCAGTTCTTCCTACAAACTCCAGATTACCATCAGGTAGCCAACGTACTAGGTCACCAGTTGCATATAACCGCTGTTTACCCTGCTTAGCTTCAATGCTTGATATTTCAGCAAATGGGTTTAACCAACAAAACTTTTTCGCAGTAAGGTCAGGTTGACCAAGATAGCCCAGGGTAACTCCATTGCCACCAATATACAGTTCTCCAACAGCCCCCATTGGTAATAAATGCTGCAGCTTATCCAAAACATAAACAGAATACCCCTTTATTGGCTTGCCAATAGGTAGCTTATGCTGTTGGGCTTGATAGCCCCCCAATGTAGCACATATTGTAGTTTCTGTTGGCCCATAAATATTGATTAACGATATTTTTTGTGACCATTCTTCAGCCACCTGAACATTACACGCCTCTCCACCAATAAAGAGTTGTTGTAATCCACTCCAATACTTCACATCTAAAGAAGGTAATAAACCTGGTGTTAAGAAAGCATGAGTGATACCTAATTGATTTACTTGCTCATTTAAAAGCCATGGATCATAATTGACCGACTTTGGTAGCAAATAAAGACAAGCTCCAGAGTAAAACGCTATCCCCCACTCCAGTACAGAAGCATCAAATGTTATTGCTGCAAACTGTAAAATCCGGCTATTTGGGTTAACATTAAAGCACTTAGCTGCTCCAAAAAGATTGATTACATTAGCATGAGAAACTAAAACCCCCTTTGGCTGTCCAGTAGTACCCGAGGTATAAATAGCATACGCACAATTCTCAGTGGGAACCGGCCTTTCGCATTGTAAGTTATCTTTAGGTAATCCCTGTAGCTTTTTATAAAAAATGTCATCATCAATAATGCAAATACAAGCATCTTGACACTCTGGCAATAATCGCTCAAGTGTATGCGAAATTGCTTTTTCTGAAATTACATACTGGCATTGACTATCATTTATAATATACCTTAAACGCGCATCCGGAAGCGCTGTACTTAACGGCAAATAACCAGCTCCTACTTTCAGTGCAGCCATCATCGCAATAAAAACAGCTGGAGAACGTTCGAGATAGATACCCACTAATTCATTAGGTTTCACGCCTTTATTTATCAAGTAATGCGCGAGCTGGTTGGCTTGTTCATTAAAGTCTTTGTAGGTAATAGTCTTACCCGCAAAAAACATAGCAGGATTATTCGGAAATATCACCGAGTTATGTTCTAGCCAATGATTTAAATAGTCAGATTTATACTCTAATATAGTCTTTTCATTATCCTGACTCTGTCCCTGAACGATTACTTTTTTTATTATTTTTTCTTGCTCATTAAGCGTGACATCATGATTAAAATTATTTTTTTCTTTATCATGAAGATCATTAATGACATCTAAGGAGTTTACAGACCAATTCAGCAATTGTTTATATTCGTCCAAACAACAAATATCGATAGCACCAAGTAATTGGTCTGTATTTTCAGTCATAAATTCCCAAATTTTTAATAGCCTTTTCGCCAACAGTGAAATCTCCAAAGATGTAAAATAATCTTTACGATAAGTGATAGCCAGTTGTTGTCCAAAACAATCCCCTTGATCCAATATTCTAATATTTAACGGACAGTTTACATCATCAGTATATATCTCATCTAACTGGTATAATAACCCGTTAAAATCACTATCCAAAGCAAACGTATTATAGGAAAATAACACATCAAATAACCGTTCATTAATACCACTCACATGTTTAATCTGACTAGTCGAGACATATTGATGACGGTAAACTTGTTTAATAACTTGAGCAACGTGTTTAATTAGATCGCTACAGGATTTTGAGTGGTTTACTGTAATATAAAACGGTAATACACCAGCGAACATTCCCACAACATTACGTTGATTTTTTCCTTTTCGTTTATGTAGTATCGATCCAAGTGTAACAACAGACGACTGCTGATAAATTGAAAAGTGAAGCGCTAATCCCGCCAAACACAGTGCAAGTGGTCCACCGATATTCAACCTAGTTGAAGTGGCAAACATGGCTTCTTTTAAAGAGCTTGGCATAGTACAACTGTATTTTTCCACTCCCTTATTGAAGTCGCCCATATATTTTAACGGTAATAACTCAACATTAGGAGAATAAGACTGAACTGTTTTCTTCCAGTATACTTCGCTTCTTTGGTAGGCTTGCGTCTTACAATATACCTCACTATCAATGACACAAGGTAAATAGTTTAGGCCATTTTCCTGCCACTCAACACATTGTACATTAGCAGCGTAAGCTTCCCCCAAACTATTGACAAAGTTAATGATACCATAGCCATCAACAACAATATGATGTGCTAATACAACTAAAACATGGCGTTGATCTGACTCACTTAATAGCATTACTCGAACTAAACTATCACGCTCTAAAGAAAATTTACGTGATACTTCATTCTTAAGCCATGACTGGAGCTGCTGGCTTGGATTTAACGCTTCGCTAAAATCAATGATAGAGAGTTCAGGATATCGTTGTGCATTATACTGTTTAGGTACATTATCAACGATTGTAAACCGAAGCCCAGCAAAATCTAATGATTGGATGACTTGAGAGACTGCTTCTGATAATGCTTCTTTATCCAATACTCCCTGCAATTTTATAGATACACCAAGCGTATATTTTGTTGAAGTAGTATCCTGACATTGGTCAAAATAAATTGCTCGTTGCTCTGGGTGAAGTGGATAATGTTCAAACTTCATGTTAACTCCCTAATATATCAAGCATAATCAATTAGTTGTCATGCCCATAGTGACAATGTGTTATATGGATTAATTAGCCATATGGCAGACAAAAGCTGAAAGTGATAAAAACAATAAATGTCAATTCCTGACTTGATTTATTGCCTTACTTACTAAATATCATTTAACAAACGTAATTTTTGGGATAAAATAAATTCGGAGTGGCCATGACTCCAATAGGTAAAACAATTACACTATTTATCTTTTAGTCAGAAGAATGAAAGGTATTCATACTATCAGCTCCATGATGCTCATCTGCTTTGCAGACTACAGGCGCATGCTAATCCTAAAACAAGCCTAGTTATTCATCAGATATTCTACCCTTAATGAAGGGTAAAATAAGACGGGTGAAGGGTAACAGAAATCAGCTGAATTACCATCCGTAAAATACGAAATAAATCAAACTGAGTATTGATATGCATCAGGCAGCACAGTCTTAGAAACCACTTCGTTCACATAGGTCATTAATTCAAAATAAACAAATACTAACCTATCTCCTTATTACGAAGGAAAATAGGCTAGGCATTGAACAAGTATAATAGTAAATATCAGCTTTCTAACGAAGAGAGTAAATAATCAGTTACTTCCTGCAGCTTCGCTAACTGTTCAGTTAATACACTTTCCTGTTTCTCACTGTTTTCTAATTTGACAGGTTCTAACTGACTCAATAATTTGGCTAACAGTTTTCCTGGCTGCTCAAAAAACTGGCCCGCTTTGTGGTATGTACTCTGTAAATCTTGACCAAATTCAGCAAGTTGGGCAACAGGAGAGCGATTATTTAACGACTGCAAGCCCCCGCCATTGGCTGAAGCATATGCCTGCTGCATCTGTTGTACTTCAGTTTGTTGCAAAGTAAGGGAAAACTCGCTGAGTGTAGAGGCATCAATTCCCAACGACAAAGCCTGATCAAAGGCGCTGCTGACATTTCCATCAAAAAAGTCGTTGGCCAATGATGTCACATCTGATAATAAGTCATTAATAGCATTCAATTCAGACTCATTTAAATCGCCTTCAACCCGCAGCTGAAATTCACTTTGATACTGTGTTTGACTGTAGCTGGCCGAGGTCTGTCCTTGTTGAAAGTATCCATTTGATGCAGATAATTGTTTAAAAGCATTTACAGTCACCACATCGCCTTCTTTCGTGGTAACCTGAAAGGAAAACTGGTTATCTAGCTGATAAAATTGCTGATTACTACGAAGAGTGACAGGTTGAGGCTCCCCACCTAATGCTGCCTCACTTAAAGAAATTTTATCCGTATTGCTGGTAAATTTATTTTCTAAGTCATCCAGTCCTGTGGTTACTAGATCAAAGCTCGTATCAATATCTGCTTCTAAATTGGGGTTTAATAAGCCTAAAGCCTTAAGATCTTCACGCGCTTGATCAAATCCTTTTACAACACCTTCCCGAGCTTGGCCTAATAAGTTTTGCAAACGTTCGTTATCAGCACCTTCGGCTTGCTCAGCTAATAAACGTTGTTCAACAAACTTTAAAATAGTGTCAGCGACTTGCTCTGGTCGATACCCTGACGATTCCACTTGCATTGGCTCAGTTGCGCCTAACTGCTGCCCCACGCGATGTAATAAGGTATTTTGCAGTAACTGACGTGTACTTCCTTCAGGTTTCGATAACATCAACGCCTGACGACTGGTTGCCGTTTGGTGATGATGCTCGGCATGTTCTGGCCGCATTGATTTCAGTAAGTGTCCTGGTGCGATATTCATTGATGTAACCCTCCACATCGCTCTCTATGACACTGACATCCCCCAAACATGCCCTAAAGAACGCACTGTTTAGCCCTCTATAAACTTGTTATCGGCATATGCCGCCTACACTTTAAGGCTGCTGCTATACTCATTCAAAACCCATCATCATTCATTGGAAACCAATTCAAGCCATGACGGCTCCATCCAAGCAACGAATTCACGATTTACTGCAACAATTAGGCCTACCTCAAGATGCTTCACTACACGATGTTAAGCAAGCTTATCGACAACGCGTAAAAACCTTACACCCAGATAAAAATCCAGGGCAAGATACCACAGCTCAGTTTCAACAGTTGCAGCAAACCTATCAAAGCCTGATACAGTACTACCAATACGGCTCACACCCTCCTCCAACACAGTCTAGCCCCCACTATTCGAAAGAAGAAATCACTACTCCAGTATCATTTACTGATCAGGATTCAAAGTCTCCACCGCCAATTCCTAACCCTGTCATTAAACAAGTGATCGTGTGTCGGCATTGTCACAAGGACAAACAAGGACTACGTTATCGCCGTTGGCTGAAGGTCACAGGTATCATCATTATCACCCACCAGAAAACAATTTCAGGGATTTGGTGCCAACGCTGCAGCACTCGTTTAGCGCTCAAGTTTAATCTATGGAATTTACTACTGGGCTGGTGGAGTCTAACCGGTCCTTGGCATACTATTCGAGGCTGGTGGATAAATACATTAGGAGGATTACCCCCCCTTGCCGAAAATAGTAAATTAGAATATCGACTGGCATTACAGCATATTTCAAAAAGTCGATTTAATGAAGCAATTGGTCACTTATATTGGTTGAAACATTATTGTCAAAACCAAGCCATGCAAGATAAGGTCAAACAATTATTACATCAATTAGGTGATCCCAGCGAAGCTGTTGCTCAGCCTCCAGAATCTACTCAATTCTTTTTAAGTCAGTTTATGTTGCTAAGCTTTATCATATTAGTTATTAGTATTCCAATATTAATGTGGCAACAAGCTTTCGAACCACTTTCATTGGTAAGCAAACCTTCTGTTGCAGCTGATCCTATTGCGCCAGAAGCGCAACATCAGCCTCTTTATACAAACCATCGGCTTGGCAAGCATTATACCCTTGCACCTGCCGCGCTCCTCTCTGATCCCAATATCAATAGTTCTATTGTTACTCAAATAACCCAGTATGCTCCCGTCAATGTAATCTCTGCAGGACCACAAGGTTGGGTGACAATATCAACTCCTCAAGGTTTTAAAGGTTTTATTGCTGAGCAGCTTATTGGCTTTGGCAGTCATACCATCGCTAAACGCTATCAATGCCATCAGTATCCAGGTCCACGTCCATTTAACGGCGAATTATTAGGACAAAATAATGGCAAAAAACGCTTATCTATCAAAAATCCTCATCCTAATGATGCCATTGTTTTATTTAGACAACAGAATAAAACCGTCCAACTCGTCTATGTTTACGCTCAGCAACAAGTCGATGTTCAACGGTTACCTAACCGAATTGACAATATAATTATTCGTCATGGGTTATTTTATAATCACGCCTGCCAGACATTTACAGCCGAGTTAGATGAACGAAAAGAGCCTCTTACCATTATTAGTAATCAACAGAAGATACAATTATAACACCCTTATATTAAAACAATGATACAGACTATATCGACGACTAATACAGTATAAATAGGTCATTTTTACGCTGGAGTAGTTGCTTAAATTTTCATATAATCTCAACGCTAATTTAAATTGATACTAAAAAGTTTGAATAGGGAGATTCAGTTATGAATAAACACTTAGTAAGTATTCCATTAGCTTCGCTTATATTAACGCTATCTGCGTCTTCTATTGCTGAAGAAGCAGTAGATACAAGCTTTTCAAATGTTGAAAATACACTGATGGCCCCTGCCTCTGATGCCGAGTATAAAGCCGCAGTAAAACTAAAAGCCATGAGTTCATCAACTGCACAACTATCAGATGCTGCGCTTAACGCTGCTCGCCCAGCTTGTTATAGCGCATTACCAGGTAAAACCAATCAATCTTTAATCATGGTACCATTACCAGATAATAAAGTTGATCTTGATGCAGTTTGTCATGTTGCTATTAACAACACCTGGCACGCAGGGGGCGTAGCAAAAGGTCATTATTACTATCAAAATTGTGGTAAACTTGACAATAAAAAATATGGAGGCGGCTATACCTCTTTTGTAACTGAGAATTATTTTGAGTCAAATCGTACGAAGTTTTCTAGCTGTAATGCCACAAATGCTGTTGTTTGTTGTTCGCCTCAATTTAGCAATTAACAAACAGGAAAAATGCCCCTCGTTTATAATAAATAAGGGGCATATCCACCTCTAAAGCCCCAATTTTCTGCTGTAATTTCTCGAAGCATGATTTTAATGTGATTATTTGGAATACCGAATGCCTCTAAGTTATTTACGATAGCTTTATAAGGCAGCCTTTTTGCATCGCGACTCCGACCAGTGAAGCAGTTTATGCTTATATGGGTGTAATATTCAGGTTGCTCTCGATCTGGAGGACATAGAAATTGATGAGGTCCATGAACAATAAGCCTAACATTCCGGTCACCTGGTAAAATTTTAAAACTCTCTCTTAGTGCAGAGTGCACAGCCTCCATAATACCTTGTTCTATGAAAAAATAATAATCTTGAATATTTTCTATTTTATATACTGCTATATCACTGCACTTTGTGCTGAATGCCTCGGCATCATATAGTTTTATCGAAACACTTGGATATTTTGAAAAAATATCTGTTTAAATACTTTCAAAGTATTTAGTTCTTTCTTCCCTGCTAAGAGACAACCATTTTTTTGTTGCGTTCATATGGACAAAGAATGTGTATTTTCTTGACATCATTGACTCCAGACTTGTTGAATGCCAATAGTCATATTGGGGTTGGCTACAAAATGCAAAGAATTTTTTATTTATTTAAATACTGCACCTTAGTAAGCTTAAATATATCACATTGTTTACCCATCACCGTTTGAGAGTGACTATAGACTTCACCTACTTTTAGTGCCACGCTCTTTGATGCTCCATTATCTGGATGGATTAGACTAATAAGCTCAGATGTTTCTAGATAAGTAAATCCCCATTCAATTGCAGCCAATGCCGCTTCAGTTGCATACCCCTTGCCCCAATATTCAGGCGAAATACCCCAGCCTACTTCAATCCCGGGCCATCCTTCAGGTTCCCATATTCCTACTCTACCCAAGAAGTCACTTGTTTTTCTATCTTCAACAACCCAATACCCAAATCCCTTTAAAACCCAATGCCCCGCGAGGATAGCAAGTACTCTCCAACTTTCTGCTTTATTTATTGGCTGTCCACCACCAATATATCTGGCAAAATCAGGGTTTGCACTCAATGTTGCAAATGCATCAGCATCCGCTAATGACCATCCTCTTAAGCGCAGTCGTGATGTTTCAATAATAGGAATTTCCATGTATATACTTCTCTTTTTTCTAATAAATACTATACCCACAGTGAAGGTTTTTTATATATGAAATGGGTATTACTTGTAAGTTTTTTTTGTTGGTAACTGTTAACATCCAGCTGTTATTCATTGGCAACATAGCGTGGTTTGATGTACCGATACGCATAGGGTGACTCTGAAATTGGATAATCTGCTAATTGTTTACCTTCTTTACTCCAATCTTTTGGCATTAAATCGCCCAATGGTTGGACTGCGATCGGTTGTTGCTGACACACAAAAAAAGGCATCGCAGCTACAGGTGTGAGCGGCACCTGATGGACCTTATTTGTCGTACCATCTTTATAGTAAAAAATATTGCCTCGCGGATGAGGTCTAATAACACGATAATCTGCAAACAATAACTCATTGTCTGGTAGTCCTTCCAAGGCTTCCACATTCATTCTTAGCCGTACCAATTTTCCAGGTGCAACATTGTTATCAAAGTAAGGTTTAGTGCAAGTCCCCTTGCCATAGTGTGCCTCCGCTTCAGTGATTAGCCTGGTACGGAAATCAGCCACAGAAACCTGTCGCCCGCCAACGCCTTTTCTACGCCAATGGAATTGTACTTTGGCTATTGTAAGGGGACGAACATCATCTTCAGGCGAAAACAATGGCACTTGCCGATAAGCCTGTAAAAAAACAACGGTTTCTTGCCTTGGCCCTCGGACATATTTATGCATATGACGTCGTATTCGTTGAGGCAATGCGGCCATTGCCTGGCGTAATCTTTCTTTCTGTGCATTAAATAGCTGAAGTTGCTGATAACTTTGCAAACTTACGCTTACCAACCCTGTCAACCGTTTGGTTGTATTTATATTTTGCTCTGGCGATTTATAAAAATCCGTTAAAATATCAATAATCGCAGCTCTTGTATCATGCGATTCTGGGGCGAATGATTCAACATGAATAGCCGTTGGGACTTCAGCTTGGTCACGGATAGGGATATGAGTGGCACAGTATACCTGCCACTCATCGTCATGAGCTAATTGATCTCTTACGGAGTGAGCAACTGCTAATAATTTTTCAAATTCGATTCTGACAGTCTCACGTAATAAAGACTCTTCAGCAGAAAATTTCGGTGTAGTTATTTGACCAGACATAAGCCCACTGTAATGTCCATTACCAAGAGTGAGCAGTTTTACTGATTAAAAAGACAAAAGCAAGCATACCCTACTTTAGGAGTGATATTAGTAGTACTATGAAATCACCTGCTTAATCAGCTCATCACTTAACCATTGCTGTAAAAGTTGTACGACACGTGTAGTAACCGCTTCAGGTTCATGCCATTGACAAAGATGCTCACAAAGTGAGGCAAAATGATGTCCTTGAAGCGTAAGTGTTAACGCCGTACGCTCATCACCATGAATTGAGCGAAAGTTTGTCACAAGTCCTTTACGCCAAATAATCCAGTCGGTAGGTTCTTCGATGATAGCGGGAGGTGCTTGTTGCTGTTCCAGTGCTTGCCAAACAGCTACAACATTTGTCTGCCAAGAGACTGTTTGCAACGAAGGAACAAGCTCAAACTGTAGTGTTGGCCACTGATCAGCCGTCAATTGTTGTACATGATCAATGGCTGCTATTTCACTTCCAGCAGCATCAAAGGCCAACCTTAAGCGCCATTCCCACTCAGCTAATTCAGCTACAATCGGCATTGATTGATAATGTGCTTGTTTACGGATAAATGCGGTTAAATGCTGACCAAACCAACGCAAAGAAGGATCTGATGAAGGGTGGCAGGTAATATAATCAGACACTAATTGATTGAATTGCTCATCACCCAATAAAAGACCTAAACAGGGATAGTCTCCATCAAGCGCCTCTCTTAACCGTTGATGATATGCATTGGCATATATCGCTAGCCCAGGCTTCTCTTTCGTAACATATTGTTTAATAGACGTTGATTGACCTTGCAAATGCGCTAAAAAAAACTTTTGTAAATTCGCCAACTCAACCATTGTGTTGCTCCTGCACACTCATCGCCATAGTCGGGCTAGCAAAATGATAACGACCTGCTGTTGGTAATACGACAGATGTTTGCTGCTGGGTATAAATCGGTTCAGCTATCGTTCTTGCATAATTTAATTCAGCCAATAATTCAGAAAATACTGGCATATTATCATCCCGCTCAATCATAGTAGAAACGGGGCCAAATAATTCTGCAGCCACTTTGTACAACTGCCAAACGGGATCAACAACAGGAGCATCATGGGTATCAATAATATATTCACCATAATCACTATGGCCTGCCAAATGATGCTGCATAACACGTTGAGCGGGAACACCTTTTAAATAATCAATAGGATCAAACTGATGATTTCGAGCACTCACATAAATATTATTGATATCAAGTAATAATAAACAATCAGCACGCTCAACCACTTCACTGACAAAATCCCACTCAGCCATATCCGACTCAGCAAATGTGACATAACTTGAAAGATTTTCTACTAATATTTGTCGCTCTAAAAAGTCCTGGACATAGTGTATACGCTCAACAACATGCTTGATTGATGCTTCAGTGTAAGGAAGTGGTAGCAAGTCATGACTATTAATTCCACCCACTCCAGTCCAGCATAAATGATCTGAAATAAATATAGGGTTAATACGATCTGCCAGGGATTTTAGCTTTTTTAAATAGAGCTTATTTAATGGGTCAGTACTGCCAATCGATAAAGATACACCATGCATGGCAATAGGATATTGTTCACGAATTGCGTCTAAAAAATAAAGAGGTTTTCCTCCGTCAACAAAGTAATTTTCAGAAATAATTTCAAACCAGTCAACCGCAGGCTGTGTTGCTAAAATTTCACTATAATAATCTTTTCGCAAGCCTAAACCAAAACCATGGAATACTTTTTTCACAGCATGCTCTCACACATTACTTATAATTATCGAGTAAAAAATACCTGGATATTATTGAAATCCAGGTACACTCGCAAGCATTCAATGAAGGGTTGAAGGTTACCTGCCCTCAAGTAAGGGACACGAACGCATCAACCCTTACAAAATACTAAAAGGTTAAAGCTAATGCTTACTCCTTAACTGTACCACCTTTTTCTTTACACTCTTCTGCAGACATATTTAGGTAACCCTGACCTTTACACGATCCCATACCTTTACAGTCATTTGTGGCTGTTGCACAGTCATTGTGTCCTTTACAGCTATTGATTCCCCAGCACTTCACTTGATCAGCTTGACCTGCAATGGCTATTTCTGCACCCATCGTAAACAAGCCTGCTGCAGCAACGGCTAATGCAGTACCACTCACTTTTTTCATTGTGCTCATAATAAAGTTCCTAAACTCTGCAATTAATCATTTGCAGCTCAACTTATTAAGAAAGACAAGTTAAGAAATACAAGCTTTCAGCACTCTAAAGTCAGAGTTTATACCCTAAGTTATGGGCATAATAAGCTGTGCTACAGTTTTTAGTTCACATGTAAAAAGTCATTCACATTGACTTTCATCTAAAGACAGCTAAGAAAAGAAAAAAATTTCATTGGTTTTAACAATTTTTTTCTCCCTATGAAAATAGTCGAGTTTTTTTTGGAAGGCACGTTTAGTATCTACCGAAAATCAATATTACGACGTGGTGTACTAATAGAAAGGATATTTATCCCCTTTACTGTTTTTAGTTAGGCCTATTACACAAAGAAATAATAGCGAATATTCAACTGAATTAAGTTATACAACTCAATGCTAGGATGGTCTAAAAATCTATTTTATACTCTAAAAACAGTATTTAACAAAAAAGATAGGCGACAAGTAGAGAAAAAAGAGATATGTAAAATTGCTAGCTACCCAGGTTATCAAGACAAGAGAGAGTAGCCAGCGGCTAGAATGATGCACTAAGTTAGAAGATCAACCAGCGAACACCGTAAGCAAGCAGTGTAGTACCACTAATGCCGACAAGATACAGTAACAAAAACCACCCCCAGGGATGCTTAAGCTGATCAGGCTCAGGTGACCCAACAGACTTTTTCATTATTAATAGCCTCCTTCTACCGAATCCAGCTTGCCACTAAAGACCCTATAACCAAATAAGGTATACCCTAAAATGACAGGCACTAAGATCAGTACACCCGGCAAGATAAAATTCAAGCTTTTAGCAGGAGCAATCGCTTCCCAAAGCGTAAGCTGCCAGGGAATTAAAAATGGAAAAACACTGACCACTAATCCTAGAAAGGATAAGCCAAAGACAGCAATAACCCACGCAAATGGAAGCCACTCTCGCTTAGTTGGCACCATTAACGCCTGTCGTGCACGCCACAATGCATAAGCAGTCAACAAGGGTAAGGGGGCTAACCACAGCGTATTGGGGAAGCTAAACCAACGATCCATAATGCGCTCATCCAACAGGGTGGACCAGCCACTAACAATCACTAACAATACGGCTAAGCCAATCAATAAATTCAAAGCAATCTGACGACTATGCTGCTGAATGGCACCAGAGGTTTTCCAAACTAACCATAAGGTTCCTAACAAAGCATACCCCACCATTAACGCAAAACCGGTAAAGACACTAAAAGGTGTCAACCAGCTCCACGAACTCATGGTCAACGTTCCTTCTTCCAGCACTAATCCCTGGAGTAATACGCCCAGCATCAACCCCTGACAGAAGGTTGTGATCGAAGATCCAGCACAAAACGCAAAATCCCACCAATGCTTACTAGTAGTTGCTTTAAAGCGGTATTCAAAAGCAACACCACGAAATATCAGTGCCAATAACATTGTCATGATCGGCAGGTACAAATGGCTTAGCACTAAACTGTAGGCTGGTGGAAACGCGGCAAACAATAAGACACCTCCTAACACCAGCCAGGTCTCATTACCGTCCCAGATATGCTTAATACTGTTCATCATCAGCAGTCGCTCATCAGGCTGATACCAGGGGTACAGAATGCCCAATCCCAAGTCAAAGCCATCCAGCACCACATACATGAACACCCCAAAGCCCAGTAATAAAAACCAAACAATAGCCCAGTCCATAATCACTCCTTAGGATGGTATGTCAGTGGTTGATGGTGATGCCGCTAAACTGCCAGCTAATTGATTCTGTTTAAGTGCTGAATGCTCATCCAGTCTATCTATCGCAGGCAAACGCTTTAACAGCTTTCGCATAAAATACAAATAAACGCCAAACAACAGGCTATAGACCAACACAAACAGCACTAACGTAAACAGCACTCGCTGTTCAGGATGTGCTGATACCATCGCATTCGTTCTCAAGAAACCATGCACTAACCAAGGTTGTCGCCCTACTTCGACAACATACCAACCTGCCAGTGTCGCCACTAAACCAGCAGGTATCATCCACTGTAACCCTTTATGAAACCAAGTGGTGGTATACAATTTACCTCGCCAGCGTAACCAAGCCCCCATCACTGACGCTAATAACATCAACACACCAATACCGACCATAATACGAAAACTATAAAATACGACAGCTACCGGAGGTCGTTCATCAGCAGGCACAGACTTCAAACCTTGCAATGTGCCTTCTGCGTCATGGGTTAAAATTAAGCTGGCCAGATAAGGGATTTTGACTTCAAAGTGGTTTTTTTCCTGCTTTTGGTCTGGTACTGCAAATAAGCGCAACCCAGCACCTTGCTCAGTATCCCAAATCCCCTCCATAGCGGCGACTTTAATAGGTTGATGCTCAAGCACATTAAGTCCATGAAGGTCTCCGACCCACGCTTGCAGTGGTGCGAGAATCAAAGCAGCCCACAATGCAACACTTAACCCCTTACACGCCACAGGATTCTGCCGATCTTTACGTAGATGCCAAGCCGATACTCCTGCTATCAGGAAAGAAACAGTTAAAAAGGAAGCCAGTAGCATATGCACCAGCCGGTAAGGGAACGATGGGTTGAATATGACCTCCATCCAACTCACTACCTGAAATACACCTTGCCTATCCAATACCGCACCAGCAGGTGTCTGCATCCATGAGTTGGCGGCCAATATCCAAAATGCCGAAATAATTGTGCCTATTGCCACAATAAGCGTAGCCACAAAATGCATTCGCTCACTGACCCGATTCCAGCCAAAAAGCATAATGCCGAGGAAACCTGCTTCCAGAAAAAAAGCAGTTAATACCTCATACGTTAACAACGGACCTAATACGGTTGATGTTGCCAGGGAAAACTGGCTAAAGTTTGTACCAAACTCATAGGATAAAACAATGCCAGACACCACCCCCATACCAAACGTTACCGCAAAAGGCTTAATCCAAAAAAATAGCTGTGCACGATAAACCGGATTACGGGTTTTCAGCCACAACCCCTCCATAATCGCTAAATAGCTTGCTAAACCAATTGTGATGGTGGGAAATAAAATATGAAAACTGACTGTCCAGGCAAACTGGATACGCGATAACAAAGCACCATCAATTTCCATAATGATTACCCCCTGCCTTGCTCACCTATCCCAACATCAGTGCGTCGACTTTGCAGCACTTGACGCCACTGAGCAATCCCTCCTGGTACGAGTGCCAAGCTGATAATACAAACAACGGTCAGCAGGTCTTGCCACACAAGTGCAGAACTCATATGCTTCTCCTACAACTTATACTTCATGGTAATAAATTAAAAAGTTTTAATACCTCTAATTTATACAAAGATCGTGCCATAAATTTTATATACCTCAATTGCACTGATTTACATCAAAATTCACCAAAGTAACCACCGCCACCTGTAAACCTTGTTTACAGTTTGGTAGACTTAGCACTGTAAACTTTGTTCACACCCCACCCCGTAACAATGACACACTGAACCTTTCAACTATTTCAGGTATTGATAGTTAACGTCCTATAGTCTTGTTGAAGGGAATACTCATTCTGGAAAGCGAATGTCTTTATTGCTTGTTTTTAATGCGGCGATGTTGATTACCACCCTGGCAGGTACAGTGGTTGGTTGCTGGTTGTGTTGGGGCATCAAAGAACCAGAACATCTTGCCTTACGACCTCTTGGGGGCTTTTGCTTAGGTATGGCTATCTGGTGTGGAAGCCACGTACTGCTTCAACACACAAACCCTGCCATAAGCCAACTTGGCCTTCTGGGGCTGTTAGCAAATCCCTTTATACCAACAACATTTTTACACTTTGCTCTGCTGTTTATTGCTCCAGGTGATACACCACAAAAACTTCAACATCGTTTACATACACCAGTAGCTGTACTTTATTTACTAGCCCTGACTGTTACCTTTATCAGCTTTAAAACAACAAATGCCGCCTTTCCACCTTGGCTAGTCTTTCCAGCATTTATTATGTTGGATTCTGCTGGCTGGCTAAACCTGTTCTATACCATTGTTGTTGGTGTCGTGGCCCACGCTATTTTAATCTGGGGTTGGCATATCAGTAGTGCCAATAAACGACGTTCAATTGTTGCATTATTTATTGCTGGAGGCTGGGGACTGGTACTCGCCAGTAGCTTTGTTCTGCCATCACTGGAAATAACCTGGTTTCCCTATCCCATGCTACTGCTTCCCAGCTATGTATTACTGCTAGTCTATGGCATCGTGCGCTACCAACTGGTAGTTGTTAACCGCTGGGCTGTGCGAGCTGTCTTTTGGTTGTGCATTTTACTGGCGTTATTACTACTCATTACATTATTCACCACAGTAGCGGATTTGTTTGGCGCTGAACCCTTTACCGATATACCTCTTTGGGAGCTCTGGCTATACTCCGCATTTGTATTATTGATTGGTAGTTCGCTCTATCGACCTGCACAGCGTTTAGCCGAAAAATTAATCTACCCTGGTGCCCAGCTTCGCGAACAAACACTGCAAAATTGGCTATCAGAATTACAAAGCTGTGGTAGCTGGGAAACACTAAAACAAACTGCATCGCTTTTATTAGAAAAACACTTGTCCATGCCAGTGTATATTTGTTTTGCCCCCCCCAATGCGTCTACCACACTACCCACCATTTATTGCCAACGTTATAACGAAGGCTGGCAGCTTCATTTATTACATTGGGAAAATGCTACACCTGGCACCATTCATGTGGCAGAAATGTTTGGCACACTATTAGCCAGCAGTTGTCGTGGACTTCAACAACAACTTCACCTGGCAGAACAAACGCAACAACGTTTAAAAGAACAGCATTTGGTTGAATTAGGTGCATTAGCGGCAGCCATGGCTCATGAATTACGTAATCCTTTAAATATTATTGCGATGGCAAGCACTCAATGTGATCAAACCACTCGTCAACATATAAAAATACAAATTGATCGCGCTGATCACTTAATCACAGATATGCTTTGCTATGCAGGCCCTTTAACATTGCAACTTGAACCACTCACATTACATCCCTTTTGTCAGTCAATCGCCCATTACATTGAACAGCGTTATCAGGTACCCATCACCATAGAGGTAGCCACTAATCTCACCTTAAATGCAGATCGCCATCGTCTACAGCAAGTACTGACTAATTTATTAGAAAATGCTGCGGCATTTACCCGCAATGTCACCCATGGCCAAATACATATTTCAGCCCTTAAGACCTCAAAGCAAACCATACAACTTAGTATTCATAATAATGGACCTGCAATTCCAGGAGAAATCCAACAGCATTTATTTCAGCCTTTTATCAGTAAACGACAAGGTGGTAGCGGCTTAGGTTTAGCTATCGTCAGGCGAATTATGGATGCTCACCATGGACAAGTTTGGCACACCCATGATGAACACTGGCCCTGTAGTTTTATTTGTGAATTTCCCTTAACCACCATTGACGATAATGCGAGTAGAGAATAACAAAATGGCAGAGCAACGTATTTTAGAACAAATTCTACTTGTCGATGATGAGCCTGCCTTCTGTGAGCTTTGTAGCCAATGGCTACATCAAGCAGGTTATCAAGTTGATAGCTGTCATGATATAACCTCTGCTCAGCAACAACTACAACAAAAGACGTATAGTTTAATACTGCTGGACTTAGCACTCCCGCCTTCTTTTACTCCTCAGGAAGGGCTAAAACTACTCAGTATTATTAATACTATTCCTGTCATTGTCCTGACAGGACATGCTGATCGAGAGCTAGCTTTAGCCGCTATCGCACAAGGGGCCTGGGATTTTCTAGCCAAACCGGTTGACCCCGACATGTTAGCCATTGTCGTCAAACGTGCTTTAACCAAACGCAGCTTAGAAAATGAAGTACAACAGTTAAAAGCACAGCTAGCAGAGCAACAATCGGTACTGGGTTTAATTGGCGTCAGTCAGCACACTGAAATGCTGCGCAATCTTATCAGCCGAATTGCCCCTACAGATGTATCAATCTTAATCAGTGGACCCAGTGGTACAGGCAAAGAAGTGATAGCCAAAGCCATACACCAACTTAGTCACCGCAAAAACCAACCTTTTATTTCAGTACACTGTGGAGCCATCCCCAGTGAGTTATTGGAAAGTGAATTATTTGGTTACAAAAAAGGGGCTTTTACTGGGGCAGATCGTGATCGACAGGGTCTTTTAGCCCTAGCACACCAAGGCACATTATTTTTGGATGAAATTGGTGAAATGCCACTGAATATGCAGGTCAAATTATTACGAGTATTACAAGAAGGTAAATTCTACCCCGTGGGTGGCAGAGAAATTGTGTCGATTGATGTACGTTTAATCAGTGCGACAAATAAAGATTTACCCCAAGCAGTTGACACTGGTGATTTTCGTGACGACCTTTATTATCGACTTAAAGGCATTACGATTAATACTCAACGCCTTGCAGACCGCCCAGAAGATATTCCAGTTTTAGCTCAACACTTCTTACAACATTACAGTCAGAAACACCAACGCCCATTACAACTGGATGCCACTGCCTTACACTGGTTTATTACCCAATCCTGGCCTGGTAATGTAAGAGAGTTAAAAAACACCTTGGAAAGTGTAGCCGCTATCGCTCAGCAACCGATCATAGGCATAAATGATATTGAGTTTCTCAATGGTAATAAAATTTCTCAGTCGCCCAATGTGATACCTTCACTAGATGATACCCTTGAAAATCAAGTGAGGCATTTAGAAATACGATTGATTCTTGATGCATTACAACAATTCCAAGGTAATCGAACGCATGCTGCTCGTAAATTAGGGCTATCTCGTCAAGGTTTACTAAAGAAAATTGAACGTTATGGTATTCAGGATTTAGACCATAGTCAGTAATTAACTTGGTCAATTAATATGATAAGATTTAATACGTCAGTTTTGTGCTATATTGACCAAATTAGTACACGGCAACTGGTCCAGTAAAATAAAGTATGTCATCCTCCTCTAACATGTAATAACACAGTTTAAGACTATTTATCACTCAGGAAGATTGTATGTTCAAACGTGTAGCGGCTGATGCTTTAGGATTAAGTGATATTGGAGAAATCATTGATCCACAGAACTTTGATAAAGTCGATTCTGATGATTATGTCATGCGTGAGGATAACGAAAAAATCTACTTTTTGATCAAATCAAAAACAGATGAGTATTGCTTTACTAATCTAGCACTTATTCATCTTGATGGCACTAGCGCGCTTAGTAAGAAAAGATTATTAAAGCGTTATAGTTATTATGACCACGACATTCGCGATGTTTTTCTTGAAACTGCAGGTACAGTGGATTTAGATGCTGAAATTAAATTTTCGATAGGAAGTACACCTTACTCAGTCGATATCAAAAAAACTCAAATTGAGCATTTGAAAGATTTATACAAAACATTGTACACAATCAGTTCTATCCAAAAAGAAAACAGCCATCATTACCGCAATGCCGAACGTAGTATAGAAATTGCTTCAAATACAGTACATCGTTCCTCAAGCACAACAACACTCGAAGACCAGTTTAAAGAAATCAATCAACATACCTTTAACTGGCTTCATTCTGCTCGCAAAGCCTATTGCCGTAAAGATTTTGGTGAAGTTTTCGAAAAATATATTAATAATTAACTGTTACAGTTTTTTAGAAGCAGACGTCTAGCGATAAATCCCTAGTGGTCCATACACAAAATAAAGTAACAACTTCTTCCCCACTTATTCACTGGCGACGTTACTTTTTCTTGACATAGGCCCACTAGGCACTTATCGTAAATATGTGACAAGGGTTAAAAAAAGCAGGCAACAAACCTTTCAGAAAAAAATGATCATTATAGCTAAAACACGAAATATACGATTTTTTTAGAAAAACAATAATCACCTCAAGCTACTCAATTGCTCCGTTTGTTTGTACCCTGCAGCAAAAAAGTTAATGGTAAGGCCGCTAATGTAATCCACATCATTAGTCGAAAATCCTGCAAATAAGCTAAAATAGCTGCTTGTCTAGAAACTTCGCCATTAATAGCCATTAGTCCTTGCTGAGTTATTAGATTATATTTTCCTACCTCTGTTGCATGTTTCAACGCTTGATTAAACGGATTAATAAAGTCTGCAAACGCAGCATGATTGGCTTGCATCATTTGTGCGAGGTAGGTAATGACTAATGATATACCAATACTACTGCCAATATTTCGCATAAGACTAAATAATGCAGTACCTTCATTTCGATATTGCGGTGCTAACGTTGCAAAAGATATAGTCGATAATGGGACAAAAATAAATCCTAATCCTAAACCTTGAATAACACCAGTACGCACAATATCCCAACCGGAGATATTCATATCAAAGCATGTCATTTCCCACAGCGAAAAACTGATTAAAATAAGGCCAAGGAAAATTTTATACCTGACATCAATTCTACCTGAAAGCTTGCCTACTGCCATCATCGCAACCATGGTACCCATACCTCGTGGGGCTAATAAATAGCCAACATCGATCACAGGATACCCCAGCAAATTTTGCATAAAAGGCGGTAGCAAAGCCATCGTAGCCAGTAAAATAATACCGACAATAAAGATAAATATTAAACCAACACTAAAGTTTCGGTCTTTAAAAATGGCAGGCTCAATAAATGGGTGATCGTGAGTGAAAATATGAGCGACAAAAAGATAAAAGCCAAAACCAGCTAACATCGCTTCAATAATAATTTCAGTGTTTGAAAACCAGTCAAGCGTTTCACCACGATCAAGCATCATCTGTAGCGCACCAATACTAAGACTCAAAAAGGCAAAACCCAAAAAATCAAAACGGCGTGAACGATTGATAGGCGTTTCATTAACGAACGCGGCCAACCCAAACCATGCTAAAAGACCAAAAGGAAGATTAATATAAAATACCCAACGCCAACTGTAGTATTCCGTTAACCAGCCGCCGAGTGAAGGACCAAGAATAGGCCCAACCATGACCCCTACCCCCCACATGGCCATGGCAGAACCATGGCGTTCAACAGGATAAGTGTCCAATAATACCGCTTGCGATAGTGGTACCAGACTAGCGCCAAAGACACCTTGTAACAGTCGAAATACCACAATCTGCGTTAAACTCTGGGCAGCACCACATAACATTGACGCAATAGTAAAACCAATAACCGACCAAATAAAAACGCGTTTACGCCCCTGCTTCGCACTTAAAAAACCAGTTAAGGGCATAAAAATAGCAGCTGCCACAATATAAGAAGTTAATACCCAGGAAATCTGATCTTGGGTTGCCCCCATAGCACCTTGCATATGTGGAAGCGCTACGTTTGCAATCGTTGTATCCAACGCCTGCATAATCGTTGCTAACATCACAGAGATGGTAATAAGCCCACGATGCGAGTTAGTTTTAGGCTCTGAAGTTACACTGGCTATACTGGTCATCTCATTCTCCTATAATGAGAGACCTAATAAAGTGCGACGATGTCCCGTATCCACTTCAACAATGGCACTTAATCCAGCCCGCAACTGTCGTTGATGGCGAGGATTACTTATTTTAATTCTGACCGGTACGCGCTGACTGATTTTTACCCAGTTTCCTGTCGCATTTTGGGCAGGTATCACTGAAAACTCAGCACCCGTTGCTGGGCTTAAACTTTCTACTGTACCGATCCAAACTTTATCGGGATAAGTATCAACACGCACTTCAACGGATTGCCCAGGATTAATATAGGTTAAGTCAGTCTCAGTAAAATTAGCTTCAACCCATAAGTTATCAATGGCAATGAGTGCAAGTGCTGTTGAACCTGCTGCCACATACTGACCAGGTTTAGGAAGTTTAGTGACAATACCTGCTTTCGAGGCTTTGACTGCTGCTCGCTGCAAATCTAATCGAACCTGTGCTAATGCTGCTGAAGCGACACGAAAGCGAGGGTGTTTTTCAATAGGCAAGTCAACACTTCCACCTAATGAGTTTGCAATACGTTTTAGATCCTCTTCCAAAACAGTGATCTGTTGCCTAGCAAGGTCTGCACTTTGTTTAACATCATCAAACCGTGATGTTGAAACAAAATGCCGCTTAAGCAAGTCAGCTTCACGATGTAAATCTTTCAGTGCAAACGTATACTTGGTCTGCGCTAAGCTAATTTCTGCCTGTTTTTCTCTATAACTGGCTTTCAGTGCTTTTAGATCTGTACGAACCTGTGCCAAATTTGCTTCCGCTTTAGTAACACGCACCTGAAAGGGCTCAGGATCTAAGCGAAATAATAAATCACCAGCATTTACAAATTGGTTTTCACTTACTAAAACATCGACAACAACACCAGAAACTTCTGCAGCAACAGGAATCATATCGGCTTTAACGTAAGCATTATCTGTTTCTACATAACGCCCTCCTATCAAATACATAACGCCAATGGCTAATAGTGTAAGGACAGGTACGACAATCAGTAGTAACAAACGTCTAACACGACGATTGAATGGACGTATTACTTTAAGTGAAGCAGCTTCTTGCACAGAGGGTGCATGATGGGTTTCAGCATGACTCATAAACGTGTTGACCCAATAACAAAATATTCATTAACTTCGTGAGCAAAGATTCTCCCGCATCGTCTTTAATGCAAAAAAAAGTGTTGCTACCTGTTCTTGATTCAGCCCCGCTAAAGCTTCAGATTGAACCTCTGCCCCAAACTGACGGATTTTTGTCAAATGATCACTTGCCGCTGGCCTCAAAAAAATTTGGTGAGCCCGGCGATCTTTGGGATCGGGACGTCGCTCAACTAAATCAAACTCAGCCAGTTGGTCAACCAGCCGTGCCAGGGTTATAGGTTTAACTTCCAGCATTTCGGCCAGGTCAATTTGGCGTACCCCTTCAAAACGTGCGACATAAAGTAATAAACGCGCCTGAGCTAAAGTGAGACCACAGCCTTCGATTCGCTGATAGGTTTGTCGCATTAACCTTGAGATATCAGCAAGTAAAAAGCCTAAGCTTTCCTGTTGTTCCAGTGCCATGAATCACCTTATCAATATTAGTAAGCATTACTTATTATATGTATTGCTTATCATTTTTCAATATGTACACTACGTAAAGTCGAACATCTGCAAAACTTATTAAACTATTTACTTGTGATGAACATGCTAAAAAAATGTTTGTCATTTTTTTAGCATGTTCATCACTTTAATTACCACACACTTATTTTTTTGCTTAATAAGAAACCAAAACACTCATAGCCAAAAATGACTTACAGAAATTCTATTTATTGTTAATAATTTTATTTTTGGAAAGCAAAAAAACACACACATTTTTTAAGATTATTTTTCGCGATTTGATCATACTATAGCCACCGCGAAGGATTTTTAATGGGGCTAGTCTGGTTTGTTAAGGCTAGCGATAGCAACAACTTTTGTTATAAAAGCGCTAGCTGGGACGTCAAGTGATGAAGTATTTTTAAATACTCAGCAGTCAAATAAAGTTTCTAACATTTGCGAAACTTTTTAAATTAAGCGCTATATTAAATCATAATAGAAGCTTCTTAAAGGCAGCAATTAGATATTGGCTTTAACCCTTTTTTATAAAATGACTGGTGAAGGGTATATCTTGGAGATAGCATTATGCTTAGAAGGACCACTCAATCTCTATTTAGGCCATTAACAATGCTCAAACGGAGCATAAGTTATCAGGTCAGCCCTACATCAGTGAATAATATTCGAAATGCACGTAAACAATCGCAACATATGGAAAGTATCTTTAGCCACATAGAACACCATGAAGCACAACAAGACCAAAGGATGTGGCAACGCGCTCAACGAATTGAACAACGAGCCACTACATCACAAGGTTTTCTACACCATGAGTTTACAGCAAAAAACCTATACCGTGTAATGAAAGTTAATAACCCTGAACTCACGATTAAAAAAGACTTTTCACAAAACTACTATGATCACACAACCCATACAGCAGGACTTATTGAGCCTGAAAAGTTTGAGAAAGTGGATATGATCGCACATGAAGCACAACACCATTTGGATAAACTTACCAACCCCAAACTTCACGAAATGGATGTTGTTGGTAAAGAGTATTCTGCATTCTCTTCACAGTTTAAAGTTGCCAAACAATTAGGTTTTAAAGCCAATATGCCTTTTCCACAAAGCCCATTACAATCAGCAGAAACCTATAGGGAAAAAAGCACAAGTCGTTTTAGGAAGCTCTAAAAATAAACCTGTTGACTCACTGTACCACACAGGGCACTTAGCTATACTTGACCGTTACAAAAGCCATTTTCTTCTTAAGGGCCTTTGTCTGCTAATGGCCTACATCGAAATACCTCAGATGTTCATTTAATAATGATTGAGATATAGCAAAAAGTGGAGTTGCATATACCCCACTCGTTGTGTCATTTTTCAAGTTTTGGTAATGCATAATGTTGGCCCCATTCTTTCAATGCCAATAAAATGGGACGTAACGACTCGCCCATTTCTGTTAATCGATACTCAACTCTTGGCGGTACTTCTGGAAATACCTCACGGTGAACCAACCCATTTTCTTCTAATTCCCTAAGTTGCTTAGTTAACATTCTTTGCGTGACATTACCGACTTTACGTTTTAATTCGCTAAATCTTAGGGTTCCATCCAGTAGATGATAAAGGATCATTCCTTTCCATTTTCCACCAAATAATTCTAGTGAGGCTTCAACAGGACAGGCTGACCCATCATAGCTACTAAACCTGGTATTCTTCATAGTATCCTTTTTGTATCTATAGGCTAAAAATGTGCGTACTTGTTATAAAAATCAATACCCCTATTATACACATATAGATCACCGAACACAGTTCGCTATGGGTATATCATATTCACATTAGGATAATTCTCATGACAACCGATACAACAATGAAAGCGATTGGTTTTACCCAATCTCTACCCATTGAAGCACAAGATAGCCTTTTCGAGTTTGAAGCACCTTATCCCCACCCTATGGCACATGACTTAATAGTTAAAGTGAGTGCCATTTCCATAAACCCTGTTGATGCTAAAGTCCGTACTCGTGCAGCAAAAGATAAGGTGTTAGAAACCCCGCGTATTGTCGGATATGATGCGGTAGGTACTGTTGTAGCGTTAGGTGAAAGCGTTGAAGATTTCTCTGTGGGCGATAGAGTATACTATGCAGGTGATATCAATCGCCCTGGTTCCAATGCAGAATTTCAAGCCGTTGACTCTAGAATTGTTGCTAAAACCCCTACACGTTTAACGTATGCTGAAGCCGCAGCACTCCCTCTTACTGCATTAACTGGATGGGAAACACTTTTTGATCGATTACGTATCGATCCCGCAGCCAAAAATAAAACATTGCTTATTATTGGTGGCGCAGGTGGCGTTGGTTCTATTTCAATACAAATTGCCAAACAATTAACCCACTTAACGGTTATAGCAACGGCATCTCGCCCTGAATCTGAGGCTTGGGTTAAAAGCATGGGAGCTGATTATGTTGCAAACCATAAAAACCTGACTCAATCCGTCAAAGAACTTGGATTTGAACATGTTGACTATATCTTTAATACGGCAGATAGCCTAGGTCACTGGGATGCGATGGTTGAATTAATTGCCCCCCAAGGCATGATTGCGTCAATTGTCGAGTTCAACGGCAGTGTCAATATCAGTCAGTTACAAAGTAAATCGGCAGGTTTTGTTTGGGAGCTAATGTTTACCCGATCACTCTATAAAACAGATGACATGATTCAACAACAGATTATTTTACAAAAACTGGCTAAACTCGTTGACGAAGGACGTATAAAAACAACGCTAACATCATCATTACAAGGATTTACTATTGATCATTTTAAAGAAGCACATCGTCGTATTGAAAGTGGTAAAACCCTGGGTAAAATCGCAATCAGTTTTTAATTGAGCGAAGTAATAAATTTAATTTTTTTCTAAAGCCCCTTTGACCAAAGACTGGATAACGCCTTTCAAACACACCGTGAATCCTTCCTTGGAGGCTACTGTTTATCAAGATAGTTGCCACATCCTTGCGGCAAACAGTTCGATGCGCATTATCCAGCCTTTATCTGATCACGGACTGCATTGAAATACCACACCGGTTCATTTAATCATTTTTGAGGTATCGCCTAAAGTGAGTTTACAAGGTTTATATAATAACATTACTCACTAAACACTTGGGCCTCTGGTTTCTCTGGTTTTTCAATCCAGTCTTTAATGGCTATTTTTTGATAATTATACTGACCTTTTTTATCCAGTTGAGTATAAAAATACCATTTAACTGCCGGTTCATTGGTCGGTAATTTGGGTAATTTATCTTTAGTCAGGTTAAATTTTTCACCATTACGCTTCATATCCTGCAAAATATCAATAAATTTTTGCTCCGCGGCTTTGAGTACTTCGGGATCTTTTGCGTTGGCAGCCCAGGGCGCAACGGATTCATCCGTCCATTTTTTCGGCGCGGGAATATAAAAGAAACAGTCATCATCGTCATGTTGAGGAGCTTTAAAATGTTGATCATTAAGACCTGACTCCCCTTGGCTTTTCATATTTCTAACCCAAAATTTAAAGTCATGCATTTTACCTGTTTCAAGCTCGATTTTATCTTCATCAAGCAAGCCAAATAAATCCCAAACCCCCTTATGACCGGCTTTATTCCCAAAAGGTCGAAGACCATTTATTTGGTGCCCTGCCGGTGCTTTATAACTCAATTTACTCACACTCGCATAAACATGAAATGTGAGCATTTGCTTTGGTTGAAAACCGGCTGTATTTGTTTTTGTCATACCCGTACGGATGATTTCTAGCATCTGCTGTTTTTG
This sequence comes from Zooshikella harenae, assembly GCF_018837975.1. Classification (GTDB taxonomy): domain Bacteria; phylum Pseudomonadota; class Gammaproteobacteria; order Pseudomonadales; family Zooshikellaceae; genus Zooshikella; species Zooshikella harenae. The sequence goes on along the minus strand of NZ_JAGSOY010000014.1, from coordinate 54,287 downwards.
TATCTTTTCATCCGTCATAAGCATTTTTATCAATTCGCGTGAGCGATAATGTTTTTCATACACATCTTCTGCCAGTATATTTTGAGCAAGAGCGCTAATTTTTAACAACTTGATCGTCGATTTATCAGCATTAATGGCATACGTATAACGTTCACTATTACCATAACCGACGGTTGTAACATCATACTTTGCCTCTACTTCAACCTGACCGACATAAACAAGCTGTCCTTTAATTTCAGGTCCTAAGGTTGAACCATTGGATTCTTCAGACAAGTTGGCTGTATAAGACAATAGATCAGAACGGTGTTTCATTTCCTTATATTTTTGGGTATCCAACTTATCGGCAAAGACTAAAATACCCAGGTCAACTTCGTCATTCCAATCAAAATCATCAAGCTTGTCCTGATGCTCTACCCCTTTATTCTTACCACTAAATGGCGTACCACTTAAACAATACGCATACTTCGACGACATAAAGAATGGGCCTTGATTACGCACACGTAACAAAGGCGCACCAATCGTATTACCGGTAAATAATTTGGGATACTGATAAATACGCTCTTTTGATTTAAGAAAATCTTTATCAAACAGCAAATGCTCAAAGTGTTGGTCTTTAACATGTTCTCCCTCTGGATCCCAAATAGGATTATTTCGCGAACTATCCACTGAAAGCATAAATTGACTGTTTAAACTAATGTTAGGCGCATCTTTTACTAAACGCTCATATATTTTAACACCCACCGAAGCGACACCGGTTGTGTATTTAAGAATATCAATTACCGGTAAACTCCCATCTTTCATCAGTTTATAGTAGTCAGCATCCTGGCCATCAATGCTAATTGGCCTAACCAGTCGTGTACCGCGTGTATCCCGACCGACTTTAACCTCATATTGATAGTGCATGGTGATACACTGCTCATTAGTATTCCATTGCGCCCAATCTGCCAAGTAAACCGTTGAACTGCTCATAGGCTTGGTGCCTTTGATGATTTTGTGTTCACCAAATTTAAAACGTGGATAAAAGATCGCACCGTAATGATCTTTAAAGGCTTGTTCCTCTGCTAATAGCTCACCTTCATCAAACTTCTGAGTGATATCCGTGTAAGCAGGTCCTTCATTATCAGGCCAACCGGTATTCACACGAATGGGTTTGACACAAATAGGTAATGGCCGCTCTATGGTACGATTTGCATTTTTATCACCATCTTCATAATAGTCAGTATTGATGGTTTTATACTCTTCATCCCGACGTAGTACAATAATAATGCGTATTTCATCTAACGGTGAAATCGGCTTATTATCCGTGCGTTGCAAGTATTTATCCAGCCGCTCCCATTCCGTTTTTGCTTGAGTACAAGGCTTAATATAAATGGCCGTATATTTATAGATACCCTGGTCTAATCCCGCATAAGATAAATCCATAGTCGAAATGAGCGCCTCAGCACTGCTACTTCCCATATTATGAATAGGAAAACACCGCTGGAAGTTTACAGGAATCATGTTCTTATCAATATTCGCCGGTCCTACTGGCAAAAACATACCATTAACACTGATAGAATGTGATTCATGATTTTTCTTTAAAGCCTGTTTACTGTAATTTTCAAACTGTGTCATTAACAAAGAAGGGTTACTTTTCAACGTAACATTATCTTCCCAAATATCTTCCATTCCCAAATAATCCATCCAAAACTGGTCCAGCGGATAATTCTGATAAGTATCATTTGGGTAAGGCCATTCTTTATTCAATACAAACAATTCGATAAATTTATCAATTTGATATTTTTTCAAGCCACGCTGATAACGATTCCAATCCAGTTCACGGGTATTTTTCAGGAAACTAAAGGTAAAGTCATATTCATGCGCAACGCGAACCAACAGCTTAACTAAACTATTCAATACTTCAGCACGAATTCGATATTGGTTATTTAAATATTTTACGTAGTCGATTTCGCCTTTTTGTGGACTGTAGTTGGTAATAAACGTCCTATTATATTTTGATTTTTTTTCCAGATCACCTTCCAGTTTATTATAGGCAATATACTCATTAATAAGATTATCATGAAATAAATCATCTAAATGCTGCGCGACCGAAACCATGGTTTTAGATGCTTCTCGAACAATTAAGATACAGTTCGCGATTAACATCGTCTGCGGCACCATGGTTAATACGCCACATGCAGAGTCGAATAGCGTCCAAAGAAAATCACTGACGGCCTGTTCATAAGCACAATAAGCCGCCACCTGTTGCTGACGGGTTTGTTCCAGGTTATACATCGCTTCTCGTGAGGGACGAAAGATCCGCTCGCCACAAGGCACACTGATCATTAACTCAACACGCCGACTTGTTGTAAGATTAACCGTCTTATCCTCATTACGTACAGGACGTGTTTCACCATGCCAGGTAATGGCCATGTTATCCGTCGCTATCCCATTTTGCTCTAATTGCTTTTTGATATGCAATACTCGTCGGCGAGACAAATCATCGTTATAGTGATCTGTTCCTTCTGGGCTGGCATGGCCTTCTAATCCAATTTGCGCATCCGGCCGGGTAAGAAGTTGTTTAATTTTATTAAAGGGCAGATCTGCCGTGTAGTCTTCATCATATTCAAAAATTAAGGCCGTTCGCATAATATAGCGACCTTCTTTAAACCCGGATGTCACTTTCGATGTCGTTGACGTAAGCTTAGTTATTTCTTCTAATTGTTGCTGAGCCTGTTTAAAATCTTCTGTGGCGGCTTCCCCTACTTTTTCTTCATACAGTGCCAGTGTTTCATCAAAAAAAGCTTTACTGTCCTCAGCAGCTTCTTTCTTCTCATTAACCTCAAGAAAGCTATTGATAACACCTTTAACATCCATTGCAAAATTATAAGCTGCAAACGCTCGTGTACCAAAGTGAATAAACCTAGGGTTAATCCCTATACGCGTCCCATTAAGCCATGTATTCTCAAAGTCTTCGATCCACTTTTCCGCAGCCTTTAGGGCATTTTTACCGGGCGCGAACCACTCAGGCAAGTTATAAATTTGTTTAAGTTGTTCAAATTCAATATAACGCCTCTCTTGCAAACTACGTAGAACCGCAAGTGCGCTACCACGGCGATCTACATTGGATGTATTGTTAAGCAAGTGCACTGCGCGAGCTATTTGATCTTGACGCCGGATATAATTTTGCTGATTGGATAATGCATCTTGAAAATCACCCCAAGATTTCCATAGCTTTTGACTATCAAAACCAAGGCGTACGATAAGTGCTGCATCTGTATGGCCTTGCTCAGTTAATACATTCTCTAAAAGTTGGCCTGCACTTTCCAAGTAACTGGCATAACTAGTGCCCGGTTTCTTTTCATTTGGATCAGGGTTAGGATTATTGGCATAGGCTGTTGCTTTACTTTGATCCTGATGTATTGTCGTTATGACACCCTGTAAAATCGACGAATATTCATGGCGTACACTAATATCATGCATATAACTGGATAATCCAGGGCGTACATCCTGTTTTAAGTTACCACTGGACATTTCACGGGTTATTTTTATGGTATCGCGAAAAACATCGGGGAATTGCTTAATAATAGCTTCTTCAAGACTAATAGGATCTGCATTGATAAGGCAGATATCAGCTGTGGGTAGTCTAACATTGAATTTTATTTGTTCTTTTAGCTCGTAATAGAACTGGCCATCTTCATCTTTAAAATATGTAGAGTTATTTTTTGCTATATTTTCTTTCAGGTGAAGGCTATAAGTCACTCGAATATTATACAGATCTTCTTCAATTTCACTTTCATTCACTAAAAAGGCAAACGGTAAAGGCCCTTCATCGTATTTAACTGAGATTATTTGGCTTTCATCGATAGAAGTATTATGACGCCAAATTCTAACTGTTGCTCTTTCATAAAATTTGCTTTTTGAAAAAGCCAGTATTACTAGTTTAATACGAGGAATCACTATCCCCTCGTAAACATAGTCATGAGGTTTATTCGAAATTTCAGGCTTTTCAAGCATTTCTTGCTTAACATTAATATTAATTTTTACACTAACACTTGAATTAAGCTCTTTTTTACCTATCAGCTCTTCAATTTTTTCTAAAAAAAGATCTGAACCATATCCAGCATAGAGTTGTGCAATCACTTCCAAAGGAGGAAAGTACAACTTAATTTCATCATCATTAGGAAAAGTTCGAATACGACAACCTAAAGTAAAGTCTCCATTAACTTGATCAATAAAACCCTCTTCATTTGTCGATAACAAGGCTGTTTTACCTTCTTTACCAACTACAGAACTTTCTGCCAGCATTAACATATTTGGAATAGGCCTTACCGAACCAGATTTAATTTCACTGGTTTGCGGATCAACCTCTGCTGAAAACAAATAACGTTCTTTGATGAAACGACATTCATTTAATTTTTTTTGACTCATGTGTAATATTGCTTATTTAGTGAACACTGTAGCAAATAACTTCTTAAAGCAGTGCGTACAAAAGGTTTATAACATAATTTTCTGCAATACTGGACCATAATAAATGACAGCCTATCTATAATTGTAATAATAAGGTAAGAATTGAGTACCTTGATGTTTTAGCAGTGTTATTTTTATATCATCATTAATTGGCTTGTCATTTTTTATATCCCATTCTCTTGTAAAATCAGCTTTAATTCGTGTATAACTATTCAGGCTAAAATCATATACATAAAGTTGATCCCTTCCTTTCCTTAACAAGTCTTTCTCTGGATTATCTATATTTTTAACAACAAAATCACCCTGCACTTTAAAACCAAATATTTTACCATCCTTAAATTTTATTAAGCCATCATGATATACCCTAGGATAAGACTGTTGATATATTTTCTTTCCAGTTTCTACATCACGAATAATGAGTTCTTCATTACGAGTAAACACAAATTTGGTATCGTTATCCATTAGCAAAAATGAATTACCGTGCTCTTCATATTTAGTTACAATAGCAAGTTTCTGGCTAGGCACATGAAACTTTTTCATATTTCCAGCTTCATTAAAATAAAGTGTATTACTGTCTTGCGTCCATTCAAATGCAGGCACTACAGGGCCTTCACTCACAGGAATCATTGTTTTTGTTTTAATATCGTAAATCTTTTTAACGACCTTATCTTTCAAAAACGCTAGAGCAACATAACGGCCATTAGGTGAGGGTTTGGTGTCAAAAATAGTCCCCTCAATCAGCTCTTTTGGGACACGTAACTTAGGGTCTGTAAAGTCTGCTTTGACACTCCAAATTTCTTTACTCGTTTTTTTATTAATATCTTCTACTCTAGCCTCGGTAGGAGGATTATCCCAAATAAACTGTATTCTGGGTTGGTCATAACTCTCAGGATCCTGCCAGACTTCTTCTTCAATCTTCATCCCCCTCTCTTCCAGCAAACTATCAACGATCATCTCGTCTGTTTGCTCTTGTTGCTGGTCAGCAGAAGGCGGTGTTGTTGTTGAGGAGGCGCTGTTATCTTCATTACAGCCACTGGTAGCAAAACACCCCAAAAGTATCAGTGAAAGTAAGTATTTTTTATAGATAGTCCAAGCAAATTTCATAATCCAAAATCCAATATAGTGTTTATTCTATAACCTATTCACTTAATAGCGGTTTAACTTTGATAATTCAATGTTCGTAATGTCTCGTAAGACATGTTCCGAAAGATGTAAAACGGCTTTTTACTCTTTTCTTGCGGGTCTTGAATTAAGTTAAATGCGCCACTTTCAGGCACATCATGAAAAACAAGCTCCAACCATGATGTTGATGTACCATCGACATACTCACAGGTTTCGACAGTTGGTTTAGACGCATGTTGCCAGCTATTATCGGTTGTTTTTAATGTGAAAAGATCATTGCGTGATTTAGGTGCATGGGAGTCCATCTCAAAGTGCAAAATAATTCGTTTATCTATAGCCTTTAAATACACAACAGGAATTTTAGTTGCACGTTGTCGATCTAATAATTTTGGATGCTTTGTCAGACGTGGTATCTCTTTCTCATCTAAATTTTGCTCTTCTTCTGTCTTGACCTGATGGGTTAATGCATTGACAATCGGACCAATACTCCCTGTTTGATGATCAAAATGTTTACCACTTTCATAGCTAATCATTTGATCGATTGAAGTACCTTCCGTTTGCAACTTGGCAGTATTATTTTCCAGCTCACTGATTTTGTCCCAGCTCAACTGTACTTGGCTGTATAACAGGTGAACTGCATTCGCCCCTTGTTGTATTTCGCCATTTAGTTTAAAAGGCACCCAAATACTATGAAGCTGCATACCCAACGCAGGTCTTAGATCACCATTCACTTTGATAAGTCGACCATGGCGTTGATTTCGAAAATACTCCACGCGCACATCGCGAAAAAACATACCATTTATGATTTGTAGTTCACGCCAAAGTTTTCCCTGCCAAAATACGTAGACCCATCCTCCATCAGGAAGCAACGCAGACTGATCACGCCGCATCGCCTCAGTGATGTAGCCTAATGGTTTTAAAGGTACAATAATATTTTCCCAACTTGCTTTCTCTGTAGCTTCTTCCACTGGAGAAGCGGCTTCGACTAGTCGCAAACGTAATTCCGGTTCCCCTTTCATTGGTATACGAATAAAGATTCCCCGAGGCTCATTGGGGATGCCTTTCAGGGTCACTAAACTGCGGTGTTTGCTTGCTTCAGTGTTAAGGGGCTGCGGACCTTGCAGAGCATCCCGCCCTTGACTGTCTTTTGATAAATTAATACGCTGACTATCCCCAGGCCCAACACCTGCGACTTCCACCACAATTTTATAGTCTAGACATTCACCTTCTGGTTCGGGTACTGGTGGTGGTTTAGGCAATACAATTTCGGGTTGTTGATATCGAGGCCTGACCATCGCTGGCATTTCTGTAGGAGAATCCAGCGTAACCTCCAGTTTTTTTTCCATAACCAGCTTAACAAAGGTATTTTCCAATGCTTCCTGGGAATCACAGTGACGTAATAATGGAAGTTTTAAGAGGCTTTCTTTGGCATACCACGACTTAGCCAAAACCATTTGAATATAATCACGACACTCTTTTTCATTATAGAAATAACGATAGTTAAAGGCATTTCGCTTAGGAAATCCTTTTTGAATGACTTCATGTGGCTTGCCATCAATATAATACTGGGCAAATAGCATCTCAAACACCTAGACCAATAACCTGAGGGGGCTATTTTACGAGTCAGTGTGAGATAATGCCTCAGGCTAAGTCTCATATTTTATGGTGCTATCGGCTTATTATGTAGCATTCTGTAACTATACCCTTCACGAATCATTGTTAGGCTTCGTTATCGGTATAACTGCATAGATCTGATAGTATTTGATAGATTGGTAGTTAGCGAGTGATGGGAATAAGTCAAAATGTTTAAAAACACAACAGAAGTGATATGACCATCACTTCTGTTGGCTAAGTACTACGTCCTTTGCACAAACACAAATACAGTTGTCTTAGCTACTTCAACTTAGCACTAATAGTAATCCCGTTATGAGCAGTAACTGCGGGTAATGTAATCAGGTAATCCTTACCCGTTTTGGCATTAGGAATCACCACTTTTTCATGACTTCCTGAGTTTGTTGAGCCAAATACAATGTCAGGACGTTGTTCATAGTGCTCTTCATGAGGAAACTGGCCTAAATCGGCTGAAACCAGTAAATCAGCATTACCTTTCCCACCATGCAAACTAATTTCCAGGGTTTTGTCTGCTTGATCATTAGATAAGCGAATATAAAAATGACGGTAATATTCTTTAGCTGGTGCCGCAGTGACACAAACAGGTTTATCCAGATAAATTTGCACTTCAGATGTCGGCTTTTGTGTTGCACACGCACCCTGCTGAGGGTCTCCATGATCATCACCATCACTGGAATCGCTACCATCATCATAATCGGCTATTAATGACACACCTGAAAATGTACTTTCACTGCTTAATAATACATACCAAGTACCTTTTAACCCCATTTTAGGGTTGTCATATTGACAGGATTCTTCGGTGCCCTGCTCATAAGGGCGACAGTCAAATTGCTGTAGCGTCGGTTTTTTTCCATGACGCACATACATGTCAACATCACCCGTTCCCCCCTTCATTGAAAAAGACAATGCACTGGGTTTACCATGGACATGCAATGTATATAACTGTTGTTTTCCCGTTTTACTACTAAGATTCGCTAAAGGTTTACCTTTAAATAGAGGCTTAACGGGTAAACCATCTGTGTCATTGCCATCGTCTGGCGGTGTTGGTTTATCATTATCGGGCGGCTCAGGGTTATCATTATCAGGTGGAACAGGTTTATCGTTATCTCCTCCATCATCTGGTGATGCAGGTTTGCCAATAGTATCTGCACTAATATTATCTGCTAACAATTGACAAAAAGACGTGGTGATATAGTCCATACTTTGGTGAATTCGTAAATAATCTATATCGTAGTAACTTTCCCTTGCTTTTTGTCTGGCTTCATTACGTAATATCAAGTTTGCATACTGCTTGTGTTTTAAATGACCTTTTAATGTTGAAAATGGATTACCACAGCTGGTCATACTCCAGGAAGCCGGATTGCTTTCTAACAGTTGATTAACCTGTGTATTCTCTTCGGCTAATTCTAATAAAATAATTAAATCAAGTACTTCCCTAATACGACCAACACCAGTATTCCAATCTAAATCTTGTCGAGTTACCTGATCTGTTTCAGTTTCCAGTTTATGCAAAGGCAGTTCATGCTCTGGATTTAATCCCCACAAACGCAGTACATCACTCCAATGAGGTAAACCATTATAACCTGTCGTTTTACCTTGTTTACTCTCTATTAACGCTTTAATCTTTTCTTTTGCTTGCTGGCTTAATACGCCCGCGGATGTATCACAGTAACTTAATGCTAAATATTCCTCTCTTAATCCGTTATAATTAGCCGATTTTTTTGCTCTTTTATAAATGCTTTCCGTGACAGCACCTGCTAACTCATTATTAAAAATCGTCAATGCCGGTCCATAGACATGGTCAGGTAAATGCATTGCAGTGCCCACCTGATCAAAATAATAATCAGCAATTTTTAACTGCTGAAAACGATCATTATTTTGCTGACCATTTTTAATATTATGCAATGTTTGCACTTGCCTGCTGGTCACTTGTTCCTGCCCCAGGCCGTTATCAGAAAAAACACCGGGCCAATCTAAATATTGTCCCCAAAAAGGTCGGGCTGGCTTACCATGGCATTGTTGACAATCCGAATCATTTTGACTTAAAACAGGTGTTCCTGAAGAAAAATCTAATGCCCGAAAATTCCAATTACCCCGATCATCCAACTGAGCCATATCCACTATTTCATAACGAGGATCTGTTTTTTTGGTACTAATATTCACCATAAAACGTGCATCAGAACCAAACATGAGTAATCCTGGGTGATTAATATCGGTTTGCCCCAGCGCACGCGTTTTCTCAATAAGCGCATAGTTTTTATGCATACTATCCGGCAATGCATTAATGAATTCCTTCACGCTGCGTATGCCTTTTTCCTTTAAAATAGGCATTATTTTTTGTATATCTAGTGGTAATTTTCCATCTGGAGATCCAGGGTCTGGGTCAGATATAGGTACTGCAAAACGATCAGGCGCGGTTGGACAAGTATTAGCATAAACAGGCGAATATACTGTAGAAATACATAAACTAAGATACAAAGATACCTTACGAATACCTAATGCAATATTCGTATACTTAAATTGTTTACAGCTCATAGCAGGCTCACTTGTTGTTTTTTTACATCATAAGTGAAAATTATCTACGAGCGATCATAAACAGTTCACAAGTAAAATAGAGGAAAATCAGTAAATAATAAAAATACTACTTATGTCGCTTAAACCCTTCACATCCAAAACCAACGTGCTTATAATTTTTTATTCATTTCTCCCCATAAAGCTTCCCTCCTATTTCCGATCATATACCCTTCACGAATCATTTTTAGGGTTTGTTGTCAGCGCTCTTGACCACCAAGGATGGTGGGAATGCAGTTTATGCAGGAGCATTTAACTGCCACCCCAGTCACTTATTAATATAAGCTCCTGAGGCTTCATCACTTGACGGCCTCCCCTAAAAACCCTTCGTTATGGGTATACATAGTATGATTTCTTTTACCCTCCCAACAAAAACGAGACGCACCTCACAGTTTTTAGCAAATAAACCTACTTCATTAACATTGAATGTTATTTAATATATAAATAAACAATTAACACCCGCACAAAGTTATTAACATTTATTTATAAACACACAAAACTGACACTTTTTTAGTACAAAATATACAGTCTATCTATATGATATGCTTCACACTTCAAAAACACCATCTTTTTTATAACTCTTTAGTATTATAAAAACTAACAAAAGCATGGCTTAATTTAATTACAAAAAAAGATAAATCAGGAAGGGCCAGCCATGAATACATTAAATAAAATCATGCTATGCTGTGCACTCGGCAGTTTAGCCACTACCAGTTTTAGTTATAATAATAACTATGAGCAGCACAACTACTCCCAATCCGCAACATTCATACTCAACAACACGACTTTAAACGACCAAGTAAAATATATTAACTTTTCCTCATTTAACCAAGAAGACCTTAATTATAAAACCTTTAAATCAATAAAAGATGATATATTATCAAACGACTCTGTTTATTGGATAGATTTTACTGACAGCATCACTCAAAATGGTAAACAGCTAAATAATAAAAAGGTAAAAAAACTATTAGGCATGGCCTACCAGGAAGATATGCTTTTAATAAGCAGCTACAAAGGTAAACTCTTATATACCCCTTTTAACGCGTCAAATAACACGCTTTTCCCTCAGCTCATCAATCAATTACTCAATAACAGTCATACCCCTAAGAAACGTATCACCAGAGATGTATCAGCCGCAAATCCGCTTGGAGACTCTTCAACTTCAGACGATAAAAAAGCACCACCTAATGTCTCTTTTTATATCAATGTATTTAGACCCATTTCTGATGAAGAATGTACGTTTAAACGATCTCATCTTTGGGATAGAGGAAACGAAGTTTTTTGCGATAATGCAAATATATCTCTGGTCTATCGCATTACCTGGCAACGCTCACTCAAATATGGTGCATCAGGGTTAGATACACCCGACGCTAAAATCGTACGAATATCACTGGATGAGCAATCTGCCGGAGCAGGTATTCACCTAAATGATAAACTTGATCATAGAGAGAATAAAGCGGGCTATGTTCCCTTAAACGCTTTTGTGCGCGACTGGAGTACCGATGTTTACGCACAATATTATAACTTCACGGTTAAAGCGCTTAACAATAAAGCAGTCATATTAAAAACATTTCCAACCACCAATATTAATGCAAACTTCACTCAACGTCATATTTCAAGCTTCGAAATTGGTGTAACAGGAGGAGCCGAATGGAAACTAGGCCACAATCCACAGGCCAAATTAGAAGCTTCCTATAAATACTCTCAAAGCCGTTGGCTTTCTTTCGATACACAAGATTATGCCGTAAAAAAATCGAATCCAAGTAATAATCAAGTCAGTTTTAAATGGGAACGTGAACAATATGCAACCCCAGATTCCCTGTTTGATGATTGGACCGATGCCCTTTGGGCTGTTTCATACCCTATTGATAAAACTAGAATACGGCCTATAGGGTATTCAAATTTTACCCCTAATTTCGATATAATTTATAAGGCATCTCCCACAGCAACAGGCACTACCACCATTGATATAACCTCATCAGTTTTAATGCGTTCTGTTTATGCATCGGCTTATCAACATTATTATGTTATAGGTGGACATGCTTCTTATAAACCTGTTCATGTCGAAAATAAAGAAATAACCATTACGAAAAGTTTTGATGTAGACTGGGAGCATCCTGTATTCCTAGGTGGTTATCCTGTTAACTTACAACTGGCTGGTTTTAATAATAAATGTCTCTCACAGGATAGTGCAGGTTATGTTCAAATAGAACAGTGTGATTTGGATAGCACAGTCCAATCCTTTATCTACGATTCGCTCGGACGCTATGTAAGCGCCTCAAATACATCCTTATGTTTGGATGGCTATAGTTTACACCGGCTCACACAGTGCGATTCACGTTTGAGCCAGCGCTGGACATGGCAACAAAATCAGCTTATAAATACAGCGAATAACGGAGTATTATCACACAATACGTCAACCTCTGCGCTATACTTAGCTAATACACCACAATCTGCAAATAATCACAAAATCATCACATCATTTACTAATGTGTTTGCTTTAACTCCACAAGATCAAACATCACAACCTTCACGCAGTACCTATTGTAATGAGTCATTTTCTCGCAATACAGGTAGCGCCTATGAGTTAGTGCCTTGTGAACCAGTCAAAAACCTGTCGTCAACAGGTTATCAATCATTTTTTGTTCAAATACCTTATGACTATGAAGGTAATCAGCTTGAAGTAAGCTTACATGGTGGAAATGGTAATGCTGATTTATATATCAATAAAGGCTCTTGGCCATGGCATGATCACCCTACCGATTATAAATCGATAAACACAGGTAATAACGAACAAATCATTATTCCCAATCCAGAAAAAGGCGCAACCTATTATATTGAGGTTCATGCCAACACCCACTATGAAGGTGTGATGATAGAAGCAAGACTATAACAATAAACTCGCTGTAGCTGTTATACCTCAACCAATTTATACTATTTAATGTATATATTGGTTGAGTTTTTCTATTCAATATTACAGACTTTAGGAAAAGAGACTTTTAAAAAATCCGTTTCAAAAAAAGTACAGTGAAATGCAACAACACCGCATACTAAAGCTGCACAACCTCAACATAATTCCCCTCAGGATCCTGAATAAAAAAATACTGAATTCCTGTTCTTCCCTGTTGAATTGCTGAAGGTCTTAACTCAAGTTTATCGATAAACCACTTTCTAGCAGCAGTTAAATCACTTACCTTTAAGGCAATATGTTGCCATCCAGATTGTTTAAGATGTTGTGCTAATGGTTTGGACTCTTGTAATGGTGTTGCATTTTCGGTAAAAGTAAAAAGTTCAAGGCAAAAATTACCCAACAACATATGTATTATTGAACATTGATCATCTGAATAACGACGCTGTTCTATAAAGCCTAAAGCTTCGTAAAAGTCAGACATTACACTAAAATTTTGGCAAGTTAATGCGACATGATGTATTGTAAAGTCAGGCTTATTCATAAAAATACCATATTATTTTCCATTGACTCATTAAGCCTTCCATAAATGTGTTGATCACGTATACCCTTCACGAATCATTTTTAGGGTTTGTTGTCAGCGCTCTTGACCACCAAGGATGGTGGGAATGCAGTTTATGCAGGAGCATTTAACTGCCACCCCAGTCACTTATTAATATAAGCTCCGGGGCTTCATCGCTTGACGGCCTCCCCTAAAAACCCTTCGTTATGGGTATAGAATAAGGCTCATTAATCCAGTTGAAGTGTATTCATCACCAAGGTTTGAACTGAGCTAGGCATATTTTTACCACGGATCACTAACATTTTATTTTCAACATCTTCATTGGCAATAAATAACCAACAAGATGTCTCTCCTTCTGCTACAAAGACCAACCAATCATCCCATGCTATGCGTGATAATTTTACAGGCTCAGTAAATAGCCCTTTCAGACTATAGCCTTTTCTTAGTTGGCGTTTAGTATAGGGCATAATTCCCTGTAAACGACTGGCAGGCGTTGTAAAAACAATATCCAGTAAATCATGCGCTTGATAAAGATCGAATATATAGTAGGCCACATAATAGTCAGTGTATTTAATGACGGCCATACTATCGCTGGCTGAACGCATTCCTTGAGGCATCGCTGGTAATTGAAAAGCAAATTCTGCTGTACCAAAATTAACCGTTTTACTGCTTACCTGAACATCATCACTTGTTGCTATTTCACTTAATTGCGCTTTGCTAACAAAAGATTCGTTAACACCTATTTGGCTGCTTTCATGCTGTTCAACTTGCGCTGCCACTAATTCACAATACTGGACCTCACAAACATCATGAAAAGCCCTAAACTCCCCTGTCATCCAAAAACAACCTGATAATAAGCCTGTCCCGGTGATGAGCAACAAAGTGGCAAATACACGAAGCATAGTGACATCCTAACGACATAAGCAACAACTGAATTATCTTGAGCGCTATACAATAATGCGCCAGACTGCCCCTCACAAGCAGATAAAAGCGACTTCGTGAACCAAATGTTGATGTTTTTAACGTTTAGAGTTCAAGTCCAGAGGGAAGGCTATGCTGGGTAATTTCATCATGAAGCCAGCGTATAAAGGTTTGGTAGCGAGGCCTTGCACCATGCTCACGCGGATAAATCAATGTGTAATCCAACCCAGCAGGCACCTGCTGTGGTATAGGCGTCACCAGCGTACCTGAGGCTAAATAATCCGCAACAAGGTGTAATCGCCCCATTGCAATCCCCATATGCTGTAACGTTGCTTGCAACGTCAAATGATAGTGATTAAAAAAGTACTCTGTGCAACGTTTGCTAGGCTCTATTCCCACGGCCTGTTGCCACTGCAGCCATTCTGCCCGGGGATCAGCATGATCAAGACACTCTGAACAATGCAACAATAAGCACTGAGTTAATCGTTCAGGATCATCATAAAGCTGGTGTCGTTCAGCATACTCTGGCGTACAAACAGGCACAAGTTGTTCACTGAGTAAGGTATCCACGACCACGCCACGATAATCACTTCGCCCATAATAAATACCCAAATCAACAGGCTCATAGCGAAAGTCTAAAGCACTCGCTTTGATCCTGAGCCTTAAACTCAGCGCAGGGTATGCCTGTTGAAAGCGTGCCAATCTAGGCATCACCCATAACTGAGCAAACGTGGGTGATATACCAATATAAAGCAGTCCCCGTAAGTCATTACGACGAATATCTTCTATCTCTTCTTCAATACGGAGTAATGAATCTGTAAGAGTAACCAGTAGCTGCTGCCCCTCTTTTGTGAGTTTTAGCTTTCTGGTCAGCCGAATAAACAACTTGAACCCCAATTCCTCCTCAAGCCGTTTAATTCGATGGCTTACTGCCGCTTGTGTCATATGCAATGCTTCACCGGCTTTGGTGAAACTCATAAACTGTGCCGCCATTTTAAATGTATGCAATAAATCTAATAATGCAGGATTATGCATACCAACCATCCCATTACTTCAATAAACTTCATTTCAAAGGGTTCCAGTGAAATATTCATTCATTATATTTACTTTTTTCTTAACGATAGATTAGCTCTATTTATCTATAAAGTTTGACTTTTCATTTGTCAACAACCTGTTTTCTAATTTCAATAGAAGACACATAGCAATGCTTCAGGATACTTGCTGTTTACCTTTGATTCGTTGATGTACATTGGCTCCAGAAAAATCGAAAGCAAAGGCATAGGTATCCTAAAGAGCAAAACGAGCCAAGCCTAAAGCTTTTTGGAACGTAAATCGATGTGTGAATTAGAGAAAATGCTCGCAGGAGAAGTTTTTGATGGAAAAGATCAAAGCATTGCAATACTTCGAAATCAAGGCCAATTTTATCTAACACAGCTTAACCAAGCCCCCATTAGCGACGCAGAACAAAGAACAAAAATATGTCAGCAGCTCTTTGCGGCATTTGATGAGTCAAGCCTAATCATGTCGCCCTTTATCTGCGAGTTTGGCAGTAACATCATTATTGGTCAAAATACCTTCATTAACTTTCAAGTGACAATACTAGATGTTTCATCCGTGATAATTGGCAATAATGTACTCATTGCCCCCAACGTACAACTGTATACTGCAAATCACCCCTTGAGTACAAGCCAACGCCGCAAGTGGGCAGTTTATGGCAAACCCATTGTGATAGAAGACGATGTCTGGCTGGGTGGCGGTGTGATTGTGTGCCCTGGGGTAAAAATTGGCAAAGGTTCTGTCATTGGGGCAGGAGCCGTAGTAACTCACTCAATTCCAGAAGGTGTATTAGCTGCTGGCAATCCTTGTCGCATCATCCGCCCACTTACCGCAGAAGAAATGAGTCCTTTAGGCTCAAAAGATTCTACCGCTTCAACATTAGCACCAACTGCTAGTTAATTACAGCTCTAAGTATCTCAAATCCCTTCCTCACAACCAGTCAACCGTGTCATAACGAATATGACTGGTTTGTTATATTTTTATTTCAGGGTTGAAATTTAGATTTCAAAACAATAGTATAAAAAGAGAATCTTATGATTAACTAAATTATTTTAAATGAGCATGACTTTAAACACGTGAAAATGAGAGAGGAAGCCAGTCTTTTTATTATTGTATAAATAAACCTTTAACAACATAGCACTCAACGCGACTAGATAGTTTTGGTAGTTATTTGCAGATCTACTGTGCTTTTAAGCATAAATTTATGAAAAAAATTTATGCTATCGTGTAGTGTTACACCTTAAATTGCACATTTTTGCTTTTTAACTGTAGCATCACACTGAAATTAACTATTTAGTCAATAGCATATTTTTAATCGTGCAAAGCTCGCTGATTTAAAAAAATACAGGCAGCACTCATGCGCAAGAAATGTAAAAAACTGCGCTTTGTACTCCCAGAGTGTAGATTTATTCTTTATAAAGAATAAATTTAAGCGTATTAATCTAATTTAATAAAAAATGGTATACGCTAAGGCCTGTGTCATTATTTGCAAGCATAGTCAAAGGGGGCCTATTCCATCTCAGTGCCAACTAATGAAACCTAGGGCACCTCTATATAAAACTGCGTCTAGAAAAATTATGTCTGAAAATCGCTCGGGATATTAGCCAGCAGCTCAGCTGAAAAAAACTATTAATTTAGTCGTTTTTTATATATTTACAATAAACATGATAAATTTCATTACATAAAAGGTCTAGAGAGTTAAAGGTCACGAAGTGCTGTTTTTTATACAGATAAAGCTTTTGTAATAGGCTAAACAGTTCAAATAACAGCTTTACATTAACAAAGCATATTACAACAGTTTTAACCTGATAGGCTTAGAGTTCAGGCTACGGCTATACCCATAACGAATCATTTTTATACCCTTAGGACACAAGGAGTATAAAAACCCTTCGTTATGGGGATAAAATTCAATGGATGCTACAGCAAAACAGCCAATAGTGGGTTAAATGGATGCTTATTAATACCAAACAATGTATTGGTATAGTTTCTTGCTATGCATAATTAAAGATGCAAACACAATTAATGGTGTATCGTATATCACTTGTATAAATGAATCACCAGCATACGATTTTTTTAATATAGCTTTGCTGTCATATATCAATAAATAAAATAATGACAACTCGACTATAAAGATTTTTTTGTAATTATTAAAGGTTGAACATTTATGAGCTTGCCTTTGTATCGCTCTTTTATTAATGGCGATTATGTATCCAATACGACAGGTGAAACCTTTTCTGTAGTAAACCCCGCAACGGGCAATGTAATTTATAACGTTGAACAAGCTGATAACACGCTGATGACTGCGGCAGTCCAATCTGCGGAAGAAGGCTTTCTTCAGTGGTCTGCTCTGTCTGGAATGGAGCGTAGTCGAATTTTAATTAAAACTGCTCAATTATTGCGTGCACATAATGACGAACTTGCTAAAATTGAAGTTATTGATACAGGTAAGCCCTGGCAGGAAGCCAGTACCGTTGATATTCAAACGGGTGCAGACAGTATTGAATATTATGCTGGACTGGCATCTTCCGCTTTAACAGGCCAACAACAATCCATAGGAAGCGATTTTTACTACACACGTCGTGAACCTTTAGGTATCTGTGCAGGTATTGGCGCATGGAATTATCCTTTACAGATCGCCTGTTGGAAAGCGGGACCGGCATTGGCATGTGGTAATAGCATGATTTTTAAGCCCTCTGAAGAAACGCCATTAGGCGCACTAAAACTGGCAGAAATATTTATCGAAGCAGGTTTGCCAGCAGGTGTGTTTAATGTGGTGCAAGGCGATTATCGTGTTGGCCAAATGCTTACTCAACACCCAGCCATCGCCAAAATATCGTTTACTGGAGAAGTAAATACTGGCAAAACAGTCATGGCTGATGCCGCTTCATCGTTAAAATCAGTCACTATGGAACTCGGTGGAAAATCACCACTTATTATATTTCGTGATGCCGACTTAGATAATGCAGTAAGCGGTGCGATGGTTGGCAATTTTTATACACAAGGTGAAGTTTGTACCAATGGCACACGGGTATTTGTCCATGAAAGCATTGTTGATGCCTTTATAGAAAAATTACTGGCTCGCATCAACAACAATATTCAAATAGGCGACCCTCTAAACCCCACGACCAATATGGGTGCGCTTATTTCCGCAAACCACATGGATAAAGTTTTAGGCTACATCGATCAAGCTAAACAACAAGGAGCCAAATCTATTATTGGTGGTCACCGCGTACACCCTGAAGGTAATGAGCAAGGCTTTTTTGTCTCACCGACAGTTTTTACTGAATGCACAGATGACATGAGTATTGTGCAAGATGAAATATTTGGTCCAGTGATGAGTATTCTTACGTTTAAAGATGAAAAAGAAGTGATTCAACGGGCTAACCAAACTCATTATGGGCTTGCAGCGGGCGTTTTCACCCAGAATATTCAACGGGCTCACCGAGTTATCCAGCAACTTCAAGCAGGCATTTGCTGGATTAATCAATATGGAGCCTCACCCGCCGAAATGCCTGTTGGTGGCTATAAGCAGTCTGGTATTGGCCGTGAAAATGGCACTGCAACCCTTGAACACTATACCCAGTTAAAAGCCGTTTATGTTGGCATGACACCAATGGAATCCCCCTTTTAGCTCAATGGCACAAAACATACCCAAAACGAAGGGTATATTAAGTGAGCTCCTTAATGACTGGCGTACAACGTGTAAAGGAAACAAATTACCATGCATTTTGATCAAGAAGTAGATTATATCATTGTTGGTACTGGCTCTGCGGGTTGTGTTCTCGCAAACCGGTTATCTGAAGACGAAAACTGTCGTGTTCTTGTGCTAGAAGCAGGCCGAAAAGATGATACCTGGAAAATCCATATGCCTGCTGCACTCACCTACAATCTCAATGATGAAAAATATAACTGGTATTATCATACAGAACCACAAACCTTCATGAATAACCGCAAGTTATACTGGCCTCGCGGTAAAGTGTGGGGAGGAGGTTCTGCATTAAATGCAATGGTCTATATTCGTGGACATGCTTTTGACTACGATCGCTGGGAACAAGAAGGTGCAACAGGCTGGTCTTACTTTGATGTACTCCCCTATTTTCGCAAGGCAGAAAGCCGAGAAAAAGGGAGCGATGATTACCGAGGAAATAATGGTCCATTAAATGTTCACACAGGCAATGAACCAAACCCGTTGTTCAATGCCTTTATTAAAGCAGGACAACAAGCAGGCTATCCTTTTACTGAAGATATGAATGGTTTTCAGCAGGAAGGGGTTGGCCTTATGGATATGACCATAAAAGATGGTAAGCGCTGGAGTACTGCCCAAGCTTATCTTCGCCCCGCCTTGGAACGCCCAAATTTATCTGCCGAAACAGGTGCGATGACAACGCGTATTTTATTTTCAGGTAAAAAAGCCGTTGGGGTTGAGTACATACAAAAAGGTAAAACAATAAAAGTTAAGGCTAATAGCGAAGTCATTTTAAGTGCCGGCGCCATTAATTCACCACAGCTACTGATGCTTTCTGGAATCGGCCCAGCGACCACACTTCGCCAACTAGGTATTGAGGTTGTTGAAGACCGCCAAGGCGTAGGTCAAAATTTACAAGACCACCTTGAACTTTATATACAACATGCCTGCAAACAACCTGTTACGCTTTATAAATACACCTCCCAACCAGGCAAAACTGTTGCTGGCGTAAAATGGTTTGCTAACCATGACTGGGGTCCCTGCCGAACCGCCCACCTTGAAGTCGGTGGATTTATTCGTACTGAAGCAGGTGTTCGCCATCCCGATTTACAATTCCACTTTTTGCCTTCGCAAGTCATTGACCATGGCCGTAAAGATCCTGAATGTCATGCATTTCAAGCCCATGTGGGTCCCATGCGAGCAACCAGTACAGGTCATCTAACATTAAAGTCTGCTGATCCTTTTGAGCATCCAGTTCTTCAACCTAACTATCTAAGTACAGAACGTGACCGATGGGAAATGCGCCAGGCCGTAAAATTAACTCGGGAAATATTCCAACAAACGGCTTTTGACGAGTTTCGCGGCGCAGAGTTACGACCAGGACCCGCAACTCAAAGCGATGACGAAATAGATGAATTTATACGGCAGTATGCGGATAGTGCCTATCATCCTTCCTGTACCTGTAAAATGGGTCATGAAAATGATCCACTGTCTGTAGTGGACTCTGAAGCTCGCGTCTATGGGATTGAAGGGCTACGAGTCGTTGACGCATCAATTATGCCCAGTATAGTCAGTGGCAATCTTAATGCGCCTACCATCATGCTAGCCGAAAAATGTGCAGATCATATAAAAGGAGCCCCCCTTCTCCCAACCTCTCCCGTACCTGTTTGGGAACACCCACACTATAAAACAAAACAACGTTAAATAAATAAGCATGATCAACCAATGCGGCTATCTCTCAATTTGTCACCAACAATATACCCTCAATGAGGGAGTTATAAATAACGTGACCCAACAATTTCAATTGAGAGAAAATAATTTCAAGAGGACGTTATGAATTATATACGCTCACTACTTATACTTAGCTTGACGTTTTTTTCATCACTGGTTGCTGCAGACAATCAGTGCAAGACAATTCGCTTTGCTGATGTTGGCTGGACAGATATTACCGCAACCACAGCCCTAACCTCTGTCATTCTGGAAGGACTGGGTTATCAAACTGAAACAAAGCTGCTCTCAGTGCCTGTCACTTATAAATCACTGGCCAGCGGTGATATTGATGTGTTCTTGGGTAACTGGATGCCAACCATGGAAAACGACATCGCCCCTTACCGGAAAAAAGACACTATTGATGTTTTAAGCAAAAACCTAACGGGTGCTAAATATACATTAGCTGTTCCTCGCTACGTTTATGAAGAAGGTGTCAAAACATTTGCGGATATTGTCAAGTATGCCAATAAATTCCAGCAACGTATTTATGGTATAGAGCCAGGTAATGATGGTAATCGTATTATTCAAGATATGATTAACCAAAACGCATTTAAACTAGGTGAGTTTAAAGTTGTCGAGTCATCAGAAGCCGGCATGCTTTCACAAGTCAAACGCGCAATAAAAAGAAACCAATGGATTGTATTTTTAGGTTGGGAACCACATCCGATGAATACACAATTTGATTTAGTGTATTTACCAGGCGGAGATAAATTCTTCGGTCCAAACTTAGGTGGTGCAGAAGTCTACACAAATGTCAGAAAAAACTTTGCCCAAGAATGTACTAATGCGGGCCAGCTACTCAATAACATGCAATTTTCCCTCGCTATGGAAAATGCGGTTATGGATAGCATATTAAATCAGGGGCTATCCCCCAAAGAAGCATCAAAACAATGGCTTCGTAACAATCTAAAGGTGCTTACCCAGTGGTTAGAAAATATTAAGACCGTTGATGGTAAACCAGGCCATAATGCCGTCACTGAGTCACTAAAACAAAGCTAGTAAGCGCCACAAACAAAATGTTTCCCATAAGTGATTTTTACTCACACCCTATTGGAGATGCCTATATGGCATCTCTCGCCTATTTCAACATAAGGGCACCTTTAAGTCGTTCTATCACTATTGTTAGCGATGCCCTTAATTAATCGCCTCGAAAAATCACAGCATCATGGGAATTTATTTACCACTTTTATTATATTAAACGTATGAGCATTATTACTGAATATAAAATTCCACTAGGTCAATACATGGAAAACTTTATTGATCTACTGGTTGAACATGGCAGTTGGTTTTTTGATTATACCGCAATCACCCTGGAATGGTTGATTGAAACCTTAACCCAGTTTTTACTTTGGTTCCCGCCCCTCATCTTTATTAGTTTAATGGCGAGTTTGGCTTACTTGATTCACAGAAAAGTCGGTATCGTCATCTATACGGTTCTGTCATTATTGCTTATTCTTAATTTAGGTTATTGGGATGCCACCATGACCACGCTGGCCCTGGTGTTATATGCCACCTTCTTCTGTGTGCTGATTGGTACACCTGTGGGTATATATGCAGCACATCACCCCTGGTTATACCAGGTGTTACGCCCTTTGCTTGACTTGATGCAAACCATACCCACCTTTGTTTATTTAATTCCAACACTTACTCTCTTTGGTTTAGGCGTGGTACCAGGATTAATTTCAACCGTTATTTTTGCAATAGCCGCACCTATCCGCCTAACCTATTTAGGTATTAGTGAAGTCCCTAAAGAATTAATTGAAGCAGGTAAGTCATTTGGTTGTACCCCACGACAACTCCTGTACAAAGTTGAACTTCCTGCCGCTATGACAAGTATTGCCGCAGGCATTACCCAATGCATTATGCTTGCATTGTCCATGGTGGTGATAGCTGCATTGGTTGGAGCAGATGGCCTGGGCAAACCTGTTATCCGCGCCCTCAATACTGTTGACATCGCAAAAGGTTTTGAAGCAGGTTTAGCCATCGTTCTTATCGCGATCCTGCTTGACCGCCTTTTCAAGCAAGAATCGGCCACACAACCCTCTTAAGTGCAAAAAATCAAAAAATGTGACCGTTAAAATCGCGAAATTTTAAATAGAACCTGAGCATATGATTACGTTAAAAAATATAGATGTCATTTTTGGTGATAGACCAGAACAAGCCTTTCCCTTAATTGACCAAGGGTATACCAGAGAACAGATTCAACAAGCAACAAGCCTAATCACTGGCGTTCAACAGGCTAACCTGACGATTAAAAAAGGGGAAATTTGTGTTCTAATGGGACTATCAGGATCAGGTAAATCTACCCTGCTCCGCTGCCTTAATGGCCTAAACACTATTTCCCGAGGCGAAATTTTAATTGACTATCAACAGCAAAAAATAAACTTCAGTGAAGCATCAGCGACTCTTAAGCGAGAAATTCGAATGCATCACATTGCAATGGTATTTCAAAGCTTTGCGCTTATGCCTTGGCTCACCGTAGCAGAAAACGTTGCCTTTGGTTTAGACTTACAAAAAATCAGCAAAAAAGAAAAAAGCAAACGTGTAACACAACAATTGTCGTTAGTTGGCTTAACTGAATGGAAAAATGCTTTTCCTCATGAACTATCAGGAGGTATGCGTCAACGTGTTGGACTTGCCCGCGCACTTGCTTCAGAGTCACCTGTACTATTAATGGATGAACCTTTTTCTGCCCTTGACCCATTAATTCGTCAACAATTACAAGACGAGTTATTATCTCTCCAGGCTGAATTGCAAAAAACCATTGTATTCGTAAGTCATGACCTGGATGAAGCGTTAAAACTCGGAACGCAAATTGCCATTATGAAAGATGGGTGTATCGTACAACATGGCGCACCGGAAGAAATTGTACTTCACCCGGCTAATGATTATGTACGTAACTTTGTCGCCCATACAAATCCCCTGGGTGTATTGAAAGCCAATACATTAATGACACAATACGAAGCGTCTGAAACAGAAGTTGTCCCCATCAATAACGGTCACTATAGTCAGCTAGTGGTGAATGGCGATAAGCTACAACAAGCTTATATTAACCAAGAAGGGAAAAAGCTCGATTTACAACACTGGCAGCCAGGCCGATCAATTCAGCTACTCAAAAGCTTACCCACAACCATACCTTTAGATACATCAATGCAGGATATTATTGCCATAAAAAATGCCACTCGACAAAATATTTTTGTGGTAGGAGCAGACAAAATCATTGGCTACATCACGGAAAGCGAACTTTATCATGGCTTTTTAGGAAAGCATTTAGCTACAGCATAAAGGAAAGAGTATCTTAACGACTCAGCTATCGTATTAATACAAATAACCCAGACGATTAGCAAACTGAAGTACCCAGAACACCTATGATGGTTATCAAAATGGTGTACTTCAGTTTAGTCTTGACACCACAACATAGACCTAAAATTATCAGAACAAATCACGATTAGATTCAACTAATAAGTGCAACTCACCAGAAAACGGATTAAGGCTAGCCGCAAGAGGATAGTTTCAGTTGGAACAGCTGAAAAGACAGGGTTACAACACTGCCCATGAAGCCATTATGACATTTGAATCGCAGAGAGAGCAGCTAAGGCACCAGTGAACAGTACTGGAGCAACCAACCAATAAGTCACATCTTCGACAAACTGTACTGTTTTGTTTAGTAGCACAAAATTAACATTATCATTTTGTTTTTTAGATAGCGTTTTATTCATAAAAAAATTCCTTAGTCAATTACAAGCCTTATATCCTCTACCCATTACCATGAATGTTGGTTATAAAGTTATAATATTTATGATTGAATACCTCTTATAAAGTCCTCCTTACAAGTATAGGCATAGCTTTATATAGTAGCATATTTTTTTTGTATGAGTACTAGTAGATTTGCTTATTTGTTAAAAGTTCCCCAAAAAAACTCTTTCATGCACCTCTTAATGCATTTTTTTAAAGAATGAAAACATCACAACACTGTACAAAAAGTTTGCCGATATAAAACATACTGGCGAACCATTATACATCACTCATGCAACTAACCCCGAACTATCAAAAAAATAAGTTAGCCCTTAAATACTACAATATTTGTATTTTAGGCCAATCATAAATGACTGACTGTCTCTTCTCTCAAAAAGGTGTACACAGACAACAAATCCCTTGTGCCCTTCATAAATCTTGACATTACCAACGTCCACAGTTAAAAACTTGCTGAGAGTACTTATTTATTATTACCTGAGCCAACTGTTTTAAGTGGTAACGAGTCATTACTGTATGCTTGACATTATTTCAGAACATCCAGACTTTTACGTTATTTATAAACCTGCAAATGTGAGTGTTCATCAAACGTCAGAGCAGTCAGGTATTATTCCTTTAGTACAAAATCATCTTGGGAACCCAGCGCCGTTATGGCTTGTTCACCGGCTTGATCAAGTTACCTCGGGCTTATTAGTTTTAGCACGTAGCCAACAGGCAGCCCAAACATTTGGCCATCTGTTTAGTAGTCAACAAATAACCAAGTATTATTTAGCCATTACTGCAGGCCGTCCCAAAAAGAAACAAGGAAAAATTATTGGGGATATGACAAAAACACGTAATGGTAGCTGGAAACTATTGCATACCAAACATAACCCAGCCATTACAGAGTTTGTCAGTACCAGTTTACCCCCAGGAAAACGTCTGTGCCTGATTCACCCCCTCACGGGAAAAACACACCAGATACGTGTTGCACTAAAAAGTTTGGGAGCCCCTATTGTAGGAGATCTGCGTTATTACCCTAAAAACCTTGAGCCTGCTGATCGTTGCTACCTTCATGCTTATGTTTTGCAGTTTAATTGGCAAGGGCAACAACTTAGGTTTTGTGCCCCACCACAAGAAGGTCAATGTTTTTTAGCCTCACCTTGCCAAGAGGTATTAGCCCGTTATAGCACACCTTGGACATTTTTTTAATTTCACCATTTGCGCAAAACACTTTGAACACCTATAAAAATAGGGATTTTTTTGTGCGTGCAAGTAAGCGCTCACCCAGTTATTACGTAAAAAGCGCATTTTTAGAGGTACCCCTGTCTATTTATTCGCTTTTTCAGGTAATAAATACGACAGTGGAAGTAATAGCCAATCAAAGGGTATATTTTCTTGCTCAATTGAAATCACATGCAACAATCCATTATGTTGAAATATTAACTTAAATTGATTGGGCATAGACTCTTCATGTTGAAGCCACTGCAATAAGTTAGCCGTACCCGGTATTTTCAATTGTTTCTCAGAAACCCAAAGTGCATCCTGGTGGCTTCGTGTCACCTGAACAGGTGCCAACTGTTGCCACAGCATAGAAAATCGTTGCTCGCCCTTTTGCCATTGCCAGCGTAACGCTGAATGTTTTGATACTTTTTCTACAGTAAAAAAGGTAGGAGGATCTGGCCATTGTTGACGTGTTTGCTGGTATGAAATAATTTCTTGCTTTAATGCTTCAAACTTGGATTTTGCAGTGGATAATACCTCTTCACTCATTTTTTGCGCCAACGATTTTTTATAGTGATCACTGCTCCTACTATGACGGTCCCTATTATGCTCAGCCTTTTTATCTGAAGCAGACAGATCTAGCTTTTCACCTTCACCTTGTTGGTCATACATCCCTTCTTCTGTAGACCGCAAATCCAACTCACACATAGTCCATGCTGTCGTGAATGATTCAATCGGTAATGATTGGTCAGCTTCCAAGGCTGCGTGACTAAAAAATTCACAGGCAGTCGATAGTAAACCACCAGGTAACTGAGGAAGCGCTTTATCAATAATCTGCCACCAGGGCATGGTCGCTTTTTCTTTCTCCTGCCAGGCTAATCGAGCTAGATAATAGGCTGCAGCTCCTTGCCCTTTTTCCCACTGTTGCTGCCAAAATTGCCACAGTTTTTCAAAATAGGGATCTTGGTGGTTTTTTGAGGCTTTCTGTTGCTGATGCCATCGCCGATATGCCTGCTCTATTATTGGAAATAAAGAAGGTATGACTAAATCGGGATTAGACTGTATTACCTGCATTATATTGTTAAGTACTTGTTGTATATCTACTCGCAAAAACCGGCCAGGTGAAAATAAATTATGTTGTCGAGCAAACAGCAACGCCAGTGCTCGCTGTGCATAGGGATTGTGCTCTTCATTAGCCAACTGAACAATCACATCCAATGGCTCAAAAGGCCCTGGTTCCAGTATAACCGTTAACAATTGCGCCATGACCTGCGCGTAAGGTTCCTGCTGTTGTGCAGCTTTGGTATACCAAAGCAATGATTGCTGTAAGACATACTCGTTACTGGCACTCTGCTCTAACCAATCACCCAGCTGCCGCTGCGCAGCAACTTCATTATCACTGGCCGAACGCTGTACCCTTGTTAATTCCGCTAAATACTGCTCCCATAAACTGGCCAACTTATTTGCCGCTTGATCCTGACCCTGTTGGTAATGAGCAATGAGCAAGCGAACGGCTTCCGTATTACCCGCCGCAGCCAGCTGAACAGCCATGGCTCGTTCAGCTGGCTGCTTTGGTAACTGCTGTTGGCTTTGCCATTGCTGTAATAAATTAAGCAGCTCTTGCCACTTAGCCTTGTTATCTGATGGAGGCCAGTCTCTGGTACTGGCTTTAACCAGCCAATGGGCTGCAAGATCAACATCCTGCTCAACACCCAGTCCTAACTGATAAAACTGTGCGAGTAAGAATGCCCTGGAAGGGGGTACAACCGCTTGCTTATCCGCAATCAACAAATCAGCCACAACATCCTTGACAATATCGGGTTGACTAGCAGACAGCGCCTGTAACTGCGCCAACCCTTGTTGCTGAACATGGTAATCTTGACTGCGTAACCAGTATTGCAAAGCCGGTATTTGCCACTGTTTATCCAGTTCTGCAGCCTTTGTTAACCAATACCTGGCCATAGACTGATCACCCTTCTCCAACAACCACTGCCCTAAGGCCCATGCAGATCGAGCATGGCCCTTCTGTGCCGCATGCTGCCACCAAAAAACAGGTGGTACTAACAATTGCTGTGCAGGTACTGCCACTACCGTATCATCAACTGCTAACAATTCTGCCAGCCAATAGGCTGACTCAGCATCAGCTTGAGCCTCTTTGTGCAGTGCCAAAGCCCAAGACTTCATTGCTTCATGGACCGTTCTGGGTTCTAGGGCAAATGCTTTACGGTAGTAGCCAATTGCCTTTTGCGGTTGAAGGTCCAGACCCTCTCCCTCTGCATATGCCTTAGCCACTTGCAGCAAGGCAGAAACACTTAATGGACCATCCACTGCCGCTAACCCTTTAACCGCTTCGGGCGTTTTCATCACAGCCAGATGATCAATAATCAACGCTCTCAACGGTTTGGATACACCTTGATGTTGCTGAAGCAGTTTAACCAGAGCAGGAACAGTAACCTGTTGATCCAATTTGTGCAGCGTCGCCATAATCGCCGTTAATAATGCATCATCTGCGTTTGGCAAATAGGCAACCAGTGCTTCTGCAGAGTCACTAAAACCTCGAGCTCCTATTGCTTCAACAGCAGCAATACGCAACATTGCATTATCTGAGGTTTCTAACATTGAAATGAGTAATTCAGCTAAATTCTTACCTTCAGCGGTGAGTGAAAGCCAATCCAATAACGCATAAGGATCCCCCTGTTGAGCAGCCTTCTCTAACCAGTCAACAGCCGCGTGTTGCTGACCTGTCGCCATCAGGTATTGGCCTAGTGCCCGCTGTGCCTTTAGATATCCCTGGCTTGCCGCCTGCTGTAAGTAATCTCGGGCTAATTCTGCAGGAATCAAGACTACCGCGGACTCCTTACCGGTTTGTAACCAGCGCCATAACGCATACTGGGCTTTCACCTCACCTTGTGCTGCGGCTTGTAAATATAATCGAATAATATCGCTCTCAGTGCCTTGCAAGCTTTCATCCTGCTCATACCACTGGGCGAGTATCAACTGTGCTTTGGCCTCTCCCTGCTTGGCGGCCTCTTGATACCAGTGAAAAGCTTCATGGGGCTGTGGTGCTAACAAAAACTGCCCATGTTGGCTCTGTATCCCCTGGTAGTAAAGATCAGCCAGCTGCAACATAGCCCCACGGTTACCCGCACGAGCGGCATACTGGAAATAACGATACGCCTCAAAAGCACGATCACTTTGTTGATGCAATTGACCAAGGTAGTAATAACTTTGTGTTGAACCCAACTCAGCAGACTTTTCAAGCCAGTACTGAGCCGCGCGTAAATCTTGCTCCCCTGCAATGCCGTACCAGCAACGCAGGCCCCAGATTTGCCATAAGCGCTGTTGAAAGTCCCTGTCCGTTTCAGTTTTAACGGTAGAGGCATGCGCAGCTAAACCTGTAAGCCATTGTTTTGCGATATCATCATTCTGCGCGGCTGCTTTTTCCAACCAAAATGTTGATTGGGCTAAATTTCGTGGTTGTCCCCAGCCCACCAGAGCGCTCATGCCCAACCAGCGTTGTGCAGAAACCCAGCCTAACCTTCCTGCGCGCAGCATTAGCTTAAACGTTGTTACCTCTTTATTGCGTCCACCTTGACCTTGCCATACCCCTTGGGCCAACAGCCAATAAGCCTCTGCAGCCTGAGGATTTAACTTAATTGCATGTTGTAGCAGCTTGGCTGTATCAGCCCAAGCTACAGTTATCAGGTTTGCTAGTTGCAACTTAGCCAATTGAATAGCCGCAAGACTGCTTCCGCCCTCACTGGCTTTTTCTAATAAGTGAATAGCAGATTCAGCCCACTCATCCTGTTGTTGATGCATCAACATCGCCAACCAGTAAGCGCCATCTGGATGCTGATGTTGTTGCCAGGCTGACTGAGCCCAAAATAATGCTTTGTCTAATTTTTTATTTGTAAAAAAATGTTCTGCTAGCGCTAGCTGACTATAAACCCAGCCCTGCGCGGCTGACTTTTCATACCAGTGCAGCGCATCCTGCTCATTCACAGCAAAATAACCACCGTAGTGATAACTTTGAGCCAGTTGAAACTGAGCGGCAGCATCACCTTTTAATGCCTTGGCAAGAAAGTCTGGTGTAGGGCGTTTTGCCTGCATAGGCCTCAGAGGTACTTCCAGCGAGGTTGTTTGATCCTCAGCCAGGTTAGTCTGCACTGTCAACGTACCGTGAGTCGCTTGCCAAGGTATGTGATAAACCGCATAGCCTTCATTGTCAGTCTGCCCCTCATAACGTTCACCTACGACCTCAAGCTCAAAAGGACGACGCCGCAGTACCTGCCCATTATCACCCACCAACTTAATCATTAAATAAGCATCCCCTGGCTGTCGCTGACGAGCTTCTTGTTCAAGTACTTGCTGTTCTTGTGCTAATAAAACCTTACTCTTAAAAATTTCACGGGCTCGATGTGCACGTTGTCGACGATGAAACGTCAAAACCTGAGTTTGCTTTGTACCAGGCAGTGTCAATTCAAGCTGTAAAACCTGTTCACCTAATTGATTTATTGGCCAATGAAAGTCTTGCAACTGATTAGCCATACTATCCCACTCAATGACATGAAATATTCGTTGTATGTTGTCTGGCTGAGAACGATCGACATTTATCTCGTAGGTACAATAATGATGATCTGATAACACCACATCACTCGGTGCACACAGTAGCGGCTTATTTTTTTTGGCAAGTGCAAAATAATTATTGGGCTCCATCACCATAATAATGGCTTCCCCCTCACTAAAGGCAACCCACTCACCCGGGGTGATAGTTTCAGCTTTATCGTCTTGAGGTAATAAATTATTTAACAGTTGATGGGTTATTTGCTGACGTAAAGGCAATGCCAGTGAGGTACCTTCCATGCCTACAAACTGTAACTGACTCAACTGGTCAATACCTGGCAGTGCATTGATCGAAGTAGATGCAATGTTCAAGTAAGCCAATTGTTGAAGATTTTCTAAACCAACCAACTTTTGAAGAGGGTTATCATTCACCTCTAGTACTTTTAATGATTGCCAATTCGCAGGTATGGTTAGCTGATTTAAACTCACACCCACCAGCTGCAATCCTTCCAGATTTTGTAACCCCAATAATGACTCAATACTAATGACAGGTTGCCCATGCACTGCTATCCAACGAATTTGTCCTTTTTCATCCATTAGCACACACTGCTGACATAGAAGAGGTATCCACGTTACCAATTCGGTAACATCTGCGTTTTTAGGAAATGCGGGAAATTGATTCAGAGGCAGTAATTCAAAACCAGGAAAAAGGCCATTCACTTCAGCAAAGTGCACAACCCGTGTCGTTTCATCTATGCGACCTGCAACCGCTAGTCCAAACCAGCTAAATATGCCAACTACAATGGCAATAACTGCGTTAACCTTGCGCAGCATAACGATCATCGTGTGACTACTCAATTTACTACTAGTTTTCGTTAATACTCACTGACTGCACTGCTACTCTTTATAAGCTAATCAGTAACTCATTACTGTACTCATAAATGACATAGGCAGTTTTCAGTAGTATAGGCAAAGACAGGATAGGCATTCAGATAAAATTAAATGAATAATGACTCATTTAATTAATTAAAGGTATAGGAATATCCATAAACAGTATTTTTAATAATCCTTAAAGTACTACCTGAAAAGAAAATAAATCCGGTTGTCCCTGTAGCAACATTAACATGAGCATAGCGAATAAACTACTGAGATAAAAACACCCAGGTAAAATCAAAAACCAACATATTGACCGCCATCCCTGTTGGCTATAACACGTCCGCACACCTTGATACGTTATCCATATGGACCATACAGGTAAGAGTATCAATCCATATTCAACCATAAACACTGGATGTGCCCACGCATCGATATACATAGCGTATCGACAGCTTTCATAGACTGTTAACAACAAAATAGGCAACGTAGTTATCAAAGAAGGCAAAATAAATAATTCTTTGACAGCAGAAAGTGTCAGTGACGAGTATGGCGGCTTTTTTGAGTGTGCACTACAAAATACTATTCCCAACCTGACCCAGTAGCACCCGATAAAAACCACAATAATGCCAATAGGGAGCCCCATTGCAATCACACACAGCCAATACCAAAACCACTGTGTCATAATCGTTTGCCAATACGCAAATGAGCCACCCAGTTGAATATCAAGCATTTGTCGATTAATAACATCGACCATGACAGCCATTCCCAGCAACCAACTGCCGATAAAGACCAGTTTAGGTAAACGACACATTGAGTAATCTTTAAAAAACCGGGAAGGAACAAAGAAAGCTTGAACTAATGCATACCATGGCACCGAGTGAGATACCTGGGGATTATTTACAGATGGCTCAAGAAGACTGGCTTCTGGTGGATGATAAAACCTGTTTATCATAATAGTCAAAAATAAACTCTGGCCAGCTTTACTTTGACTAGCCAAGTAATGTAATCAATTAATTATTTTTTTACACTCAAAATGTAGTACAGCTCGCTGCAATATGCCACATCGATGTATATACCCATAACTAGGGTTTTTTAGGAGAGGCCGTCAAGTGATGAAGTCGCAGGAGCTATATTAATAAGTGACTGGGATGAAGAATGCCGACAACAAACCCTAAAAATGATTCGTGAAGGGTATAAATAAGGTCATTACACGTTGTTCTACGTTGGTCACCTATACTCTATAATTTGAATTACCTTAGTCTGAGGCATCCACCAAGTGATTGATTACTTGTTAAAATATATTATCAGTTCACCCTTATATATCTTTCTCTTGGAAGCTATCGTCTTTTTTTTTCTCTTTTTTACATTTTTCAATGTTTCACCTTTAAGAGCAGCCCATATTACACCAAGTGTTGTTTTTATTTCTTTTCGCACGCCAGACGATGCATTTTGGGGCCCCGTTGAAAACTTTATGCGAGCAGCCTGTAATGATCTGGGCATGCCCCTTAAGGTGTACTATGCTCATAGCAAACGTGAAAATATAGTGAAATACTACTTACAAGCTGCTCGAGATGATCACGCTGATGTTGTTTTAATCGGCAATTTTCGAAAAACAGCACACCATATTATTAAACGCTCATCACAAGAAAAAACACCGGTTTTTTTATTTAACGCAGGATTATCAGTAGATGTAGCTTCACAAATGGGGCCTCCCAGAAAAAACTATCCGTTATGGCTAGGAGAACTCTTACCTGACGATGAACAAGCTGGCTATGTGTTAGCTAAGACCTTAATAGAAGCAGCTCGAACACAAAATCCTCACCGAAAAGCAACCATCGTTGGTATATCTGGTATTAATGTATCCCCCGCATCAGTTGCCCGTAACAAAGGTCTCAAACGCGCTTTATTCGAATATGCAGGTAGTGCCGTATTAAAACAAATTGTACATGCCAATTGGGAGCCTGATCTTGCCGCTCAACACTTTAGCACACTTTATAAGCGTTACCCTCAAGTGAACATTGCTTGGGCTGCCAGTGATTTAATGTCGATCGGTATTATCAACGCTTTACCTTCTGTCAACCCTTCACTCAAGCCTAATAAAAACTTCTTCACAGGAGGGATTGATTGGGCAAAACAAGGACTCACCTACGTTCAACAAGGTAAAATGACAGCCAGTATAGGTGGTCATTTTATGGATGGTGCCTGGTCTGTTATTCTTTTACATGACTACTTTAATGGGATCGATTTTGCCGATGAACATGTTTCAATGCGCTCTCAAATGAATGTCATCACAACAGAAAATATTGGTGCCTATTTACACCACTTTTCTGGACAACAATGGGATAAGATTGACTTCACAATTTTTTCAAAGTATTACAATACTGACTTACAACAGTATTCTTTTACATTAAATGAAGTCATGAAACAGTTTAGTCATTAACAGCCTCACTATTCCCCAGGGCAATTGCATATAAAAATAATTCGCGGTGAGTATAGACTGTGCAAATGCAGCGCATGAATTAATTTGTTCCCCCCGCAGCAGAAGACCCTCCCTGGTCTCTACTGCTCACAGTGCTCCCAGCACCTGTTTCACAAACTACTTCATGCACTTGCAAACCCACATTTTGCTATACCTCAATTATTATTAAATGAAAACCTGTGGTAGACAAAGGCTGGATAATGCACATCGAACTGTTTGCCGCAAGGATGCGGTAATCAAGCCTCCAGGGAAGGATTCACGGCGTGTTCGAAGGGCGTTATTCAGACCTTGGACAAAGAGTGCTTTAGAAAAAAAAATGGCTTTTATAAAGGTAAAGTTATATGCAATTGCCCCACCTCCTCCTTTTTAGCCCAAACAAACGTTTAAAACAATTTATTTTTAATAAATTATAGCAACACGCATCAAAATTAAACCCCATTAAAAATCACTTTTTCTTTTAGTTGTTAAATTTCCGTCATATTCCTTTGTTAGAAATAAATACATACAACATTCAGTTACCAATCATTAGACAATAAATATTTTTTAGTGAACAAACGTCTTAACGATTAGCGGGCACTTAATTAAACGAAGATACTATAAAGAACTTCTTGTATTACGCCATGTACCGGAACCGGAGAAAAACCATGAGACCAACCTAAATTAAAATAACAAATATCATATTTAATACAACTACCCCCTTACTTTATTTGGGTATACGGTTATTTAATATATCTTAAAACAATCATCTCACCATCATATTGATATAAAAATAATAATAAGTAAATCAAACTCAAACATAAAATCATAAAAAAACAAACTCTATTATCAAACTAAATACTATGCCTTCAATAAAGGGGATAGTCTATTAGCATGGGACATTAAAATATGTTAAACCTAAGCAAGTATTTGCTATTGGCTACTATTGTTTTATTTTCACTTTACTCTCAAGCAAAAACATCACTAACCGTGATGAGTTACAATATTATGCAGTTACCCTTTCAAGACTGGGATCAAACCACCCGCCTGCAAAATACCGCAAAAACTATCCGTCAATTGCCCGTAAATGCCGATATAATAGTAATCAATGAAGCGTTTACTAATGATGCCTATCAAACCCTAACACAATCACTAGGTGATCTATATCCTTATGCAACACCTATTGTTGGCCAGCATTGTTCTACCAATAGCTCAAGTTGGCAATCCATACAAGGCCGATGCAGTAACTCCCCTTTCGTCATTCGAGGTGGCACTTTTATTTTAAGCCGTTACCCTATTCTCGAACAACATGCCTATATCTTCACTCATTACAGTAAATTATTCGAAGCCGCTGATTATTTTTCCAATAAAGGGGCTGTTTTAATTAAAATAGCACAAAATGGAAAATCTCGTTACATTGTAGGTACACACCTTCAAGCAGATCATAAAAAATATGTCGACAAAGCACACACCGTAAGAATGCAACAGTTTGATGAAATAAACAGCTGGTTAAAACAATTTAAAATATCTCCTACTCATCCCGTTGTGTTTGCTGGAGATTTCAATGTTGAATATAACAACACGCCAAAAAAACATTTGTCAATGTTAGATCATTGTCAATGTAGCATTAATTATAATTATACATTTAATGGAGGTTCTTTCTCGGCAGCAACAAACTGGGTTGCCAAAGCGGGGGCTTATTATGACGGCTACGATCTGAATTATGACGACACATTAGACTATGTCGCCTATCATCAGCATTATCAACAGCCGATCCAGTATTACATGGAAATTATAAAAGCTAAAGCCGATACAAAATGGTACTGGAATTACTTAGCAGGAAAGTGGAATGATCAGCTATATCATGACGGATATTACAGCGATATTTCTGATCACTACCCGGCTATAGGTTATTTTTACTTTTATTAAATTATTTAAGTAAGTTATTAACAACCTTTAGGATAGTAGAGTTATCTGCCGTCTAATGACGGTAGATAACTCATCAAACGTCTATTTCTAGAGTATTTTTTGCTATTATAAATGCACTATTCCAGGTTATACCTTTCTTCTATTTTTAACTGTTCTTCAAGCTCTTTTTCATCTTCAATAGCTTCTACAAGTAGCGGCCAAATCAATGGGTGATTAAAGGTTGAAGTGGCCCCCACGGTCAAGACAGTATTTTCCAAAATTAAGATATACTTAGGTGAAAAAACCTATGCTGCTAAAGCCTGATAAACTTCTTTCGGCGTTGCGCCATTAAAAGATTTATGTGGTGAGTGATGACGATGAAGATGATTAAACTGAGCCTTGGCTATCTACCAAGGCATGTTTAGAAATTATTCAAACTGCTTAGTCAGAATGTCCAGAGTTTTTGGCATGCACCAATATTCATGCCTTTAGGTCAACTAATGATACCAACTCTTTTAGCTTCACGTAGCCAACCAGGAAATTCATTTAATAATCGATCATATAGTTCTTGGTCTTGCACTTTCTTGAAGTCATCAATAGGAAAGAAGTCAGCATTGTCAACAGTGCGTCCCGCTAAATCATCTAACCTCTCTAGAATGCCATAATTCGAGCCACCTAATCCTACAAACTGCCAAAATATTGGATAGTCTGCGGCTTGTTTGATAAGTTTTTCTATTTCTTTATCTTTATAAATGCCACCATCAGTAATAAAGATAATATAAGCAGGTAAATTTGAGGTTTGATAGTTTTTTATTATATCACTGATCACTGGCGGTTCATTATTACCAAAGCCTAAACCTTCAATTATTTCTGAAATCATTGAAGAAAAAAATCCTTTTTTCTTCGTTTGTTTAGTAAGCTCTTCTATATAATCATCTAAATTATCAAGTGACACATCAGCATATTTTTTAAATTTATCAGCAAAAGCCCATAACTCTAGCGCTTCATCATCGTCAAACTGAACTGCAAGTGTCGTAATTCTATCTAATGCAGCTTGTACGTTGCCTTTCTTGAACTGATTAGTCATAGAGCCTGAAGCATCTAACACAAAAGCAACTTTAGCTTTGACATCCGTAAGTTGTTTTTTCTCTAAGCAGACTTTAATTGGTTTGGCTAGATTAATTAGCCTAGGCGCTTTTTCTTGCAATCTCTTTTCTAAATCAATAGGTTTAGATGGGCTTGCACCTGACGTACTTGATTGAGAAGCTTGGTCGCTATGAGAAGGGCTGGTAGTATCATCTGTTGGTTTTTCAGCAATATCCACTCCGTAGCCTGTCGCCAAAGGTGCTAATCCCCCATTATAACCTTGACCTAATGCTTTAAACTTCCAGTTACCCTGATGACGATAGAGCTGTCCCATAATTAAGGCCTTCTCTTTCATCCCCTGGGTGCTAGGTTGATAGTGAGTGATTCCTTCTATATTTAAACGGATACACTTTGCGGAACCAAAATCACTATTAGAATGGATAACAATAGCGAAGGCCACTTTGTGGATATCTGAGGGAATGTTAGTTAGGTTAACAGCATAGGACTGTTTATTAGTGTCTGATGAGAGTTTTACGCTATTATCTGTTGAATTGGGCTGGTTATAAAAAATAAAGTCAGCATCTGATCTTACTTTTCCTTGGTCATTTAATAAAAACGCAGAGGTATCGATGTCATCTTTGTTGATTAATGGATGATCCCATTCAATCGTGATATTGATATAGTCGCTATTTAACGTGATATTTCCACCTGATTGAAGTTCTATCATCTCTATAGTCACCTGTAATTTCTATATATGGATTATAGGTTACCATAACTTTTCTACTTCTGGCTTAGATAAAATTGTTAGTGTTAACTACGACCAGTGCATTCATCTAGTGCTCCTGCCCTTTTGTGTTGTATGTCTATTCTGGCCACTTAGTCTTCTATTGGGTATGCATGTGAGTTGGGATTCCGTTGGATATTGGCGACAATAACCTGTTAGCTTACCGTGAGGTGTTTGTACTTGACAACAATTGCCTTGCCGTTTTTCTTTTCAGGCGTTGAATGCTTTGGTTGATTTTTATAAGGCGTAAATAAGCTAATAACGTTTCTCTGTAATCTACTTATTCTGTGTATTGTGATGATAAGCCTGATTTAGCTGCTGCTTTCAAGACTGATAAATTTGGCTCATGACTAAGGTTATATATGGGCTATTCAAATAAGCTCTATATGGATTCCTAGGGGGTAGCATATAATACAACCAAAGATGTATTATGCACGCTTATTTGGTTGAGTTAAGTCAGTAATAAGCGAAGAATGATCAATATCAAACAACTGGTAAATGATGAGCAATGCTACCCGTTTATTCGTCAGAGACGTTGGCCTGATGGCGTCAGCTGCCCTCACTGCAAGTCTCCACAAGTAGATGGCAATGGCCTTAGTTGTATGCAATTCTGCAGACATTAATAACCGCTCATTTTATTTATTATTAGCTTACAATCCAAAGATTTTATTTTAGGCTTACCCTTTCAAAATTTCCTGTTAAAAATAAGGTGTTTTAGATTATTTAAGGGAGATTAGTCAAATTATATCTAAAAATTAGCGTTAGATTATCAAAAATTTTATTCAAAAAAAAAAAAATGCCTGCTGTTAACAGCAGGCATTTCTATACTTACCACTTTAACTAAAGTGATCCTAGTTAAACAATAACGCTCAGCTTTGTCCTTATCGACTCATTTCAAGCAGCAGTTTATTTAAGCGATGTACATAGTTTGAAGGATCTTCCAACTGTCCACCCGCAGCTAACTTCGCTTGATCAAACAATACCTCTGTCAGGTCATTAAAGCGATCAACATCCTGTTCATCATGAAGACGTGCAACTAAAGGATGGGTGGGATTAATTTCAAACGTAGGCTTGGACTCAGGCATTTTTTGCCCAGCAGCTTCCATCACCTTACGCATTTGAATACCCAGGTCATATTCACTCAACACCAGACAAGCAGGAGAGTCTGTCAAACGATGACTTAATTTAACTTCTTCAACTTTATCTTTTAATACTTCTTTAATTTTTTCAATTAAATCTGCTTTTTCTTTGCTGGCTTCTTCAATGGCTTTCTTATCTTCTTCAGAGTCAAGTTTGCCTAGATCCAGATCGCCTTTTGAAACATCAACAAATTTCTTACCATCAAACTCCATAAGTTGTTGGATAAGCCATTCATCAATACGATCATAAAGTACCAGCGCTTCAATACCTTTCTTGCGGAATATTTCCAGATGAGGGCTGTTTTTCGCAGTCTGGTAGTTTTCACCCAGCACGTAGTAAATCTTATCTTGTCCCTCAGACATACGACCGATATAGTCTTCAAGGGATTGGTTCTGCTCGTCATTGTCAGTATGCGTTGTGGCAAAACGGAGCAGCTTGGCAATTTTTTCTTTGTTGTTGTAATCCTCAGCGGGTCCTTCTTTTAGCACCTGACCAAATGTTTTCCAGAATTCAGCATATTGTTCTGGCTCTTTTTTAGCCATTTTGGCAAGCATATCAAGTACACGCTTGGTCAATGCCGAACGCATGCTATCAATTTTTGGATTATTTTGAAGAATTTCTCTAGAAACGTTCAGTGGCAGGTCGTTAGAGTCTACCGTACCTTTAACAAAACGCAGGTACAATGGCAAAAACTGCTCAGCGTCATCCATAATAAAGACACGTTGAACATACAATTTTAAGCCACGCTGTACATCACGATTCCACAGATCAAAAGGCGCACGCTTTGGAATGTACAATAAACTCGTGTATTCCGCTTTACCTTCTACCTTGTTATGACTCCAGGTTTGAGGCTCATCAAAATCATGACTGATGTGTTTATAAAACTCTTTGTACTCGTCGTCTGTAATTTCATTACGTGGACGCGTCCATAATGCAGTTGCCGTATTAACTGTTTCGTACTCAACCACATCGTCTGCTTTTTTCTCTTCTTCTTCATCCCCTGTAGGTGTAGCTTCTTTCACCATTTCAATGGGTAATGAAATATGATCTGAGTATTTACGAATAATATTGCGTAGACGGAAACCATCAGCAAACTCTTCACAATCAGATTTTAAGTGCAGGGTGATTTTAGTACCACGACCTGCTTTTTCGGCTG
Source organism: Zooshikella harenae (assembly GCF_018837975.1). GTDB lineage: Bacteria > Pseudomonadota > Gammaproteobacteria > Pseudomonadales > Zooshikellaceae > Zooshikella > Zooshikella harenae. The sequence continues at coordinate 14,687 of NZ_JAGSOY010000014.1, read as the reverse complement.
GTTCAACAGTAAAGTCGCCTTCTCCAGCAGACTCCCAGCAGGTTGCTTCTTCAGTGCCTGCATGACGCGATACCACTGAAACCCGATCCGCCACAATAAATGCTGAGTAAAACCCGACCCCAAACTGACCAATCAAGTGTGCGTCTTTCTTTTGATCACCTGTTAACGACTCCAGAAACTGAGCAGTACCTGAGTTCGCGATAGTGCCAAGATGATCGATCATGTCCTGACGCGTCATACCAATGCCGTTATCTTCAACAGCAATTGTTTTGGCTTCTTTATCAAACTCAATGCGAATTTTTAAATCTGGGTCATTAGAGAGTAATTCGGATTTATCTAACGCAGCAAAACGTAATTTATCGACTGCATCAGAGGCATTAGAAACCAGCTCACGTAAAAATATTTCTTTATTGGAATACAAAGAGTGAATCATCAGGTGAAGTAATTGTTTTACTTCGGTCTGAAAACCAAGTGTTTCCTTTTTAGTTTCTACTGTCATGTGCTGTTGACCTTCCACTGACGTTGAACTTACTCCGAGCGGCCTCGGAATTCACAATTGACTGCAAGATGGGGTGGTTTTTTTATTTTTCAAGGGGAGACATAGTTAATAATGGTTGCTCACCTGGTAATTGGTTTGAATTTTGGCTCCAAGGCAAGGTTCCACGTAACCGTGTCTGCTTATTTAAGCGTAAATCCAGTGACACAAAACGTGGCGTCACATGAAGTATAAAGCTTTGAGGTTTGGCTAAATGATCTTTAAGAGAAGGTCTTTTTGCATTATTGGGGCGAGTAAGTTGAGAAAACACCAAGGGATAATCGTGGATATCCAACATTTGCCCCATAGTTAACGTGCTATCAGGAAATGTAATTCGTAGCTCGCGAATAGGCACAATATCATTGACTTGTTGGCGCTCAGCAATCACCAGCTGGCCTTTCCGCCATTCAATATAATTTGGTGTAAAGGGTTCATTATCTAAGGTACCCATCATTGGTAAATGCAATAATGCCTGTTGACGTTCTGCTTGCCAGTCTTTAACGGGTGCCAACAGAGGACCAGGCTCATTATTGGGTTCAACCAGCCATTCCTGTAATGGTTCAATCAGCGATGAGTATTTCGCAGGATTAGTAAATTGCATATTATGAAGGGCTACAGCGGCAGTAATAAGACTAATCCCCTGCACTAACATAATGACTCTTAACCTATCCCAGTGATGCCAGACATACTCCAACGCTAACACAGGCACAACCAGACACTTCAGTAAGGACCATCCATTCTGCCGCCAAATGAAATAATAGAGAAATGGTAAGCTTAAGCCGAATACCCCTAAAGCGGCGTACAAAATATATTCTTCTACAACCAAAATAGTGACCAATACGTCAAAAAACAGGTTGCCAACTTTATCACACCCAAACAGGGAATGAATAGCTCATCTTAGTCTCTGATCATCGCAGCTCAATATCTTCCTGGCTAACAGTAGCTCACCACTACCATGCCCTTACCACTGGCTTATACCTCACCCTCTGTCTGTTAAAATGGCATGTTTTGCTGACTAACCGCGTAGTGATGAGGAGGGTTGTTCTGAAATAGCAGTAACCTTAGGTTTTAACGGAGTAATCACCATTGCTTTTAACACAGCTGAGTGGAACTCACGCTGATATAAAATGATAACCACTAATACTGTAGCCAACATGTAAAACCAAGGATTAAGAAACCAGGCTAATGTTGCCAAACCAAAATAAAAGGCTCGTAAGCCATAGTTAAACCGGTTCGCAGCCAAGGACAACACTTTAGCTAACCGTAAAGCATAATTACTCCGCTCCTGAACACTCACGTCCGTTTCTGAAGGAACGGGGGCACTGCCAAGTAACACTGAGGCAAAATTATATTGGCGCAAACTCCAGGTAAATGTGAAAAACGCATAAACGAAGATGACTAACAAAACCATGATTTTCAGTTCCCAGGCTTTGCGCGATGGTGCTGAAACCCAAGGCAGGTCAGACAGTACTAATATGGCGTGTTCTGTTGCGGTAAGGGCTGTCACTAACCCAGCAACGACTAAGATAGAGGTAGACGCAAAAAACGTAACATTACGCTCCAGGTTTGCCGTGATACTAGCATCACTTATGCGGTTTTCACGCAACAGTATGCGCGTTGCCCATTGCTGCCGATAACGGTGCAATACCTTTGCAAGACACAATTGTCTTTGCCCTTGATACTTGGCAAAAAAGCTATAACCCACCCAAGCCACAAGTGACCATAATAAAGCAACGACATCCCAAAGCATTGCATCCAATTCCTTACTATTTTGAACAGATAGGCTAATTAACGTTGAACTATATGACTCAAACTAACGGGGTATTATTACCATAAAAGGGATTAAGTTATTGCAGTACTATTGCGCGCTTAAAGGACGCTCTATCATTTGTCGTTGATATAAAATACTGCTACTGTAGTACTTTCATACCTAATTGTTTTGCAATCTGAATAACCCAGCAACGCCAATATGCGTTACCATTGAGCACAGATGTCAATTCAAGTAGTTTAAAAATATATCGCTTTCAATGAGTCACCTTAACCAGCCACTCATCGGCGCAAGCTATGCCTTAGGCTCAGCGCTCGTAGGCAGCATTACTGCAGCTGCCACCAAATATGTTGCCTCACAGGTTCCTATCACATCGATCATTTTCATACAGTACTTAATGGGCAGCCTGATCCTGCTACCTTGGTTAATTCAGCACCGCAGATCAGCGCTTCGTACACAGTGTTTACCTCTTCATATTGTAAGAGCAGTAAGTGGTTGGCTGAGCTTTTGGTGCTTTTATATGGCGTTGTCCCATATCCCTTTAGTGGATGCCATGCTATTACGCAATGCCGCACCACTGTGTATTCCACTAGTACTGTTAATCTGGCTTAACATTCGAATTCCCAAAGCGCGTTGGCTGCCGCTCATTTTAGGCTTCATCGGTATTACGTTAATTCTACGGCCTGGAATAAATAGCTTATCGATCTGGCATGTCGTAGGCTTTGGTTCAGCCATCAGTTTGGCCTGGTCTATGATTTCAACTCGAGAACTGGCTGCGAGTGAACCTAGCAAGCGTATTGTCTGGTACTATTTCACTCTATCCCTGCTGTTTAGTCTGCCTATGACGTATATGGGCTGGCAGCCTATACCACTGAAGCTTTGGCCATGGTTAATGGGTATAGGCATAGGTATTTATGCACTTATGCGGCTTTATACCAATGCATATCGCTATGCTAAAGCCAGTATTGTTGCCCCAGTCAGTTACAGCAACATAGTCTTTTCTGGGGTACTCGGTTGGCTTATCTGGTCTCACACACCTGATCTGATCAGTACTCTGGGTGCATTCTTTGTTATTGGCGGAGGCCTACTCACCCTTAGCCTTAATAAAGCGCCAGACTATAAGCCAGCCCAAACACCAAAAAAAACAGCCCCGTCTTAGGTGGCAACATATAACGATCTTTCAACTCCTTCTTAAGCAATGCAAGGAGCCCAGGTAACAATAGCAAGGGCACAAAAAGCCAGTACACTGTCAGTAATTTGCCCCAATACCACATAAGCAAGCTAACAACATAACACACCAGCAGCAAACCGTAGTACAGACTAAGACTTCGCCCTAAGCCCCAGCGAACGGTTAAGGTCTGCATGCCTTGTTGTTCATCAACATCGATATCACGAATTTCATTACTTAGTAATAACAAAGCAGAAAGCACACTCACTGGGATAGCTTCCAGCATAACGCTGTTACTCCAATCTCCTGCAACAGCGTAATATGCCCCAGCCACCATTAACACCCCCATCAACCAAAACACACAGGGTACACCCAGTCCTTTAGCCTTATAGTTAATCGGTTCTCCCGTATAGCCATAGCCTCCTACTAAGCCGACAGCACCTAACAGGAGTATTCCCCACCCCACTTGCCACGTCAGCCAAAGCCCTATTAGCACTGCAATACCCGCAGCAACCATACCACCTAAGGTGTGTTGTCGAATGGTCGCTAACACCTGAGCTTTTTGTGGATGCTCGCTAACACTAGCCTGCTCCCATAATGGCTGATCACTATGATTATTTAATAAATTGACAGCAACCTGTAACAGTATGCCAGCAACCATCACCGCAACTGCACGAAGATCATCGCCCAATCCATCTCGATAGGCGAGTAACACCCCCAAACCACAGGTAATAATGGCCACACTGTAAGAAAAAGGTCTGAGCGCTCGTTTCAATGTGTATTTTTTTGGATCTAACATGATTATCCGCAAGCTAGCTAAATCACAGCACATAGCAACTTCAATACAACATGTTAGGCATATGTATTGAGGGTATGTACATATCGATGAAATGACAGAGGTGCAGTGTAATCAGTTACAAGCACTGTGTCACATAGGCACTGTACGTATTACTATTAAATACACTACGAAGGGAAATTTGCAGAAGGAGGCTGAAAATAATTAGCCAGAGCATGACATACTCTGGCTAATATGGCTTTAGCGACTAAGCCATGAACGGATTAAGACCACGACTTAGGATCGTAAAGTGTTTAAAGCTGAGCTTTTATCTGTGCTATGCGCTCAGAGGTAGATGGATGGCTTGAGAAGAAACCACCGCCCTCACCTGAATAGCGCTGCAGCTTCTGAAAGGCGCTGACCATAGCATTCGCGTTGTAGCCATTCTGCTTCATAAACTTCACACCGAAGGTATCAGCTGCTAGCTCATCTTCTTGAGAAAAGTGGGCACCCACAAATTCTTCTGCTAACTCTCCCGCTTCAGATCGTGCATACTCACCAATTTTACCACCAGAGGCTGATAACCCTTTACGTGCAGCAGATGTTAGCAAGGTTGACTTGTACTGATTGAATGAATGCTTAAGAATCACGTGACCAATCTCGTGTCCAATCACACTGAGCAACTCTTGATCATTCATTTTATCCATAAGCCCAGAATACACCCGCACTGTACCGTCAGGCATCGCAAATGCATTCAGATCTTTATTTTCATACACTTTATAGTTGAATGTTATGCCCTGAATGCTCTGATGTTTTTTCACCAGTTTACTAAGACGTTGTTGGTATTTGCTGTTGGCAGGTGCCACTTTAACTTTCTTATCCATCTCAGTAGCAGACAATCGAGCACTATCAATCACTTCAACTTCAGTGATTGTCATAGCGGTCACTGCATCTCCCAACGCATCAGATGCCAATGAGTTAGATTGCAACTCATCCAATTTACAACCGGAAAGACTGATTGCAAATACCGCAGATGCAGCCATTACAGTTAACTTCTTCATTCCTGATTGCCTCTCCACATGATAAAAAAACAAGTTTTACCAACTGCCTTGATTCAAAATTAGTCAATAAATGTTCATCACACGCTTCAAGCTAAGGCAGCTGACAGCAAAATTAAACAACATACCAGTCACAGGGAAATCAGTTTACTCGCCACTTACCCTGTTTAAAATAACCCTACTAGTACGTTAGATTAGTATGCAGGCGCGCAACATACAGGGTAAAACGATCAATGGTCAAACCCATGATTAGACGCCTATCACAAAGCGGTATTGATCCCCCTAAAGAATTTACAATCCCTTACCTAGTCACACAAAATCGCCACACCAATTCGTCATATAAACTACACCTAGGTTTGCTCTCATAAGTGATCAATCGCATGGGGTTGAATATCTACTACTGTTGTCCGTTGTTCTGCTAATCCCATTGAGACTAAGTTAAGCTGTTGTGCCTGGTGTTGTGCAAACTGTTGTTTATTCTGCCAACCATACCACTGTTGCTGGATAAGCACTTGTGCTGAAGGTCCACCCAGCGTATTACCTGGTCCTAATAAAATAATACGGTCAGGTGCATACTCTTTGATAGCCACTTCAAGACTGCAACTAAAGTCATAAGGGGTAGTGACTTGGGTTTGCAACGTGTACTGCATTAATTCATCGGCTCTTGTTGTCCAAGGCAACCATTGATGTCCCCGTCCATCAATCAATGGGGTAGCAGGTGGATTAAGCGGTAAATCCTGTAATCGTTGGCACGCAATAGTGGATATGGTCTGCATCAGAGGAGTATGAAATGCGGCATGTCCTGCAATCACTTGAGGGTAACCACCTGGCTGTGGTTCTAATTGTTGCGCTAATAAACGAATACCCAGCTCGTTCCCAGCAAGAATTAAGTACCCACCAAGCTCAATAGAAATAGACAGCTCAGCATCTTCATGAGCTTGCATAATGTCATCCATCGTTTCCATCACCTTAGCTCGCACTTCAGGCTGATAGTGCCACTTATCATCCACCCAGGAGTAAATCAGTTGTTGACCTGTCCCCTGCTGATCCATTAACCGCCCCATGGTGGTAACCAATGACAAACCTGCCACAGGAGATAATGCACCGGCCACCGCCAGTGCTGTATACCAACCCATGGAGTTACCCAGCACGGCCACAATATCAAGTTCATCTTGCTGAATAGCTAAAAAATCTGCATAGCTACAGGCATAAATTAGTGCAGCACCATTCTCACCAGAGTTATGTAACGGTCGCTGAAAACGTTCTGCCTGATCTAATGCACTTATCGTCTTTAAATGATGCTGTAACCGATATTCATCCAGCGCATGCAATAACTCACTCTGATGAGCATGAAAACGCTGTAAATACCCCAAGTCAGCCCGCTGATAACTGGCCCTACCTGGACACACCACAATGGCAGTTTGTTTTGGCCTCGCTGCTTTGACAGCTGTTTGCGACTGCTTCATGCGATGCCTCCTGCTGTTAGCTCTGAGCTAGTGGACGGCATGTCATGATTAACCCCAGGATAGTTATGATTAACTCCAGAATAGTTATGCCACATGTGCCGTACTCGCTGAACAATTTCGTCACATTGAGGAAGTACCAGGTTGGCTGCAGGCCCTAATGGAATAAAACTATCTGCTGCTGTAATGCGTTCCACAATAGGTAATGGCTGAAGCCGCTCAACAAATAAAGTCACCAATTGCTCGCTGACCGATCCTGTTTGTCGGCACTCGTCGACGATAAGGATATGAGAACAGTCCTGAACTTCTTTTACTAAACCATCTGTACAAATAGGTGCTAACCAACGTAAATCAATGAGCTTGATGGGCAAACCATCCTGCTGTTCTAGTATACGAGCAGCTTGTTGTGCCAATCTCACACCATTACCATAAGTAATAATGACAATGGGCTCTTTGTTGCCATAAACCGCAATCTCACCAATGTCTATGGTTTTACCTGCAGCAGGCATCGGATAAGGATGAGTCCATAAATTATCACCCGTTTGATGTAAATCTTTTGTGGTATAAAGCGCAATGGGTTCAATAAAAACCACTATCCGTTGCTGCTGCCACGCATAAGCTACCGCACTGCGTAGCATCGCAACGGCATCAGCCCCATTTGCAGGGCACGCTATCACTAAACCTGGAATATCACGTAATACAGCCAGTGAATTATCATTATGGAAATGACCACCAAAACCCCGTTGATAGGCTAACCCCGCAATACGAATCACCATCGGGTTGGTAAATTGCCCTTGAGAAAAGAACGCTAACGTCGCCGCTTCACCCCTTACTTGATCTTCAGCATTGTGCAAATACGCCAGAAACTGTATTTCCGGCATCGGTAAAAAACCATTATGAGATAAACCAATGGCCAACCCCAGGATACTTTGTTCGTCCAATAAGGCATCCATTACCCGGGCTGGACCAAACTTTTGCTGTAAGCGATTTGTAACGCCATAGACACCGCCTTTTTTTCCCACATCCTCACCACAAATTACGAGTTGTGGATACTGTAATAACAAGTCTGCTAAAGCAAAATTAAGTAATTTATTCAGTGGCTGGGGCTGAGATAATTGCCGCCATTCATTACCAAATAAAGACTTGCGCTCATCCTCTGTGGGTAAATGGGGTAATGTCCTCCGTTGCGCACAGGCGGTGACTGTCGACATCACCTGTCCTCGAGTGGTTAATTTAGGACGCGTCACGACTTCGCGGGCCACCCGAGATATTTGATCCCAGTACTGCTGACAACCCGTGATAATATCCTGTGCAGACATTATTTTAAGATCGAGCAATATTCGTGCACTGTAAAGTAACGGGTCCTGCTGTTCTTGCCGTTGAATCTCATGGGGCATTAAATAGCTGGTTTGCGCATCAGAACCTGCATGGCCATATAAACGAATTGCTCTTAGGTGCAATAATGCAGGACGACGATAACGTCGTACATAATTAACAGCTTTAATTGATGCTTGATAGGCGGCAAGCATATCCAAACTATCGGCATAAAAATATTTTATGCCTGGTCGTTGCTTACAACTCATAGCCACCCAATCGCCAGGTGTTTTAACCGAAATGCCTAAACCATTATCCTCACAGACAAATAGCAGTGGTAACGGCAAATGCCGATAGTGAATCCATGCCGCGGTATTTAAGGCACCTTGTGCCGTAGAATGATTGAGTGATGCATCACCAAAACTACACATCACTATCGCATCACTCGCCAAAACACCTTGGCTGTTCAACTGTTTATGTAAAGGAATGCTATAGGCTGTACCCACGGCTTTGGGCAAGTGTGAGGCAATCGTGCTGGTTTGTGGGGGAATATTCAGTGGTAAGCTACCAAAGACCTTATGGCGCCCACCCGCAATGGGATCTTCTGCCGCAGCAGCAAAAGCCAGCAACATATCATAAAGGGGCGTACTGCCGGGTAATAATTTACTCCGTTGCATAAACAGTGCACCACTGCGATAGTGCAGAAACAACATGTCCTGCAACCCCAGCAACTGACCCAACACCACATTCCCCTCATGCCCAGCACTACCAATGGTATAAAACCCTTGCCCTTGCTGCTGCATTTGCCGGGCTTTCAAGTCCAGTAACCGGCTCAACAGTTGACTATGAAACATATCCTTAACCACTTCAGGTGTTAACCCAACTGTTTTAAGGTCAACGGTATGTTCTCTTTTGGGTAGTTCTTCCTTTAATACTAATTCGCAAAACGCATTCACACGGGCTTCATCCACTTGCCTCATTCGACCCTCCCTGGCCTGTGTATTATTCATCCTTAGTAGCATTAAAAAGCGGCATTAAATAAAGAAGTGGCATTAACTAAATGCAGGAATCCCTGTCTGCGCTTTTCCTAAGATCAGGGCATGAATATCATGGGTACCCTCATACGTATTGACTGCTTCCAAGTTGAGCATATGACGAATCACTGGGTATTCATCGGCAATTCCGTTTCCGCCTAACATATCCCTCGCCTGTCGGGCAATAGTGAGTGCTTTACCACAGGCATTACGTTTGACCATGGATATCATTTCTGGCGTCACCTGTTGTTCATCCATTAACCGCCCTACACGTAAACTGGCTTGCAATGCCAATGCAATTTCAGTTTGCATATCGGCGAGTTTTAACTGCACCAGTTGATTAGCGGCTAAAGGTTGCGAAAACTGCTTTCTATCCAATGTATATTGACGTGCGGTATACCAACAACATTCAGCAGCACCTATCGCCCCCCATGAAATGCCATAGCGGGCTTTATTGAGGCAGCTAAAGGGACCTTTTAAACCAGCTACATTGGGTAAAATTTGTTCTTCAGAGACAAAGACATCATCCAATACAATTTCACCGGTGACAGAGGCGCGCAATGAAAATTTGCCATGAATGGTCGGGGTGGAAAGACCTTTGCAGTCCCTTTCCACTAAAAAGCCTCGGACTTGCCCCTCAAGCTTGGCCCAGACCACACAAAGATCAGCAATAGGTGAATTAGTAATCCACATTTTGTTGCCCGTTAACGTATATCCTCCTGTTACTTTTACCGCTCGAGTTAACATACTGCCTGGATCAGATCCCGCATCTGGTTCTGTTAACCCAAAACATCCCACCCACTCCCCTTTCGCTAATAAGGGCAAATATTTTTGTTTTTGTTGATCAGAACCAAATGCCCAAATAGGATACATCACTAACGACGACTGGACACTCAGGGCTGAGCGATAACCACTATCCACGCGTTCTATTTCTCTGGCAACAAGACCATAGGCTACGTGATTAACATTGGCGCAACCATAGGCTTCAGGTAATGTACAACCCAATAAACCTAAACGGCCCATTTCACTCATTATTTCACGATGAAAAAACTCTTTTCGAAATGCTTCTTTGACTCTGGGTGTTAGCTCTTGCTGGGCATAATCTCTTGCACTATCCCTGATCTGTCGTTCTTCAGCTGATAACTGTTGCTCGATCAACAAAGGGTCTTCCCAAATAAATTGAGGTTTTGAAACAGTCGACGCTTGATTCATAATCCTTACCACACACTTTAAAGCGTTTTATACCCTTGGTGAGGGATATAAAAACACGCCTACATTTTAGTGAATAATTATTGTCATTTTTCCTTTCTTTACCGCATTATGCTAAAGCACCTTACAAACTACAAGCTGTATGCTATTAAAAACAGTCTATACATTTCGCGAATGGCGTTTAGTTTTCATTGCCTATTAAAAATGACGCAGGATTATGATTGAAATATTTCTTTAAAATAAATAGTGTAATACTGTAATTGTTCTAAAACCTATTATTAAGCAGTGAGATCATAGGGCAAATGGCCTGTCAAAAATAAAGCCCTAAAAATAATTCGTGATGAATAAAGATTGTGCCAATGCAGCACATGAATTAATTTGTTCCTCCCGCAGCAGAAGACCATCCCTGGTCTCTACTGCTCACGGTGCTCCCAGCACCTGTTTCACAAACCAACTCAAGCACTGCAAACCCTCATCTTGCTATACCTCAATCACAATTAAATGAATATCTGTGGTATTTCGATGTACACAATGGGTAGACAAAGGCTGGATAATGCGCATCGAACTGTTTGCCGCAAGGAAGCGGCAGCCAAGCCTCCAGGGAAGAATTCACGGCGTGTTCGAAGGGTGTTATACAGACGTTAGGCAAAGGTGCTTTAGATACTTTCACACGCCGCATTTACAATGCATAAGAATAAAATCATTATTTCTAATATTAATTAAAGGGGAATAATTTAAAAGCAGCTACCCTAACAGGCTTCCTTGCCTAATAGAGTATATAGGAGGTGAGAATTTCTGGCAGGCACTTTAGGTAAAAACATTATAAAGATCATCCTGATCAAAAGAAGTCTATAAAGGAATGACATGCGTTGCTAAGTGAGTGCCATGTTGTTTTCCTGAAAGATGTAGCTTTACTTCCTGTCCAGGCTTTAGCTGATATGAACCTGGCTCATTAAAACTCATATGATTAATATAAACTTTACTAACACCATCAATATCAATGCACCCTATTCCATTATTTTGACAATACCATTTTACATGTCCAACATATTGAATATTCACTTTATTTCTCCTTATATATCCCTTCCACTTTTAACCTTATCTTAAATCAAAAATACACTACCTGTATTCCACAAACCATTACCAAAATCAAAAAAACACACTATTTTTCCAACTAAAAACTAAAAACTCTAATAAAAAACCTTCTTTGCAGAGCCTTTACTACTAAGTACAGTTAGGCCAATTATTAACACACTTTTTTAAAACTCAACAAAGAAGCAAATACCAGACACTGTTTATTTTATAAACTTACGACGGCCAGCCATCAGTAAGCCCAGACTTAATAAAGCCACAGAAGTAGGCTCAGGTACTTTAGTCAACGTACCAAAGGTGTACAGATCAGTGGCATCATTTTCTGCTGTGAAATAATCGGGACCCAACTCAACAGTTGAACCATCCGCATCAAATGAACTATAAATAAATAATTCATAGGCCATATCATCAATCATTAAATCTATCGTTACAGGAAAGCCTGCTAACGTCGTTAATGAGAAAAAGTCATCACATATTGAACCCTGAGGATTACCAAAAGGACAACCTGCGGCATTGAGTGTTTCATTAAACTCAATATCAAATAATGTTACTAATGTCTTTCCATAATCTCCTACAGGTACTAGAGCAGGAACATCAGGGTCTGCAATTTGAGCTGCTGTTGCGAGCGCCAAAGCCGTACCCTCAATAGAAGCTGACTGGAAACCCACCCCAAGTGTACTACTCAAAGATAAAGCACCTAAAATTTGAGCAGTCTCTAAAGTAGCAAATGAACCATTCAACACATTGTTATTATGTGTGATAACTGACAGCTCATAAGGGGTATCCAAGGCTGCTATTGAAACTGTCTTATGACTTAATAGCTCCAAATTACTTTGGTCACCACCAGCACTAATAGGCACCCCCCAACTTAATATACTGCTTAGGTCCGCCCCAAGATCAGCGTCAACAATAGTAGCAGCAGGAGCAGCACCAGGACCTACTGTAGGATTTTGGAAGATACCAGAACCCGAAACTATTGATAGATCAAGGATACCTGCTTGTGTATTTACAGCAGCAGCAAGACATGAAACCGTAAATAATTGAGTAAGTTTTGATAAGCGCATTTTCATTTCTCCTTTTTACCATATTTATTGAGTGTTCAAACCGTTCCACCCTCAATAGTGCAAGGAGGTTGCCAATACGAAAAAATATTAAAATATCAAGATGTTACCTTTTAGTTAGACAACTAAAAAACGCTTATTGATAAGTGACTCAACAACCAGACTCCGTTATATTGCAGATAATTAGGCTATACAACAATTTAGCTATAGTAGCGGTGTAAAAAAATTATCGTCCCTTTGCTAAAGCCTGGCTAATCCCTACTCGAAAACACCGTGAATCCTTGCTGGAGACTTGGTCAATCACTGACATACATTGAAAGACCACAGGTGTTCATTTAATTATGATTGAGGTATAGCAAAATGTATGGGGTCGCAATGCTTGAATAGGGTTGTGAAACAGGTGCAGGGAGCACGGTAAGCAGTAGTAACCCCGGAAGGTATCTATAAATAACACACGTTAAGTATTTCTTACTTTAATAAAAAAGTCAAAATCTCGAGCAATGGTATTTCCCTGACTACTCACCTCATCAACCGTGTTTAAACGTAAGTGAATGCGAATAGCTACAACTCTGCTCATATCAGAAACTAAATCTGCTGTGACATAACGGTTTGGCACTCCGTCAACATTGGTATCCTCGCCATACAGAAACGTCATCTCTTCAACGCCTCGGACCAATTCTTCGGCTGCACTTAAACCTTCCTGGCGCCATAATGACATTACAGTACTGCCTTGATTATTCGGAAAACCCGAGTTTGCCAAATAATAAACCGTTGACTCCATTTTATAGATGGCCGCATCTTCTCCATAAGATGTTCCATCTTCTGTTAACTCTTTCTTTACATTACCTGGGTCAATTGAGCCACCGGTATTATGCACAATGTTGTATTCTGAGCCACTTTTCATCGTTGTTAAATTTGTGATCTGAAATAAAGTAGCTTTCGTACAATCACTGATTAAGACAATCTCTTCATCTTCCAATGTTATATTGGCCTCTACTTTAATATCCGCTGAAGTATCGGGCATTGCTTTGGTTACTTTGGCTCCCTCATCAGAAGCACGACGGATGACTAAAATATCTGCAGAAGTACTGGGCTTGAGGTTCTGAATTTGGGTATTCAGTGTAGGAGACCACATACTACTTTTATAAACATAACCAGAAAATATCGTCCCCATGTCCAGTAAATAATCAATATCAGAAGGTTTTAATCGGTTAATAAAATTGCTTAACGTGACTTTTGAGAGGCAGCCCATATAACCCGCCATCCGGATATCATGACTGATTAAATCAAATGCCAGGCGAGCATTATCTTGTAATCGGGATAATCCATTGACAACACGGTAGGATTGCTGATTGGCATTAAAAATACTAATCATCCCCCCCATTAGTACTAAGCCAAGTAGCATCGATATCAATAACTCAATCAATGTAAATCCTTTTACACGACCCATTGAGTACATAGTTGAAATATCCTTTTCTAGTATCCTCTTGTCATAAAAGTGTATACCTTAGTGTTTCTGTCGAACAGAAAGTCATAAAAACTTAACAAGCCGGCGTGACGTGTTGATTAAAGATCAAACACGCCAAATCGGCTAATAAAATATTACTAATTTAATACACAACAAATAGAGACTTAGCAAGCCTAAAAAAACATAAAAAACTAATCATTATGAATAAAATTTTGCGCAACTTTCATTCCATAAGCATCAAACTTTGCGTAAATCAATGGGGCATCGTAATAATGATTAGGGTTAACCCTTAATACTTTATAACTCGCAGTCAACTGCCCATCTGGTGCAAATTCTTGAAAAACAAACTGCTCTTTTATCTTGTCATTTACTGAACTTTTATACTTTTTCAAGCTAAACTCGTGTTCCTCGGGAATATCAAGTAAACGTTTAAACAATAACTCATTTACAGATGATTCATCCAACAGTACCATCTCTAGCCTCCTTGTAATTGATAAACCTATCAAAAATATCTACAGCAAAAAAGGTAAGCTAGGGGTAGGCATAAATAGCGCCAACCTGTTTTATAGTTTAATGACCTTTATAATCTTAACATCACACACCAAGCATCATCAGCACTCGCGCAATAGTAATTATTAGTGACAGTTTTATTAGCCATTAAAATCAGTTCCAATGACTCATTATGTGTAAAAAACTTCAACAGCATTATATTTTCTTACTCAATTAAAAAAACAGCTTTAGT
>NZ_JAGSOY010000139.1 GCF_018837975.1 Zooshikella harenae | reverse complement strand
CTCTGCCACCTCACCCGTTACCTCAGATTCAAATAGGCGGATGGTTTCGCCCGCTATGGTTAAAAAGTCAGGTATCGTATCTCGACCAGGAAGGTCCATCTGCACGTTATGTATTAGAAAATGAGCTTCTGTAGCGTCAAGTAATGAAGTTAATTCACCACCTAATTCATCCGCATGAGTAAAGCTGGCACTAAAGCGATCAAATATACCGGAGAGGTTGGTTTCCATTTGCCAACGGCCCACTTTGGCTGTATTTGCAGCTAAGTCGCCAAACCCAAGCAGGAGTGTTGGTTCGGCAGGTTGGTTACCGACATAGCTGGAAATAATGTCAAAGCCAATGGGTAAGCCTTGTTTGTTTTCGACTATGCGTGGCTGTGCCGATTCAATCGCAATATGCTTGGCAATACCTGCACCCGTATTAAGGATTCTTACGCCTAAGGTATAAGGGACTGGAGGCTCTATTTCAGATGTAAAAGCATCATCACCAATCACCTCGCGAGTTAAAAAATAATCTAAGCGCAATTTAGGCTGGGGTTTTACCAGAATAGAATCAGGACTAACATTGACCGTCTGTGACTTTCCTCCATAGGTGTAATTAAGCGTTGCACCCACATAATATAAACGTCCATGCGCAGTCTCTTTTGCAGCCCCAGCCGTAGGGATAATTAACCAGTGAATTTCACCCTTTGACGCTGCGGGAATAATTCCTTGCGCCACTTTACCATCAACTTCCTCTTTTAAATTACTGATGCCGTACTCAATGTCTTTACGAATAAAAAATGCAGCATCACTTTTAGCGCTATCAGAGGTAGCTGTGACTGGATTACCCTCCGCATCATTAAAAAATACGGACACATTGACATCTTCTAAGGCCAGCGTGTCCAAGCTGTTAGTAATGCGCATGGTGGCTTTAAATGCTTGTCGTTCCAGTGTCAGCTCTTGGGCAATCTCTATTTTGACCACAGCACATAAAGGGTCGTCCGCAAAAGTATGCAAACTAATAGACAATGCAACTATGAAAGAAATGAGAAGTGATACAATATGCACAATACTACACCTTACCTGACATGCATATTTCTCCACGTTGTCAAAAACGATTAATTAATATATTTTCCGCTATCATTAATTTTTTACATAATTGAACGTATACTTAAAAATAGCTATAAACTAATGATGATTAATGTTTACACATTAGGTTATGGAAAGTAATTTTTTATAAAAAAAGACCAGTGGCACGGACTATTATGAAATTAAAAGGTATTAAGTTATTTCTATCGGAAAAATATTATGATTTATAAAAATAAGTGTTACTGATTAACTGATCAGGACAACTGCATATGGTGTTTCTAAAGCACCTTTGTTCAAAGCCTGTGTAACGTGCGTTGAACACGCCGTAAATCCTTCCCTGGAGGCTTGGTTGCCGCATCCGTGCGGCAAACAGTTCGACGCACGTTACACAGACTTTGTCTTACCAGACTCCACATTGGCATATTATTATTGTTTATTTAAGTATGATCAGAAGACGGGAGACGGTAAAAAAACAGGCTTTTAAAGTGCTTGAGTTGGCATAGTGTTTTTCAGTCATCAAGCTAGGCATATTGAATGGCGTTTGAAGAAAATAACTGCTGGGCAAGTCTAATGCCTTTGATAAATTTACGTTGCCATTGAGTGGCTGTTTTTTGCATGTTACTTTCTGTACCCATCACATCAATAAAGCGCTTTTCTTTTTGACTCACATAAGCCAATAGTTCATCTTTATTGATATTTAATCGCTCCAATATTGGAGGCTGCTGTTCACTGATCGCGCCCCGTTTGTCATGACGGATAGCCCTTCCTAACCAATCAACCAGTTGCAAATAGTCTTTAAGCGTAAAGGGTATTGTTGTCTTTTTACCCTGCTTTTCAGGGCCTGAAAAACGTAATAAGGGTACGACAGGTAGGGTTTGCTTAGGCAGTTTTGTTTTTCGCACAAAGGTCTGGCTTCGAGGTTTTCTTTTCAGCTGGGGTTTCTGTTTCCGTTTGGCCCAGGCCACCATTCGCGCTTGGATTGACGTAAAGTCCGATGCTTCTGGTATATCAGCGACTCCTGCACGAACAGGGTTTAAATCTACATAACTCATGCAGGTTAATAATGCGGCTTCATCCAATAGTGCCTGACTTTTAAAACGTCCTTCCCAAAAGCGCCCTTTACAACCATCTTCATCATTTGCCCAGCGTGCAATAGGTTCGTTTAAACAGCGCATAAACCAGGATAAATCCGTTAGTCGCTCACGCCATTGCTGAACAATATCATTCACAACATTGGATTCAACGCTATCTAGTTTTGCCCCGGCTAAATAACGTTGAACCATGGGAGGGCCTTTATAGAGCTTTCGCCAGCGACGAATCACTTCATCATCCGTCCACTGCTTTGCTTTTTCCTCATCGATGCGAACCACTAAATGATAGTGATTTGACATCACGGCATAAGCGCAAATATCAATGGCAAAAACCTTGACTAACGCTGTGAGTCGCTCAACCAGCCAGGTTTTTCGGTGATCAAAATTTTGGCCGGTTATCCTGTCATCACCGCATAAAAATGCTCGGCGAACACAGCGACAAATACAATGATAATAGGGTGTATCCTGAACACTGACTAACTGACTAACTGACTAACTGACTAACTGACTAACTGACTAACTGACTAACTGACTAACTGACTAACTGACTAACTGACTTCGTGGCCGTGTCATCCTTAGACCTCCACACAAAGTTGATCAATTTAAAGTCGATATGATAACTCTGCAGGTCTGGTTGATTTTTGATCGATATTAAATCTAGGATGTCCTATTCTTTATTCTCTTTTGTAAGTCATAACATGATTGATTTAACTCCTTGTACATTATAGGATTATATTTTTTGTAGTATTCTAATAACTTTCTTACTGTAGTATTATCACAAGCATAAGAATTATTATTTAATATATCTAAGTAGTTGGCTATAACACCAAAATTTAAATACATCGTTTTATCATAGCCTTTAATGGCTTCTATGTGTTTATTTTCTCTAATCAAAGTTGAAAAATAAATACTATAGGTTAATAGGTTTTCCTCGTTTTCAATATTGGTTATTAATAATAGCTCACTAGCTTCTTTTTTTGCAGCATAAAAGCCTGCAATAAAAAATAAGCATGCAATTAATAAAAAAAACAAAATAATACAGGTTTTTCTAAAAAGGCTCTTTTTTTGATCCTGCTTTATCCCACTCTTCATATGCTGCTCTTTCCTCTGGTGAGAGTTCATCTAATAAACTAGTATTCTCTTTTTTATCGCAATCCTCTTCTTTTTTAGTACTTTTTTTACAGTCTTCTGGATTTAAATCAACACAAGTTACCTGAAATGCTCTAGCACATTTTATGCATTGGTAACGAATGGAAGGACTAGCTTTTAATTTATCACACTTTCCTCCAACATCTAACCATTCATGTACTGCATCCCAGCATTCTTCTGTATTCACACTCTCAAGGTGGTGATTTCGGAGCTCAATACTGAGCCTATACATGCTTCTGTCAACGCTTAACCGTTGCCCTTACGGACAACCGCCCATGACTCGAAGTCTCAGCGGGTCGCTAACCCTTACTGAGTAGAGGAATTTCACCTCCAACCTTTTGCCGGCTTAGCCCGGCGCACTGGATGTCCTATTCTTTGCTTTTTTTTGATGCCTCTTGAAGTTAATATCGTTATTGAACTGCAATATGAGAATTGTGCTTTTCATTCGAAGACAAAAGAACACACTCTCCGATGCAGAAGTGTCAAATTCACCAACCATTTTCAACACTTCTACGTCCCTATCCTCACCCAAAATCATAGAAACCTGCTCCATAACTCTGAAAGATAGATATTTCTGTAAGCTTAATAAGCTATCAGCATTGGTATAAGATGCATCCCTCACAAGATAATGCCGAATTGCGTGTTCTAGATCTCGAATACCACCCTTTAAGTGTTCCATCCCCGAAAAAGTTAAATTAGCCTGGGGTGTAAAAAATTTTCTCAAAGGCAACTCAACAGAAACATTCGGCTCGATTTCAAGAAGATAAGAAAAAGCTGAATAATCTCTTATTTTCCCACTGAATGCTGAAACCCCATTAAGTAAACCATCTAACCGTGCAACCTCTTTTTCTCTTGCTAACCTATCCATATATTTACGCTGAACAATCGCCTCCACAGATATTTCAATCAAAAGGGGACAGCCACTTTTTGATCAAAGTCAAATCTAGGGTGTCCCCTTCTTCCCTCTTGTATTTTGAGTTTTTATTTCAACAAATCGATCTCGCGCAAATTATTCAAGCACTCTTCGTCAACAATTCCCCCCGACCCAACGTTATCGAAGGCATCTTGTATTGCAGATTTAAAAACCTCTAGATCGTGGTCATTCATATCTGCCACATGATGTATCCAGAAAGAACAACCAAAATCATTAAGCACTCTCTGATTGAGCTGACTAAGTGCCTGGTTCGCTTCCTCAGTATCAAAAGCACCTAGAGTTTCGTTGAACTCCTTTATGTAGTCACCAGATAAGTTCATAAACAAAGCATACTGGTCGTACATTGAGACCAACTCTTGATAATTCCGACCCACT
This sequence comes from Zooshikella harenae, assembly GCF_018837975.1. Classification (GTDB taxonomy): domain Bacteria; phylum Pseudomonadota; class Gammaproteobacteria; order Pseudomonadales; family Zooshikellaceae; genus Zooshikella; species Zooshikella harenae. The sequence continues at coordinate 331 of NZ_JAGSOY010000139.1, read as the reverse complement.
GTAAATGAAAGCACCACGGCAACCAGAACTAACAACCATAGGACAAACCTCTTTTTAATTATCGCAGCCACAAGTCTGATCCTTTTTCTTCATACATTCTTGTTTCAAAATTTCACATGGCGCAAGACAGGGAGTACCTGCGATGTAACAACCTGGCCCCATGGCCTTTTTGCAAGCAGACTCAACAGCACTACAAGTGCTTGGAACAGTATTCGTCTTTTTTCTGCTCCCACCACTTGTCAACAGCTTCGTCATAGGGAATATCTTTTGGGATATCGGGGCAAAGCCCTAAGATAATGTCCCAGCGCGAACACCAGGGCAATCGCATATA
>NZ_JAGSOY010000138.1 GCF_018837975.1 Zooshikella harenae | reverse complement strand
CCTTACTAACATATGATGATTATACTACAAGTGCTACATGCTTTGAAAAGACCTGCGTTGAGTAAAAATCATACAATCCAGTCTTTGGACATATTTTTGAGGCACAACCACTAATACCTTTGATACTTAAAACCACTGCTGTTTGCTGACCAACACAAATCTGTACAAGACATGCACAATTACTTTGCAACGATCGTTCTAAAGAGAGTATATTATTGAACTGCCACTTATTGAGATTACATGTTGTTCAATGTGGCCAGGGAAAGGTCAGTCACATAATAGCGGATAACAAAATCAGGAAAGGAACCATGAGCAGCAATTTCACTATTGAAGCACTTCGTGCATCAACAGTTCATTCTGACGCTTCACTACAAGCTCAAGATATTATGACGCGTAAGGTTCTGACGGTCTCGGAACATTGGTCTCTCGCAGTTCTTGCCGACTTTTTTGCCCGCCACCATATATCTGGAGCACCAGTGTTAAACCAACAGGGAAAGCTATGTGGTGTTGTCACTATGTCCGATATAATTCGCCATGAGTATATACCTGCATTGGCTCTGTTCAGTGACTTATTAGAAAAAAAAGCATACATCACTGATGACATTTGTTTTACCCACCTGTTAGGTAATGATGGCGAAGAAACACATCTCGTTAATGAAATAATGAATCCAGATGTTATAGTCGTTCGTTCTAATACTTCACTGGCAGAAATTATTAACACCATGATTGATGATAATGTCCATCGGTTATTTGTCTGCGAAGGGGATGAAATACTTGGTGTTATTACCACGATGGATGTCTTAAAAGCAGTGCGTCAACAACTTGCACCGTTAAAAACATCTGTCGCTTAAGATTCAAAATAGATAACTAGTATTTAACATTTCGGTGATTATCAAAAAAGCGTCTACACTATTACTCGTATAATATCATAAAGCAACGTTTTGATAATGAGCTTTAAAAAAACGACATAGTTATCAAGCAGTTGATTGACTGATATATTATCTAACACAAGCTGCACTGAACGAAGTGCAATCACCGCAGTAGGTTGATCATGCAGCTTTTTACACACACGATGTCAGTCACCGCGTTTACTGTTCGCTTAGCTTTGAAGCTTAAACAAGTCGATTTTGAGCAATTAGCTGTGCCTCATTTAACGTCGGTTAAGGCAATTAATGCGCCTACACAGTCCATGAGTCTTCCATTATTACAGGACTATCAACTAGCCATAAATCAACCGCTCGCTATTTTGGAATATCTTGATGAAAAATACCCACGACCACCTTTACTACCGGAGGATATTGGCTTACGCGCTAGAGTACGTGCATTTGCACACTCAGTTATTGGGGAGGTTTACCCTTTAGCCAATCATCAAATTTTAAACTATCTATCGCAAACGTTATTGATTAAGGAGCAATTACAAGCTCGTTGGCTACAAGACTGGTTGCAAGGTAATTTACAAAAGCTTAATCAGTTGTTAGAAGATAATGCTGAATGGGGTCCATTTTGTTTTGGATACGAACTTACACTTGCCGATATAGCCCTCATTCCACAACTTCACTATGCTCAACAACTTATGATAGATCTGTCAAAGCTACCTATCCTAGTACAAATATATCAATACTGTATGCACTTAAACCTTTTTCAAGAAGCTATTAATAGTCCTAGCTTCAGATGTTATTGGCCAGGGAAAAAAGTGACTTAATTTTCAGCTATCCTCCGTAAAAATATTTATGTTCAACGAAGTATTTTATTGACAAAAACCACTACAAATAATGCCATAGTGAAACTTCCTGTGAAAGCTTCAATTGCAGCAATCAGACGTGTCAAACCAACAGGCGTAAAGTCTCCATACCCCAACGTCGTAAATGTCACTACACTAAAATAAAGACAGTCCGTTAAACCATAAAAATTTTTCAGAAAGCCATGATCCCAATTAAATTTCACCAATTGCCCACTATCAGCTACGCCTATAAAAAAATAAGCGATTGCACACAAGGCAATCAATGAAAATGAAAAAAATACGACACGGAGTGGACGTTGCCCATAGCCACATAATAAGTCAACTATTTTTGAGAAAAATCTGCGTGCTGACCAGCGTGGCATTTGATAACGCCGCATAATCATTTCTCGGTGAAAAAAATAGCCAGACACATCAAATAATCCCTGCTCTTCACAGGTTTTACGAATACTACGATAAACCTCTTCTGCTTCTTCATAAAACTGTTTCATTTGATGATATTTACGCTGCAGCTTGGCCTGAATAGCTTTTTTTTCCTGAAGAATATATTTTCCCCAAAAAATATTTTCTAATTTTGCCTGTGTTAAGTCTGCCCCAAGCAAATTACAGTCTTCCAAATTAGCACAATGTAAATTCGCTCTGCATAATTTCGTCTTCATTAACGATGCCCCTTTTAAATTAATTTTAAACATATGGGCATCTGATAAATTAGCGCGATAAAAATCAGCATAGCTAAGATCATAACCCACTTTTGAGCCACGATTAACTAAATCCACATCGCATAAATTTGCGCCGCGTAGCTGGAAACCTGCCATGCTCTGTAAACTTTTTGCGTAAGTTTCCAAACGCACTTTGACCTGAGCATCAGTTTTATCAACTTCTGGATCTCGCCAGTAAACCAAATCGAAAATAAGGGGGTCAACCTTCGACTCTTTAGTGTTTACACTGCTGTTATCCACTACTGGCTCTATTTCCGTATTATCTTCTATAAGGGGAGTGGCACTATGATTTGCTGTAGCGTCTTCATTACTGACGTGGGATGTAAATGGAATATGTTGAGACATTGAATTACACCCAAATTTCATCGAGCCCACACTACAGATAATCTTACCTATCGCAACGTACTTTGGTCAGTATAGACGTAATTCCATTAACCTGATTCTTGTTAATCTTCACCGTGCAAATGATAAACTGTGCCACTATGGCTTTGCTTATCTTCTATACTCTAATTGAGTAGTTACTTAGCGATGGGTATATACGCTAAGGAACATGACAAAAAGGGAGCAATGCTTATGTCTCTTGCTACAACGCTTGCTCAATATCTTCAACAAAATCACATTAATTACCAACTTCACCCACACCCCCAAACCCAAAGTGCGATACAAACTGCTATTGCTGCACGTGTGCCTCTTGCTCAGTTAGCCAAAGCCGTTTTATTGGAAAGTCCACAGCATACTTACTTAATGGCAGTACTACCCGCCCTTGCTCGTGTTCACATAGAACTACTTGAAGCCTTAATGGAAACCCCATTTCATCTTGTTCCAGAACGTCGCTTGCAATCTTACTTTCATGATTGCTTACCCGGAGCCATCCCGGCCTTGGGGGCGGCCTATACTATTCAACTCATTTATGATGATATGTTACTTCAACAACCCACTATTTACATCGAAGCAGGCGATCACGAAAGTTTAGTTTGTATAACAAACGACCAATTCCAGCAGCTTATGAAAGGCCAAATGCATGACCATATTTGTCAACAATCATCCTCGTTAGTTATGATTAGCCATAATTTTTTGTAGTCACAATTTTTATAATTGCAGCAGCAAGGATGTTTCCATGACAACAAAGGAAACGGAAGGTGTTATTAAGTATCAGTTACACCACAGTCAAGAACCCATCACTCTTCCTACCTCTCTTTTTAAAGCATTGACTGCATGGCGTTCTATTTTGCTAAAACTAGAAGTGATTGGCCAAGATGCTCACCGTTATCAGGGTTATGGCTTTGGCAACCTCAGCGCAAGGAGTGAACATGACACTTTCTATATTACAGGAACTCAAACTGGAGAAGACCCTGTCTTACAAGAGCAACATTATGCTGAAGTGATAAAGGCCAACATTAGTGAGTTTAGTATTTATTCCCAGGGTCTCACTAAACCATCATCCGAAGCCTTAAGCCATAGTGCCATATACCAAGCAAATCCAGACATCAAATTTATCTTCCATGGTCACTGTCCTGAAATTTGGCAAATGGCTAAACAGCTTAATTTGCCAACGATACCTGTAACTGTCGCCTATGGAACACAAGCAATGGCTGAAGCTGTTACCAAGTTGTTACATGAAAGCCCAAAAACAAGTGGTATTGTTATGGAAGGACATGAGGACGGAGTTATCACGTTTGGTCAAACAGCAGAACAAGCAGGATTGACATTTGTGGCCTGGCTTGCTGCATCACAACAGTATGCAAACTAAACCAAGCCACAAACATTAAAAAAACAGGTATAAGTAAGGGTCTGTTAACACTCTTTGGATCGTCGTTGTGTGTCTAAAAGTTCAAAAGAACCATATATAGCTCACATTCCATGTTTTCATGAATTAACGATACTGGCGGTATATTTTTTCTATTGAACCATCCTGACGCATTTTGTTAAGTGCTTCATTCAGTTTTTTAACTATTTCCGGATTGGTGTCTTTATTCAACGCCAAATAAAGGTCGTTTTTATTAAAGGAAAACACTTGTTTTAGCCCACTCAAACCTTCCTGCTTAGCTAAATAAGGACCAGATAATGAGCCTGTTGCCCAGATATCTATTTTATTAATTTTCATTTTTCTGACATTCAACTGATCGCTATGAGCTTCAATAACACTGATACCTCTATTGGTAAGAAACTCTGTCAGTGCGTCATCTTTGTATCCTCCTACTTTCCAAGGCTTCGCATCCGATAAGGAATTTATGGTAATAGGAGAATCAGCCTTGGTCAGTAATACCCAGTATTCTTCGGCCAAGGGACCAACCCACTGAAATAGCGCCTCCCTTTCAGCTGTTCTGGACGTTGAAAAAACACCATAATTTTTTTTCTGTATTGCTGTTTCATAAACACGCTTCCATGGAAAGCGCAAGGTTACACGGTAATCAACGCCAGCTCGTTTAAACATTAATCTAACGATATCTGTCGTAATTCCCGTCACATTACTACCACGGGCAAAGTTTTTTCCATCCGCCGACATATTTAAGGGGGGAAAATTTTCAGTGAGGAGATGAATAGTTTCTGCATGTACTG
>NZ_JAGSOY010000137.1 GCF_018837975.1 Zooshikella harenae | reverse complement strand
GATACCTTCCTCACTGAGTTCTAATCTCTTCAAATCTGTTAACTTGGCGCGAATTGTAAAATCATATGGAAAACTGTCACTCATGGAGGCACCTATGCCATTTCTCATATCCGAACCAGAACCCCACTGCAAGTCACAATAAACGGTTCCATATCCTTTTATTACAGCATAATCACTACTTATCGATTCAACGTGATAGCTATCAAGTTCAGAATAATCAACGGTTGTATGCGTTGACAAAATATCCAAATCATCAAAAGTCGTACTTACGAACTCAGATATTAGAGCCTCATCAATTTCACCTGCGACATGCAACTTTACCTCTTCCCTCAAACCTTCGATAAGCGTCAAAATGCTATCCATTACATCTAAGACTTGTGAGGCTAATGCTTCACATAAAACATCTCCGATATTAAAGCGCTTTTCTCGAAGGTGAGTATGCTCATTTAACTCCCGAAAACGTTTAGAGAAATCTTTCAATTTATCTTCGATAAATTCCTTATCATCCTCTTCATCAAGCCCGAGTAACTCAAAGACCTTTTCATCCGTGAAGCCACCCTGAATTGAATACTTCACTCTTTGCGCCCTAGTTACACCACCTTCTTTATCAGTTTCATTCTTATACCAGTGGCAATTAAGAACGTCTTCATCTGATGAGTATTTTGCGAGTATTAGAGTAATAATTTCTCGCATACAGTAAGCGAAGTTGTTAAATCGTAAGGGGTTACCTTTGTCGCTTAAATTATTAAGTGCTGCCAGAAACAAATCTCGCTCAAATCCTACCCCCAAGTGTTCGAGAATTTTGATGCTATTTGCATTATTGATCAAATGCCTGTAAATCACTGTCCGATTGTGTTTCAAAGAGCGAAATCCTTTATTCTGTTTACGCCTTTGTACCTTGGCCATTTTTTTTCGCCTTCTTCGAGACAACCTAATTTCTTTTCTGGCTTTATTCATCGTAGCCTGAACCTACTGGAGACCTAACTATTAATGAACGTCACTCTGACTCGACTTTGGCCATCATTCAATACACATGACAGCTAAAAATAAGCTATTAGAAACAACAGGTTAGAATTAATTCATATCATGGTTTTCATTAGACATGAGTTAATTCAGGTTATAAACACTAACTGTATTGCTTTACCTGCAATGCCTTAGCTTCTAAATGGCCAAAGTCGAGAAAGAGTTAAAATAAAAATGATTACTAATCAAATAATTTCCCACTTGATTAACCCTCAACACACAAAACCATATTGTCATACACTCTTGGCTAATGACTGTAAAAAATTTTGATTTAACCCTACCCCTCAGGTAATCACTATGAAAGAGATAATATGTGATAATAAATGGCTTGCTATCTTTTCTGAAGCAATCGATTTACTTGGAGAGGGTGAATTCCTAATGGAAAAGAGCCAATCTTGGTGCTCTTGGACAACATTTGATCGTCTTAAATGTTGGGACTGTGATTACTGGAACGCCGGCTTACCCAAAAAGTCAGATCTGTCTATAACAGGCATTTCTGATGGTAGTGTTTGGGGACAACCATTCAAGTACTCATCCATTGCTCACATCATTTTGCCAAAAAGGTTTTGTACTGATATGGGGGTAGTAAAAGAGCAAAATATTCAGCAGTTAAAACTGCCACTTATGAAAATTAACGTACCTTACAATATGAATGAGTACCTTTTAGAGATAAAACTATTTTAGAGTACCCGCTTTATTTAAATCGATATGTACTCGGTGAACCATATGCTTGCCAAAATAATAGCTAGTTTGACTGTTATTTTAACCTTTAATACAATAAAAGGTTATGGCCATGTAATTCAAGAACAAGAAACGCTTAAAACATTAGAAAGTATTTCTTTAGCACTTGAGTTATTCAAGCTTGACTTGGGTTATTATCCATGTACTGAAGATGGTGGTTTATTACATTTAACAGAAAACAAAACTCATTCAAAAGCCTGGTTAGGCCCCTATCTACCAAAACAATATACTGATGCATGGGGAAACAATTTTCAGTATAAGTTTTATTGTAAACAAAAGAATAAAATATTTCTGCTTTACTCAATTGGAAAGAATAAAGTAGATGATTCAGGAAATGGAGATGATATAGTTATCCCCCCATGGAAGTAACGATATCATCCAGTATAAAAGCTACCACCATAATTTTTACTATCAAGAGAATGTCTATGTATCCTAGTGGCAACCTCTCTACATTAGCAATAACTAAAAAAAGCCATCAAACTACTTCGAGTGAGATATACTATCTAACAGAAGCTAGGGTCAGACGCCAAGGCCATCCTAGCTTACAAAAGCTACAGCAAGTACGACTGTTTCAATAGGCACATCAATTGTATTAATTAAAACTTTTATAAAATAACTCATGATTACACAGCACAGTGAATCATCAAGGTTAGTTTACTCCTGCAACAATCAGGAAAAACATGAAGAAAAAAATTAGAATTTTTCAAGCAACATGCTTTCTTTCCTGCCCATTAGTTATATTTCCAGTAGTATTTCTATCTGGTGAACTCACTGGATTACTCGCTTTTGCCCTGACCACTATAACTCTTGTACTAGTGTCACACTTTACTTTTAGATGCCCATTCTGTCGTAATTCTATATTTAAGCAACCAAATGGAGAGCATATATACTGGTATCGAGGTAAATGTAGATACTGTGGGAAAAAACTAGATGAATAATATAAGCTCATGATTACATATAGCTAGCGGAAAGGTTATGCGAATTAATTATTACAAATCAAACTCGGTAGCAGGCTTAACCATGCTACCTTCATACCTTTTTTTGGCACTACTATGCACAAAAATCAGCTTATTATGGTGGCTGCTTTCCCTAATAGTTGGTTTATTTATAATCTCAATCATATATTCTAACTATATAGAGCTCTTTACGCCTAAAAAACAATTTAAGATTCTCCCCCTAATAATATTATTTTCAATACAGACTATAATATATTTCTCAGTACTTTATTTTCTTAGTTTCAACTAACAAACCTATCCCTAGCAACTTTTTTATTTCACCCAGCGCAACCAAAACTACTTAAACCACTTCTCGCATATATGGCAGCATAGCCCTCCAACCTTGACTCAATTCAGGCTCAAACGTGTATAGGTTTGCGGCTTGTAAACAGATTAGGCCAGACCCCAGATAAAACGGATTTATGCCTCAGAAGAAATGAGTAAAAAACTCTATTTTTATAGACTAAAAGTTAACTGCTGGTGCGGTGTATAGGGGTGGAAATTTTATGCGTCTACCGTGGGGGGTTTTGTTGCGATCGGTAATAATTCTGTAGGAAGGACCCATCAATGTAAGCACTGTAAAACAAGCGTATTATAAAGTCAACCATTTTATTATAAATTTATTTAAAAAATATTATGGCGTTACTATACTAAAATTTTCCACCCAAATTAACTCACATGACCCTCCTCCCGTATCCGTTCGAGTCACAGAGCTTCTCCATCGCCAACCATCATTAGCCTCTACATTCACTAAACTGCCTATTAACTGAATGATGTCCCCTTTTTTAACTGATTTTAACGCATCTTCAACAAACTCATTGGCAGGAATCATATGCATATTAGCACTTGATGTTTCTATTTCTCGACGAGGAATGGGATAGGCATCGGTTCGCCAATAATACCAACGATTTGACTGAGAAAATGTAATATTATTTATAACACTCTCATCTGACATTCTGCCCCATCCTAAGGCTAAATCAACCGGTGATAAATCTGTTTCTCGTCCGAGTGAATAATTCTTTTTTGAAAGCACTTTGGCTTTTAATTTAAAGGACGCAATTTCTGTTAAGGTATATCCATTAACCTGAAATGTTTTTGCTACGCTTTTTGTCTTTTGTTCTGGGGCATCAGTTGCGTAAACACCCGGCCCTATCGAGACTTCCCCCTCCTTGAAAAATAAAAACCATACAACAATTGCTGAAACAATCAGTATGATATATTTTTGCATTACCAATAAGCTCCATTATTGCAGTGCTTTCAACAAGTCAGATTTACTTTACAAGTGTAGTGTTCAATAACACGCCTCACAATCAATTGAGCCTCGCCTGTCGCCAAGCGCATAATCCCATAGGTAGCACCCAGTTCATAACTGACTGAATATAAGAGAAATGACGCTACTTTCAGCGTTGATACAAAGCGTACTCGTATGATGAGTACCCTCTAGACTTATCGATATGTCTAAGCAGAGAGCAGTTTAGGGTCCGTCATTCGTCCGCACAGTATGCGGGAGAATGCCCTATCCTCTCCCACTCCAACCTTAGTCTGCTCAGTATGAGTGTGTTCACAAGGGTCCACATTCGTATCCACAATGTGGACGGTAATCTCGTTAGTCACTTATAGCGCCAAGCTTCCATAAAGCATATGTCGAGTAGACATACCCCTTAATGCTTATGAACATCAGCCAACATATACCTTCTCCTACGCACATTGTGCGTACGAATAGGTCGATATCCCTTATATCCAATTCATTTATGTCTTGTATCGTCTACCTTTCACAAAGGTCGCCACATTGAGGAGAGCCTTTTAAACCGCAAGCTATCACGATTGATAGATAACTCATGGGTTCAAGCGCTCATGCACACATTGTGTGCCTCAAGCTCTTTTATTACTATTTCAAACCCACCGTTGATAGGAGTCTGTATTTCACCGACCCACTTACGCATCAGTCAGCGATTAACTCCGACTCCAGTTGAAAAGGTGTCATAAGCATTCACTGCGATCCTATTAACATAAAGTGGACCAAACTTAAAAACCTAATGACTTTCAAGCTCAATTAGCTTTTGAGAAAACAATGAGTATTTCTTCAATATGAGCTTTGTAAATTATTTTTTATTTTCATTCTCTATGTTCAACGCATGAAAAACACTGGGCACATCAGCTTGCCATGAACTTAATATAAAAGAAGCAATTAAGCCTTCAATGTCCGTCAAAATTCCCATACCAACAGCACTATATATTGGAAGCCCAACACTACCTGTAAGGAACAAATGAACAAATCCTATGAAAAGTGTTATGCCCCCCATAACTTCGCACTGTACATATGGTATGATGCACTTCTGCCAAACTTCCACTTATCATATATATGCCTGATA
>NZ_JAGSOY010000136.1 GCF_018837975.1 Zooshikella harenae | reverse complement strand
CATTCAACTTTGAATCTTTTCTAATAAATTTATTTTCATAAATTTTTTCATACAACTCAGTTAAAGTATCCAAGCTGATACCATCGCTAGTTAAACGTTGCTCTTTATGCTTGACTCTTTTCAAGTCATCATCTAAAGAAGAAAAATAATCAACATAGCTAGGAATATAGTAATCATTAACAAATGGGCTATCATCTAGTGGCAAAAAATTGTTTCTTCTAGAAATCCATGTAATTTCCTCTACTCTGGGAAAAGAGTCCATTATATCCAATAAAATTTCTGAAGCCGTCTGCCCACCGCCAACAATAACTATTCGCTTAGCATTTGATATTTTATTTTTTTTGAATAAATAATCTAAACCATGAAATACCTTATCACCTTCTAACGCTTTTGCAGACTCAGGTAAAAACCTATTTCTGCCTATAGAAATGGATATATTTTTTGCATAATAAGACTGCTTGTCGGTTGTCACCTCGAACAGACCATTCGCGTAATAAATTTTTTCAACTGATATCCCGCGACTAATATTAGATAGCCTGTTTGAAACCCACTGAGCATAATCGAAAAATTCTTTTCGTGAAATAATGAAAGAACTTCTATTCAAGAACTGAAACAAACGATTTTTTGATGATAAATAATTTAAGAAAGAATACTGATTGGTTGGATCAGCCAAACTAACGAGATCCTTGATGCAACAAGTCTGCATTTTAGCATTATTAAGCATAAGCCCAGGATACCATTCTAAATCTGTATTCTTATCCAAAAAGTGACTCGTAACACCTTTATTCTCAGACAAAAGTGCAGCTAAACTTAAATTGAATATTCCTGCACCTACTCCTAACAAATCATACTGTTGTTCCATCTTAACCCCCTTTATATTTAGATACTTTTAGCTGTTTCGACAAACCATTTTCTTGAAAATGATAACCTAGAAAAAACTAGCAACAAATAAACAAATACAGCCATACAAAGACTTAATAAATACCCGATATCGCCAAACTTCGACAAAATGTAGCCTGCAACCATTGGATAAAAATAAACACCAATAAAGTAACTCAATGTAAAAAATGAAAGAACATCATGCCTATCATTTTCACTAGACACCTTGACGGCATATGTTTTTATTAGTGGATAGGCCAGCCCATACGATGTACCTAAACACACTGCACTCACAAAATATAAAATGCTATTTGAATCATTAAAAATCATTATTAATAAACCAAATAACATAAGACAAAGCAGGTAAGGCATAGGGCTTAATGGATTTTTACTTGTCAACACTCCCCCCAAAACTATTCGGCACAAAACCACAGACAAAGAATAAGAAAAATAAAACAAAGAAAAGTTTAAACTTCTATTTTCAGCATATTCCGTCTGAAAATTCATCATAGTAGAAAAAACACAAGCTCCTAGAAAGACCATAACAAATGGAAACATAGCTTCTGTTTTAGTAATTTTAAGGTTTATTCCATTAATCGATATCTTTTCACTTAAGCTGGCTTCTATTTGAAATAATTTACCTAACTTAAGAAAGGCTACTATACTAACAAATGAGAACAAAATGGCAATTTGAAAAACATTCTCCAACAATATAAAATCTGAAAAAATGTCATACAAAACAGGTAATGTAGCTGTGCCAGCCACCACACAAACAGAAATCAAACTGATATACTTACCCTTTTCATTTTCTTTGATCACCGGGCTTAAGCTAAACATTGGCGATGCGGAATAATAAAAGCTCCAACCAAAGCCGATTAAAATTGCAATAAAATAATATACCAAACTTATACTTGAAATTGAATACAACCCTAAAAAACCTAAAGCACATGATAATGCACCTAAAGCAGCCACTTTATGCGCCCCATATTTTTTTGCCAAAATACCAGAGAAACCAACTAAAAGAATAGTAACAACTCCGCTTATAGCTAAAAAATACCCAAAATCAATTTCATTACCTGACAACTCAGTCTGAGTGTACTTAAGTAAAAGGTAAATTGAACCATAAGCTGCTGCCATAAAATAGCAGCCTAAATACAGTATACAATCACGCATCATTTTAGACACTCACCACCTCCCTTTTTAAATTTGATGAAATATATTGAGCAATGCTAGGGATAAAAGGCTCTGACAACTCGCTGAACCACCAACACCATTCCTTTCGTGCATTAACTTCTAGTGTATTCAAAAACTCGACACTATTTTCTAATACTTTTACTGCATTGTGAACTTGAAAGTTATCTAGAGACAAATAAGTATTTCTTTCTATCATTAAGGACTGAAAGAAACACTTGATATGTTGTCTAATCTCAGGTTTTAGATCACTACACCTTTTCAAGCATTCAAAATTCTCTAGCACTGACAAAACTGATGATAATGTTTTATCTTCAAATTTTTTATAGTCTTCGAAAATAAAATTATTACCATGTTTTTCCATTTCAAACTGACTTAAAAACCATCTTATTCCATCTCCCTGAAATTCATTACCCTGTAAAGACTCAGAAATCCATACAGCATGATTTCTACTAGTAGAAAATTTATTGCCTTCAAGTAATAAGAAGTCGTTCATATAACAATAGTCAAAGCCTTTGTAGTCCTTTGACATATGACTTAAAAGCTCGCAACCGTAGACATATTGAGTTACAGCATCTTTACCAAAAAAAGCAATCGTTTTAGTATCTGCATCTTTATTAAAACTATCTTGGTAGCCAGCCATCGTTGCAAAATAATTTGAATAAGGCAATATTGATGCCGCTGAAAAGCAAGAGTGTTTACTATCAATACTAACCCCCCAGTCTTGTGGATAACCAAGAAGAAAATCCGATGACGTATGATCTAAAAAATCATCATTAATCGAAGACAATATACCAGGATACTTCTTTTTTATTTTATTTAAAACAAGAGTGAGATTATCATTTTCGGGTGCACAAAATAACCATTTCGTATCAAAATGCTCTAAACTTCTACCTAATTTTGAACTAGGCTCTTTTACTTTATCAGGAAGAATCAAACTACCACAACTCTCACAATAAAAACTACCCATATTACTATCACATGATGGACACAGCCCTTCCAACCAATAGCCTACAACCAGTCTTTTGCTATCACGCTCCCTTAAAATTGAGATATCTTTTTCTTCAACACCTCTAATTTGGCCAAAAAAGTCGCTACAAATATCAGAAAACAAATCCAAATTATTACTTACATCATAAAAGCCATCAATGGAAATTTTAGCTGATAACAAGTCACTTAAAATTTTTTTGCTATTTTCATTAACAAGATCTTTACAAGGTATGCCTTTTTCTTCGCAGGTACCTTGTATATATGTTTCAAACGCATCTACCCCCGTGACCAAGCATACGCTGTGACCTTGCTGTATTAAAGCACGCTTTAATATATCCGCCCTTAAATAGGGCCCAGAAAGATGCCCCAAATGTAATGGCCCATTAGGTGTTGGTCTACTACAGACAATAATTATTTTTTCCATATTAATCCCACCATGTTGAAAAGATTTCTATATCAATTGTACCTGTATTGCGAACTTGGTGAGTAATATTTGAAGAAAAATAATAAGTATCTCCAGCTTTCAATGAAAATAACTGACCATCGTATTCTAGTATACCTTTCCCCTGTTTAACCATCCAAACTTCTTTTGCACTATGTTGATCTAAACGAGAAATAAATCCTGGTTTAACGACAAAAAAAGATGATTTAAAAGGGATATTATCAACGTAATCTACTAATCGATAATATGTTCCCTCACAACTACTATTTTCCTGTTTATATTTTTGCAACATAATAATAACTTTTCAAAAGTGATAACAAATAATGACTATATATGGAATAATAAGGGGCAACAGCAATAGCTCTCCTAGTTCGTTAAATATACCTTTTCACGAACAGCTTTCATTTTGTTTATTCATGATTTATATAGCCAGGCACCAACTCATTCCTACTTTATCTTGAATGAGCCAGCCTTAAATGATGTAGTATTTACCGATCTTAATTACAATTTTACGTTTATAATTGGTTAATCCTTAACGCTCACCAATATAGATTATTCTGTCCATATAGATAAGTATTGAGATAGATCTTATAATAACCACTAAATTACTATAAGATCTATTATTAATCTCTTTAACATACACCAAGAAATTGTAACAAATACATGAGGTATTTACTGACAACATTTTACAATCAAATTCTCTTTATCTTTACTTAGAAACTCAAAATATTATCATATTTTAATTGATCAATAAAAAATCACTAACAAAGTAATGCTATAAGACAAATAATAACGAACACAACATCCATTTATAAAGAAAATTAATTAAATTCAAAAAAATCCATTAACAACCCACTTTTTTGTATTAAAAATCTTCAAATCATTGAAATTCATATCATATTGGGAAGACCTACTCTTTCGCCCCGTAGTTTTCAATGACTTTTCAAACTGAGATCTTTTTGAAATTGAACTTTGTTGATAGCCATTTCTAAGAGCTCCAGACTCAAACTCCCTATAACAAAACGATACTTCCAGTATTGTCTTATGTATAGTTTTAATTAGGTATTTTTTTGTTGCGAATAATTTACATTAAAATTATGCTTTTTAGTATTAGACTTTAGTATATACCCAAAGAATATGTATACTTCAATAAATACTTATAGTGAAAGCACCATAGCACTTGTCATGCGATAACACGAAGACTACAAATAACATGTGCTACCCTATATGGGTATTAGCATAACTTAAAACTATTACTTGTGAAAAAATATCAAACGCTTATTCTAATACGTTTATTGTTATTGCTGCTTGTCACCCTATCCACCATGGGTATGGCCACCAACATTAACCTCATCGTGGATTCACCTCCCACCTTATATGCACAAAGACCCTGATGGTGGTCTTGATCCTGCTGGGTTTGATGTAACAATTCTTAACCATGTCAGTAATCAATTGGATTGTCCGATAGAGTAGCGTAGCCAACCATGGAACCGCTCAATGCATGAGATTGAGCAGGGTAAACTCGATGTGCTTGCGCCAGCTTCTTATAATGCTAAACGTGCAAAGTTTGCTTGGTACAGTGTACCTTTCCGTGCCGAAAGAATGCGCATCATCGTACTCAAAGAAACTAAAGAGCAGTGGCCTTTAACTAGCCTAGAAGGTATGTTGAAACC
>NZ_JAGSOY010000135.1 GCF_018837975.1 Zooshikella harenae | reverse complement strand
AAGCTGACAAACCATTAACCGCACAAGAAGCCGCTCAGGTGATTGGTATGTCTCGACCCATGGTTGTTAAAGCCATCAAATCAGGCCAGTTGCCCTACTTCATGGTCGGTAGTCACTATCGTGTACAAGAAAGTGATGCCTTAGCCTTTAAAGCCAAATTACGTCAACAAGCACAGCAAGCTCTAGAAGATATGGCTGATATAGATAACGAGCTAGGATTAGAATGACGATTACTGCAGTACTGGACGCGAATGTACTCTACCCTCTTAAGTTGCGCGGCATGTTATTGTGGGTAGCCCATTTAGGTGGGTTTGCTCCTGTATGGAGCGATATCATTCAGGATGAATGGACCCGAAACCTTAAGAAAAACAACCCAGATATTGATATCAAAAAACTTGAAAAATCCTGTTACCAAATGAACCAAGGGTTTCCCTTTTCCAACATAGCTGGAGATGAAATAACTACTTTTATATCTAAAGTGCCAGAATTACCTGACCCAGATGATAAGCATGTAGTTGCAGCAGCTTTAGCCAGTGAAGCAAACTATATTGTTACCTACAATTTAAAAGACTTTCCTAACCGACTTTTAAACCCACTTGGTATTCAAGCATTAAAGCCAGATAATTTTTTTCAATTGTTGTCTGAACAGCAACCGCAAATTGTCTATGAGGGTATTGAAGCAGCACGTAAACGCTGGAAAAACCCACCGTTTTCCATAGATGAGTTACTTTTCTGGATGCAAAATAATAAACTAACCAGACTAAGCACTTTCTTAGAAACATTTAAAACATCGAAATAGTATAATTCATCCAAGGAATAACTAATTTATAACAAGCCCACGCCAAATAGGCGTGGAAAAATAAACTAAGAATTTATTTAACAAAAAGTTTTAATAATAATTCAGTAAGTCAGTCTGAAACTTAACAACAAATCGCTTCATCTGCCGTAGTTTGACTAATTCATCTTTCAAGCACTTCAACTGCACTCTTTCCTTGGACACATCGACACCATAATCCGCTACGATATCCAATGCGTTATGAATACGTGCAAAGTCAATGGTATCAGTAGAAGGTTTAATGACGTTGTGACATCCCTTGTGACAAGACATAGATACTCCTTATTGGTACATAACACTCCGGTCTTATATTGGCATACCCGTCCAAGCTTACCGTCCCCGCTGTGACTCGTTAAGCAGAAAAGTTAACAATCCCAACTATGAGATTTTTAGTGATAAACGGTTACCTATTGTCGATTAGTGGTATAAGAATCCTATATATGGGACAACATTTTCAGGAACAAGTACGACTAATGATTCACAAATCACGCTATACAACACATTGACTACTTTTCCATCACTATTATTTAAATTAAAATCAACTGATGGACGTAGTAAATAGAATCATGGCTCGCTTAAAGGATGAGCTACGCAGTAAGTACATTACTCAACGTAAACTAGCCGATCAGGTTAAATTGCCTCGATCGACGTTTAACCGTCATCTCAATACGGGACAAATTAAGCTTTGTGATTATTTGAAGATTTATGAGGTCTTGGGATTGGAGTGTCCTGTTGTTTTGTCTGATAAAGAATATGACCTACTAAAAGCATCAAGAGGTTTGTCAGGTGATGATTATAACGTCGTGTTATCAATCATAAATCAACTAAACCGTAAGTAACGTCATAAGGCCAACTCATTTGAAGTGGCCTTACTCTACACAAAATCTGCCAGCCAAAAGCCTTTTCGACGAGCACCCTCTATAAACCATTCACTTTCATTGGTTTTATTTGATTTCATCAGTTCCATCCCATGATAGTACATCGCTTCAGGGTGTAGGTTATAAGCAGCCTTCATAAGCCAATAACGATAAAGATCATGATCAACAGCACAACAGCTCGAACCAACCTTATAAAGCATTGCTAATTGAAACTGAGCACCAGCATGGTTAAGGTTTGCAGCATTAAAAAGATGTCTTTTTGCCTGGGCTTCATTGCGAGAAACAAAGTCACCATGTAAATAGTGATTGGCTAACTCGTACGCCGCATGATTATCACCTTCATTTGCTTGTGTCTGAAGAATCTCAATTAACATGCTTTTCCACTCTTTGGCCCTAACCTCATCTTTTAGAACTCCATCCCCAAAACTATAAATGATACCTAAATACTGACAGGCTTTAGCAACTCCTTTTTGGGCTAAGTAAGTGAATAATGCAATCGCATTTTCAATATCATTGCTTTCATAAGCGCTTTTCGCCTTATCTAGCACAGCATCGTATGTTGTATTCATATTCATCTAATTTGTCTTAACTTAAAAATATTTTCGACGAAATAATGCAAGGATCGCGATACAAGCCAGGACTATTGACCAAATAAAAAGAATTAGTTGTATTAATGATACGTGAGGCATTTCCACATAAATTTCAACAACCACGACAAGTGATACTAACGTTTGTAACCCTAGCAGAATCATTTCTACATAATAAATACATTTAGGATAAATTCCTGTAAGAAATAGTCCCGCTAAAATAACGCCAAGAACAAACAAGCCAATCACAGAATAAAAACTCCAGAAATATAATTTCTGATCTTTTGATCTAAAAGCATCCTATGACAGGTTAGATAAATCCCATTAATAACAGCAATTTTCGACTTAAGTATAATTACTTAATTATCTAACAATAGGTTACTAGTAATGATTAAATTTTTTCAACAAGAGACATTTATAATTGATGCACACCAAATAGACAATGATACACATGTATCAATATGTATAACATAACAAAGATAGATACAAACATTAAAGCCTATCTAAATCATACAATAAAAGTTTTAATAAAAAAGCAAGAAGTACTTAGAAAAATATAAACTTCTTTTTACTTTTGTATACTTATTTTTCAACACTTAATATTTACATATTAATCAATTTATTTAACGAAGTAGCTCATTCACGATTAAAGTTCCTTACCACTCATCTGATTACGTAATAACCACTAACACGTAAAGTTAATGGCCACTTACATCTAAGCATGCTTAGATCCTAATTTCTTTATCCATATAGCCACCAGCTATGGATTTGGAACTATGGAACCATTTTTTCCTGACCTTAATCATATTTACAAACAGCATGATCTGGTTAAAATTTGCGCAATTTTACCCAGTGTAAGCATCAGGATATTAGAATGCAGTTTTTTATCTCCCGCGTTTTACTGCCATTACTAGGTGTTATTTATTTAATACCTGTTTCTGCTGTTGAGATTGCTCCAACAGTAAGTCCTCCGTATTTTATACATGCGAGCAGTGGTTCTAGTTCAGCTGGTTCAATACAAGGTGTTATTAATAAGTGGTGGACTTCTTATCGAAAATATTGGGGAGTCTCTCCTTATGGGAAACTCAATTGTGGTTTTAATTATAACAAGCACTTTTCTATAAGTGGTGAATATGTCAGGTTAGTAGGTCTCCCGCTTACAGGCGATTGTGGAGGAGGAGATTATGTTGTAGCTCGCCTATCCTGTCCAACGGGTTATTATCAAAACGCAAACGGAATGTGTTCCGATAAGAAAGATGAGCCTAAACCAGAAAAAGAAATGGGCGCTCAGCAGTGTCAGGCCATGACTGACAACCCTATTAATATCGCCTCAGGCAATAAATATTTTTCTGAAACCGACTTCACTATTAATAACCTGCCCTCATTCACTCGTTACTACAATAGTCTCGATGGGAAATGGCGCCACAGCTATCAGTACACGCTGACCAATATTAACCATCCATCAATGAGAACTGTGAGCTTAGAAAGGCCTGATGGGCGTATTATCCGCTTTAGTTATATAAATGACCAATGGCAAGCCGATGCGGATGTATTTTCTTCTTTAAAAACGTGTGAAGAAGGCTTTTGTTTTACCCAAGGTTTACGCACTGAAAAATACAATAATGACGGTAAAATAATTAGTATTGAACACCCTAATAAACCCTCTATTTCTTTTGAATACTCTGAAAATAAAATAACTATATCAAGTGAGCAAGGTCAACAACTCATTTTAACGTTTAACAGTACTGAGCAGCTTATTGCTGCTGAAATTCCTAATGGCATTAAATATGAGTATACCTACGACGATGAGAATAGATTAACAGCGCGTGTTTTTGAGGATAAAAACGTAGAATATCACTATGAAAATAGCCAATTTCCTAATTACATCACGCGTATTATTGATGAACGTGGTGTAATACGAAATAGGGTTGAATATGACACTCAAGGGCGTGCAGTTCTCAGTGAATTAGCCGATAGTGCAGAAAAATCGACACTCAAATTTAATAATGATAATTCTACGACTGTTACTAACTCGCTTGGAAAAGCAACCACTTATTATTTCACCGTATTAAATGGTGTACGTAAACCTACACGTGTTGAAGGCCACGCTTCAGCCAACTGTATAGCCGCCAACCGCGATTACACCTATTACGATAATGGTCTGCTGAAATCCAAAACGGACTGGAAAGGTATCACCACCGCATATCAATACAACAACCGTGGTCTTGTTACTCGCCAAGTCGTAGCAGAAGGCACACCACAAGCCCAGGTAACGACGACGGAATGGCACGACACTTTCCGTTTGCCAGCCAAAGTGACCCAGCAGGGTATCACCACTGAATTCACCTATGACGAACAAGGCCGCTTGGTGCAACAACGCCAAGTGTCTTCGAAGTAATGGCCTACTGGGAGCAAACAGGAAGTACTATGAAGTTATTTAGCCAAACACTGTTATCCGCTGCCATTCTGGCAAGTCTAGCCTCGGGTGCCACGGCAAGCGATACCCGTCATGTGAGTTATGAGTATAACAACTTCGGACAAGTCACCCAAATCGATGGGCCGCGTACTGATGTGTCGGATATTACCCAATTTAGTTATGACGATCGGGGTAATTTAACCAGCGTCACCAATGCGTTAGGCCATACCACCCAGCTGCAAGACTTTACGGTCCTGGGTAGCCCCCAACGTGTCGTGGATGCCAATGGTGTAACCACTGAGCTAACGTATAACGTTCGGGGCTGGTTAACTTCCAGTAGCACGGCAGGTGCCACCACACAGTATACCTACGATGCCATTGGCCAAGTCACTCAGATTACCTTACCCAGTGGCGCCAGCTTAAGCTACGAATACGACAGTGCTGGTCGTTTAACGGCGGTCAGTAACAGCCAAGGTGAACGTATTGAATACACCTTGGATGCCATGGGTAACCGCACTCAACAGGTATTGAAATCTGCTACCGGTGAACTC
>NZ_JAGSOY010000134.1:0-2500 GCF_018837975.1 Zooshikella harenae | reverse complement strand
CGACTTACTTTTAGTGGCAAGGTTAACCGTATAGGGGAGCCGTAGGGAAACCGAGTCTGAATAGGGCGTTTAGTCGCTAGGAGTAGACCCGAAACCGAGCGATCTATCCATGGGCAGGGTGAAGGTTAGGTAACACTGACTGGAGGCCCGAACCCACTGTCGTTGAAAAGCCAGGGGATGACCTGTGGATAGGAGTGAAAGGCTAATCAAGCTCGGAGATAGCTGGTTCTCCCCGAAAGCTATTTAGGTAGCGCCTCGCGTCTCACCCTCGGGGGTAGAGCACTGTTTCGGCTAGGGGCCCATCCCGGGTTACCAAACCGATGCAAACTCCGAATACCGAGGAGTGCAATCGCGGGAGACAGACGGCGGGTGCTAACGTCCGTCGTCAAGAGGGAAACAACCCAGACCGCCAGCTAAGGTCCCCAAGTTCTAGTTAAGTGGGAAACGATGTGAGAAGGCCCAGACAGCCAGGAGGTTGGCTTAGAAGCAGCCATCCTTTAAAGAAAGCGTAATAGCTCACTGGTCGAGTCGGCTCGCGCGGAAGATGTAACGGGGCTAAAACTAGACACCGAAGCTGCGGCTGCACACTTAGGTGTGCGGGGTAGGGGAGCGTTCTGTAAGCTGTAGAAGGTCAATCGAGAGGTTGGCTGGAGGTATCAGAAGTGCGAATGCTGACATGAGTAACGATAAAGGGAGTGAGAAGCTCCCTCGCCGGAAGACCAAGGTTTCCTGCGCAACGTTAATCGGCGCAGGGTGAGTCGGCCCCTAAGGCGAGCACGAAAGTGGTAGTCGATGGGAAACTGGTTAAAATTCCAGTACTGCTAATGACTGCGATGGAGGGACGGAGAAGGCTAGGTCAGCCTGGTGATGGTTATCCAGGTTTAAGCTAGTAGGCGGTGTTCTTAGGAAAATCCGGGAATGCAACGCCGAGAAGCGACGACGAGCTCTCATTAGAGAGTGAAGTGATTGATGCCCTGCTTCCAGGAAAAACTTCTAAGCTTCAGGTCATTAGGAACCGTACCCCAAACCGACACAGGTGGTCAGGTAGAGAATACCAAGGCGCTTGAGAGAACTCGGGTGAAGGAACTAGGCAAAATGGCACCGTAACTTCGGGAGAAGGTGCGCCGCTGATGGTGATTGGACTTGCTCCATGAGCTGTTGGTGGTCGAAGATACCAGGTGGCTGCGACTGTTTATTAAAAACACAGCACTCTGCAAACACGAAAGTGGACGTATAGGGTGTGACGCCTGCCCGGTGCCGGAAGGTTAATTGATGGGGTTAGCTTAGGCGAAGCTCTTGATCGAAGCCCCGGTAAACGGCGGCCGTAACTATAACGGTCCTAAGGTAGCGAAATTCCTTGTCGGGTAAGTTCCGACCTGCACGAATGGCGTAACGATGGCCACGCTGTCTCCACCCGAGACTCAGTGAAATTGAACTTGCTGTGAAGATGCAGTGTATCCGCGGCTAGACGGAAAGACCCCGTGAACCTTTACTACAGCTTCACACTGGACTTTGAACCTACTTGTGTAGGATAGCTGGGAGGCTTTGAAGCCGGGACGCTAGTTCTGGTGGAGCCAATCTTGAAATACCAGCCTGGTATGTTTGAGGTTCTAACTCTGACCTGTAATCCAGGTCGAGGACAGTGTGTGGTGGGTAGTTTGACTGGGGCGGTCTCCTCCCAAAGAGTAACGGAGGAGCACGAAGGTGCGCTAAGCATGGTCGGACATCATGCGGTTAGTGTAAAGGCATAAGCGCGCTTAACTGCGAGACGTACATGTCGAGCAGGTACGAAAGTAGGTCTTAGTGATCCGGTGGTTCTGAATGGAAGGGCCATCGCTCAACGGATAAAAGGTACTCCGGGGATAACAGGCTGATACCGCCCAAGAGTTCACATCGACGGCGGTGTTTGGCACCTCGATGTCGGCTCATCACATCCTGGGGCTGAAGCCGGTCCCAAGGGTATGGCTGTTCGCCATTTAAAGTGGTACGCGAGCTGGGTTTAGAACGTCGTGAGACAGTTCGGTCCCTATCTGCCGTGGACGTTGGAGACTTGAGGAGAGCTGCTCCTAGTACGAGAGGACCGGAGTGGACGAACCACTGGTGTTCCGGTTGTGTCGCCAGACGCATTGCCGGGTAGCTAAGTTCGGACAGGATAACCGCTGAAGGCATCTAAGCGGGAAGCCTCCTTCAAGATGAAGTCTCCCTGGGCTGTAAGGCCCCTGAAGAGCCGTTTAAGACTAAGACGTTGATAGGCTGGGTGTGTAAGCGTTGTGAGGCGTTGAGCTAACCAGTACTAATGGCTCGTGAGGCTTGACCATATAACGCCAAAGTGATTTGAGAAGTTATTAAGTTACGATTCTATATTGAAAGGTTTATGCTTGACGACGATAGCGAGTGGGCACCACCTGATTCCATCCCGAACTCAGAAGTGAAACTGCTCAGCGCCGATGGTAGTGTGGCGTTTCGCCATGTGAGAGTAGGACATCGTCAAGCGCTTATT
>NZ_JAGSOY010000133.1 GCF_018837975.1 Zooshikella harenae | reverse complement strand
CAGTTCACCCGCCGATGATTTTAATACCTGCTGAGTGCGGTTGCCCATGGCATCCAAGGTGTATTCAATTCGCTCACCTTGGCTGTTACTGACCGCCGTTAAACGTCCGGCATTATCGTACTCATAACTTAAGCTGGCACCACTGGGTAGGGTAATCTGAGTGACCTGGCCAATGGCATCGTATTCATACTGCGTGGTGGCACCTGCTGTGCTGCTGGCCGTTAACCAGCCTCGAGCGTTGTATGTCAGCTCAGTGGCTACACCATTGGCGTCGATAACCTTTTGGGGGCTACGATAAACATTAAAGTTCTGCAGCTGGGTCGTGTGACCTAGTGCATTAGTGACGCTGGTTAAATTACCCTGATCGTCATAACTGAACTGGGTAATATCGGATACATCAGCACGTGGTCCATCAATTTGGGTGACCTGAGCCTTATCATTGTATTCATAACGAATAAGGCGACTTGTGTCTGCAGTTGCACCCGAGGCTAGACTGGCCAAGATGGCAGCGGATAACAGTGTTTGGCTAAATAACTTCATAGTACTTCCTGATCGCTCCGGGTAGGCCATTACTTCGAAGACACTTGGCGTTGTTGCACCAAGCGGCCTTGTTCGTCATAGGTGAATTCGGTGGTGATACCCTGTTGGGTGATCTTGGTTGGCAGAGTGAAGGTGTCATGCCATTCAGTGGTGGTCACCTGAGCCTGTGGTGTGCCTTCCGCTACGACTTGGCGAGTGACAAGACCACGGTCGTTGTATTCGTAGGAAGTAGCCACACCTTTCCAATCAGTTTTGGATTTCAACAGACCATTATCGTAATAGGTGTAATCGCGGTTGGCGGCAGCACAGCTTGTAGAGGCATGGCCTTCAACCTTGGTGACATGCTTAACGCCTTCAATCAACTTAAAGTGATAGGTGGTTTTTTTACCTAATGGGTTAGTAACGGTCGTTGAATTACTGTCGTTAAAGGAAAGTGTTGCTTTTTCAGTGCCATTCGCATGTTCACTGGAAATTGCACGCCCCTGGTCATCATAATGCCAAGTAGCAAAACGATCGCCATTTTCATTGGTGAGGCCGGTTAAAGCATAAGGAAAGGCAGTGTTTTCATAATGGTATTGCTGTGTATTCCCATCCGCAAACTTAACCGAGATTAAATTACCATTGTCAGAATAGCCATATTCAATTTTTTGATCACTGAACTGTAGGCTACTTAAATAACCTAGCTCACCATAATTAAATAAAAATTGATTACCTTTGGAGTCTGTAACACTTGACAGTTTATCGTCTTGATAAGAGAAGGTGATCTCTTCATGGGTTTTCTTAATTTTTAATAACCAACCATTTTCATCGTAATATTCTGAATGGTTACTAGCACTGTTGACGTAGTGGTAATAAGCGCCTTCAACCTCACTCCCTGTATAAAGGGAAAGGGTATCGAATACATCATTTTCACTTTGATAGGTATTATCTGATTTTTTTGCAAAGACGAGGACTTGACCGTTGGCTTTATGAACTTTCACCCATTGACCAGATACATCTAAGTAAGTATGGAAGCTGGTGGTCCAACCAGGACCGATTGAGGGCAAGTGACTGCCAGGATTGTATTTGACTTCATTAGAAAGGTTAGCCCAATAGCTATTGTAGGTTCTGGTAAAGCGCAATGAACCTATGTGTACATCATTTTCAGACTGCCATTTATATCCTGTAGCTACATTGATTGGATTCCCAGTACAAACTTGAGTCGTGTTATTTGTTTTTCGGGGAATTAATTCGCCTGTTTTTTCACAGAGGTTTTTTCCTGCAGGCCATTTTTTGTAAACATAACCATCAGGGCATTTGAAA
Source organism: Zooshikella harenae (assembly GCF_018837975.1). GTDB lineage: Bacteria > Pseudomonadota > Gammaproteobacteria > Pseudomonadales > Zooshikellaceae > Zooshikella > Zooshikella harenae. The sequence goes on along the minus strand of NZ_JAGSOY010000133.1, from coordinate 3,637 downwards.
TTAGACATATAGCCTATAGTAAGGTCAGTAGAGACTTCACCCGTTTTAATATTGCGAACAATGGCACACCATTGCCAGTCATACCCACCACATGTTCTTTTTCCAATTGGAGTTTCATGCCGTAGCCGATTAATATTTTTGTGAGCCGATGTAATTGCTTGGTCAACAGTTGCAAAGTTTCCCAGATACTCGAAGTTACCAATCCGGTAACTCACAATTTCCGAAGGTAAATAATGCGTGTTGTTTGCTAACGCAGGGTTTGCTAAAGCACTAAGCACAAAGATGCAAGCAGGTAATATATATCTTTGTATTTTAATCATGATTTAATTAACTACCTTTAAGGTTTTAATCGTTAGCTATTTTTAGTTTCAATAAGCTTGAATTATCTAGTTCTCTTAATTTTTCCAATCTGTAAGGGTAAAACCTGAGACATATTTTTTACCAACATTTGAAAATGATATGTGCATTATCCATTTACCTTAAAATTGCTCATTAAAGCCTTTTAGCTAGACAAAATTGCGCGAATTTTAACCAGATCACACTACTTGTAAATATGATTCAGGCCAGGATTGAGCGTAGGGTTTATAACTGTCCGCGATATCAAGCAAAGGTTAAGACATACAGTTTCTTAAAAGGTAAGCGACTATTAACATGAAAGGTTACGCTTAATACGTAATCAGATGAGCGGTGGACTTGCGATCAAGTGCTTTTGTGCCAGATAGTAATGACGTCCAACAAAAAAATAGCCGATAACCCTGCTTACCGGCTATTTATCAACGACTTACAGCATTTCAGCAAAACGCCTCAAGATGTTAGCTGTAACAGCGAGACCATTCGTTTCCAATGTATCTAAATAATCTCCAATACTTTTTGGTGGTCGCTTTAGGGCAGCACGATGCTGGCGAACAACATTGCAAACGAGTGCAGGATCTAGATCGAGCTGGTAGGCTAAAAATTCGTCTGGATGCTTCGCTTCAATTTCAAACTGTTTAAGCTTGCTTGCAGGAAAATCTTTTAAATTAAAGGTGATAATTGCTTGCGCACCACACTTAATTGCTGCGGCAAGTACGTGTCGGTCATCAGGATCTGGTAAGTTTAAACCTTCAATTAAAGGTTCATACCCTTCAACTAAGCAGTCTCTGACATGACTGTCCATAAGCTGTCTAGTACGTTGTAGCTGCTCTGGCTTTAAATCAGGTCGTTTAGCAAGCACATTACGTATCCATTCATCATGGATTTGAGCAGTCCAACGAGCAGAAAATAAGTCAGAGAGTGCTAAACGCATAAAAAGGTCACGCAAAGGGGCTGGATAGAGGACATTCGCATCCAGTACAACGGTATAGCGCATGCATTAATATCCCATATCCAGTTCTTGTGCTTGGGCTGTGAGTTCATCAAGTGCTGATAGGCGTTTCTGATCAATCGCCTGCTTATAATTCATGACATCCTGGAAAAGTACACGACGATGAGTTCCTTTTTTAGTAAAGGGGATCTCGCCTTGCTCCAGTAGTTTCACCAAATAAGGACGAGAGACATTTAACATGTCTGCAGCTTGCTGTGTTGTCAGCTCAGCATGCACAGGTACCAATGTTACAGCATGACCTTGTGCCATTTGCACTAAGACCTCTTTCAATAAGTTGAGGGCTGCTGTTGGAACCGTTAACTGTTCTCCACCTTCATCAACAAACTGAATACGTTCAGCGTTTGGAGCCTGCTTACCAATGATTTTGGCAAGTAAAGGCGCGCTCTGTCGCGCGAGATCAATATCATAGGGGCTTGGGTTGTGTACTGCCCCAAGTGCTGTTGATGTCGCCATGTTTCTGAAACCTCTTAATGACCAATACAGTCATCATATACGAAATAAACGAAACGGGCAAACAATCGAAATAAACGAAACCAGATCATCCTTATCTACGCTAACTACCGAAAACACTGGCTTATAGGGCATATAGAGCTTTAGCGAAAACTTCCGATAACTGCGATTACCGGAAATTTTTTCGAGGAGGTTGGGTATTCTGCGGTGGGGGAGGAGCACTAAGGGCACTATCCATAGTGCAAACTTTAGATAATACAATCCTACAAATGTAGGATTAAATTTTACTCCACATTAATTACACTGCTGGCAAAGCGCTTAATACATATGGATAGATGATTCACCTCGAAGTAGGTGTGTTATTATGGGAGTATTATTTAATAATGAAAAAAATTAAAATTATTGCAATTACTACACTTCTTTCCTTATCAGGAGCTTTGTCTTTTGTAAGCCAAAATTTATTAGCTCAGCCATCAAAAACTGTAAGAGTTTTATATATAATTCCAAGCGATGCAGAAAGAGCAGATCGTGCCTCTTTGGTTACGAAAGCAGTAGAGCATAACCAAAAAAAATGGGCTGATTATGGTGCCACTTTTGTGGCTGAATCAATAGCAGTTATTAATAGTGATAAAACTTCAAATTGGTTTTTAACAAATAATGATGGTTTTCATGGGCAAAATAAGCAATGGTATTGGTTGGGTAATGCCTGGAATACTGCAAAGTCATGGTACTCAGATGCAGAAAACTTCGATTCAAATCATAAATATATAATCTTTCTTGAAGTTGATCATGCAAGTGCAAACTCTGGTGCAGCCGCCGCAGCAAATTTTGGTGCAGCTGTGATGCCAAAAGGCATAATAGATAGTATAGAAAAAGGTAATTATTCTGCAGTAGGCAGTATTGGTCATGAGCTAGGCCACACTTTTGGTATTCCTCATGAGGATTGTGATAATCAATCTAACCCAAAAGGTTTAATGTGCAACGGTGGAAATTATCCTAATGTAAAGTTAACTGCTTTTCATTATAAACATTTATTTAGTGATAAAAATGAAGATTTCTTTTATGAAAAGCCAATTAACAGTTTTACTTTAAAGGAAAATTCTGTTTTAAAAGGAAATATAACTAGAACTATACAAAATACTGGCCTTGAAGAGTGTGCTAAGCTGTGTTTGATTGATGATAACTGTGGTTCAATAGTACACTTTGATAGCACTTGTGAATTTAAAGGAGGCCAATTAGAAAATGTATGGAATATTAGTGGTTATACTTCAGCAGTAATTAAAAAACCCGCATCTGAATCATTTATAATAGGGGAAGATAAAGTTCTAACTGGAGTTATATGGAAAACGACACAAGGTCTTAATTTTCAACAATGTGCTTCAAGCTGTTTAGCAAATAGTGACTGCAACTCATTTGTTCATTTTAATACTACCTGTGAATTTAAATATGGTGACCTTGAATCTGCATGGGATATTCAAGGTTATACCTCAGCAGTTAAAAGGTAATTTAAGTGTAACCCTTGGCATCCCCAGATAGGGTGTCAAGTTAGGCCGACTTCGTCGGCGACTTTTAGACCGTGCCATCCTGTAAACACTAGCGCTTAGCGCAACTTGGTGTAACCCCTTCCTTCTGCTACCCTTCCCACCCTTGATTTTAATACGGCAGTTAGGGTGTATAACCATTCGAATTCCATCGCCTTATAAACGCATGCTCACGGTGATGAGCACCTGGTGGGCGTTCTACCAACTCCATCGTGAAACACTACGGCCGGCTGTTGTCGATAATATTATTAAAATCCTCAGCTGTGGTCTGAGTATCCGCGGC
>NZ_JAGSOY010000132.1 GCF_018837975.1 Zooshikella harenae | reverse complement strand
ATTGTTAACATTAAGAATAGGCGGTTACACAAAATCTTTTACAGTCTCATTTATTACCATAATAAACGCAATCCAAATTCACTTTTAATGCCTCTATGGCTCTCTCCATCCAAATCTTCCTCCCACGTTACACTGAAATTAAATTCACTACTAGCATTAAGTTTGCCAATGAATCCTAATCCAGCTCCAAACCAATCATCACTGGAGTTTAATGAGGTTTTTACATCATCTAGTGTGACATCAAAGTGATCGCCCCATTCCTTATAATAATTTAAATCGATGTAGGGTTTTATATATTTAGTATTTTCTGCATCATAGTTGACTATTTTTTCTAGCCGTCCACCAGCTCTAAGCAATATTCTATTTTGATTTTTAATTTCAACTTCTGAAAACTTGGTTCCATTTCTTTTATCATCAAATTTATCAAAATGCATTTGTTGATATGCTAGCTGAAGTTGAGGCTCAAAACTAATACTTTTATCTTCAAGCATCTGGAGTGGTAAGCCGAATTCAATTGATGAGGCAAAACCATAACCATCAGTATTTCCTTTAACACCGTTCACTGACTCAGTATCTACATCATATTTAGATAGTTGTATGATTCCATCAAGATACCAGCTATCTTCACCCAGTAAAGTTGCATATAACCCAACCGAGTGGCTAGTCATATCTACTTCACCCAATTTTTGTTTATCTATATCATCTACATTCTCATCAATGATAGCACTACCAATGAAAACGCCTGCTCTTACAGACTGAACTCCTTCAAACCTGTTACTTCTATAAAAATCTAGCCCTCCTTGAAGCCCTGACCAATCAGCATCAAAGTTATTATCATTATCAAAATTGAATTTATAGTCATTTCGATACACTCTAACCCAGCCAAACTGGGGTGAAAGTGCATTAGTATCACCACTGATAGGTCGATTACTTTCCCTTTCATGATACCGACCTATATTATCCCACATATAGCGGCTCATCATTGCAGGAATTGATTTGTAAATGCCTGCTTCACGCCGTAATCTTGTCGAGCGCAGATACCAGTTTTGGTTAGTTCCTGTTAAATTTTGGAAGAATAAGCTGTATTCATAAGCTCCAGCACTAATACTATCGTTAAGTAGTTGAAAGCTATTAGTAGAGCTTACCCCATCAACCTGAATGACTAAAATACCATCTCCTGTTGTTTCAGCGCCTATGCCTCCTACATTGTTAATGACTAAAGTTGTATTCCCTGTCGCATTACCATTAATAATTAATAGGTCTGAAGATGAATTATCACTCCCTAATACGGTATCTAAAATAACTCTTCCAGAGCCACTATAATTTCCGCCAACTGTAAAGGTATCATTGGCTTCTGTGTCAGCTAAGGTTAGTACTCCGTTATTGGTTACATTTCCTGCTACAACAAAGACTCCAGGACTATTTCCAATGGCGGATACGGTTGCTGTAGAGTTTATAGAAAACTGCTCTGTTGTAATGGTTCTTGAAGCACCTAAATTAACCGAAGCATTATTTGAAAAGTTTATCGTTTCCCAGTTATCTGCTTGAGGGAAAATACCACTCCACCCATCAAATGTTAGAATATCAACATCACCGTCAGTCGATACTGCATCATCCCCTCCATCTAGTGTGATGGTATTTTCAAAGGAGGCATTGTTAAATACAGTCATAATATCAGAGCCTAAGCCCAAATCCACTCTACCATCTCTGAATATTCCGCTATTTATAAAGGAGTCATTTCCATCTCCTAAAACTATATGTCCCTGAATTTGGCCTTCATTCACTAAATTTTCGGCCTCCTCATCACCAAAAATAGCAACTGAGTTTTCATCAATAGAAATAACACCAGTAGATGTATTTACAATAGTTCGCAAACCAGGTGATGCAGGATCGCTATAAATAGCATAACGATTTGTTTGAACCCCTGGACTACTTGTATAATCAGAAACCGATATGGTTCCACTATTAATTAATCTAAAATTATCGCCAGTTATATTAACGCCCTCTCCCTCATCATTAATAATCGTTATATTTCCACTATTATTAATTTCAGCATTGTCTCCTCTAAAAGCAACGCCAATATAAGGGTTAACGATAGAAAGTCCATTGTTATATACACCAATAACTGACCCTTTATTATCAAGGCTCCCCCCATCACTATCAATATGAATTATTGCCGTATCAGTTCCAGTGGAGTGGTTTATTAATCCATTATTTATTAATCGAATATCACTACCAACAGCATCTATACTTTCTTGTGCAATATCTCCGGTCATGCTTATCGTACCGTTATTTGAAATAATTGCATTGTCAGAATTTGTAATGCTAAAAACATTGGTAGGACCAATCGAGTTACTAAGAGTGCCATTGTTATTAACAACTACATTATTACTTATATTTATTTTTACTGTTTCTGGTAAAGTATCCGTCGTTATGTCTGCTCCACTATCGATATTTAAGGTTACATTATTTGCAGAATTGATAGTTATTGGAATTGAGCTAGACCCTATACAAGTGACTGTAGTTCCTGCACTAGGGCTCGTACTTGAGCAGGCTGCAAAAACGACAGTACTGCTCAAATAAGGAATAGTGATTAATATTGAAAAGCATATGCTGTACTTCATTTATCCCCCTAATTATTAATTATTCATCTAAGTAATGCTCTATGTAGTGTTAATATTTTTGATGGATGAGAAGAAATAAATGGACTCTCAATCTTATTATTTAATAAAATGATTGCTCATAACTATTTACTAATGGCGTGTAACTGGTTTCATGTTATGCTGAATTTATACAATAAAAAAGGCATAACATGCAGTATTAAATCTGCTATTCTTGAGTCTTTATTTAGTTAAAAAATGGTATATTTAATTATTTTTTATAGTAGTAGATAGTTTTAGTTTTGTATCCAATGTGAGAAACTTTTCATTATTGGTTGCCTGTCTAAGGGAGTCATAACCCTCAATTGATGTTTACAGTTGCTAGTGCCCTTAGTGCTCCTTCCCCACCCCAAATACCAAACCCCCTCGAAAAAAGTTCCGATAACCTGTGTTATCGGAACTTTTTAAGGTTAACAAATTGGGCCTTAGAGGGGAGCTTTCTATTTTAATGTTCCATTTTCTCGGTAAATATTGACAAGTACCGAGAAAATGGAACATCATAAGGTATGACAACGAACACACATTATCATCAGGTCCTTAAGCTAGTGGACTCTCGTGGGCTGATTAGGAGCCGAGATTTAGATGCTATTAGTGTGCCAAGAGTAGTCCTCACTCGAATGGTTCAACGAGGCCTGCTCATCAGAGTTGGACGTGGACTCTATTCTGCCCCCAACCGTCCAGTTTCGGAGCACACTAGCCTCGTCGAGGTATCCCGAAAGTATCCCCAAGCATTGGTGTGTCTGCTATCCGCACTCCAATTTCATAGCCTAACGACCCAAGCACCCTTTGAAGTTTGGCTAGCTATACCAAATAAGGCGTACGCTCCTACCATGGAATATCCACCGCTTCGTATCGTGCGATTCTCTACCAAATCGATAGCTGAAGGGGTTGAAGACCACTTGGTAGAAGGGGTAACAGTGCATGTAACTTGTATTGCTAAGACAGTGGCTGATTGTTTTAAATTCCGCAATAAAATAGGTCTAGATGTGGCTCTTGAGGCACTAAATGAGTCGTGGCGAAGCAAGAGAGTAAAGATGGATGAGCTATGGCATTACGCCAGTATTTGTCGTGTTACCAACGTTATTCGCCCTTACCTTGAGAGTTTGGCTTCATGAGTAAAAAAAATATGGCCGCATCTGTGCGCGCTCGTCTCCTAAATCACGCCCGAGAGACTAAACAAAACTTCAATCTGGTACTTACCCGTTATGCACTTGAAAGACTTTTAGGTAGTGACTCAAAACTGTGTCTACTCATATTTGAAGGCCAAACTCATAGCGATTAATAAAAAGTCCAATTACAATATCATGCATTTGATTGGTCTTTGAAAAGCAAATGGTTTTTCTGGTAAGGCGTTTAATACGAGTCCTTAACGTTAGGTGTTTTCACTCTATTTTTTGAGTGTTTCATTGTTTGTATAGTCAAGAATAAAAGACTTTTTACATTCTTGATTTTTGCATAGGTAGCGTTGTTTCCCTTGTGGACTAAGGCCTATTTTTTTAACTTTATTGTTACCACACTTATTACAGAATACGGTTACCACTGCCACAAACATTATCTCATTTAACATGTCTTACTAACATATGATGATTATACTACAAGTGCTACATGCTTTGAAAAGACCTGCGTTGAGTAAAAATCATACAATCCAGTCTTTGGACATACTTTTGAGGCACAACCGACAGTTTGTCATGGAAAAGGCGAGTACGCTCGAGATGAAGATGGTGATGGCTTTCATGAGATACACGTTAATACAATAGAAGGCTGCTGGTCTTTATTACGATCATGGCTAAGGCCTCATCGTGGAATATCTCAGGAAAAATTGCCTTATTATTTAGCATTATTTGAGTTCGTATATAACGTAAGACGTCGTGGGAAAAGTTTGCTTAATGATCTAGTGGAGTTATTGGTATAACCCCCCTAGGAATACATATAGAGCCTAACTATTAATAAACGTCACCCTGACGCCACACATTATGTCACTTTAGGAAAACTAATCGTTAAGACTCATGAGTTCCAAAAACGGTCCTTTTTCATTTTCCCTCGTGCACAGTGGCTCTACGTAACCCTTTGTATTCGTGCGGTCTTTCTCACAGCCCTGCTAGCTCAACAGTGCTAACATTAGCTAAGTTGAATTTATAGCTGATGGAGTAGTATCTTGGATTGTCCACAAATCGCAGGTTTAAAGCTGGATGCAGCTTCTTTGGAAGGCATCGAGAGGATGAAACATAAACACCAGCTCATGAAGTATGGTGCAATAGCTATCACTGCAGGTACTATTTATGCGCTTTTCTTTCGTAACGCTACAGCTAAAGCCCTCTATGATGTTGAGGAATATGACTGGCACGGATTTAGTCAAACTATGGGTGCATTACCAACGATGACGCGTAGAGCGCTACAAAAAGACGCTTGGCTACAAGCTATAGACCACCAGTATGACCCCAAACAACAACGTTTTTGGAACGCTGTAGCGGATGGATGCAATGTCAAATAAATTAGCGACACTAGCAGTTGCACTGTGCTTACCACTAGCAGCATGTGCTAATGACAAGCTGAAAGAAGAAGAACTTTATCAAGCAGCTAAAAGCATGGCTGTGGCGATGAACGAGCTTGGCGCAAAAATTAAAGAATGCGAGAAAGATAGACCTGTTTTGCCTAAAAGTGTTTTTAAAGATATTAATCTAACATCAAACGAAGCATTAACAGCTTTAATTTATTTCGAACAAATCAATGAAATTGAATGCTTAAAAGAGGCAGATACTAAATTTATAATTACCAACTTGGTTTGGTCTGATGCCTTAAAAAATAGTAGTGATGCACCTCTTGAAGGCTTTGACAAAGAAAAAGTTGAAATTATGCAAGACATTGCTATTTCAGCTTACAAGAGTATGAACAAGCTTAAAGTTAGATATGCAAAGATATCTGCAGAGAAAAGAGAAAAACTAGAGCAGCTTAAAGAGCTAAAATCACGCTTTAATGCAAGCAAAACATTTGAAGTGATTGAAGCAAAAAGCAAATAGATTCAATGAATCTTAACAGTACGAAAAAAGCCAGCATATGCTGGCTTTAAAGCTAAGTTTTTTCGTTTTGAATTTTGTCGTACATTTCCTTCATTATTAACAAATAAAATGCAGGGAGAATAAACATAAAAAGAAACGGTAT
>NZ_JAGSOY010000131.1 GCF_018837975.1 Zooshikella harenae | reverse complement strand
AAATGATTCGTGAAGGGTATAGCTGATGTAATGTCCGCCTTGGCTAGGGCCCCTTCATCCAATGCTTGTGGATTTGTCCCTTCATGTGTTACCCGAGTAATCAAGTATTCAACTTCAAATTGTGCATGCTCAGTGATATTCACCCGATGCCCAGGCATCAAACGACGGCTATTACTAGCACCTGACAGCATTACTTTATTCGTTTGTCTGGTTTCCATACGCAACTTTGCGTATTTATCAACTGTTAAATTTATCTACAGTAATAGCGTTTTAGATACAGAATCAAATGATGAAGTGAAAGAGCTTATGATTAAATAAGTGACTAAACTAAAGAAGTCTATATTCACTATAGACTAATTAAGCTCAAATGATTTAGTTAGTTCTTAATCCACAATGAAGGTATTCCTTCTTTTTCGCAATCTACACATAATAGACTATCGTTTGCTGATGGAGTAAATCTTATTGAAAAAGATGCTTCGTTTTCTTCAATTGAGCAATACTTATCATAAATACTTGTCCCTTGACGGAGAATAATATTTTTACCTTCAATACATACATTATACATACTCAAATGTACTGGATACCCCTTAACATAACCGATTATTTCTGCATTATAACCTTCAATATAAAGTCTAGGTGGAAACTTGGAATCAATGACATTTTTCTTCAACCTACCTGATTCTATAGAATCTAAGTCAAAGACATATTCACCATTGTAATCATTTTGACTTACAACCCAGTATTTATTAATTATACTCTCATCAACATAAAAATATAATATGCCACCACAGAAAATAAAAAAAGCAAAAAACATACTAGTTTTTTTAGACTTACCAACAAAATAAAAGATCAGCAAACACAACAGAAAAATACCGATTAAATACCCGAATAAAAATAACCAAAATTCAATACTTTTAACAAGAGAGCTTAGAGAATCTCCTTCGTAATAGATTGTATAATAGATTAGTAAGCAACAACTTATTAGAGATAACAACAAAGAGTAAAGTATCTTTTTCATGCAACCCTCAATAATTGATTAAACCTAGTCACACCCACTTGATGAGTCACTATCACAAGTACTACTACTGCTAGTATCACTATTACAGTAATCAGTATAACAACTATTGTTTGTATTATTTGTTTTATGCGTTTTTGTACTACTACTTTTGACAATAATTTTTCTAATTAAAATAGCACCATAAAACAAAACAAATACAGTTATGCAAGTAAAGATAAAGGGTACTAAAAAGTAATCAGTATGATTACTAGCAAATAATTTACCTGAAATCAAGCACATGGCTAACAAGATTGATCTCAACATAAGACCTATCACTCTTAAGTGATCATTTTAACACAAAAGCTTATTAATTTATAAAATATACTACAGTGGTAGAGATATCTCTATCATACAAAGTGTTGTTTGGTAATATATGAATAAATACTAGGTATTAAATGTGAACTATAACACTATGTATATTTTATTTTGTATTAGTCGACAGTACCTTTGACAGGCAATAAGTATCCAAGGATACTATTTATTACAAATATTAGACACCACTAATAAAAATGAGAAGAAGTAGCCATTTTAGACAGGATAAATAATTTTATACACAAACATTATAGCAGAAAGTCTTTTTATGAAATTTAAGAATATAATAATTTCTGTTTTTACTTTCCCACTATGTACATATTCTTTAGCTGGAAACCATTCAGATAAAGAGTTAATTAAGGTCGTTCAACATCAAATAGCAAACATGGTTTTCGTAGAAGGTGGAGAGTTTGAAATGGGTGATTTTGGACTTGACAAATATGGAAAACGAAGGCAAACCTATGACTCCCGAGAAGAGCATAAAGAGTATCTTCTTCATAAAGTAAAGTTAGATAGTTTTTATATATCTAAATTTGAAGTTAATAATTGGGAAATGAAGCTTTTTATAAAACATAACCAAAGCTACTGGAAGCCAACTTTTACTATTGATAATAGCGAAAAGCCGGATAATCTACCGGCAAATGAAGTTTTTTGGCAAGATGCAAATAAGTTTTGTTCATGGCTTTCAGACTTATCAGGCTTACCATTTGATTTACCTACTGAAGCACAATGGGAATACGCAGCTAGAAACAGAGGTGAAAAAGTTCTTTATGCAAATGCGACTAACGTCTATCAGGAAAATGGCGATTTTAAAAGCACGGAATATGACTCAACGATTCACCATAATACAAAGTATGATCCAAATCCTTTAGGCCTTTACAACATGACAGGCAATGTGAGTGAGTGGGTTAAAGATTTTTATTCCAAAGACTATTACCAAAATTCACCATATCTCAATCCTAAAGGGCCAAATACAGGAAAATACCACATATCACGAGGTGGTTATGAACCTATGAGCTTAAGATATGGAACAACCCTCTACAAAACACCTCTTATTGATAGAAAATATCGAAAACCAAGAGTTTATAATGGTAAAGAATATCTTTTACCTCCTGCACCAGGCTTCAGGTGTGCAATCAATATATCTGCTCCAGATGAATTAAATAATATCAACAGTAATTAATAGATTGGCTAGAGGTCATCTCTAGTCATTAGACTAATGCTGTATTATCATCTGACCATAACGTTCTTGCAGCATAAAGTTGAGCTTGCCGGTCAGGAGTAACTGCTCTTGGTTCATATGGACTATCATTCATTGCTATTGGTTTTCTTATATCAATTTTTCTCCTTTCCAAATTATTCAACCAAGACTTAAAAAGTATATATTGCTTACCATCCAATATTGCATTAATTTTTTCTAAAGAGCGCTCTTTATTAACTTTCTTCCCATTAATACTCATATATTTTAGTATTTGATCAAACTCTTTTTTTATTTGTACTGATTTTAGTAATTTAATAATAGCTGTTTCCTGCAGCTCTTCTGCTCTAAAAACAAACGTTCTGCACAAAATTTCTAACATTTTGCCCTTAGCTTCTGGTGGTGCAAATTTCCATAAATCATCGCCAGTTAGAATCCCTTCAGCTAAGCTATTAGCTTGCTCAAAATCTGAACCAAAGCCAAGCACATCAAAAACATCTTCAATAACACCCCTAGCCTCATTATAAATGTTCTTATATGTATCATACATATTATTTCCTAATGTAGTATAATTTATAATTATTTTATTTAAAGCATCAAAAGCAAAGGCATGAATAAACTCTAAAAAACAACAGTTGTTATCAATGAGTTGTCTATAAACTAATGAGTACAATCTTATAACCTGCGTAGGACTAATCAGTCCCTCGAGACCGCCACCAAGCCCTAGTCCTGCTGTTAGAGCACCATGTGCGTACATCTCTAGTGCCTTTATCTTACTATTATATGTAATATAAAATTCTGCTTCTGCTCCAATCCCTGCACTTAAATCAAGTCCATACCCGATCTCCGCAATAGGTAAAAAGATTTGATCTTTTTCTGGATCTTGCCAATACCAGCCACCAGTTAGCGATCCACCTACTTTTACACCAGCAAAAGCATCTGCTTTAAAAGATATTCATTTGAATTATGCTTATCAATTTCTTCTTGTTTTTTCTTCTTCTTTTTTTCAATTTTTCTTTCAATTCTAGCTTTTTTCTTTTGACTTTTCTTTCTGCTTAAGCTTTCTAATTCTTTTGAAATATCAAGCGGGTCTCCTTTAAACTCTCCTTTATCAACTACAAGTGATGCAGATAAACATGCACTTGCACCTGCAAAGCCATACAGTTGAAGAACGACTCTTGTATAAAAAAAACCAAGATCAAACTTCTTACCACTTTTAGTGGTTAGTTCCCAATGACAACCTTTTTTATCAGGGTAAAATAATCTTGCTCTTGCTCTTCCTTCTCCTAAAGCGAAAGAAGCATCAATTTGTCCTTCTAAGGTTATTTTTCCTTCCGGAAAAGATATCTTACCATTTGCAGAGGCATTGGCTGCAAATCTAAATAGTTGTGCCTCAGCTGAAGCATCATAAATTTCTCCTTCAGATTTAGCATCAAGAATTTTTTTATTATATTTCTTACAAAATTTTTGAATATCATTATACATATCCAAATGCATCAACAAGTTCCCTGTATCGAACTTTAGTGATGACGTTTTTTTAGGATTTAACTTATCCTTAACCTGTTCTTTAAATTTATTATAATCAAAAGCCTTTTTATGATGCTTAAATATCTTATCCTTACGCTCTCTCCATGACTCACATTTCTTACTGCTCTCCATTTTTTTTGTATCAGGATTATACCACCCTTTTCTTCTTTCTACGATTCTATCATGCGTGATAGATTTATTAACAGATACCTTTTTGTATACATTACCATTAAGTTTTTCTTTCCTTATGTACTTATATCCTTTTCCTTTCTTTAGTGGTATTACTTCAGTTAATGAAGATGTTTTCGGGGCTGAGGTATATGGATAAACTTTTTCTGTCACAGGTGTTACACCTGCATCAACCAATTCTGCAGTGCTTTTTCTTTTTTGCTCATTAACCAGTTATTTATTTGTACCAGCTTGATAAATCTTATTTATAGTATCTTCTAAAAATTGAAATTCATTATAGACAACAGCACACTGATCCTTTGTTAGCAAATAGACGACATCTTCTGCCGGATCAAAAAGTAACTCAACAATTTCAACTTTTTTGTTTGCCTCACTCTCTTGACAAACCTCATCAATATTTTTTGCTTCCTGATTTTCTTTAAAGCTACCTCCATTTTTTATAATAGCATCTTGAGCCAGCTCAACTTTTTTATCATATCCTAATTTTTCTGCAGGTGTATTTTTTTTGTCAAACTCATTTACTGATATTTCACCAGCATCTTTATTTGTAATTAATGTCATTCAGCAACCCTACTTTGTATAACGCGTAAAATTCTTCCAACTTCTCATTCTTGACATTTACTTCTAGTTTGAAGTCACCCAACAACATCTTTACTTCACTTACACTTAAGAATTTTTCATCATTTACAATCACATCACAGAAAAATTCTAAAGATACACTATTCATCAATTTGTACTGCTTGCAAAGATCAAACGATTTTCTAACAACTTCCATTGTATTTATATTTGGGTAATTGACGGACACATAGTCTTCAGCTTTATGCTTTTCTCTTTCTTCTTTATCAAATACTAGTCTCTCATATAAATCATCAGATATTATTATATCTCCTAACGTATCTCTTATAGAGACATTAGACTGGTTCTTATCTTCAGCAAATAAAATAGCTTTTTGACTATTATCATAAATAAAAAAGACCTGATTAATACCTAGAAACAACTTTTCTTTTAAGCTTTCATTCTTGCAGTTTACTATACTAAACATTATTAGTGGATCATAAAATCTAAAAAAAACCACTTCCCCGTATAAGTCAACTTCAATAAAATTACTTAAATGCTCACCCAACGAATCACAATCATGATGAGATGTTAAAAATATGGTACTTTCCTCCATATCAAAGTCTTTGATGAAGTCGGTTATACACTCAACATCATCTACTTGAACAAGAAGAGGAGATATATCTATATAATTACTAAGCTTTGTATCTAAGTATAGTAGATAACATTTTACATTTTCTTGCAATTCATACATTTTCTGAAGAGTAGTATGATCATCAAATGAGTACACACCATCAATCAACATGAAAAGCTGTGCCTTACGATTATTTATAAACTTATCAAGGTGATCCATAGTCTGATTTTTATAATCCGCAATTATCACATTCATTTTCTGTACACTCTTTACTAAATGCTTTTCCTTCCTTTGCAGCTTTTTTAAACGTATCTACTTGTGATTCTATGACTGCCAATGGAACCCCATCT
>NZ_JAGSOY010000130.1 GCF_018837975.1 Zooshikella harenae | reverse complement strand
ATGGCCAAAGTCGAGCTACACAGAAAAGTAAAAATGTTATGTTACAAATGAATTGAACAATAATAAATGCACCTGTAAGATAGACAAAACAGAACTTATGCTACAACATCGAATTGACAATAAAACGGAGTGTAGCTCAGTCTGGTAGAGCATTGTCTTCGGGAGGCAAGGGTCGCTGATTCAAATCCAGTCACTCCGACCAATAAAATCAACAAGTTAGCTCCCATCCCTATCTACCCAACCCACTAAGTGTCACGCACTTGTCACGCAGATCGTCAAATCACCTTCCAATCCATAGATCATTATTTAACCAATAATACACTTGGGACCTATCATTGAGGAGACTTAATGAATACAGATACTAAGTGTAAACAGTAACCCAAAATAATGACATACCATCCATAACCAATAAATGAAAACAAATGGTCCTGCTTGCCCCAACTCAAAAATACTTTTGTATATTCTTTCTCCATGGCTAGAACACTGATCTGATAAGAATGGTAAAAAATAGCCAGCCATGCTTATTATACATGCAAAAATACTTAAGGCTTTATTCATGTTTTTAATTTCTAAATAATGTAACGCCCCAGAGTAAAATCCAACTACTCCTACTATAGGCTGCAATTGAGTTATCTTAACCAAATGCTCCATAAAAGATAACTTACAATACTTATGGCAACAAAAAATCACTTTAATAAAGGGGTAATAAGGACTCCAAGAAAGAACCATATCACAGGAATACCAGCAAGAATCATATACCCACCAAACAACCACCAATCTTTTTTAGAGTAAGAATATACTGTTCCAATTATAAAGATTAGTGGTGTCACAATTAAAATTAAAAATGGAAACATGTCATCGACAAATTCACTTTTCTCAATAGTAGGAAAATATTTACTAACTCCCAAAAAGCCTGCCCACAAATAGACAAACCATAAAAGAGGAATAAATCGAATTGGTATCTTTTTCATCAAAATCCCAGCTCAAAGTCAATTTCTGTTGTAAATGGCTTATAGTTATAGCCTTTATAATGCTGCAATAAGTACCAAGACCGAAACCCTTCCATCTGTTCAAATAGTTTAAATAAATCGGTCAGTGATTCATGGTTAATATCAGGTGAATCTAAACCAAAGTGATCTTGAATATGATAAATAAATTTACCACGTATCTGGTTATCTTTTTCTTCCAATTTGTCTACATAAACTTCCATAGCATAAACATCATGTACAGTAATCACCCCACCAGTAAACAAATCCCATCCTTCAGTGCTCCATTTATCAAACTTTGGAATACCAACACCTCTAGAGTCATTAACCATAAAATTAAAGGATTGATCAGTTAAATCAGTGTTAAGCGCTAAGTTACATAACACATACTCTTTTAAAAATATTCTTAATGCATTATTAAAGCTTTTAGTAGATTCATGTAATTTCAGTGCTTCTGTTAAAGAGGAATGAGAATATGTACCTCCCTCATTACGCTGAAACTTATCAACCATTTCATAAAATATATTAATTGTCGGTGTATCTAATATCCATTTATTTGAGAATATATGTCCCAACTTCCTCATTCTATCAAAGTGTTGTTCAGCCGGTAATTTGAACTGGTCTTCGCCTTTTTTTATGATATGACCTTCACGCATAGAGTATAAATCTTCTGTATTCTTAAAAGGCTTCCCGTAACCATACTCTTCTATCGTTGCCCGGTCCTCATCACCATGCCTTAAATCTGGTACTATTTGTCCATCATCCCCTCTATTAGGCTTAGGTAAGTCATGGTTAAATTTACGCCTACGAGTAGCGAAAATCAGAGCAGGATACCCCATTAGTGAAGGTACTGGTTTCCAACCATCCTCTTCTTTTCCTACATTCTTGGTCTGAGACTTTGATATTAAGTTTTTAGCTGTTGTTGTAGTATGTTCTAAGCTAGCGGACTTAGTTACTATCGACTTCTGAGAAGCAAAATAAGGCTTTTTGTCTTGAGTATTATCCGCCGTTACAGGATTTTTAGGTGAGGTTGCAGCCCCCCTCCCAGGACTCCCACCAGCATTAATCCGCACTGTAGGGCCATTGATCTTCACGCCTGATGGATCAAGGGTGAAATAGCTGCCAGAGCCTGACACGGATAGTTGCATGCCCGCATCAAATACCATTTTGCCCGTAGATTTAATATGAATTTCTTTTCCGGCTTCTCGGTTATAATTCTTTGCTGCTTTTTCTGTAAAATTCTGTTTAACAGTAATATATTGATTGTTCCACAAGTCTTCTTTCCAGGTACCGTTTATACTTTCACTGAGAAGTTGTTTTATATGAATATGGTGTTGTTTATCCACGACCAGATGACTGTCTCGATAGACGCGCAAGTCTTTATCATTCTCAATTTTTATATCCTGGTCCCGCTCGCCATGAATAAAAATTTGTTCATGGGTCTTTTTATCTTCAAATCGCAGTTCATTAAATCCCTGCCCACCTGGTGTACTACAGGTTTTTACTGTCGTACGGGTTTTATTATCGGGTAATTTATAAGGAGGCTTATTTCGACCGTTATACATCACGCCTTTGATTAAAGGTCGATCAGGATCTCCATTGACAAAACTGATCAGAATTTCCTGACCAATTCGAGGTATTTGTATGGCTCCCCAGGATGACCCCGTCCATGGTTGAGTAACACGAATCCAGCGTGAGGACTTCTCATCTGCCTGGCCATCTTTATCCCAGTTAAACTGAACTTTAATGCGCCCATACTGATCGGTATAAATTTCCTCCCTTTTGGGACCAACAACTGTGGCGTTTTGTACGCCATCAAAACGATTACGTTTATTGATCTTAGGCTTGGGTGGTTTTGCTTTAAACTCTGTGGTTTTAGGGATACAGATAAACTGAGACATATAGCCACTGGGTCCACTGCTGGCCCCTTCTTCTAACGACTGTGGCTGCGCTCCTGCATGTCGTACTTCAAGTAAGAGGTATTCCTGATTAAATACGGGATTATTATGGTCAGTCAGCTTAAAGAGCTTACCAGCACTCAGGTACACACAGTTACTCTCACCATGCCCACACTCTGAAGTAGCCTGAAAAGCTTTCAGCAACGTTTGTACTTGTTGTTGGCCTAGTTCAGGCTCTTGGTATAACCCACCATGATGATAGACTTCAAAATCGCCTGACCCCGTCTGTTCTGATGTTTCAAGGTTTAGTGAGGGTTTGGTGAAGTTATAATCCTTTAGCGTGACTTTATTGGGCTGTAGTTTTGTACACAAACTAAAGTCATGAATGACATAGTCTCGCTTCAAAAGGCCGGTATGTGCAACGAAAGGGATTTCTGGCGTTTCTGTTAAACGCTGAAAAATATACTGGGTATCACTGATCAGCAATACATGACGATCAGCCGAAAATTGAAAGTGATAATGTAAACCATCTTCTGCCAAGATCCGGTTAAAAAAATCTAAGTCACTTTCAGCATATTGTGTAGTGTAAGTGCGTTGCGGTAAGGTACCTGTGATTTCAAAGCGAAAATCATCCCCTTCGATTAACCCCGCATCGATTAATATAGTGCGCATCATCTGTTGCGCATCCTGCTGCTGAAAGATCTTATGTTGGCTACGATAAGCTAAGCGATGCAGTTTTGGGAGCAATACCAACTGATAAGTAGCAAAACGACGGCCCACGTCCATCATCATCACGCTTTCAATACAGCCATGAATATAACGGGGAGCTTCTTCTTCAGCGAAGAGCTGCAAACAGGCTGATTTATCAATTATGGTACTGGCATCTAGCTCAAAATTGGTCGTAGCAATCGTGACTACAAAATAAAATGGTGCTGAAACACGCTCTTTACCTTCAAAATCAACGACACGAAACTCGTCATTACTGCCTTGTATTGCAAACGTAAACAGGCTGGAGTTACCTAAACGCATACGGTTCCTTCTACTTCATACTCACTGACCAAAGGCTAATTATCTTGGGAGTCCTTGTGTCTCAAAAGCAGGAGACGTAGAAGATATGAAGTAAACCGTATGATTTATGTAATCTTGTGACCTAGTTTGGCAACCTCAAATGTAAGCTTTAATCAAAATATACAGCCTGTAACGGGAAACCCTATGGATATGATACTAAGAAAAGATTGATTACTTTTTAACCGGAAGGTGGAATTATTGGCTATTTTTTGGGGTGGTGGGTTTATAGCTGAGTAGATACCAGCTCTTACCCGATTAGCTTTGACGCACACACTACAATAATTAATCTTGTTAAGTTGCTAGATATTTTAAAGTGTGCTGCTAAATGTTTTTTCCCATGTGCAATATTTAGCCCTTCCATTTATGCGGGACTTTACCACTGTCATAGCAACTTTTTAAATACTCCACAAATGGTGGAGATATGCCCATGGCATCTGATTTTTCTAAAAGTAATAGATCATCAAGTATATATGACACTATTTCGTGTTGTGACACTGCTTCAGAAAGTTCTCTGAATATGCTCTCGCCGTCGAAGTCTACCTCGACTTCATCTACAACTTCGTACACTTGGCACCAAGCTGCATCAAAATTCTGTTCATCACGTTGATCCAGAATCGCATTCAACTCGTCTTCACTTAGTGACTTCAAATATGATTTAAGTTTTTCTTTGTCCATAACCCTTTCTTAAAGCTAACGCCGCGTTAAGTGGTGAGCAACGCGACCACCAAACCCAAACCATTGCGCCGTAAACACGAAACCCAACCTTGAACTGATAATACCAAGCGTTGAGAGTTACTCTTAAATGCTTTGTTTGCTGCCTTGCTCAAGAGCATCTATTGCCGTTTTTAAATAGCCATCTACAAAGAGACCTATTCTATAACCGCTAAGCTTACCTATGGCATCGCTTCGTTTTTGTTCTAATAGTGTTTCTACCTGTTTTAGCCAATCTAGTTCATATATAAGATTTGAATGAAATTCCCTATATGAGTAGCGTTTTTTGAACATATAGCCTACTTGTCTAAAATTCTGTCCAGATAAAGAAAGTAACTTTGTAACAAATTCTTCGGGTTCAATATTTTTCAAGATTGGAGTTTGGTAATATATGTTTTCTCCATCATTGCAAAGTATCAGCTTTCGAGTAAAAAGCATTACGTCAGACTCCATTATTTCAAGTAATTCTTTAGCAGCATTTGGCAAACACTTAACTTTATACTCTTCAATTTTTTCGTCAAGATACTTAACAAATTGGTCAAACTCACTAATATCACGCCCCGCAAAGCCCAAACCACCCCAGCTCTCATTGTCAAAGTCAAATATACAACCGTTTAATTCTGAAGGAAGATGATCATTATCAAACAGATAATTTACATAGTTTTTAAAGGTATCCAAAATACTAGTTTTGTTCTCTGATATAAAAGCTATATCAGAAAACCTAATGAACAAGCCTGCAAGGTGTTTTACCACTTGGTGATTAGTATACTTATACTCAATTAATTCTTGTCCAACAACAGCTAAAAGCTCTTCAAATTCTAAATCAGTAAGATTATGGTAATGCCACAGTTTTACCCAGTTTTCAGTATTGATATCTTGATAATATTTATTGCGTTCTATTGACTCTTTGATTTTCTTTTCGTCAATTACACCTTTGTCAAAAAAGTCGACCCATACCGATTCTTCCACAAGTGAGTCACTAAAGTTAATCATCGGGTACTGTGAAGATAGTATTGAATACAACGATTTAGTAGAATTATCTTTGTTTTTGTTAAACATGTCATCATATATGGTATCCATGACTCGAGAAATTTTTTGGATCGAGTAATTAGCGCTTTTAGTTTCGAATGCAAAACATAAAAAAATTTTAAGCAATTCAATTTTTTAAC
>NZ_JAGSOY010000013.1 GCF_018837975.1 Zooshikella harenae | reverse complement strand
CTGGCTTATTATTGTGTTATTTGGATCTGATTTACTGTTTTCAAACAGTACGCTTGTTGTCATATATTACGTATCAATGATGCTCTTCTAACCATTTAAATGACTCTATTAGAAAGGCACGAGCATCCTGGAAAATACATTCTCCATGAGCCAGAATAATTGTTTTTATGTCCCAGCTTAATATTAAATCCAGAGATTGTAGGGCTTGTTGTTTACTACCAAAGGAAAAGCTCAGTCTCCAATCCGCTGGCATTTTGCCATGGGGAGCAAGTACCCCTGTAAATCGGGCAATGGCTCGCTGCCAACGGCTAAAATGATCAGGGTCAAAGTTCTCAATGAGATCTGTTACTATTAACGTTTTAGATGGTTTATGGTAGAAGACAGCTTCTTCCATTGCTGGGCTACCATGAAAGATTGTCTGGTCAATCTCTTGCTGCCAATGTGTTTCTGGAGTATCTGTTAGTTCAGCAGTGAAGCTAATATCATCTCTTTTTTTACAAACTTCATGTGTGCCAAACGTTAATGCTTTGGGATATGCGGCTACCCAGTCAGATAGAAATAAATGGTGTAGTTTATTGGGGGCAATTAAATAACGTACTTCGCCTAATTCTTTTAGTGCTTGTTGTAATGACTCATTTAAACGAATTGGTGAGTGAATCCATAGTTGATTATTGGGCAATCTGATAATAGTCATACGTGTGGAATAAGAAAACCCATAAAAATTAACGTCTTCCCCATCACAAAGCCAAATATTTTCTGCAATAGTAATTAAATTGTCTGAGTTGCTCATTGTTATTCCTCCTTGAACATTAGTGTTTATCTCTTTGGTGAAGGTTTTAGAAAAGGATTATTTGGTATTTGTCACCAAATAATCATGGTAACAGTCAAGTGATGAATACAAAATAGTTTTGTAGGCTACTCTTAGAATTTGAGCTAACTATTTAGAGGCTTTCTCGATATTACTTATACCCTTCACTATGGGTATATTACATCAAATAATACATTAAACGTGTAAAAAAAATGAAAGGATGCTGCATATGAAGGGATATTCAGGTATAGCGATTGTTGCACTATCAACACTTTTTTCTGGATGTTGGAATAATAGTGGAACGCCGGCACCGGCGACACCTCCTGCAGTTTTAGCAAACTGTGGGGCTATGACGGGAACCATGAAGGGGGTTGGAGCCGATGTCACAACAGGTATATCGATGGATGTAAACACAACGTTTTCTTTAACTAATAATCAGTTTGTCAGTATTGACTGGACAGTTAATGGTCAATCTCAACCTAGAGACCCTGTGAGTGGCCGTAAAGGTAGTGGGAGTTTAGTGACAATTAAACCAGGTCCTCCCCCTGAGTTTGATGTAAATGTGACGATACAACAAGATGGTTATTCCATTAACATTACTGGAACCATTGTGGGAGCACCAACATGTACGGGACATGGACGATGGACTGCAACAAAGGATAGCAGAAATGCAGGGAGTGGAACTTGGAGCATTCCATAAGGTGTAGTGTGTAACAGCCTTGCAGATGCTAAGTTGTCTAAAAAACGATAGTGATTGCTATCGTTTTTTATGCTTATAGATTAAGGTTTGAAGCCTCTTAGTTATTTTAAATAAGGTCAGCGGTATTAGCATTAGGATATGGAGCTATGAGTATTTTGGCTTTGAGTGTGTTAGATTGTAGTTAGGTAGTATGAGTCGAGTTGTAATAAATAATGTTAGTAAAAACGCTGTTTAGTTTTATTATAGGTGGCTGTTGTAGTGTGGTTTTAGGGAGTGTGCAAGTAGATAGCACATGTTATGGTACAACAGCAAAAGGACGTTTATTAAAAGGTGTGGCTTTACCTGATGAGGGGAAAAACTATGTAGCCTATAGTGATACAGCTATTGCTTTAGGGCGTACCTATGTCCATTCCACTGTGCGTGATGTAATTTTGGATGCGTATAAAGCACTTTCCCACACATTGCCAAAAACACAATTCAAATATGGTGAAGCAGGTTTTAAAGAGGGTGGGCGTTTTCGACCACATAAAACCCACCAAAATGGCTTATCTGTTGACTTTATGGTGCCTGTGAAAGATAAGTCTGGACAACCTGATATTTTGCCAACCCATATTTTTAATAAGTTTGATAATGCTGGTCGAACAGAAGATTACTATATCGATTTTCCTGCTGTAGCAGCACATTTAAAAGCGTTGCACCAGGCTGCAGCACAGCATGGTATTAAAATCTGGCGGGTAATTTTTGATCCCAAACTACAACCTTATCTTTGGCAAACTGCAGATGGTGCTTATTTACGCAGAAATTTAACGTTTTCCAAACGCCGCTCATGGGTCAGACATGATGAGCACTATCATGTAGATTTCATCGTACCTTGTAAGCCGTTAAGTTCATATGCAGATGATAGTCAGTAGACTATCATCTTTTCTGCTCTTCTTATGATGGTGATTAGGAATACTATTGGAGGATATTAGGCAAGTAACCAGTATCCCAAAATGATTCCAAAGCTTGTGTGTAAGGGGCTAAGTTAAATTGCTGATCCTTCAGCCATTGATCATTGTAATAAGTGTTTAAATAGCGATCACCTGAGTCACAAATTAAGGTGACAATACTTCCATGTACCCCACGTTGTTGCATCTCACTGATTATTTGCAAGGTTCCATAAAAGTTCGTGCCTGTGGAGCCACCTAGCTTCCGTCCCAATATCTTTTCAAGAAAGTGAATACTGGCAAATGACGCTGCATCAGGGATACGTTGCATACGGTCAACTACCGTTGCTATAAAGGAAGGTTCGACACGGGGGCGGCCAATGCCTTCAATGCGGGAGCACTGGTGGCTTGTTAAGCTCGAATCGCCACTGTTGAAGTAGTCAATAAATACAGAGTGCTCAGGGTCTACTACGGCTAACTGAGTATTATGGTGTCGTTGGGGATGATAACGAATGTAACGACCAATCGTTGCTGATGTACCACCAGTGCCAGCACTGACGACAATCCAATTAGGGACTGGATAACGTTCTGCACTCATTTGTCTGAAAATAGAATCGGCAATATTATTATTACCACGCCAGTCTGTGACCCGTTCAGCAAAGGTAAATTGATCCATATAGTGACCATTTAACTCTTGCGCAAGGCGTTCTGATTCAGCATATATTAGGTCAGGTGAAACCAAATGACACTGTCCACCATAAAACTCAATCTGTGCTATTTTTTGGGGTGCTGTGGTTTTAGGAATTACGGCAATAAAAGGAAGACCTAATAGCCGAGCAAAGTAAGCTTCTGAAATGGCTGTACTGCCTGAAGATGCTTCAATGATAGGTGTTCCTTCCTTTATCCAGCCGTTACAAAGGCCATAAAGAAAGAGTGAGCGAGCTAGGCGATGTTTCAGGCTTCCAGAAGGGTGAGTTGATTCATCTTTAAAATAGAGATCAATATTTGGAACGCTTGGAATATCTAGTTTAATCAGGTGAGTATCTGCAGAGCGTTTAAAGTCGGCCTCAATTTTTTGAATTGCAGTATTTACCCAGTGTCGTGCTTCTATTGTCATAATGACTCCAATGTTAGTCTGAGAAAAATACCCTTGGTTTTATAACCTTTACTGTGGTGGTATATCGTATGAGTGCAATCCTTAGCCGTAGGGTTCGCCACCGGTGTTGTAAATATGTATGTGGTGTTGTTTGTCGCCAAAACTCCCCAAAACAGTCAGTATATTGTGAACACTAAAGGTTATTCTATTTTGTTATAACAATATATCTTATTTTACTGTAGTGTGTTGTATAAGCAAAGCCTGAGCAGTTCGAGATATGTATTGATAGAATGGTTGGCAGTTATTATCTTGCCAGTAACACCTAATTTATCGCAAAAGGCACAGTTGGAGTGAGTATATAGGCTATATAGTATCCACTCATTGATTTCTAACAGCTCAATGCAGTCAGTTCGTTGTATAATTTTGATAAACCTTGTTTAGTTGAAGTATTTTTATGCAGATTACCATTACCACGCCAGGCTTATTATTCCCTGCAATATCATTGTTACTACTAGCCTACACGAACCGTTTTTTAGTGATTGCCCAACTCATCAGGGAGTTACGTAAACGCATCGACCAGGGAAAAGCCTGTAATTTAAAACGACAGATAACGAATTTACGAAAAAGGGTTAATCTGATTCGTAGTATGCAGTGGTTTGGGGTCTTTAGTTTCTTGTTATGTACCTTTTCTATGATAGCTATTTTGCTTGAATATTCTGGAACAGGTGAAGTTTTATTTGGGCTGAGTTTAGCATTTATTACATTATCATTATTATTTTCGTTATGGGAGATCCAGATTTCTGGTGAAGCACTCAATATTGAATTGGAAGGCATGGAGTGAGTAACAACGCTGCGAGTCATTTGCTATTGAACTTTATTCCTCCACGACTTAAAGGCAGAGACGCTTACTTAATTGAATTGGATCGACATGTTTTACCTTCACATGACGAGCTTATACATTATCTGACGCCTTCTGAAAAAAAACATGTTTCATCTATAAAGTATGCTCAATCATATGACCGTGTGGTTGTGAGTAGAGCTGTGCTTAGAATATTGTTGGGGTACTATTTATCTTGCTCTCCAAGCTCAGTTGATATTACGGTGGGAGGCCATGGTAAACCTATACTTAAAGAGGAGTCTTTATTTTTTAACGTATCTCACTCTAAAAATAAATATATGTATTTGCTTGCTAGGGAGGTTTCGGTAGGGGTTGATATTGAATACATTAACTCAAGGAAGCATTGGCAGGAAATTGCACGAGATTATTTTCACCCTGATGAATATAGCTTTCTTTCTAATGGTCTTGATCGTTCAGACCTGATTCGGCAGTTTTATCGTATCTGGGTAGGCAAAGAAGCGGTGATGAAATTCTCAGGACTCGGTATGGCATTACCCATTAATAGTTTTTGTATTTTCCCATATAAGGAATTACAAGAGGTTCATTATGAATTTAACAGCGAGCAATCATGTTGTAGTCTTCAATTGATAAATCGGCAAGATTTATTTACGTGTGCGACTGCTAGTCCTGCCAATAAAAAAATTGATATTAAGCATATTATCATTAATGAGTGAATCATCATTCTTATCGTATTTTTTGAAATTGCTCCCTATTATGTGAAATCTTTGTAAAGGTGGTATAATTAACTTTAACTAGGGCCTGTTAATAGACCCTAAAAGAAGGGGATAGCAAAAGGAATAGCGAATACTGAAAACGTTATGAGCAGGGCAGAGAATGATGAAAAAAATAATAGTGATTTTATCAACGTTATTGATGTTTAGTGACCTTACTCATGCAGCGAAGATTAAAGTATTACGTGCAGATTTTCGTGAGCGTCCTCCCCTTATGTTTTTGGTTAACGGCAAGCCAGGAGGGCCTTTAGTGGATGTCCTGAACTTGGTGGCAAAAGAAGGTGGCTATCGAATCACTTGGCGTAAGAGTCCCTTTCAACGGAGTATCAAAGATATTAAGTTTGGATCAGTCGACATTATCCCAAGGGTGTCTTTCAATGAAAAGAGAGCTAAATTTTTACATTTTTTAGGACCTGTGGGGTATCGGCTTGCCAATACGCTTTTTTTAACTGAGTCTGGACTTAAGTCTAAAATATCAAACTATAACAATTTGTATGGGCTAGTCGTAGGAGCAAAACGTGGATCATTCTATTTTAAAGAATTTAATAGTGATGACTCACTCAATAAAAAGCTATATGGGCATTATTCCGCAATGGCGCGAGCACTATCAAGTGGTGAGGTTAATGTATTAGCTGTAATAGAGTCTGACCGTAAAATGCAAGAAAAAGAACTTGGTAGTGCTGTGGGCAGTCAATATGTTTATGCTGATTATGTTCATGTCAGAAAAGAACCTGTATATTATGCGTTGTCCAAGAAGTCTCCTTACGCAGGTCAAAAAGATACATTGAATTCAATCATGCAATCATTAATCAACTCAGGACAGGTTAAAGCAATTTATAGCAGACATAATGTTACATTCACTGCAAAATGATTTCATGACGATAAGGAGTAATTGTTTAGTCAATTAATAGGTTATTTGTTTTTCTTTACAAGTTATTGTCAGCTTTAAGCTATTCTGTATCGCATTTATTCGTTCACACTTCCATACAATCCCTACCTGAAGACAGTAATATTCATATAGTGTATCTTATTATCAAAGCTCACTGATGTTGGGAAGGACGAATTATGCTTAGTTTGGAAAAGAAGCACTGGCATGACCTGACGGATAAAGAGAGTATTGATGCGTTAGAAACGGATGCAATACGTGGTTTAACGAGTGACCAGGTGTATGAACGTCAAAAATGCTTTGGTTTTAATCAGCTTTCAGTGAAGCAACAAAAAAGCAACTTTCGATTATTTTTTAGTCAGTTTAATCAGCCTCTTATTTATATTTTGTTAGCTGCAACCCTTATTACACTATTACTTAAAGAGTGGGTTGATGCTTCGGTTATTTTTGGTGTGGTTTTGGTAAATGCAATTATTGGCTTTATGCAAGAACGTAAGGCTATTAAGGCAATTGCCGCACTTGCTAATGCTATGAATTATGAGGCCACGGTTATTAGGAATGGACAAAAACGACAGATCGCTATCCAGCAGCTTGTTCCTGGAGATCTTGTATTACTACAGTCAGGGGATAAGGTTCCAGCGGATTTACGATTATTACACAGTAGGGATTTATATATCGATGAGTCTTCGCTAACGGGTGAGTCAGTACCCGTTGCTAAAAATACAGCACTTTTACCTACAGAGTCGATGTTGGTTGACCAACATAACATGGCTTTTTCAACATCGCTTGTGACCTATGGTGTTGGTAAGGGCGTTGTCGTGACTACGGGTGATGCGACTGAAATAGGGAAGATAAATGCGTTATTAGCCAGGACAACCAAGCTACAAACTCCGTTATTAAAAAAAATGGAAAAGTTTAGCCAAGCACTGCTTTGGGTAATTTTATTACTGGCTGGCATGACATTTCTATTTGGTATTATGCATGGTGAATCTTGGTTGGATATGTTTATGGCAGCAGTTGCCTTAGCTGTTGGAGCTATACCAGAGGGATTGCCTGCAGCGATGACAATTACATTAGGTATTGGTGTTGCGCGTATGGCTCAACGTAATGCCATTATTCGAAAATTGCCTGCGGTAGAAACATTAGGTAGCACCACTGTTATCTGCTCTGATAAAACAGGGACATTAACCCAGAACCAAATGACTGTAGCTAGAATTGTAGCTGCAGGAATAGAGTATGAAGTAACGGGTGCAGGATATACCCCCCATGGTAAGGTTCATTTTCAGGGTGAAACTGCAGATTTAACTAAAAATAAAGCGTTGTCTCAGTGCTTAAAAGCAGGGGTATTATGTAATGAGGCTAGGCTTTTTCAAAAAGAAAGCAGTTGGTGTATTGAGGGGGATCCGACAGAAGCTGCACTCATCGTATCTGCAAATAAAGGGGGATTAGATCATGAAGTTTTACATTCTGATCATCCTCGTTGTGATGCAATACCTTTTGAGTCTGAGTACCAGTATATGGCTACAGTTCATCACCATGAAAGTGAGGATACACATTTAGTTTATTTAAAGGGCTCTGTTGAAAGTATTTTGTCTCGTTGTCAGTCAATGCTTGATGATAGTGGTCATGAGCAACCATTAAACACTAAGTTAATAGAGCAGCAAATGAAACAGCTAGCTGCACAGGGGATGCGAGTTTTGGCATTTGCGTGTACTGAGCATGAGGTTGCGTTAGGGGCTATAGGCCATGATCATGTCGCTGAACAGTTAGTTTTTCTTGGTTTGCAAGGCATGATAGATCCACCAAGAAAAGAAGTGATCGAATCGATTCAACAGTGCCACACTGCTGGAATTTCAGTAAAAATGATTACAGGAGATCATGGTGTAACGGCATTGGCTATCGCCAAGCAAATTGGTTTATTTACTTCAGTATCACAACATAATGTGATGATGGGGACTGAAATACAACAACTGGATGATCAACAGCTGATAGCAAAAGTACAACAAGTGTCAGTGTTTGCTCGCATTGCTCCAGAACAAAAATTACGTCTCGTTGAAGCATTACAGGCGCAAGGCGAGGTTGTAGCGATGACTGGGGATGGGGTGAACGATGCACCAGCACTAAAGCAGGCCGATATTGGTGTGGCCATGGGACGAGAAGGCACTGAGGTTGCTAAAGAGGCTGCAGACATGGTGCTGACTGATGATAACTTTTCTTCTATCGTCTCTGCAGTACAAGAAGGACGGGGTATTTATGATAACCTGATTAAATTTATCTCATGGACGTTACCCACCAATGTAGGAGAAGGGTTAGTTATATTGATGGCGGTTTTGTTGGGCACCACATTGCCTATATTACCAGTGCAGATTTTATGGATTAATATGACAACAGCGATATGCCTGGGGTTAATGTTGGCATTTGAGCCTAAAGAACAAGGTATTATGATCAGGCCACCAAGGATACCAAATTCGCCTATTTTAGGGAAACAGCTTATTTTACGAATTATTATTGTTTCTGTGTTATTGGTATTAAGTGCCTTTTGGCTCTTTCACCAAACGTTAGCTGATTCAGGTAATGTGGCTAAAGCGCATACGATGGCTGTTAATGTGTTTGTATTTGGTGAGATGTTGTATTTATTTAACTGTCGTAAGCTGTATGTTTCACCTGTCTTTACAACATTACTTGGCAATCCATGGTTGATGTTTGGGGCACTGTTTATGACAGGACTGCAAGTACTTTACACTTATTGGGCACCAATGCAGATGATTTTCCATAGTGCCCCTTTAACATGGCTGGATTGGGGTTATATTATGTGTGCAGCCATAATTATTTTTTTAGCTGTGAGTTTAGAAAAACTATTATATAAGTCTGAAGTGGCAACTAAGTTTTGAAGAATAGACTTACCACTTATGTTGCACACTGGTAACTTTATCTGTCATGGATTGTTCTCGATCAGTTCGAGTACCGACTTTTAATGTTGTTGTGATACGAGGAGCTCCCATGGCATGAATAGTTTCATGGCAAGCTTTGATTGCTTTAAACACGGCATCCCATTCGCCTTCGATAATTGTGCCATATGCATGTAGTTCCCAATTTAGTCCGGCTTGATCAAGAATAGGCTTACAGGCTGCTATATAAGGAGATAATGAAACGCCAACACCTAAGGGAATAATGCAAAGATCAACCATAACTTTCATCATAATGCTCCTATTTATTGAGTTAAGGTGATTAAGCGCTTTTGTAAGCTTAGCAAAAAATTATGAGCATTAGACAGCAAAAGGTAAGTGTGAATTTTAGATTAAGTAAGGGGAATGAGGAAAAGATAGGGAAGTTCAGAGCTCTGTGGAAAGCTGATGATGATAATGTGATTGCTCACTTTTCCTATTTTATAAATGCTTAATTTATTACCATGGTTCTATTTTGTGGTGTTCATTTATTAGAAACACTGCTTCTTATTAGGTAGTTAAACTGAGCAATCACATTATCATTAGATATCACAGATCAATTAAGAGAGACGGAAGTCGTTTTGCTTTGTATTGCTCTAAACTTATCTAACTCTGCTAGTAGCCAGTCTTGAGCTCGTAAGGGGGCATGATTGGGACAAAGTACCTGGTAATCTTTGCCAGTAATAGTGCTGCGAGAGGCTGTCATTTGGATGAAGTCTTCGGTGTTATTGATTTCATCACGAAAATAATCATAGCGCTTCAAAATATGAGATGCAGCTTCGGTAGAGTTATGTTTTGCGCCATTTCGCTCCATGAGACAAGCAGAGTTTCGGACAAAGTCAACAAGATGGTTGATTTCCGTTTGTTGCTCAGGTGGAACGTCTGCGATCCCAGTATTTGCGAATAAAAACACAGTGAAGAAAAGTAACAACTGTTTATGCCAGCAATTTGTAGTGTTTGTGTGCATAGCCTTCCTCACATTTTTTAGTATTTAAGTTTTACTGCCGCTAGTTTGCTCATTCCTTAAACATCAATTTAGGATTATTAGCCTTATTATTATGACTGAGTCTGAGACTTAAAAGCTATGAAGTTAATAACATAACTAGCGGATATATTGACGGCGATGACCACATGTCTAAAAAACACGCTGTAATAGACATTTTGTCAAGAAAATAGTGTATCTATATTAGGATAACTACTTATTCTTGCTGAGTTGTGTGATAAAGCCGATTATAAAAGTGGGCTTTTGCCGTTTTTTTCAAACGGTAAAGTGCTGCTGGACGGTTACTTCCATAGCGTTTTTTCCCTGTATCTTCAAGTAAGTCTTCATGTAAAAAGCGATTTCGAATAGATCGCATTGGAGGAGCTTTTTTCAGAATAGCAGCAAATACGTCGCGTATATCGGCAAGGGTAAACTCTTCGGGTAATAAGTAGACAGGCAAAGAGGTATATTGAATTTTGTTACGAAGTCGTTCTAATGCTTGGGAAATAAGGTGGTTGTGGTCAAATGCTAACTGCTCTGTGACACTGTCTCCAAGTATATTACACCAACGTACATCTTCTGTTTGCTGTTGAATGTCAGTACCTGGTAACAGGGCATAATAGATAACCGTTACTGACCAACCTCGGGGGTCTCGCTGAGGGTTGCCAACGGTTCCAACCTGTTCTAGGTAAGGGGCCTTCATGCCTGTTTTTTCATGAAGTTTTCTATGAGCAGTGGCATCTAAGTCCCTGTCTTGATCAATATCAATAAAACCACCAGGTAGACCAAGTTGCCCTATATGAGGGTGCTGTTTACGTGCACAGGTAAGCACCTGTAACTGTTGATTGTGAAGTCGAAATATCACCACATCGACACTGCAGAGTGGAGTTGTGTAGTGGTTAATATTGTACTGTTGTAAGTATTCTTCTTCACTGATCATAGTGTGATCAATGGGCATCTAACTTCGCCTCCGCCTGTTATCAGCACCGTACAATGGATATTAATCGTGTTAAGCCATGTTTCATGTATATATAGCTTATGCTGTTGATCTGCAAATATTTTTAATTGATTATTCGGATGATACTTACATTAAAACCTGGTTTCTTCGGTTGTCACATCGTTTTTGAGTAGATAAATGGGATTTAACACAAGGCTTATCAGCCGGAGGCCAGTTTACGCTATGTAAGCACTTTAAACAAAGTCGAAAGTTATGAGATAAGCTTGACATGTAAGTGAATTTAGTTCATTAAGGAGGGTGTCATGTTCCTCGGTAAAAAACAGTTTGTCGCTAGTTTTGATGTAGATGCCCAACAAACATTTACCCCATTATGTCCTGATGAGTTACCCATACCTGGTGGACATACTATTGTGAAAGAACTCAATGCTCAGGCACAATTAGCGGGTTGGCGCCTTGGCTCCAAAGATGCACATAGCCCCCATGCCATTTGGGTAGCAGATGAGCATCACCCTCCATTACAGCCAGTTGAAGGCAAGCATGTGGATATACGCTGGCCTGTACATGCTGTACCTGGGACAAAGGGGTTTACGCTGCTATCCGGGTTACCAGAGCCTGCAGCATATGATTATTTTGTTTGGAAAGGGGTTGAGTTGGATATGCATCCTTATGGAGCATGTTTTCACGATTTATCAAATAAACTCAGTACGGGTGTTATCGAGTTCTTACATTTTCGCCAAATTCAATGGATTGTGCTGGGAGGACTGGCATTGGATTATTGTGTCAAAACGACTGCTTTACAACTTAGATCCGCAGGTTTCAAGGTTATTGTCAATTTAGCGGCGACACGAGGACTTGCGGTTGACTCCGTTGCTTGTGCTAAAGCTGAAATGGAAAACGCTGGTGTGATATTTATTACCCATTGTAGTGATTTGAAGGTTGAGTTGTAGAGGAGGGGTAACATGAGAGAACAAATTATTACCTCATTATTAGATACCGATTTATATAAATTCACCATGCAACAGGCTATGTTGCATCAATACCCGAATACTGATGTTGTTGCTAAGTTTAAATGTCGTAGCCCTATTGACTTAAAAGCGTTACTTCCTGAATTACGTGAACAAGTTATGGCTTTAGCAGGATTAACATTTAAACAGGATGAGATACGCTTTTTAAAGCAGTTGCCGTATTTGAAATCTGATTTTGTTGATTTTTTGGCGACCTTTAAATTACAGGCTCACTATATCAATGTGGGTATAGAAGATGATCAGCTTGCGGTTACTGTTGCTGGTCCTTGGGTGCAAGTCACGCATTTTGAGATTTACCTGTTGGCCATTATCAGTGAGTTATATAGTCGTAAGTATTACTCAACAGTATCTATTGATGAAGGTAGACAGAGACTTTATCAAAAAATAAAGCAAATTAAACAAGCGCAACCCGAAGCAGGTCGTTTTGGTTTTAAATTAGTTGACTTCGGAACGCGTAGGCGATTTAGCCGGAATTGGCATTATGAAGTTGTTGACGTGTTAAAGCACGAGTTGCCAGATCTTTTTGTTGGTACAAGTAATGTTTATCTTGCCAGAGAAATGGATATAGTTCCTATTGGCACGATGGCACATGAGTGGATTCAGGCACATCAAGGGTTAGATGTCAGGCTTGTGGATAGTCAAAAAGCAGCGCTTGAAGCATGGGTGAAAGAGTATCGAGGTGAACTCGGTATTGCTTTAACAGACACAATTAGCATGCAGGCTTTTTTACGAGATTTTGATCGTTATTTGGCAAAAGTGTTTGATGGTTTACGGCATGATTCTGGTGATCCAATACTTTGGGGAGAGCAGGCTTTAGCACATTATAAAGCACTTGATATTGATCCTAAAAGTAAACAGTTGGTTTTCAGTGATGGTTTGAATATTACTCAAGCCCTCAATATTTACAAACACTTCAAAGGACGGACACAAACCAGTTTTGGTGTTGGTACTCATTTAAGCCATGATTTAGGCGTACCTGCGATAAATATGGTATTAAAATTAGTGGAGTGTAATGGTCAGCCTGTTGCTAAGCTATCTGATAGTCCTGGAAAAGTTATGTGTCATGATGAGGCATTTGTGACTTATTTAAAACAGGTTTTTGCGGTAGCTGCCTAAAGGAGAATGATGATGAAAGTAACTTTAGCCCAGCTTAATTATCGTATTGGGGATTTGGCAGGAAACTGCAATAAAATTAGTGAAGTAATACAGCAGCAGGGAAATCAAACCGACTTAATTATTTTCTCAGAACTCTGTATTACAGGGTATTACCCCTTAGATTTATTGGATAAGCCTGAATTTATTGCTAATCAGGATGAGCACATCGAACGCATAAAAAAACTGTCTGAGCAATATTCAGCGGGTATTATTATAGGGGTTGTGGACCGTAATGCCTTTACTGGAAAGCCTTATCATAATGCATTGATGTTAATTGAAAAAGGCAATTGTCGTTTTATCTATCATAAGCAACTATTACCTACCTATAATATTTTTTCTGAAGCGCGCCATTTTGAACCTGGAAAAATACCTGGTGTTTGCTTATTTCGTGGACATCGGTTGGGTTTTTTGATTTGTGAAGATGGTTGGAATGATCAAGCGCCTTTTCATTATGATAATAACCCTGTGCAGGATCTTGCGCGGGAAAAACCTGATTTGGTGATTTCACTTAATAGTTCACCTTCAAATACAGGAAAACAGGAAGAGCGGGTTTTACGCTTTACACATATTGCAAAACACTGTCAGGCACCCTTGATTTATGTGAATCAAACAGGGGCTAATGATGATATTGTTTATGATGGTGCCAGTTTTGTGTGTGATGAAAAAGGGCAAGGGGTGCTGCAACTACCAGCATTTGAAGAGCATGTTACTACAATAACAGTGCTTAGTCCTGATGCTAAAAAATCACCTAGTGTTACTTTATTGGCTATGGATAATATCGCACTTTATTATCAGCAGCTTATTATGGGAATCAGAGATTATGTGGCTAAGTGTGGTTTTCCTGGCATTGTAATTGGTTCTTCAGGAGGCATCGATAGTGCTTTGACATTAGCGCTTGCGAAGCAAGCTATTGGTGCAGAAAAAGTAACGGCTATCACTATGCCATCGCGATTTTCTTCAGAGGGCAGTCGACACGACTCGGAAGCGCTTTGTTATAACTTAGGTGTTAAACTTTATACGTACTCTATTGATGATGAGTTTGCCTCATCTTTGCAATCTTTTTCGGGTGTTTTTAAAGAGCCAGCAAGAGGGATTACTGCTGAAAATATACAGGCTAGAATTCGTGGTCGTGTGTTAATGGAGTACAGTAATCAGACAGGCTATTTAGTGTTATCAACAGGTAATAAAAGTGAGCTTAGTGTTGGTTATGCCACCTTATATGGTGACATGTGTGGTGGATTAAATGTCTTGGGTGATTTATATAAAACACAAGTTTATGCGTTAGCAAACTATTATAACGAGCTTCACCCTGCAGCGGTTATTCCGCAGGAAATTATTGATAAAGCACCTTCTGCTGAGTTAGCTGAAGATCAAAAAGACAGTGACTCGTTACCAGACTATCCTGTCTTAGATGCCATTTTACAGCAATACATTGAAGGCGATTTAATTTCAGAACATGAGCGTCAACAGGCTAGTGCCATCTTACAGCGGGTGTCGACTGAAGTGATTGCTGAAGTTAAAAAGTTAGTTGACCGTACAGAGTTCAAACGCCGCCAGGCTCCACCTATCATACGTGTACAGCGTCGATCCTTTGGGGCTGGACGTCAGCTGCCTATTAGTGGGAGCTATGAGTATTGTTGAAAGTGTTTGCAGCTGCTTCATAATCAGTAGCTTAGGCAGGAAACGCGGTAAACAAAATTTGGGTATACAGTTGTTTAATTGAAGCCAGCTACTACCTGGTGAACGGAGGTAACTGGCTTTTAGGGTTGGTTAAATACCAAGTAAAGGCTTAACCTGCACTTTTATACTGTGTGCTTATTCTGCGTAATTCTTAGCCGCAAATTCCCAGTTTACCAAAGCCCAGAATGCTTTCAGGTAGTCAGGGCGAGAGTTACGATAGTCGATGTAGTAGGCATGTTCCCACAAATCAACCGTTAGCAGAGGTTTTTGGCTAGTTATCAAAGGGGTAGCGGCATTACTCGTGTTCACAATTTCTACGCTACCATCTTCATTTTTTACCAGCCATGTCCAGGAAGAACCAAAGTTATTAGCAGCGCGATCATTCCACTGTGCTTTGAACTCTTCAAATGAACCAAATGCTTTGTTGATTGCATCAGCCAGCTCACCTGTTGGCTCACCACCACCATTTGGGCTTAAGCAATGCCAGTAGAAAGTGTGGTTCCAAATTTGTGCTGCATTGTTGAACATACCGCCTTCAGCATGCTTAACAATGTATTCCAGATCTTTACCTTCTAGAGCTGTGCCTGGCAATAAACCGTTTAATTTATCAACATAAGTTTTATGGTGTTTACCATAATGGTAGTTGAGGGTTTCCTCAGAAATGTGAGGCTCAAGTGCATTGCGCTCATAAGGTAAAGCAGGTAGTTCGATAGCCATATGCTACTCCAATTATCTCATCATTAGGTGCTAATCAATTACGGATTGCCAAAACAGCAACAAAAATACGTTAACTGTAGTTTAGGCAATGAGGTTTTCCCTTTGAGAAAGTTATTATAGAGAGGTATTTTTATATTCCTCTTTACTCAGATACGTGTACACCTTTGCTTTGGGTATATTGTCGTATAGAAGGTCACATGATGTTACCCATAAAACATTCACTTAGGGAGTCAGTTTTTATGCAAACTTGTGTTGTTACTAATACCCCCTGGTTTGTGGGTATTAGTTAAAACGCTAAAGGCTAAGTTCAATATAATTGCTAAAAAAACCTATATTGTCTGAAAAATACACATTAAGCAGTACATTATAGTTTATGCAGCAATCTTAGCATTTTGCCTATTGCCTATCTACGTGATTCGTGTGTGGTTATTTGTACGCATCATTAAGTATTTCCCTGTCTGTTGGTATGGGGTTTAACATGCAATTTTTCAAGATAATGAATGAGTAGTAATACGAATATTTGAAGTATTGGGAAGACTTTCTACACAGTTTCGTCCCATAAGTTGTGAGGGGGTGAAATACCCTCCATCACCCGCATAATTCAATAGAAACTGCAGTGCGAGTAATACCCCTGCGACAGTTAAATCATAACCATCAGCTGCTTTCAACGATGCCCGCTTAACCAGCCCGGATGAGTTCTTAACCTCACCCCAGAAATAAGTGGCACTTTGCTGGCGTTCTATAGGGGTAGGTGTTTGAAAACGTGAAGATATAAGCAAATAAGCAAGTTTTTTAAGCCAAGGCAACTTGAGTAGCCCTCTAAACCAGCGTAAACGTTTCAACCAAGGCAGATGCTCAGGGTCGATAGGGTAAAGACACTCAATGTTAGGGATTTGGGTACTGAAATACGCTGAAGCTAAATCTCCCCATGGAATGGCTGTTACCATTTTTTCGCTTTGTTTCTCATCAAAGTGGCGCATATGATAGCCAAATGGTACTGGGGTAAGCAGGCCATTTTGTCTTATCTGGCAGCCATTAGCGACAACATTGTAAAGCGTTTTAACAGAGCCTGGGCTTAGTTTTCCATGTACTTCAAAACCTAAGGATAAGGAAACTGCATCAGGTAACGCATGCTTTAAGGTTGCAGCAATACAGTCGGTGGGGATGACATCAAAGCCAACACCAGGGCATAAGACAACACCTGTTTCCTGGGCTTTGGTATGAAAGCGTTGCACATTGACAAGTGTCGCTAAGTCTCCATTGATATCTAAATAATGTACAGTATTTGCCAGGCAGCTTTGGATTATTGCAGTAGTATCTTGTGGAAATGGACCTGCACAGTTGATTAAAACATCAACATCATTAAGTTGTTCACAGGCTTCTTCAGCTTTTAATATATTGAAAATACGATAAGAGCAGCCAAGTTCAGTGGCTAAAGGCACGATAAACTGCTCTTGTCGCCCGGCAAGAATGGGTGTTAATCCAAGTGCATGCGCTTTACGGGCCACTAAAGTTCCTGTATAGCCATTTGCTCCATACAACAAACACTTTCTACCACTCAGTAGTTCCTTAAAGTCGCTGTGCGACAATTGTTCCAGAGATTTTCGGAACACTGTGAAATCTCCTAAATTATCTTGTTGTGTCAGCTTGGAGCGAGTGCAAGCTTATGATTAATTTTGCTTTTCATCTTGGCACGTTACCAAGGATTCATTATCAAAGGTTTAGACAGCTAACGCCAGTACTTGGGTTAAGTACTGCATTACACTACAATCAGCGGTACAGTATTTATTGAGTAACTATTGAGCATCAACTGTATGAGTAGACACCTTGAAGACATCGATGACGATCTGCCAAGTATGGCAATTGCTAGGGACGATATTGCTGACCGTGCAATTCATCGACGCTCACCAGGTAAGGTTAATCAACCTGAGGTTAAGACACGCACCAATCCTTTTTGGGTATTACTCTTACTAGTATTAGTCGTGGTTGTATCAGGTGGTGGATTTTTGGGTTACCAGCAGCTGACACTATTGCAAGCTGAGTTGAGTACCACAAAGCAAGCTTATGACAAAGCGCTTCAGCAGTTGCAGGATGTTACAGGTAAAGTATCAGAGACTGATGCATCTATCACTGAGTCTGGCAGCAAAATTCAGCAGGCCATTGATAAAATTCAAATTGATTTAAAGCTTGCTCATTCAGAAATTCGTAAGCTATGGGACTTATCAAATAAGCTAAATAAGCCTGCTATTGCAAAAGTGACTGAGCAGCTGGCTCAGCAAGAAAAAAGCTTAGCAGAACTCAAGCCTGTATCAAATAAGCTAAAACAAACCAACAAGTCTTTGCAAACCTTGGAAAAACGCTATAAACAAATTTCTGCAGATGCCCAACAAGCTAAAAAGAGTGTTCAGCAGGTACAAGCTTTGCGAAAAACGCTTTCCAAACTGGAGCGTCAGTTGCAATCATTGTCTAGCCAAGTGTCTGTTGCCAGTACTGAGCAATTAGCAACCCAAGCGGCTTTACAAGAACAACTTGCTCAGCTCGACAAGCAGGTTTCTGGCAAGCAGTTACAGTCTGATGTAGCCGCCAAATTGAAAAGTGTAGATGAATCGATTCGCTCGATTGATGCTTTCCGCCGCCA
The DNA here is from genome assembly GCF_018837975.1 of Zooshikella harenae. Taxonomy (GTDB): domain Bacteria; phylum Pseudomonadota; class Gammaproteobacteria; order Pseudomonadales; family Zooshikellaceae; genus Zooshikella; species Zooshikella harenae. The sequence continues at coordinate 84,939 of NZ_JAGSOY010000013.1, read as the reverse complement.
GGTTAATAGTCAGTTGTTGGCACTCAAAAATGAAGTGCGACAGTTACGTAATCGTTAAAAGGGTCTGCATAAGGCCTTCTTTATAAGGGGGCCGTTAGCATATCGTCTTATTTTTTCTCATTATACCCTTCGTTATGGGTATATCTCGTGTTTTTCATTTGTACTATTTCTGACGTCTAGAAACTTGAAGTACTAAAATGCTAAATCAAGTCACAGTTCTTAGTCATAAGACATCACAGCATATCAATCGGATAGCGATATAATCCTCTGATAGCTCTATCACGCCAAGAGAGTCAACTTAAAGTGAATAGGGTAAGATCGAAGTTTTTAAGAAAAATGATAGAGTAACCCAGTGATAACGTTACAGTTTGCTAGTATTTTAGTGACAGAAAACAGTTTTCACTGGTAATTAGCTAACGGCACCAAGCGGTGTTGTATTATCCGGGGTAACAAGTTGCTAATTTTAGTGTTGCTGAGCAAGGTTGCTTGGGTATAGCGAAATGAATTGCTGTGCCTACAGCTTCATCAGTCATGAAGCAACATTCTGCTTCTTGTTGTATTAGCAGTAAATAATGAATGCTATTTGAGAGTGTGTTGCAATGCTGAAGTTGTCACAGAGTTGTTTGTTACTGCTGAGTGTGTTGTTGGTAGGGTGTGGCACACAAGGTACACGTTCTGGAGGTGGATTTTCCTCTGTGAGTCCTGAAGATGCCCCCTTTGATTATAAAGGTGATGATTACGCAAAACGCTTAGGTGCCTATGAAGCACAGTTTAAGCGACCTCATCAGTGGTTGACAGGGGAGAATGGCCAATATTACTTTGCTTTCTTTGATGCTGCAGGTCAACCAACAGGTTTAACATCCACACAACTGAGTCAAGCCAGTAGAGTTGTTAAGTCGCAACTTATTGCTAAGCCTTATGCTGTTGCTACTTTTTTCATACCATCTGGTGATCATCAGCTCATTAAACGTTTGTTAAAGCAGCAAAAAGGATTATTGACTCCAGCTTATAAATTAACCGATGAGCTGGAAATAATTCCTGATATTGACCGCACTACACGTTTATTTCACGAGTATAGAAATAATTACGGCTTACGGTTGGCATCCTTAAAAAATACCTTGAAATATCACGTTAGATTTGTTGCAAGTGTGGAAAGTCAGTGCCCTACACGAGAGTCCCAAGGCATTACCAGCTGTGTTATGCAAAGCTGGATGATGTCAAATAGTTTAAGTAATGTTTTTAATACAGATAACCCTTATAATGTTACATTGTTGAACCGACTGTTAAATCAAGAATGGCCTAAATTAGGTTACATTCTACTTAATGATCAACCTGTCGTAGAGTCACCTGCAGTGGTTAACATGAAGTTTGCAAACAGTTCCAAATCAATGAAGCAGACTATACCTGCTAAGCGTGCTCAAGAAATAAAACCTTATTGGAATCGAAGCCGTTGGGACATAGTTATTGTTAAAAACTCTGACCAGAGTAGGCGAGAACTTGCGGAAAAAATGACTGAAGAAAGTGCTTATTGTGAGGTTAAACTCCTCCCATTAGAAGCGCTTGATCAATATAATCCTGCTACAGCTCCCAACATTCATGTGCGAGAAAAAGCTAAGGAATTTACTGACAATATTGCACAGCAGTTTTGTGGTAAAGTGATTCAGCAGCTGGCTCGATAACATAAGAAAGGAATATGTGCTTGACTATCGTTTTAGCTCAAGCACAAGCCTAAAGCCAATTTGTTCATCCTTGTAAGCGGGAGTTCGCTTTGCTCTTCGAGCAATGCGTAGGTTTTCAATAGAATCAGTGAAACTGCCACCACGAATGACGCGATGACTGCAATGGGCTTTGTTTACTGGGCGACCATCGGCAGGGTGTTGACGATATGAGTTTTGGTAACAGTCTTGTGTCCACTCTGCAACGTTGCCAGCCATGTCAAATAACTGAAAGTCATTTGCTGAGTATTGCCCTACAGACATAGTTTGTGAACCTTTCAGTAAGCCTTTCAAGGGATTTGCCCAACATCCTTCTAAACAGTTAGCTTTGTTAGTACGAGGCTGGTTTCCCCAAACAAAGCGAGTGTATCCACCTGCTCTGGCGGCATATTCCCATTCTGCTTCACTGGGAAGGCGATATGTGTATCCTGTTTGTTTACTGATCCACTGAGCATACGCTTGCGCATCATGCCAAGATGTGTGGGTTATAGGCTTATGATGTTCTTTTTTGCTGATCTTTTCATGAAATTTGCTGATCTTTTCATGAAATACGTAACCTGTTTCTTCAATAAATTGGGCAAAATCTGCCTGTGTGATTTCGTATTGACTCATAGCAAAGTCGTCGGCGAAATTTACCCAATGCAGCGGCTTTTCACTTGCTGAACCCATGCCATCATTATCTCCCATCCTAAAACGACCATTGGGTATTACAACCATTTTCGGCCCGTAACCACCTTTTGCTAAAGGGTGTTGAAGAATTTTTCCTTGCTTCATAGCGGGAGACAGGCTGATGGTTTGCTCAATTGCAGAGGATGTTATTTCTAGCCATTGGCGTTTAGCTTGATAACCTGGGTGAGAAACCTCAACAAGGTAACGTCCGGGAGATAACTGCAAATTTTTTGTGTACTTGGGTTTTATGTTAATAATACGAATGGTGCTGCCTGGAGGATGAGCTTTTATATGTACAGAATAAAGAGCAGGAGAGAGCGTAAGGTTTAACTGGGTCGGTATTTGCTGATTATGGTGTATATTGACCTGTTGAGATTGATAACCAGATTTGGTGATGCTTAGAGAATAGTGACCAGGTGCAAGTAACATCCCTTGATGAAATGAATGGGCAGAGTGATTAAATTGGATAGTCGCATCTTTGGGGGTGACATTAATTATCAAAGGCATACTGATGGCGATATCACTAGTTTGATTCATCACTGAGCGTTCTTGCTCATTTGAACTATAGGGGGTATCGGACTTTAGCCCATTGTTATTAAGCAGTAATATGCTTGGAATTGTTAAGACCAGGCCTGCAATCAAATAGGATTTTCCCGCAGATTGTTTTTGAGGCTCATTGGGGGATGATAGTGCGTTGGCAACTATATAAGGGTTGGAAGCATTGTTCTCCGGGGGGGCTGCACGAAGGTGACCGTGTTCAAGAAATTGATACTGTAGCTGGCGTAAGGCAAATGAAACCTCTTTTGCAGTTTGAAAGCGATGTTGTGGATTTTTTGCTAATAACTGGTTAAGAAAAAGTTGTAATCCACGGTATTTTTCAGGGAGTTGAGGGATAGCTGAATTTAAATGTTTTAAGCTAATCCTAAGCGGGGTATCTCCTCGAAAAGGGGGAAAACCCAAAAGCATTTCATAACAGATAATACCCAGGCTGTATAAGTCGCTTCGAGTATCAAACGACACACGCCTTGCTTGCTCGGGGCTCATATATTCAGGGGTATAGCTACACGAAAAAAATGCTGCAGACTGTTGCTTTGTGATCGTATTGAGTGAGGTATTGTTAAAATCAGTGAGTACCACAGAGCCGTCACTACGAAATAAAATATTATTGGGTTTTAATTGACCATGAATAATATGTGCTTTATGAACAAAGGTAAGTGCATTAGCAATTTGTTGCAGTATTTGTAGCGTTTTGTCTAATGTTAAGCCTTCTTGAATTTTATCTGTGAGACTACCATTTTCACAGTATTCCATTGCTAAATAAGGGAAGTCACTAGAGGTAAGACCATAATCATAAATACTGATGATATGAGGGTGGATCAGATCTGATGTGAGTGCAGCATTTTTTTTAAATAATGTCGTATCTAATTTACTTTGATTACCATTTGCAGGGTTAATAATTTTAACGATAACATAACGTTGCTTTAAACGATCAATAGCATAATAAGCTTTTTTTCTATCGTTACCTGCAATAAGAGATAGTAAAGTGTAGTTATTTAGCTTGAGCATTCTGTAGATAGTATTAATAGACTGGAATATATCCTTTACGAATCACTTTTAGGCTTTGTTGTCGGTATTCTTGACCACCAAGGATGGTGGGAATGTAGTTTATGCAGGAGCATTTAACTGTTACCCCAGCCACTTAATAGTTATAAAACTCTTGGGACTTCATCACTTGACGGCCCAGCTAGCGCTTTTAAAACAACGATTGTTGCTATTGCTTGTCTTAACAGACCTGACTAGCCCCACTAAAAATACTTCGTTATGGGTATAGTCAGCGATTTATCAATAATGTCTAGAACTTTTGCAGGTTTTACTGTAAATGAACTATTATGACGCCAGCTTTGTTAACTGTTAAGTGCGTGTTTAGCAGACTGAGAAAAAAGTGGTGTTATTTATACTCTTCGCGATGAGTACCTGTTAAGAGCATACTTTTACTGAAGGCTAAACATCCTTCGTTGGAAAATCTATTCATGTTAAAACTGGGCTATAAATATCATACAAAACAATCGATGTGGCTGGTTTCCCAGCGCGTAACAATAGGCAGTCATGGTGATTGTGACTTTGTGATTAAAGACCCAAGTATTTTACCGGAACATGTCGACTTAATTGTTAAAGATAATCGTGTGACACTCGTTGAATTAACTCAACGGGGCACCACTTGGGTAAATGATGTACCTGTTGTATCAAGCTGTCAGCTGAATGTGGGCGATACAATTAGGTTGGGTCATGTAGAGTTGTTACTCAGTGATCCAAAACATATTCAACCTCCCATTGAACTTCCCAAAAAAGCGGTTAGTGGCTGGTTTTTAAAGGTCGTGGATCGCTCCTTACCTGAAAAGACATATCCTGTAAATGATACTTTACTTATTGGGCGTGCGATTGATTGTGATATTAAAATTAACTCTCCTTACTTATCTCGTCGTCATGCAGAATTATGCTTGTTGGAGGACGTCCTTTTTATTAAGGATCTTTCATCAATAAATGGTACTTTTGTCAATGATGAGCCTGTTGCTGAACAACGTTTGAAGTCAGGGGATCGCATTAGGCTGGATCAGTTAGAGTTCATGATAATTGGTCCACCAGATAATCAGCATAACACGCTAAGAAGATCACAAATTAAAATTGAACATAATCATAAAATGCAGGCATGTGGAGCTAACGAGGTCATCAGTCAAGAGGGTAATTATCAAGAGAAACGGCTTGGACAGCCCCAAAGTATACCTGTTGTTAAGATTGATCATAGACTAAAGAAAAGTGAAGTTAAAAATAATAGAGCATCAGGCTGGTCGATAGTGACTGTTATTATTGTTGGGGGTATTTTGGGTTATTGGTTTTTTAACTTAGTAAAACCATTTGTAGTGAGGTTTTTACATAGTTAGCTGTAAACTTTATCATAAATGCATTTGTGATAGTTCTTACTTTTTTAACACCTAACAACACGTGCTTAATATATTTATAGTGCCAAGCTTTAACTATACTCAAAGCGAAGGGTATATAACATGAATTCAACACAGTCTTTTAATAACTGAAGCTTTTATTTGTGTACGAGAGTTTTAGTGCTGGCCTGTTCAGGCCAGTGAAGATGACTTGGTGTTTTAAAAAAATCGCTATTTTTAGAGGTATACCCTTCACGAATCATTTTTATGGTTTGTTGTCAGCGTTCTTCACCCCAGTCACTTATTAATATAAGCTCCTGGGGCTTCATCACTTGACGGCCGCCCCTAAAAACCCTTCGTTATGGGTATATACTTTAGTTTGCTATTTCTTTGTGACTTGTTTTTGGTTTTATTAGTAGGTCACACCGCATTTTTTCAATTAATTTTTTTGTGATGTTTCCGTAGATAGCTTGTTGCCAGTGGCTATGTGAGTGATAGCCCAGTAGACAAATGTCTATGCTAAATTCTTCTGCCAGTTTAGGGATTACAATATCTGGTATCCCTTGCAGCATATGACACCTGCCGTGATTTACAATGGAAAACTGTTGTTGCAGTTTGGTAAGTGCTTCTTGCCGTTGTTGGAGTATATTTTCTGTATGCTTTTTGTATTCTGAAACAAGATCAGTTTCTAGCATAATTGCTTCAGGTAAGGGCGAATACGTATGTACGATATGAAAATGTACCGGTAAGTTATTAAAATAAGACTCAGCATACTCAATGAGTGTGCTATCAAAAGAAAACACATCATTATCAGGTAACGGATCTACACAAATGAGAACATTTAAGACTGACTGAATAGTTACTTCAGGCTCTTCTTCAAATGTTGATGTATCACAAATATAAATTGGGACCCTACACGTATTAAGTAGGTAGATGTCATTGTGATTCAGTACGTTGGCTTTCTGTTCATGGTAAGACGTTGGCTTTATATAAAGATCAACGTGCTGCTTTTGAATAAAGTCAATGAGTGCTTCTAGCGAATGTGCGTGTTCTCCGTAAATAATATGATGATGGTATTGATGCTGAATACACCAGTTTAGGATCGGTTTAATGTGTTGCTCAAGCTGTACTTTCCATTGTTGGTGCAGCTTTGTTTGAAGTGAGTCTGGTAGAAAGTGATTCACAAAAAAGTGATGTTGATAGTATTCCAAAAATAGAGTGACTTGTTTTATATTTTTTTTGGGAATGAGTGATAGCTTTGCTGTTGTAGATGCAATATTTGTATGTAAATCAATGAATAACAGCACATGCTGTGTTGTATGTTGCATTAAGTATTCTTGGGACACAGGCGTTCCATTCCTTAAACTGTAGTTTTAACTGTTGTAGTTTTTTTTTACAAAGTTTACGTTGTGTAAATTTAAGAAAAAAGTCTAATTATTACCATCAGGTTACATTATTTCACTGTTATTGTGCAGATTGATTAAATATAATTTTCCACAGAAACGTGATAGTACTGGAGAAGTTTTAAGCTTATGAAAAAATTATCCCTGTTTGCTACAGGCGTTATTTTTGCGCTAGCAAGCCACTCTGTTATGGCTGAAGAGGAAGTTGTTCCACATGCTTATGTAGCGCCTTCATTCGGAAAATATTTCTTTGATAATGACCGTGATATCGAAGATGACTACCTTTACAGCTTAGACTTTGGTTATCAAATTAATTCCAACCTGGCTGTTCAATTGGGGTTTGGTAAAATTAATAATACTGAAAACCCTGGACTAGATAACAATATTGATGCCAAGTGGTATCATTTAGACAGCATGTATTACATTGCACCTGTCGGTAAATGGAAACCTTATGCACTAGCCAGTGCTGCTCACATGCGTATTGACCCCAGCGATGCGGGCACAGATGATGAGACATTACTTGGCTTAGGTGTTGGTGTTGAGCGTGAGCTGACAGATCGTGTAGCATTGCGTGCTGATGTACGTGATTACTATAGCCTTGACAATGAAACACATGACCAGGCTGTAATGCTGTCAGTGAAGTTGGCACTAGGTGAAACTAAACGAGCCATTGTTCGCAAAGAGCCACCACCACCAGCACCACAACCAAAAGAAATCTATGTAGATAAGCCCGTCAGTATTCGTTTAAATATTGAGTTTGACTTTGATAAGTCCGTTATTAAACCAGAGTACTACCCTGAACTGGAAAAAGTTGCTTCTTTCTTGCAACGTTACTCAAATATCCATGTGACCATAGAAGGGCATACAGACTCTGTGGGTAATGATGCATATAACCTTATGTTATCTCAGTCTCGTTCAGATGCCGTTCGTCAAGCATTGATTGAGCAATATAACATCCAACCAGGGCGTTTGACTGCAATTGGTAAAGGTGAGTCTGAGCCTGTAGCTGATAATGGTTCACCAGAAGGTCGTCAGCGTAATCGTCGTGTTATGGCGAATATTAAAGCTGTCGAAAAAGTCAAAAAAGTGATAACTGAATAGTCATTTTTTATAAGGCTGGTACCTGAGCTTTTGGGTGCCAGCTTGCTCCTTCCTTTTTGATTTCCTCTTCTAATATTTTTCCTTGTTTACATCTACAGAGATACGAGCCAGCCTCCTAGGTTATAGCCATCTATAAGCCTATGTCTAACCAAAGATACTAAAGTTTTTGCACTATACTCCGATAATGCCTATAACAGTCTTGGTTTTGATGGGAATGGTGGTTGACTATGAGGTTGTTGCTAGCACGAGGTTATAAATGGTGTAGCATTGTGGCTGTTGTTTGTTTTACATCGGCTTGTACTACACATCGTATTAGCAACCAGTTAGATATGGCGTATGAGCATTATTATAACGGTGACTGTGTTGCGACATTGCATTCATTAAGTCGTGTTGATCGGTTAATCCGTGCTCGACGTTATTTTCAGCCAGAGGTCTCTTTTTTACGAGGATTATGCTTGGAAAGACAAGGTTATCTCATGGATGCTGTAGAGACTTATCGTTATATTGTGAAAGTTTATCCTGAATCTGAATATGCATTCCGGGCAAGAGCAAGACTGAAAGTGCTAGGTGGTGCTCAAAGCCCTCTGAAATAAAATACCTACCTTAAAATATACCCTTATTAAGGGGCATTCTTTAATAGTACGTTTGTTGAAATAGTGTTATTAACGAATTAAAGCAGTTGCACTTTTGGCAATTTGGTCGATAGTATATTTTATGCGTCATTAATATTTAACTAAATTGTCTTATACCTTAAATTAACGAAAATATACATTCTTGAGTTTTTATCCAGTAATCTATCCCACGATAAGGGATAGATATTAAAAAATACGCATTTAGATTGAGAGTTAATGCATATTTTTTTTGGGTGAACGTTCGCATATTTTTGTATATATTTGAGGTGGGCTATATTACCTTGGTATTGGGCGACGATGGGTAAAGCATATCCTTCTAGAGAACAGCGTGCTATTACACGCCACCAGTTAAATGCTTATTTAACAATATATAATCGTTTCACTGATCGTCCGATTGGGTATATAGGTAATATTTCTGCTCAAGGACTTATGTTGATTAGTGAAATTCCTATCATGGTGGGGGAGGCTTTTGAAATGCGGATTAAAATTCCTCATGAAGTTAGCCCTACAGAAGTATATATTGATTTTAAAGCAGTCAGTCAGTGGAGTAAGCCAGATGTAGATCAGCGTTATTTTGATTCTGGTTTTGAAATTGTTGAAGCTGACCAGGGTATTATCAATCTTGCATCTTCTCTTAGAGAGTTTTTTAGCTTTCGTTAGTCTGAAAAGATTTCTATCTTTTTTTGGGGGGAGATATAGCGTGAATATTAATAAAAACATTTATTAATATTTTTTGTTATTTTATTTGACTACCCACAATTCTTTCGTCTAATAATTGAACACTTTATTTTTCCAGTAGCTATACCCTTCACAAAGGGTATAGCTTGGTTTTCTTTAATATCTCTCCCAGCTACTGGACCCAAAAGTACATTTTATTAATTAGCTTCAGTCGCTTAATAATGATTTTTTGTTAAATATTAGGCTGATGTTGTTGTCGCTTATTAAAAATAGTCATTCTTTTATCAAAGCAAGGCTTCGCTGTAGAGTGGGATTCAGATCGTAAAGCGCTCATAAGAACAAGATTGGTGATTGGTAGAGAGGAGATAAAAAATAGTGTTAAGATGATGCTTACATGTTGGACAATGTAGTAAAGGAGTGGAAGACGGAATGAAGCACTATGAGTGGATTTTGTTCGATGCGGATGAAACCTTGTTTCACTTTGATGCATTCGGTGGGCTACAGCGTATGTTTGCTCAATTTAATGTTGAGTTTTCGACTGATGACTACCAAGCCTATCAGGACGTTAATAAGCCTCTTTGGGTCGATTATCAGAACGGTGATATTACTGCACAGCAGCTACAGCATCAGCGTTTTGCTACCTGGTCAGATAAGTTAAAGGTTTCAGCTAAAGACTTAAATAGTGCTTTTTTATCAGCAATGGCTGATATTTGTAAACCTTTGGAAGGTGCGAATAGTTTAGTCAGTGCGCTTTATGGCAAGGTAAAACTGGGCATAATCACCAATGGATTCTCTGAGTTGCAACAAATTCGTTTAGAGCGGCTGGGACTTAGAGAATACTTTGATATACTCGTTATTTCTGAGCAGGTAGGTTTTGCTAAACCTCATCAAGCAATTTTTGAACATGCCCTATCTGTCATGGGACAGCCAGAACGAAATAAAGTGTTAATGGTAGGTGATAACCCCGATACTGATATTTTAGGGGGGATAAACGCTGGGTTTGAAACCTGTTGGTTAAATGTGAATGAGAACCCGACACCTGAGGCTATTATGCCAGGGTATCAGGTTTCTTCCTTGACAGAGCTAGAGCAGCGATTGTTCTCTGATCAGGGCTTGACTGTAAGCATGTGATAAGCTCTTCAGTTTGTGCCTATCGTAAATCATATTCAGGTTTAGCAAAGAAAATTCCCACAGCAAAGCCTAAAGTTTATGCGTGAAGAGTACACATTATTTATCGTATAATTCTTCATAAAGAAAAGGGGCCATGGCGAGAATTAGTGCTTCAGTATATGTACTTTCTCGTGTGGCCTGTCCGTTGGTTAGTAAGCCAATGGCTCCTCCCTGTTGTTTGATATTTTGTGTGTTAAATAATCTATCCATGACATGACCTAGTTCTTCACCTTGTTGTAATGCTTGGTAAACGGATATAGGAAGCGGCAAAATTGCACTGCGACCTATTGAAAGTCGACAGTGATTTGCAATAACAACATAGGCAAATGTTGCTGGTCCATATTCAAAAATATCTACACCGCCTTCAAGGGCAACATAGAAATCAGCTTCTATCTGTTGCTGGCAAAATCGTACCCGATTTTCTGCACCTTCACGGGTTTGCTTTGCCGTCATGGGCTGGTCAGGTACCTTTGATGGTGCATATATACCAGTGCACTCAACGGTACTATTAGGATAGAGTGAAGCAATGGCGTTGCGTACTGCATTGATTTTTACAGGATTCTGCGAGCCAACGACAATTTTGATACAATCTTGATTCATAATGGATAACAACTGTTTTTTTGAAAAACATTATTATACTCAACTTAACGTTTTTTGAGGGAGTTACCTGAGTACATGTCGCGGGGAGAAAAAGTTCCAAATAGTTATTTAGTACCTGCTGAGCCAGTGATGACTGAACTCGTCATTAAAAAAAGCCGTTTTATTTGTTGGATTTATCCAGTTGAAAATCGTCAGCAGGCGTTAGCCCAAGTGGCGACTTTAACGGAACAGTATTCAGATGCACGCCATCATTGTTGGGCTTATATTGCAGGGCCTCCAGAGGGGGCTACTCAAATTGCTTGGAGTGATGCGGGAGAGCCACAAGGTACAGCAGGTAAGCCGATTCTAAATGTATTGCAACACCATGGTGTGGGAAATATTTTAGCCGTAGTGGTTCGTTACTTTGGCGGGATTAAGCTTGGGGCTGGCGGTCTAGTCCGTGCATACTCAGGGGCTACGCAAGCTGCAATGGAAGCATTAAAAACAACACCTAAAGTGGCAACAGAGGTGTTTGTTATTGAGTTAGGGTATGACCAAGAATCCCGAATTAAAATGCTGATGCAGGAGTATGGTGTGGAGCTTATGGAAAGCACATATGGTGTGTTAGTATGTTATACCCTATCTGTTCCTGTAAATGAATTAAAGTCATTTGCTGAGCATGTAACGAGCTTTTCTAAAGGCAAGTTGCGGCTTAAGCCCGTTACATAAGCTACCCAATAAGTGATGTATATCCTTCGCAATATAGGTATTGAAGGGGGATATCTGAGGTTTGTTAGTTATTGAACTAACTCAAAGTATCTTGGTCCCCCTATAGTTGTATCTTGCCACTTAATGATTCCTACATCTTTTGCAAAGAATATGTTTTCAACTCCTGTATCATAGCAACGCCGAGGGCCAGTGAAAAAATGGATTTCGGTAACATCAAAAAAAGTACCAGAAGAAATAGTTAACTCTTTGTAAAAATTTTTAACTACAGTTCCTGCAGAGCACATTATTCCTGAATGGCTGTTTGTAGTACCTACTTTAACATTGAAGTTAACATAGACATTAGCTTCTTTTGTTTTATCATTCCACATATAGAGCTTTCCATCCTGGCTGGGACGAATCCAGACTTTTTTACCCATTAAGCCAGGGAAACCTTCGAATAAATACCAGCCATTTCTTTCTTTGGCGACTGAAATATTTACATGTTCGCCAGTGTGTCCATGATTAACATATTCCATTCTCATGCCTGAGAATGCAGGCAGATAGTTTTCTGCGATACTGGTACTTGGCTGAATAATGAAGCTGAGTATTGATACCACGGTTAGAATTAGGAATTTTGCCATCCGTAACATTTTTATCCCTCCCTTACATAACATAATTATTATTTTTGATTAAACGTTACTATTATAAATCAATAGGCGTATTAAATCTTGAGGTGAATCAAACGTTCATAATGGTATTATTGCTGAGGGAACTATAAGTTTTAATAATACCTATATAGAAGCTGTTAATGTTATGTAGATTGATTTTTACATAAGAATAAAAATTATCGATATTGGATAGTTAAATAGGATATTTACAAATTATATTTATAACTTAGGGAAAGCTATAAGTGCTCAAAAAGTCGCTCGTGGCTGAGCGACTATGAGACTATGGCTGGGTAAAAGAGTCTACAGTATTATTACTTAGCTTTCATAGGAAAGCTGATTTGCAAAAGTGCTTTGCCAGTGTTCATTAAACTCGTCTACGGCAATGTTTACTGCTGGGTGAGTATACATTGCCTGCATAATATCACAGGGTAACGTAATTGCTTTTACGCCTTCCTCCAATACAGATACTACTTGTTGAACACTTTTAAAACTGGCTGCCAGTATTTTACAGTTTATATTTGCTGTCGTAATGAGTTTTTGCAGTTTAGAGACTACGCCAATGCCATCTCCCCCCATTTGTGCTATGCGATTAACATAGGGTGCTATGTAATCTGCACCATTATGTGCAGCAAGAAAACCTTGTGCGGTGGTATAAATAGCTGTTGCAAGTACAGAAATATTATCCTTTTTGAGTGCTTTGATAGCAGCCAATCCAGCTTCAGTAGCAGGAACTTTTACCACAATGTTATAAGGCAGGGAATGAAGCTTTTTTGCTTCTGAGATAATTCCTTCAACGGTGGTGCTGATAGTTTGTACAAAAAAGCGGCAGGGAGGTTCCAGTTGGGTATTTAAGGTAGACAGTAAATGATTCACTCCACAGTTGGACTTGGCAAGAATTGATGGGTTAGTGGTAACACCTGATAATTTAACCTTCGTGTGTAAACTGAGTATGTCATCAATATCTGCGCTATCAAGGTAAAGCTCTACCATAATACTAACTCCGTTGGTTGATTCATTAAACTATACTCCACTTCTCATTACAAAGGTTGATATAAATCAATACTGCTTTCGAACAAAAGCAATCTACTTTTGTTAAGTGAAATATTGGTTTGGAAATGAAAATGTCAGCTTCTCTCTTTTTTGATATCCAGCGCTTTTCAACTCACGATGGTGAAGGGATTAGAACCGTTTTGTTCTTAAAGGGATGCCCTCTGTCCTGTGTCTGGTGTCAAAATCCCGAAAGTCGAAGCCGCAATTTTGATCTTATGTATGATGCAGCCTTTTGTATTGATGGATGTACCTTATGCCAGGATTGTTGCAGTGCAATCACACGGGATGGACCTGCTGATTTATTAATAGATCATCAACAAATTGATGCGTTTGATATAAATAATTTAAAAACATGCTGTCCTGCCAAAGCCCTTAGAGTAATGGGAGAACCTGTTGATATTCATGCTATCTGTGAACAATTAAAACGTGATAAACCTTTTTATAAAACATCGGGTGGTGGTGTGACCTTTTCTGGAGGGGAACCACTCATACATTCAGACTGTGTTAACACGATTGCGCAAAAAATGCAGGAAGAAAATATTGATGTAGCCATTGAAACGACATTGCATGTCAGTTGGCGGAAAATTGAGAAAAATATTCCTGTCATTAATCAATGGCTGGTTGATTTAAAGCACATGGATGACAACAAGTTTAAACGTTGGACTGGGGGCACGTTATCACTCGTCAAAAATAACCTGATTAAACTAGCTGGTCAAGTTAAAGACTTAATAATTCGTGTCCCAGTGATACCTGATTTTAATGACACCGTGGAAGAATTGGCATTAATTACTGATTTTTCTGTAACACTACCAAATTGTAAGGTAATCCATTTTTTACCATACCATACGCTAGGTATTCAGAAATATAAAATGTTGGGATTACGCTATCAAGGAAAAGATAAATCACTGGATAATCCTGGGCTTTTACAAAAAGCGTGTGAGTATGCTGAGCATCATCCTTTAAAACCACTTCAAACATCAGTGAGAGGGTAGTTATGAATCTTGACTATTTGCCTTTGCGTATACAAAAACATAAAGATGCATTAATTAATATTATTAAACCGCCGATTTGTACTGAACGGGCTGTGGCATATACGCGGATTTATCAACAGAATCCAGCACTGCCTATTATGATGAAGCGAGCCTTAGCATTGGCTGAACATCTTGAGACAAGAAAAATCTGGATTGATAATGATGAGTTAATTATTGGTAATCAGGCAAGTTATTTACGCGCAGCACCTATTTTTCCAGAATATACAGTTACCTGGCTAGTGAATGAAATTGATACACTTGCTGATCGACCTGGTGCAGGGTTTTCATTGTCAGAAGTGAATAAAAATGCTTTAAAAGATGTCATTTCTTTTTGGCAGGGTAAAACTGTACAAGATCAGTCTTATGCAGAATATAGTGATGAACAAAAGGCCATATTAGATTCAGGTATTATTAAAGCCGAAGGTAATATGACTTCTGGTGATGCACACCTTGCGATAAATAATGAAAAACTATTAGCAAAAGGCCTAGATGGGTTGCTGGCAGATGTTAAACTGCAAAAGCAGTTAGTCACTCATAATGCTCATGATGAGAGTCTAGAGTGCACACATTTTTTAGAAGCGGTACATATTGTCATTGAGGCAGTACAAAACCATATTGAACGATATGCAAAACTGGCTGCTGAGATGGCTCATCAGGAAACCCGTGCATTTAGAAAGCGTGAATTGAAAATTATAGCAGAAAATTGTTACCACATTGCCCATAAAAAACCTGAATCGTTTTGGCAAGCACTGCAGCTGTGCTACTTTGTACAACTTATTTTACAAATTGAGTCCAATGGTCACTCTGTTTCTTTTGGCCGAATGGATCAATATTTATATCCCTTTTATAAAAAGGATGTTGAACAAACAAATCGACTAACCCATGGTTTTGCATTAGAACTGCTGCAAAGCTGTTGGTTAAAATTATTGGAAGTGAATAAAATTCGTTCTGGAACACATTCTAAGGCTTCGGCTGGAAGTCCCTTATATCAAAATGTCACTATTGGTGGTCAGCAGCTTGATCAACAGGGTTACCCCATTGATGCCGTGAATAGTTTATCGTTTGCCATCTTAGAATCCTGTGGGCAGCTACGCTCAACACAACCCAATTTAAGTGTACGTTACCACCAAAATATCAGTCAGGATTTTCTTCTTAGTTGTTTGGCCGTCGTTAAGTGTGGGTTTGGGATGCCTGCATTTAATAATGATGAAATTGTTATCCCCGCATTTGTGGACTTGGGCGTAAGCCGTGAAGATGCTTACAACTATGCGGCTATTGGTTGTATTGAAACTGCAGTACCGGGTAAATGGGGCTATCGTTGTACTGGAATGAGTTTTTTGAATTTTGCGCGTGTTTTATTGGCAGCCCTAGATGAAGGAAAGGATGCCACTACCCAGCAGGTATTTTTACCCCATGAAAAATCCCTTCATAAAGGCAACTTTAATAATCTTGATGAGGTGATGAGTGCCTGGCAGCAGCAGGTTAAGTATTTTACACGTCATTCGATTGCTATTGATGCAGTCGTTGATACAGCATTGGAACAGTTAGCGCCTGATATCTTTTGTTCAGCATTGGTTGATGACTGCATTAGTCGCGCTAAATCTATTAAAGCAGGTGGTGCAGTATATGATTGGGTGTCAGGATTACAAGTGGGCATTGCGAATTTAGGCAACAGTTTAGCGGTATTAAAACAGCTTGTATTTGAACAGGGAAAAGTTTCACAGCAAAGTTTAGCTAAAGCACTGGCAGATAATTTTAGTGGTATTGAAGGTGAGCAGCTACGCCAAGTGTTGATTAATTATGCTAGTAAATACGGTAATGATGACTGTGAAGTAGATAAGTTATTGGTTCAAGCTTATGAAATGTATATTAATGAGTTAAAGCATCATAAAAACACTCGCTTTGGTCGGGGACCCATTGGGGGGGGATATTATGCGGGAACTTCAAGCATCTCAGCAAATGTCCCCTTTGGGGCCAACACCATGGCGACGCCTGATGGCCGTAAAGCTTATACGCCACTTGCGGAAGGTGCGAGTCCTGCTTCAGGAACGGATATTCATGGTCCTACTGCAGTGTATAGTTCGATTGCCAAACTGCCAACGGATAAGATTTTAGGTGGGGTATTACTCAATCAAAAATTAACTCCAGGCACTTTGGACACGGCTCAGGATTTTCATAAGTTATCCATGTTGATACGTACTTTTTTTGATGTCTATAAAGGGTGGCATGTTCAGTATAATATCGTTTCTCGAGAAACGCTGTTAGCGGCGCAGGCTAATCCACAGGAGTATCGTGATTTAGTGGTGCGAGTTGCAGGCTATTCAGCATTTTTTACAGCATTATCGGTGGAAGCTCAAAATGATATCATTGCCCGTACTGAGCATAGTTTGTAAGATAGCCTTTATTGTTTAGTACGCTAAATACCGTATAGATAAATCATTTTTAGATAGTGTTATAGGTAGTAATATAGATAGCATTAAGGAGCACTGTGAACGCGAGACACCTGGAAATTATCCACTTAGTTAATGAGCATAAACGTTTAACTGTCAGTGAGCTGGCAGTACACACAGGTGTTTCTGAGGTCACTATTCGTAGTGATCTCTCTTACCTTGAGCAACAGGAGCACTTAACACGCGTTCATGGTGGTGCTATTTCGATACAGACCGATGATGTTAATGAACGGCTGACGATTCATTTTGATGTAAAACAACGACTGGTAGCGCATGCGGCTGACTTGGTATTACCAGGGGAAACAGTGTTAATTGAAGGAGGAAGTGCTAATGCTCTGTTAGCCCAAGCATTAGCACAGCGTGGTGATGTTTCTATCATTACTCCCAGTGCCTATATAGCGCACTCACTTAAAAATGATCATGTAGATGTTATTTTGTTGGGAGGTGTTTATCAGTCGCAAAGTGAGAGTTTAGTTGGGCCGTTAACAAAATTGTGTATTGAACATATTAATTTCAGTACTGCATTTATTGGTGTTGATGGTTTTCATCAAGATTCAGGCTTTACCAGTCGAGACATGATGCGTGCTGATGTAGTTCATACCATTTTAAAGAAAAAGCAACGTAATATTATTCTGACTGATGCCAGTAAATTCGGAAAAATATGCCCAACAACGCTAGGAACCATAGATGATTTTGCCGCAGTGATAACGAACCAGGGAATTACAGAAAGTGATTTAGCATGGCTAAAAAAACAAAATATTCAATTGGTTTTAGTCTGATAGGGCAATACTGTTAGACACTCGTATTGCCTTTTGGGTTTTTGCAGGTTAAATGCGTCCAAACTAAGTTTATTTTTAAGTTAAATAAATTTTACGACACAACTAAAAATATTAGCTGGCTATTATGGGGATAGTTTTTTTCAGCAGTTACCAGTGATCAGACTGGTTTTGGCTAGTGTCATCACTACGCATCTTATCAAACACGAAAACCTCTTTGCCACTTTCATCTATTTCTATTTGTCCAGCGCCTTTGGCACATAGATATTGAAGTATTTCTGTCACTTGCTCAATAGTCATAGTATGACTAGAGGCTAATTCAAAAGCGGTTACTCGGTAGCCCCGGTCTTTTATCATATTGAGAATAATTCGCTCATTTTGTTCTTTTTGAGCGGCTTTGGTTTGGTTATAGGTTTTCCAGCTGAAAAAAGCACCACCAGCGACCATACTACCACCGATTAATAGCATAGGAATACTGGCATAGCCCAGTAATGTAACAACACCGCCCATAGAGGCAATGCCATAACCTAGATAAGGGTGTTTTGGTAGTTGTGTGCTGGGGGGGGTGGCTGTTCCTATACTAGCGGTTGGTTGGGGAGTTTGGGGAAGGGGGCGATGACCCGTTGTTTGAGGCTTTCTTTGTTTGGGAGCAGTAAAGCCATATTTTTCAGCAGTTTTTTTGATACCCTCTGCATGGCCCTGTCCAATACCTCGCACTCGCCACTCACCTCGATAGCGATAAATTTCAAATAGTATTGCACTATTGTAGTTTTTTGCTGCAGTTTCAAAAATAAATTTACAAATTGGCTGACCAGTAATGGCACTGACTAAGCGTGTTTCAATGTAGTCGACACTAGATAAGCGCTTAGTATCTGGCGTACGACTCACTATCAGTTCTAGCTTGGCAATATCTGCAGGTATTTGTTCCAGGTTAATTTGACCTTCATTGCCTTTAAGCACAACCCCTTTGCCACGTAGTGAAGGATTTGCTGGATACAAGAAATCTTTAATATTTTTGACTTTATTTTCAGGATCAACAGCTACTAGGTTTAGCTCAATATCATCTAGCTTCGGTACACTACGAGCCTGCCACAATAGATTTTTACAATGAGCAAAATGCTCTGTGAGCGATAAATTCTCTCCTGGAGATAGCTCAGCACCTTCACTTAGAGAAATGCCATCATCTGGTTTTAGTGTTGAAGGTAAGCTGAAGCCAAATTGCTCTGCTAAAGAGCTAAGATCTCCAAGACCTTCGTAGCCAATAAAGCGAAGCTTCCACTGGCCCTTATGACGATAAATTTCCAGTAAGGTAAGCGACTTGGTTTCAGGAGTGCAAGAAGGGATATTGATACGTGTTAACTGCCCATTGTTGATCCTTACCTGTATATTTTGTATTTGGTAGAAGTTATGAGGACTATCCACTGGTAATGATAAGATAATACGTAATCTATCATAGGGAGTGGCTAGTACAGGCAAGTTGAGATCAAATTGTTTACCCTGTGGGTGGCGTGTAACGAGTTCTGGAATTTCAGGGTTAGCCTCCCATAAAAAATGACTAGGGGACGTTACTTGCTTGTGTTCATTAATTGCAAACCCGTAGGCCTCCAGAGCTAGGCCCGATGTGAGGCTACGCCAGCCGATATCAATACGTAAGGGCTTTTTTGAATCTAAAGAAATATTTTGACCCCTGATTAATTCCATAGCGCTCTATATTCACCTATTAGACACAAAATCAGAGTGTACTTCGGCTGACTGACTGTCGCAAATCCTCTGTTAATAATCTAGTACTAGGGAGTCTATAAGGAAGTTAGTCTCGGATTTAAATTGCGCCACTTCTCGCACCAAGACTGGTTGATCTTCCCCTCATAACGATTAACTGTGGTCACTTTGGCGCAAAACCTAACATTATTGAATTACTAATGAACATCATTCCCCTGCAGACGTTACACTTAGCTTGATTGAATACAGAGCTTTCTATAGGGATATAGAAGAGGCATATCTTATAATTGATTACTCCGTTTAATATCCAAGTAGCGATTCACTATCGCGGGTGGCAGCTTTTCAGGCAGGCTATCCAGGGTAAAAATTGACTGGCTGATTAACTGATCATGTAATGCCTTGCGCTGTTTTAAATAAACTTCACTGGCGGCATGATTTAATGCACCGTTAAAATCTTCAATCGGTTGGGCATGCAACGTATCTAGAATATGCTCCCTAAGGTTAGCCAGTAACACCAAATGGCGATGACGAAGCAACTTTAATGCGGGAACTAAGTCATCCGCATTTTCATCTCGCACATTAGATAACATAATGATTAATGAGCGCTTTGGTTGATACTGCATTAAGTGTTTGGCGGCTGATGAATAATCACTGGCTTGTGTCGTTGCTTGCAAGTCGTAGATTTGGTTGAGTAAGTGGTTAATGGTATGCAGGCCTTTTGTGGGGGGATACCAACGGTGTTGCCCACTGAAGGTAATGAGGCCCACAGCATCTCCTTGTTTTAGTGCAACATACGCCAGCAGTAGCATAGCATTTAGGCAGTGGTCGAAATGACTCAGGTCACCATCTTGCGTGCGCATGCGTTGTCCGCAGTCAAGCATAAAGATAATTTGCTGGTCACGTTCATCCTGATATTCTCTGGAAATCAATTTGCGTTTCCGCGCACTGGATTTCCAGTCAATTTGACGCATGCTGTCACCCTCACGGTATTCCCGCAATTGGTGAAACTCCAATCCTTCTCCTCGTCTAGGTTTTTGACGAATGCCCATCTGGCTAACGTGATTATCTGTGGCCAGTAATAAGTAATGACTGATGGTGGCAAAGTTAGGATAGACACGCGTTTTAGTTGTTGGCCCTATACGAAACTGGCGTTGCCATAGTCCCATAAGGCTGAAGATATTAATGTAGCAGGGTGCAAAGCTGTATTCGCCACGATGTAAAGGGCGTAACTCGTAGTGTATTACCAGCCGCTTTGACGATGGAATGGTGATAGCTTGAGGGAGGTCTTTAACTTCATACCCCTGAGGGTAACCATCAATAACACTTAACTGTCGTGGGCTATCTTCACTATTGGTTATGGTTAATTTTATTTTATGCCATTCTCCTAGCGACATTGAGACAGGCGCTTCGCGCTCAATGTGTAAGACAGGCGATTTGATTAATGTGAGGCTATCGATAAGTAGAAGTATAACAATAGCCGCAAAAATATAGTGTCCATAGGCTTCTAAAACATTGAGGTTGTAACCAAAAAGGTTACCAGTAAAAATAAGACAGGTGACTACAGTAATGCCACCTGAAATAAAAAGTAAGTGCTTACTTGGTGTCATGATCTCGGTGCAGCAACACTGTCTAGTAGGTTTTTCAACACTTCCTCTACAGAAAGCCCCTCAATTTCAAGCTCTGCCGCTAACCCCAGTCGATGACGTAAGGCTGCAGGTGCAACGGCTTTTACATCATCTGGTGTGACAAAGTGCTGTCCTCTGAGTAAAGCTCGAGCCCGTGCCACTCGAATTAAAGCAATACCACCTCGTGGCCCCGCGCCGTGATTTAAGCCTTGCCAAGCACGTGTGGCATGAATAATACGAATGGCATAATCCAATACCTGGTCATCCACTTCAACTTGTGCTGTAACTCGTTGTAGCTGAATAACCCCTTCGGGTGAGACAACTTGCTGTAATTCAGAGACATCCAATACATCAGATAATTTATTGGTTGTTACCAAAGAAACTAGGTTTTTTTCGGCTTCCAGAGAAGGATAGTCAATACTTACTTTCAACATAAAGCGGTCTAGCTCTGCCTCAGGTAATGGGTAAGTACCTTCTTGCTCAATAGGGTTCTGAGTAGCGAGTACCATAAAAGGCGGTTGAAGGGGTAATGGACGACCTTCAATGGTTATTTGCTTTTCCTGCATGACTTCTAATAAGGCTGCTTGGGTTTTTGCGGGTGCCCGGTTAATTTCATCGGCAAGTAATAAGTTAGTAAAGGCAGGTCCACGACGTATTTTAAATTCTTCACTTTTCATGTCGTATATGGCATGTCCGGTGACATCGCTGGGCATAAGATCTGGGGTAAACTGAATACGGCCAAATTTACAACCAAAGCAGGCGGCTAATGCTCTCACCAGTAGTGTTTTCCCTAACCCTGGAACGCCTTCGATCAGTACATGACCTGAGGCAAGCAGCGTCATAAGTACTTGGTCAACAACAGATGCTTGACCAACAACCGCTTTATTTATTTCAGTACGGATGGCATTAACTTGTTCCGAGGCCTTGCTGAATATTTCTGGATTAAGGCTACTCATAGCTGGTTCCTGATATGTTGCAGGTTTCTGGTAACACGAATAAATTCAATTTCATTTTGTAGGGTGTCCTGGGACATCGTCCACTGAACTTCCTCAACGGGTAAGCCACTTAATGTGGCTAATAGCTGAAATTGTTTCGCTTGAGACAATTCACTGTACTGCTTATGATGCAGTCGAATACGCTGTTCAACCTGTTGCCTTAAGGTGTTAATGAGATAGCCTGACTGCTTATTGCGCCAAAAGAAGCTAGCGACGGCTTGTAAGTGTTCGAGTAACTGTCGCCGTTCCGGGCTGGCTTCAGGCTTCGTTGGTCCAAAACGTTTTGCATAGTACCAGCAGAAAAGAAGAATAAATGCCCCCAGTGAAACCAGTATAGGCAACGCATGTTGTACTAATAACTGCCATAGGGATGGGTATTCTAGCCCATATAACCACCAGACAGATGAGTGATCCTCCAGTAATAAACGCAACAGGTAGGCGTGATCATAATCGCCAATTTCATCATTTTGCCAAATGCCCATATACGTCAGTACGGTAACACGACCATCACCGATGGCTTTTTGAATAAGTTGATAAGGTGGTTCCAAGCTGTTTTTTAACAGTAGTTCACCTTTAGTGTTGACTAAGCCAAAGTCTGTACGTAAATCAATGGCTAGTGGCTCTTTTTCTGTAGGCCAGGTTAGTGTATTAGGTAAGCGGACAGGTGTTTCACATTGCACAGCGTCTTCCGCTTTCTTGTCTTTTTCAGATTTGCTGGATGTTTTTTTTCCATATAACGCATCAAGCTCATCCTCTTGGAGGTAGACTGCTTTTATTCCCCAGGACGCTAATAGAGGATCAAGCACTTGGTCGTCAAACAACCAGGGTTCACTATAACTGACTAACAGATGCCCCCCTTGGCGTACCCAAGTATCTAACTGCTGACGACGCTGTTCTGATAAAGAAGCTCTTGAACTACTTAATATAATGGCATCACTTGTCTTAGGAAGATGATCAAGCAGTTTTAAGTTTTTGTGGCTTTTAATATGAATGTTATTACGTTGAATAAAACGCTCGGCTGCCAGGTATTCATTTAGCCTGGCTTCGGTGGAAGGAGGTACCCACTCAGTGTCGTCATAAGGTTCTAGCAGTAACCAGAAAAGGAGTGCAAAGAGTAAAATAATGCCTAAAACGATGACAATTGGCCAATTGACTTCAAATGATGCTTTACGGGTCATTGGTCACCCTGCATAAATAACTGTTGCCATTGCTGGCAAAGCGCCAAAAGTGTGGTTCGATCAGGTAGTTCATGTCCATACGCGGTTGTTGTCCAGCACAGGGTTAGCTGGTGGAAAAAATCACTGAACTGAGGTGAATCCTGCTCAACAAGCTGGCAGCATTCACCTTCAGTATGGGCAGATTGAAAGCGAATTTGATAGTTGTGAAGCAGCCTGCTTAGCGTACCACGGTATAACAGGCTTAAAGCTTCACGCGGATTATGGTTGCTGAGTGTACGAACATGTGCCAACAAGTCATCAGGTAAGTGCGACTGTCGTATATCTAGCCCCATTATTTCAGTAATGGGTTGTTCTTTTACTGCTTTCTTCCAGCGCCACTGTTTAGGCACTAAATAATTAACCCAGCGGCGATAGCGGTAGAGCAAAAAGACAACCAGCGCAATCGCTAATCCCCACAGTAAAATTTCAATCAGTTGCGCAAAGGTTTTAATAAATGAATCTACGCCAGAGAAATCAAGATCAGGTTCTGGTTCTGGAATATCTTTTTTTAAATTGAAATCAGGAAGCCGGTAGTTGGTGACTGTTTTATGGTAGCCAAAGTCGTGATCAGCGAGAATCTCATTGATTTGCTGTTTGGCTTCAATTTTAGGCCTATTTGGCTCAGTATGAGCTGATGCCTGTGCCCAGCTAGCGTTAGGCAAGCTCAAACAGGTCATAAGTAGCAGGCTTAATCCCCAGGTGAGAATACTCGCAAGTCTAGTGGTGGCAGAGAGTCGCTGCTGATGGCGAGCCAGTAGACGACGAAATGCAATTTCGGTATCCCAGGCTTCCAAGTGAGTACGGCCGTTGATGTATAAAGAAAAACCACAGGCAATGTAAAAGGGGTTAAATAAAAGAATAAAGACATACATCAGAGTACAGCCTAGCCAAAGAGCTATGTCTGTCGAAAAAAGGCCAAAAAATTCTGCGCGGTCTTGGTGTTGAACAACTTCATCGGGAATCATTATATTAATAAACGCGACGCTGGCGACTAAAAAAAGCCAAAGTAACCCATGCATAATAAGCGTTAATAAAATTGAGGCACCACCACGAATATGCAGAATCTGCAAGCGTCTGCGGCGTTTTGAACCATTTAATTCTTCCAGCACACTGACGGGTAAATTGAATGAGCGGTGAGGGCTGAGTCGTCGCCAAAGCAGCGAAGAAAACCACTGAATACGACAGGTTTTACCCGCAGCAGAAAGTAGTTGCCGATAACTTAATGACTCGCCAAAAAGTAGACGGCTGTAGTAAAAAAGCGTTGGTTTTTCCCAAATGCCCTGGAGCCACCAAATAATAACCACAGCCCAATAAGGTTCATCACTAAAGAACCAGCAAAGGAGTAAGAATACAGGAAGTGTCGTCGTTAAGCTGACCACTAACGGCGGCCAGAACCAGCGTTTAGTCATTGCCAGCCCTAAGTCGACTGCTTGCCAGCTGCTACGCGGACGGACAGTAACTGTAATTTTACTCAGATCCATGTGGCCTCCGACCAACCCCTAAAAAATAGCAGATGACGATCGTCCATAACCCGACAGCAACCCAGTATTTTGTGTATGCAGGAAATAGAGTGGATGAAGACCAGAATGCTTCAATAAATGCGGCAATCACCAGCATGCCAATAACGCCATAAATGAGCTTGATACATATTTGAGAGGCACTCATCAGTGCGGCTTTACGGCTGAGGTTCCCTGGACTTATCAGCGCCCACCCCAGCTTTAAGCCGGCGCAACCAGCAATAGCGATAGCGGTTAACTCAAAAGAGCCATGCCCACAGACAAAGGAATAAAAGGTTTCAACGTAACCAATATTAATCATATGGGCGCCAAGACCACCCAAAATAAGCCCATTAAAAACAAGAATAATTAAACTACCGATACCCGCTAACAGACCGCCAGCAAAGGTTCGAAAGCCAACGGTGATGTTATTTTTAATATAGTGGCCAAACATCGCGAAGTCGCCAGCAGAGTCTCGCTCAAAACCAATGACTTTACGCGAGGGCTCGTACATTGACTCAAAACTGACAACCGTTTCTCGGTCTATAAAGCTGTATAACACATCCGGTGACATCCATACTGCTAAACCAAAGAGCAATGCAGGTAAATACAGTGCAATGGTTGCAAGCCAGAAAAAACGCCACTCTTGACGTATGAGCTGTGGAAACTCATACAAAAATAAACGACCAAGCTTGCTCCAAAAGCCTATTCGTTGTCGATAAAGGCATTGATGACCCAGAAGCGAGAGTTGATTAAGGTACTCTGTTAAAAAGCGGCTATATTGACGCTGTCGAGCCAACGCTAAGTGATTACAAGTTTGTCGATAGAGTGTAATAAACTCTTCCGCCTCTTCAGTACTGAGTGACTTTGGGAAAACCTTAGTGACTTGTTTGGCGAGTGTTTGCAGGCGGTCCCACTGAGCTTGATAGTATCGTTCAAAATCTTGCTGCTTCATTGTGATGACAACAAACCCTTAGCTAATTGGTGTAAATAGGTGACAGCTGAGGTACCTTCACGTTTGAAAACAGGCTCAATAATATTGGCAAGCTCTTCAGCTCGTGCATTCGATATTGTTCGGTAGCGTTCTGCGAAATTAATAATGGCACGTTGTTCTTCAATTGCCAGTGGGATAGGAAGTTTAACGGGCGTCACATCTGGCAGTGTATTCAACTTTGGTGTTGGTTCATTATAAACGACAAGTGTGCCAGCGGCTAAATCACCTAACCGTTTGAAATCATGTCGCAACGCCATGGTAATTAATCCTGTTACATAAAAGAGTGGCAGCCAGTCGACATAGCGAATTAAGTTGCGAAGGAACGCTCGGGAGAAACTGACAGGCGTGAAGTTTTCATTAATCACTTGAATATTCATGGCCCGCTTGCCCGGAGTTTGACCATTATAAAAGGCTTCGAATAAAGCACCGTAAAAGGTATCGATAACAAACGCAAAAATTAAGAATAATCCATAACCTAAGTAGCCAAAAACTATCAGGGTAAACCAAAGTATTAGAAAGAAAACAGCTCGAATGACAAAGTCAATCAGAAACGCGGCCACTCTAACCAGTGGACCTGCGACGTCTAATTCAAGCCGAATACCTTCAGGCGTTTCATAAGTCTTGCCGGTGTCTAACATTTAATCAAAAACCGTTAAAGTCTACTGCAAATGCTATAGAAGATAGCACAGATATGACGGCTAATACATTGGAAGCCCCTGGGAAGTTATTTAGAACAACGATACTGATACTAAGCGTAAGCAGGACTTTGATGAGGCTGTTGCAACAAATAATGCCATGAAATTACACTTATACGCAGTTCAGTTATTCATTCACTGAGGTTCCTAAAATGCAAGTTGTAGAGCGAATAAAGCTATTTTTGGCTGTATTACAGTCTTTGTAAATCATTGTTTGTTAAAATACCTTCATTGAAGAGCATATGTGACTACTTTAGGGATCGTTAGAAAAAACATGAACGAATGGCCTACTGACAAAAAGCTGATCTTGCTGCCGGGCCTTGATGGGACAGGGTTATTGTTCAAGGACTTGATTACTGAACTACCCACAAACTGTATTATCCAAACAATATGCTACCCATCTTCACAAGTACAAACATTTGAAGAGCATGTTCAGTATGTTTTAGGTCGGTTACCTAATAATGAACCATTTACTTTATTGGCAGAATCTTTTTCTGGTCCAGTTGCAATTGAAGTATTAAAAGCAAGAAACCATCAAATTGAGAAAGTTATTTTTGTTGCTTCTTTTGCTAAATCTCCTCGTCCATTATTGCTTAGGCTTGCTTCTAGATTACCTTTCTCAACGCTTCTCAAATGGCATATCCCTAAGTTTCTTATTCGTTATTTTTGTCTGGGGAAAAACGCATCTAGTGAACTCATTAGGCATTTCAGGAAAACTATAACAGTCATTGATCCAAAGGTGCTGGCTCAACGGATTAAAATTATTTCAGATATTGATAAGACTAAGGAATTACAGAATATCATTATACCGTGTTGTTACATTCAAGCTACCCATGACAGACTTGTACATTCTTCTGCATTGAAGGTTTTTCAGTATGGCTTAAAAAGCCTAACTGTCAAAAAAATACAAGGGCCTCATTTTATTTTACAAGCAGCTCCAAAAGAAGTTGCAAAGGTCATTTGTACTGAAATTCTATAGTTTTATCCCGTTGATTCAACTAATAAAACGCAGCAAATACTTTGACGATGACTATTTATTGAAGAAGCTGGTGATTTAACGAAGGTAGTTGAGGTTGTGTTAATGTAGTGCATGAATTAATTAATTTGTTTCTCCCGCAGCAGAAAACCAAGCCTCCAGGAAAGGATTCACGGCGTGTTCGAAGGGCGTTATGCAGACGTTGGATAAAGGTGATTTAGAAAATGGCTTTTATAAAGGTGAAGTTATATGCGATTGCTCTGGCTGTTACCCCAGGTGAGGTCCTGAATCTTGCTATTTGAGAGTAGTTGGCCTTTACTCTACCTTTGGAAGAAAAAATCAATTAGAAAAATAGGCTAAATATGGCTGAGATGTGGTATGACTTTTCAGACAATATGGACTCCATTGAGTGGATTTCTGAGCTTCCCGGTGGAATAGTGAGTGATCGGATTAACTTGCAGTATCAGCGTGTGGAGCTAAAGAAAGTCGCGGAAGGTTATATCATTTATATTGGGCCTGCTGATCCTGATAAGGGTGGAGATGGTATTGTGATAAATCTTGATAATCAAATGAACCTTACAGACTATGTGATTGAAAGAATTGAACCTGTACCCATTAACAATCAACCCTAAAGAAAGTATATACAGGTGAATAATGGCAGTACTTGTACACATTACAAGCATAGAGCATGAGTCAAGTATTAAAAGAGCTGGTATAAAGCTCGGCTATAGTAATGTTGTATTTTTTATGCCACATATGAAAGATTTTCTTATTTCTCATCAGTGGGCGCGAGAACTCAAGCGATCAGGGATTAAGAATTTTGCAGCTGTTGACTTCAAAATACCTAATGACGAGGAAATATGGTTTGGTAAATATCATTTGCAACATGAAAAAATGGAGTTAAACAAGGCAATTTCATTGTTTATGAATACTGAAGATAAACTTGGGTATGAGTTTTTTATAGAAAGAAAAATTGAGCCAAGTGAAATCCTAAAGGTCAGGAAAATACCAAAACCAATGGGGTGGAGGTATCAACCAAATGCTCATGGTAAAAAGCCTTGTCCTTGCCCTATGTGCCTGCAAGCTGGAGGCTATAAAATAAGAAATTTGAAAGAAATCGAAAGTGAGTCAATCACTAAAGCGGAGGCACTAGAAATTATTGCTACAAGTAGTGATGAGGATGCGTTATGGGAAGCTGTTTGTCGGTTGCAGGGTAAATGGAAAAAAGGTTCTCCTCAGTTTCTTGAGCGTCTCCTTAATTTTAACGATGAGTATCTTTTATGTGATTTGATTGAGCTTTTATCAGAATATCGACATCCACTTGCAAAGGATTACTTGGTTATATTAGCTAAATCATCTTGTGATGATGTAAGCGAGTTAGCTTTAGAAAAATTAAGATAAGAATACTTTGATATGCTTTGTATGGTGTTTGATTCTTACTTGTTTTATTAAATATTTAATTTCAGTAATTGGTAAGTTTATAAAGCCCACACTTATGGGCTTTTAAAGAAATTATGATGTGGTAAGCCTATTAGGAACAGCGTACAAGAGTTTTAATGCTATTTTTATCTTTGAGCTTTTTTAGTAGAGTATTAGCATCTTTAGGCTTTAAATAAAACTCTTCTTTATATGACTCTCCTTCGCCAGAACAGTTAGTTTGAATTCGCCAGTAACCATCTTCATACTTATCGGTACTATGTATATTGCACGACCACTCATAACCTGAAATTTTTTCTGAAGTAACTTCAAGTGGAAAATGGTAAGTTGCAGGATCAGACTTTACTGACTGGCAATCTTCTTTTGAGTATGCCCAGTTGCCAGCAATACTAAATTTTGATGCCTCTTCAATCGTATGTCCCGATTGTTCTGTTTGTTCTGTTTGTTCTGTTTGTTCTGTTTGTTCTGTTTGTTCTGTTTGTTCTGTTTGTTCTGTTTGTGTGGTACTTTCAATTTTCTTATCGACTTGTTTATCAGGCTGCTTGCTGTTGTCTTCTTGTTGAGAACAGCCAAAAGCACTTAAACAACAAAAGAAAACAATGGACAGTTGCTTTAACTTCATAAAGTAATCCTTAGTAACTGGTAATAGTAAAATAGCCGAGAATTAAGTATGGACACCTCTAAAAATGAACTTTTTTAGTGGAAGCTGTGTCAGCGCTGTACTCGGATCCTCATGTATTCCTTATACACTGCGGTCCTCCGTGCAGTGCTTCCTTGCTCTAACAAAAAAATTACTATTTTTAAAGGTGCCCATATGTAGATGTTAGACAGCTGATTTGTGTACTTGCTTCATTTAAAATCAACACTAATTCTAACCATAATACGACTGTATACCCTCAGAGAAGTGAATATATTAGGAGTCTTGTATTCGATCGATTGATAGGGTGGGCTTGCCTAATTAGTGGAATAAAGCTATGAGTCAATGAGACTCATAGCAGTCTCTCAGGACTTAGAATTTTAACTGGACACCTGCAGAAACAAAGTCAACATGATCAACGTCACTCACATCGTCAATACGTTCCCACTCGGCGACAATGTCCAAATTGGGTGCAAGAGCAAACTTAGCACCAACACCATAAAACAAATCGGTGCCTGTTTCATCATCATTAGCGTAGGTAAAACGACCCCGATAGTGGCCATCAGCTTCCCAGCGCATAGCACCTATTTTACTGGTTAGGCTGAATTGGTTGTTGAGTGGTAATGTGCCAGTAAGCGCAACACCTAAGCCTTCTGCTTCAACTGAATATTTTCCAAAACGATTTTTACCGGTTGTTTCACCAAAGTTGTAATAACCCGCTTCAATACCAATGTTTTGGTTTAATTGGTAACCACCATATAGCTTCCAACCAGTATCTTTCTCGTCGCAGCTAAAACCGTCTGCACATTCATCGAAGTCAGTTTGACCAACATTACCACCAAGATAAAAGCCATTACCTTGAGCAAGAGTAACACCACTCATGAGTGTAGTGATACAAAGTACAAGAATTTGTTTTTTCATAAAAACCTCTCTTGTTTTATGAGGAATTAAGAATAAAAAAAGATGTGATACGTAAAATCGGTTGTTTTGATGAGGCGTTAATAGAAGGAATTATCGCTTGATGTCGTAGATTACAATCATAATATAAGGTGTATAAACTATGTTAGAATTTATTTTATGTATATAAAACAATTGTTGTAAGAAAAATATTTTATGTTTGTTGTATGGCTGGCAAATAAATAATAGATGGTAGAAAAACGCATTGAGTTTTTTTTTGTTTTCTGGTTGGTGAGTGTTTAATTATTGCCTTTCTTAATGTTTTTGTGAGTTGATTTGATAATTTATTGTGCTTTGGTTGTTGTTATGGTGGTGTTGTAAGTCTTGGTATGTGGCTGATAATATTTGATTTAGTTGATATTTTAGGTGTCAAGCTTGGTGTTTTTCAATTATTTTAAAGTGGATGGTTAAAAAATGTTAATAACGTATTTTTTAGTAAGATTTCGTCAATACGAATAGTGCTTACGTTACGTTAGACTCTGGTAAGTGAAGTGATTCAAAGCATGACTATGTGGATGTTCTAAGATTTAACAATCATACCTGTCTTGCTATTCCAAGTTTGAGTACACTGTGGGTAATCCGGATGTCAGTTCTTCTATACAAACTAAAATGAGTAACTGGCATTCTTAAAAGGTATTAAAAGGGGATTCATTGATGAATATGAAGAGTTTGAGGAAAACATTTCAAGGTGGCCAAAACGCTAATAGCTGGGGTCTATCAAAAAGGTAACGCTGGCTATACCAACTTCGTAGTAGCAAGCTAAATTACTGTAGTAACAGAATCTCCACTACAGTATACCTGTAACATGGACGTTTTTGGGCGACAGGCATTAAGGTGTAATGAAACTTAAAACTTACCTTGAGTGTATATTTGCCAATAACTAAGGTGAGATACACTTAACTTTAAGTCCCGGGTGACATAGCACGGTCGGTAAGTCTCAAAGTCAATGGTGAAGGGTATTATTCTTGCGAGTTGGCTTGTTGGGGGAGGTATCGCCAGCACTCATTTCAGTATGAGTGTTGCAAAGAGTAGTTTGATTTAAGTGTAAAGCTGGATCGTAAGATCTTGGTTAATCATGAATATTTATACTCAAATTGATGGGTATAGACGTATGAACGTTAAGGGAAACTGCCTATGTTAAGGAATGCTGTAAAGCCAGTCTGTATTGTACTATCTCTTTGTTTGACACCTATATTAAGCTATGGTGAAACGCATACAGATGCCTCATCTAAAACTGAAAGTGTGAAGTCGGATACGGTAAAAAAAGAATCATATCTTTCTTATGGTGAGACATTATCTCAGATTTTAATTCAATTTAAGAATAAGCCTGTTACCCTTGTGCTCTCTTCTGGTCAGGAATTATCTGGCACTGTGGAGAGTATCAATGATTCGCTTGTTGTGATTAAGGCCTTAAAGGGTAGGGA
Source organism: Zooshikella harenae (assembly GCF_018837975.1). GTDB lineage: Bacteria > Pseudomonadota > Gammaproteobacteria > Pseudomonadales > Zooshikellaceae > Zooshikella > Zooshikella harenae. The sequence continues at coordinate 53,201 of NZ_JAGSOY010000013.1, read as the reverse complement.
GTTTTATGATGCAGTTGTGCGTCATAGCATGATTGATGCCTTGATAGTCCGTAGAGATAAGTAGTTGTGCTGCTCTACAGTTCTTCTCCTTTTGAAGATTTATAATAAAAAGTAAGCTATACGACATTATAAGGAGTTAAGCACTAAAGCATTTCATGTTTTAGCTCGAATTATCCCTCACTGTAAAGGGAATAAACAAAGGATTGGCTATGAATAAATACATGATCTTTGAAAATAGTGCTCACGATATCCAAGTTGTAAAACGTGGCTGGTCATGGCCTGGTTTTCATTTTGGTTGGTTATGGGCGCTTTTTAAAGGACTGCCATTACTGGCCTTATTTGGTATTAGTGTCATAGTAGCAGTTTACGTATGCTGTTTACTTTATCTATTTCACTATGGCATGCCGCTTATACTCATTGCTTTGGTTGTGAGCTATCTCATACAAAGTGTTTTTTGTGGTTTGCTAGGTAACAAGCTAATGTACAAGCAACTAGCTAAAAAAGGATTTGAGTTAATAACTGTGATTCCTGCTCATAAACCTGATATTGCAGTACGAATCTACCGTCAGCGGCGTAATGAGCAAAATTATCAACGATTACGCTTTTCACAACGGCAAGCACGTTTGAATATAGCTTAATAATACACAGCACTGTGAATTTAAACGCACAGTGCTATATTTATTGATTTTAATTCACAAAAACTATGAGATGTAGTGCATGTGAAATCGAGAAGGGAGAGATATTGGATGATAAGGAGTAATATTTAAAAAGGTTAAATGTTAGCAACCAGAATAAAGTACTTTCACTATTAATACTTACTGTTCATAAGGCATGTTTCTTTTTAGGCAACGAACATTCTACATAAGTAGGAAAAAGCATTCTTTAAAAAATTAAACTTGGCCCATGCAATTAATGTGATAATGTTAGTGGTTTTTGGTGTGTTAATGATGTTAATTTGCACCACAAATGAGAAATAAAACACTGACATAAGTGAAGAGGTTGCTTTTGAAACGGTTACGCTACCTACTGTTGTTCATTTGCTTCTGGGTTTCTGGTTGTCTATTCCCTGAGCGCTTTTCAGCCGAAATTGCTATTCATAAAGACCTGTCATTTGATTTTAAATATGAAGGAATTCTCACCGCGATTATGGCGCGTGCAGATGAAACTGAACAGGGACATATTAGTAGTGAGCGAGAACACGAAATGAAGCGATGGGCTGATGAGCTTAAACGTGATCCTAGCTTTAAACAGGTTAACTACATTGGTCATGGCCAGTTTAAGGTATTTTATGAAAAGCATGGTCAGCTTGATAAATCATTTGCGTTCGTAACTAAAGACATCAAATTAATATCAATAGTTTCACATAAGAATAATACAATTGAAATTAAAGGACTAAAGGTCTCAAAATCTAGACGCCATAAGTTGAATATACTAGGCATGACAATCGAAGGTGATCTTCATATTGTCAGTGATTTGCCCGCCATTCAGCACAATGCACATCAGTTTCATGTGAGTAACTCATCTAAGGCGATTTATCATTGGCATGTCGCATCACTGACAGACCCTGCGCCTAAGCTCGTACTGTCAGCACTATAATATCATGTATTGCTGTATTCTAAGGTGTTGTGGTCAGAGTACTGATTAATAGATTAGTAAGCACTGCTGTGAAAAAAAGCGCTACTCCATGGGTTGCACTTTTTTTGTAAAACAAGATTAGAAAAGAATGAGTGCTATATCCGTTCGAAGGGTATAACCTGCTTTGGTTTAGATGGTAGCTAATAAAGTCAGGTGTTACTATTGTGACAGCGACAATGGAATAGAAGCCTGTTATGCCAAAGACAACTCTTTTTTTTCATGACTATGAGACATTTGGTGCTGATCCAGCCCGAGATAGGCCTGTGCAGTTTGCTGGAATTCGTACTGATACCGAGCTGAATGAGATTGACTCGCCTTTTATGGTGTACTGTAAACCTGCAGGAGATACACTGCCACATCCTGAAGCATGTTTGGTTACGGGTATTACACCACAGATTGCGCATGCAGAAGGGGTAAATGAGGCAACATTTGCGCAGTTAATACACCAACAACTTGCTCAGCCGTGTACCTGTAATTTAGGGTATAACTCTATCCGTTTCGATGACGAGGTAACGCGGTTTCTGTTATATCGCAACTTCTATGATCCCTATGCGAGGGAGTGGCAAAATGGCAACTCTCGCTGGGATTTGCTGGATGTGGTGCGTTTAACTTATGCATTGCGTCCAGAAGGACTAAACTGGCCTACGCCTGATGGTGTGCCCAGCTTTCGGTTGGAGCATTTATCCGTTGCCAATAATATTGCTCATGAAAATGCACATGATGCCTTGTCGGATGTGCGAGCAACGATTGCTTTGGCAAAACTTATAAAGTCCTACCAACCCCGTTTATATGACTATGCATTTTCGCTTCGGCAAAAACGGTTTGTGTTTCAGCAAATAAATCTGGTTCAGCATAAACCCTTTATTCATGTGTCTGGTATGTTTTCCACGGCACGAAATTGTTTGGCGATTGTTGTACCTATTGCTACACATCCTATAAATAGTAATGGTGTTATTGTTTATGACCTATCTGTAGATCCAACGCCATTACTGGAAATGGATGTTGAAGCAATAAAAACCCGGCTTTTTACTGCTCAAGCTGAGCAGGGTGAAAATCAAATCAGAATTCCCCTTAAAGTTGTACATGCTAATAAGTCTCCAATGCTTGCCCCTTTAAAAACACTACGAGATGAGGATATACAGCGTTTAGAGATTGATATGGGGTTATTAAGACAACATTACGACCAGTTGATTACAAATTCACAATACCCTGTTGAACAGTTAATAAAAAAAGTGCAACAGGTGTTTTCTGACCCTCCTCAAAGTGACACACAAGATCCTGAACTTATGCTTTATAGTGGTGGCTTTTTGCCTCAAGAAGACCGCGAAAAAATGCAGTTGGTCAGGGAGGAGAAACCTGAGCAGCTGGCTCACTTGAAGCTAAACTTTAAAGACTGGCGTCTTGATGATCTGCTATTTCGGTATCGTGCTCGTAATTATCCTGATCTGTTAAATGATGAAGATAGGGCAGAGTGGCTAGCCTTTCGTCGACACCGTTTACTGGTGGGTGAAGAGGGGAGTTTGACACTCGCAGAGTTGTACCAGCGTATTGAGCATTTAAAACAAGGAGAGTCAGCGCCAGATCGCTTGCATATTTTAGATCAGTTAGTCGTTTATGGTCGGCAGTTGGAAACTGAACTGCAGGGTGCAAATATTATGGAGAGTCCGTAATTGTCGCCATTGCGAGTAACTTGAGCTAACGCCTATAATGCGCAGCTTGCCAGTGAGCTCTGGTCTGAAAGCAGAAGTTTGATTCGTTTTGAGGACATTATGTCACGCACTTATCGGTTAGTTGTAGCCTGTCCTGATAGGGTGGGTATTGTTGCAAAAGTGAGCAACTTTCTCGCGACCTATAATGGGTCTATCACAGAGGCGAACCATCACTCGGACCCTGTTTCGGGCTGGTTTTTTATGCGTCACGAGATCTGTGCTGACTCACTGCCTTTCGATCTAGAAGGCCTGCGTACAGCGTTTGCACCTATTGCTAAAGAATTTGGTATGGAGTGGAAGATCACTGACTCCGCTGAGCGTAAGCGAGTGGTATTGATGGCGAGTAGTCAGTCGCATTGCTTAGTGGATCTTTTACACCGTTGGCATTCGGGTGAGCTGCACTGTGATATACCCTGTGTTATTGCTAATCATGAAGATCTACGGGGGATTGTTGAGTGGCATGGAATTCCTTATTTTTATGTACCTGTAGATAAAGAAAATAAAGCCAAGTCGTTTGACCGTGTTGCACAATTGGTGAGTGAGCATGATGCCGATACCATTGTGCTGGCGCGTTATATGCAGATACTGCCGCCTTCTCTGTGTGAGGAATATGCTGGACGTATTATCAATATTCATCACAGTTTCCTGCCATCATTTGTAGGCGCTAAACCCTACCATCAGGCCTATGAACGAGGGGTAAAATTAATTGGTGCAACCTGTCATTATGTGACAGAAGAATTGGATGCAGGTCCTATTATTGAACAGGATATCATTCGCGTAAGTCATCGAGATAGTATTAATGATATGGTGCGGTTAGGTAAAGACTGTGAAAAAAATGCATTAGCAAGAGGGCTTCGTTATCATCTTGAAGACCGTGTCTTGGTGCATAATAACAAGACGGTTGTATTTTCCTAATATATACCCTGCCAAAATAATATTCATAGCTAAGATATAGCCTCATATACCCCCTTCTATGAGGCTTTACACTAACTGTTTTACGTGTGAGTAATTAGTTTTGCGCCACAAAATTTACAGTGAAGCGCATCGCGGTCATGACCTGCCCGACCACAGTTATGACATCCATGAATGACTTTTTCCCGTCTCAGTTCTACAGCTAATTCTGCAGTTATAATGCCTGTGGGTACCGCAATAATAGCGTAGCCTGTAATCATAATAAGTGATGATAGCGCCTGTCCTAAGATGGTTTGAGGTGTAATATCGCCATAGCCTACCGTTGTAATCGTAACAATAGACCAATAAATACTTTTTGGAATACTGGTAAAGCCATTTGCAGGGCCTTCGATTAAATACATCATTGAACCGAAAATTGTGACCAGAACCATGACTGAAATTAAAAATACAAAAATTTTGCGGCGGGAAAGAATAATTGAACGCATTAATGTATTGGCTTCCCCTAAATAGCGCATCAGCTTTAATATCCGAAAAATGCGGAGTACTCGGAAAAGTCGAATAATAATTAAAAAGTTGGCTTGGGTAATAAATAAAGCGAAATAACTAGGTAACACAGAAAGCAAGTCAACTAAACCATAGAAGCTCCGTGCATACCTCCAAGGTTTTGGGCAGCAATAAAGCCTGATAATGTACTCAATAGTGAACAAGGAGGTAAAAAACCATTCAATAGTTTGGAAAGATAACTTGTATTCTTTAGATATGGCTTCAACAGAATCTAAAATGACCGCCGCAACACTCAGCAGGATGGCGTAAATAAGGACTATGTCAAAGAGCCTACCTGCCGGAGTATCAGTTCCAAAGATAACCTCATAAACCTTTATACGGAACTCATGGTGTTTTGTCATAGAAAACCCATTGTGTTGAGACTTTATAGAGTAGTGAATATATATATTATACGTTTAGATAATGCTATCTATTGGTGGCAATAGCACTAGAACATGTGAGGTTTTAACTGGCATTTTTCATAGAGATAGGATCAAAAAGCAATGGCAGAGGTTATAGAGCTTTTTAGTGCAATCCTATATTACTGTTCATGATCTTTGGCGAGTAGTGTTTGCAGAATGACTTGGATACGGCGGCTGTTAATGGGTTGAGTAAAAAAGTCCAGCGCCCCTTGTTTTATAGCATTAACGGCACAGTGAACCTCTCCAGACTGCCCAACCATTAACACAGGTAACTCGTCATTTAACTGTTGAATGTGTTGAAGCAAGGCGGTGCTATCCATATCCGCTAGTTTGGAGGTGCTAAAAATACACAATGGTGCTTCATGGTCTAGCTCTGCGAGTAATTGTGCTCCAGAGCCTAGTGTCTTTGTCTCAATATTAAGACGCTGACAGACTTCAGAAATGGTATTTAATGTGTGTCTGTCATTATTGAGAATAAAAACAGATCTGTTGTATGACATTGTCACATTCATAAAGCTATTGCATCAGGCGTAAAATATGTTTTAGGTCGTTATTTGGTGGGTTTTTAAGGGTAATAGCAATAACTTGGAAAGCTATTGAGCGTTAACACCTTTAAAATTCACCTTAACGGGTTACTGTAATATAACCCTTTATGATGCTAAGTCTATGGGGTGAGCCTTAAGTACAAAATCTGTAATTTTACTGGCTCATATTCGGGATGTACCTAACAGGTAATTTGTGGAAGGGTACCAAAGTACGGGTACCCTTTTTGAGTAATTCCTGGAGGAGAGCAGGTGTGGTGGCTTACAGCTCAACCTGATCTTTGACTTGCATTACCTGGCGCACTAAATGAGCAAGGGATTTAGTGCCCATTTTTTCCATCACCCGTGAGCGATGAATCTCAACTGTGCGTTGGCTTAAGTTAATATCAGCTGCGATTACCTTATTGGCCTTTCCTTCAACAACATGCTTAAGTACTTCTCGCTCGCGTTCAGTAAGTGTGGCAAGTCGTTTTAAGATTTCTTTGTGTTCCAGTAACTCTTTACGCTGCTCACTGTCGAGTTTAAGACCATCATTAATAAGATCAAGAAGCTCTTGGTCTCGAAATGGCTTTTGAATAAAGTTCATTGCACCATCTTTGATGGCTTGAACCGCCATTTGTACATCACCATGACCAGTAATGAAGATGATGGGCAGTATACAATGCATTTCATTTAACTTGCTTTGTAGCTCTAAGCCACTCATGCCTGGCATACGAATATCCAGTATGATACAGCCTGGTCTATTTTCGTCATAGGACGCAAGAAATTCAGCTGGGGATGCAAACACTTCAACACGTTGCCCCACTGATTGCATCAACAGTTTTAATGAGTCTCTAACAGCCTCATCATCATCAATAATAAAAACAGTGGGTTCCTGCTCTTGCATATTCTCTCCGATCGAATTAACGCTCAAACGTTGGCAAAGTGATAAAAAATGTTGTCCCGCCATTGGGGTTAGCTTTGTAACTAAGTTTGCCACCGTGTGAAGAAATAATCGAGTGGCTAATTGTGAGACCAATTCCTAATCCATTGCTTTTAGTTGAAAAAAATGGATTAAATAAGTGATCTTCACCACCCTTGGGTAAACCACGACCTGTGTCTTGTACTGAAATCTCTATCCAATCAGGCGACAGTTGCTGAGTACTGATGGTTATACCTGTAGAGATATCATTGGTATCCGCCATGGCTTCAACAGCATTATGTATTAAATTCAGTAATGCTTGCTGTAATAGTATAGGGTCAACCTTAAGCTGTGGGCTAGTTTTACTTAAATGCAAGTGTAGGGGAATTCTTCGGTGTCCACAATCAAGTTGTGCAAGGCTGATGGTTTCAGTAACCAGTTGATTACAATTGACTACATGTGTATTTGTGGCTGCTTTACCAATGAACCCCCTCAAGTGACTAATAACTTGACTTGCACGTTCCGTTTGTGAAGTGATTTTGGTAAGACATTCCACCACTTGTGGATTGGGAGGTTGGTGGGCATTCTGATGGAGTAATCGCTGACAAGCTTGCGCATAACTGCTAATTGCGGCAAGAGGCTGATTGATTTCATGAGCGATACCTGCAGCCATTTCACCCATGGTACTTAAGCGACTAACCTCCATAAGTTTTTCTCGTTGTAACTGAAGCTGATGGTCTTTCTCTTCAAGTTGCTGTTGTATTAAAAACTCATCAGTAATATCGCGGATGGTGGCAATAAAAACACATTCTTGGTCGGCATTTAGTGACAGTGCCTTCCAATAAACATCGAGTATGAGTTGGCTATCTCCACGCGCTGCTCGCCATACAAATTGTTGAGCATTATCAGATGCAGCTGCATCACAATAGCGTTTCAATGCTGTTGAGGATGATTCACCTGTAGGTTGTTGAGGGGCGCTAAAGTTTAACAGCGACTTACCTATAAGCTCATCACGTTCAGCACGAAAGATATGGCTGGAGGACTCATTACATTCAAGGATTGTATGGTGTTTATCGGAGACGATAACCCCTTGGCTGGATGAGTGAAATAATATACGGAATTTTTGTTCATTATTATGCAGTCTCTGCATTATGGCATTGATACGTCGTTGGTACAGCCTAACGCCAAAAACCAATAATACTACGGTTAAGACACCTAGTAACAAACTTGCCTGTAGAAAAGATTTTGTCAGATCACTTAAATCAATGAGGCCAACTAAGCTTAAATCACGCTGTGGCAATGGCAGGTAGCTGATAATGTATTGTTTATTGTTATCAGTAATTTGAGTTGTTTGTAAGCGATTTTGGATTAACCGTTGAATGCCTGTAGCAAGGGCGGGTGAGAGGGTTTCACCGCTAAAGTAACGTAGTTCCTGTTTGTCCGTTTGCTCAAGGAGAAATATTTGCTCACCTTCACGTAATTGGTTGAATGTTTGTTGAACGGCAAGAATTGCTTTTTCGGCGTGGAGGTGTCCATTTTCTCCATTAGTTTGTGGTTGTGGTGATTCTGGAGAAGACGAGACAATCTGCTCAAGAAGCATTGCTTGTGATTTGAGCATATTTCGTAAGTGCTGTTTTTGCTCATCAATCACAATACTGCGAAGAGTGGTAATGGTGATAACTTCCATAACTACAACAATGCAGCACATGATAGCTATAACACTGAACAGTTTTCGATAGAGTTGATGAGACTGATGGTCAGTCGTTGAAGGAAAAAACTGATCTGAAGCTGCAGAGGTAGGGGATATGCAGTTATTCATTGTATGTGTAGCTAGAGAAGCGGGCTTATCCATTCATACCTTTTCCTTGCTAGGGACTGTGAGCAGACCCTCATTTTATAAGCGTTGAGACTAAGACCATTTAGCACGTCTATTAATGATTATTCTAGGAGGTGTACCACTAAGCACTAAATACGAGCAATTACCGTCAGGCTTACGATAATTACTTATAGGGCCAGTATTGTTGGATAGGAATTGAGCTATGAGTTTACCAACTGAAGACGATTTGCAGCAACTTAATGAACAGATTTGTCAGGAAATCAGCTCAAACCTGACTGATGGTGCAAGTCAAATAGCACGTCAAACCTTGATGGCATTGGCAGACTTTTGCTGCCTTGCTGATCGTTTGCCCAATAAACAACATGCTCAGCAGACAGTTTCTGAGTTGGTAAACCGATTAAAGTCTATTCGTCCTTGTATGGGGGCAATTGCAGGTTTAATTGAATGTTGGCAGAAACGCGTCACATCAATGGAAGATTTACGTGAGGCTTCTTCTATTGCACTAGAACTGGTGGACTGCTCTCATAATGCAGTACAAGAAGCCGTTGAGTTATTACAAACGCTTTTACCTCGGTCAGGGTGTTTGTTAACCCATAGTTACAGCTCAACGGTCAAAGAGTTACTATCGCAACTATCAAGGGATAACTATCGTATTATTTGTACTGAGTCCAGGCCTGGTAATGAGGGGAAGCGTTTAGCAGCCTACGCATCAGTGTTAGGTGTTCCATGTACTTACATTACTGATGCTCAAGTAGGTATTGTGATACCAAAAGTTCATGCTGTTATTTTAGGCGCTGACTGTATTCTGGCCGATGGTAGTGTCGTTAACAAAAGTGGTAGCTTCTTGTTAGCGCTTGCCGCTAAAGAGTATCAGAAGCCAGTCTATGTAGTCTGTGAAAGCTTTAAGAGGCAGGCATTTACCGCAGAAGCGTTGACCTTAGAGCAACATGCACCAGAGGAGCTGGAACTGCCTCAGTTGCCTGGAGTGGATGTCATGAACCAATACTTTGAAGTGGTGCCCGCCGAATTTATAACAGATATTGTGACTGAAAAAGATTTGAACTTATCTGACTACTAGAAATTGAGCCAGAGCCAGAAGGGGGTGAGTCCCCCTTTCTGCATTGCAGGTTAGAAGCGTAACCTGTGTGACAATTATTTTTTCTGTAAATTATGAGGGGTAAGCATATTTTCTGGCTTGAGGATTTCAGCGAGTTGATCTTCAGCGATGAGCCCTTCTTCTTTGACCAAATCAACAACTCGTCTCCCTGTTGCCAGTGCTTGCTTAGCAATTCGGCTGGCATTTTCATAGCCAATATAAGGATTTAATGCGGTCACAATGCCAATGCTATTGTCTACGTAATCTCGACAACGCTCCTTGTTAGCCGTTATACCTTTGATGCACTTTTCACTTAGCATTATGGTGGCATTAGTCAGTTCTTGTATTGATTCAAGTATTTTGTAAGCAATGACGGGTTCCATGACATTGAGCTGGAGCTGACCGGCCTCAGCCGCCATGCTCACACAAAGATCGTTTCCTATAACATTATAAGCAACCTGGTTAACCGCTTCTGGAATCACGGGGTTAACTTTACCTGGCATTATTGATGAGCCAGGCTGCATTTGTGGTAGGTTTATTTCGTTTAGTCCAGCAGTAGGCCCACTACTTAATAAACGTAAATCGTTGCATATTTTTGATAGTTTAATCGCAAAGCGTTTCAACATGCTGGAAAATAAAACAAAAGCGCCCATGTCTGAAGTGGCTTCTACCAAATCAGATGCCTGGCATAAGTCGATACAAGCAATACGTGACAGGTGCTTAATGGCAATTTGTCCATAGGATTGATCAGCATTGATACCTGTACCAATAGCTGTCCCCCCTAAATTAACTTCTTTGAAAAGGTCTGTTAACCATTTAATACGCTCAACATCTTCACCAATAGTGGTTGCATAAGCATTGAATTCTAGACCTAATGTCATAGGAACTGCATCTTGTAATTGAGTCCGTCCCATTTTTATGACATCCGCAAACTCGGTCCCTTTTTCTTGTAGGCTCCGTTGTAATTGTTGGGCGGCGATCACCAGCTCACTATGTTTCAGAATGATGGCCATACGTACGGCTGTTGGATAAACATCATTTGTGGACTGACTCATATTGACATCATTGTTAGGGTGTAGATGTTCATATTCGCCTTTTTTATGTCCCAAAATTTCCAATGCGCGGTTAGCGATTACTTCATTAGCATTCATATTGGTTGAGGTGCCAGCACCACCTTGTATAACATCGACAAGAAAATGTTCGTGTAATCTTCCTGCCATTACATCATCACAGGCTTGGCAAATAGCATCTGTCTTATGTTGTGGGAGTTGCTTTAATTCAGCATTGGTTTTGGCGGCTGCTTTTTTAACCATTGCCAGCGCTGTTACCAGCGTTGGAAAGAGATTGATTGAGACGCCAGTAATCTGGAAGTTTTCAATCGCACGTTGGGTTTGGATGCCGTAGTAGGCATTGATAGGTACTTCTTTTTCTCCAAGTAAGTCTTTTTCTTTGCGAACTTTATCTGTATTCACATTACTGCTAAGTGGCGAATTGTTCAGCATGGTTATCCCTTGTTCACTGCGCTCAGATTAATGCTTTGGTTTTTGGTTGAGCGTGAAAGCAGTACTAGTTTGCGCGTGGATAGGTAGGAAAACAATAAGGACAATAACGGATAACCACGATGGTGCTGGTGCTTTGTGTGAATGTATATTGCAAATTATTATAAGAGTGCTAGGGTAAGCTGTTAAGTGATTATAGATCACTGTTTTTTTATATTTATAAAAGGCAGAAGCTTTATAAAGTGGAACCACGACACGTTGACTGAGATATATAAAGTCTTCGTACCTCACCAGAAGAAAAGAGTGAAGTGCTGAATAATAAAAAGGCTACAAGCAGCGTGTTTTATGTGGAGATCCTTTGAATTTTATAAAGTGACGTGGCCTGCGGTTATATAGGTGAAGTAAGGGAGTAAAAAATGATAAAACGTCTCGCGTTAGCCTTTGTGGTGTCTGCTGTAGCATCAACAGCAGCAGTGGCTAAAGACTGGAAAACAGTTCGTTTTGGTGTAGAAGGAGCCTTTCCTCCGTTTAGCGAAACAGCACCTGACGGTTCTATCGTAGGCTTTGATATTGATATGGCAAATGCACTTTGTGCAGCAATGAAAGCTAAATGTGTGCTGGTTCCTCAGGATTGGGATGGCATGATTCCTGCTTTGATGGCGAGGAAATACGATGCCATTATTGCTTCAATGTCGATCACTGAAGAACGTAAGCGTAAAGTGGATTTTACCAATAAGTACTATCATACACCTGCTCGTTTTCTACGTAAGAAAGGTAGTGATGTTGAAATCAATGAAGACAGCCTAAAAGGTAAGACAATTGGTGTGCTTCGTTCCAGTACCTTTGATAGTTATATCTCTGATAAATACCAAGGGTTGGTTAATATCAAACGATATAGTACACAAGATGAAGTTTATCTGGATATGAAAGCTGGCCGGTTAGATTTAATTTTGGGTGACTCAATTCCTTTACAAGATGGTTTTCTTAAAAAAGCGGGTGGCGATAAGTACGAGTTTATTGGCCCTAAGATTACCAACAAGAAATGGTTTGGTGAAGGTATGGGGGTTGCGGTTCGTAAGCGGGATAAAGGCTTAAAAGATAAGCTCAATGCTGCGATTGAAAAGATCAGGAAAGATGGTACCTACGATAAGGTACAGAAAAAATACTTTGATTTTGATATTTATGGCGACTAGTTGGTGGTATGTGTTCACAAAGGCTGCTCTTTATAGCAGCCTTTTTTATGACAGGTGCTGAAAATTAATATATAATGAGAATTATTCTCATTTGCGTATAGGGGGATGGTATGCGTGTTAATTTTCAACGAATGGATGGCTGGTTAGGAAAACATTGGGTTTTAATTTCAGCCCTGTTAAGTATGTTAGTGTGTTGGTTGTTTTTGTTATCAGTAGTTTAGTTTCTATAGTTGCATTCACTTTCACAGAATAATGTTTAGCATTGTCGTTTGAGCTTATTTTTTTAGGTATTAGGTGGTGTCGAACACAGTCCATGAAGCACAATTTCTTGGTAGGTAATGATGCCAATAACTTGTCCATCTTGGATGACGGGTGCTGTGGATAGACCAAAGCGGTCGAAGAGTCGGGAGCAGTAGCGAATATCCATATCCGGGTCCACACTGAGTACAGGTTTAGACATAATTTCGTAAACATTAACTCGCTCTGGTGCTCGATCCTTAGCAAGCACATTTTTAGCAATATCCGCTAAGACAACAATACCGTATTCATCATTCTCATGACGCTTTTCAACAATAAGGGTATGTGCATCAGCCTGGCGTAAACTATTAATTGCCTCCCGAACAGTTTTTAGCCCATTAATTTTCAGAAAATTGTCTTTCATAATATCTCGAACACGAATGAGTGTGGGCTTGCTCATAATGCCTGCTCTACTTTATTGGTTAATTCATCGATTTGGTGGGCAACACCCACTGCATCTTCAACATCCAACTGAATAGCAATACCTGTGCCTGGCGAGGTATCAAACTCTCCTGCAATGGCAATTTGTTCAAGAATCTTACGGCTAAGGTGTTCTTCAACCAAAAAGAGTAAAACATCTCGTTGCGTTTCCAGTGAGAGCCCTAAGAATGTTTTAGTACCAGAAAGTCCTTCACCACGCGCGTTGTTAATCAGCGTTGAACCTGTGGCTCCTGCTCCACGTGCTGCTTCTATAACAGCATTTGTCTTTGAATCATCGACAAATGCAACAATTAATTTAAAGTGCATTATTCAGCTCCATGCTTGCTCTGTTTATTCGCTTTACGTTTAATCCAGTAGTCTACTAATTGAGCGTAAGCCATCACTGTTATCATGGGAAATAAACTGGCAAAAGCAATAAGGCCAAACCCATCTATCAGTGGACTACGGCCAGGGACAGTTTCTGCAAGGCCCAGCCCGAGTGCTGTGACTAGGGGTACCGTTACAGTAGATGTTGTAACACCTCCTGAATCATAGGCTAAAGGAATAATGAGTTTAGGGGCAAAGTAGGTTTGTATAATGACAATAATATAGCCTGCCACAATAAAATAATGAATGGGCAATCCTGTCACGATACGATAGGCCCCCAGCCCAATACCGATGGCTACACCAATTGCTACTGCAACGCGTAAGCTCCAGGCATGAATGCCTCCACCTGATACTTCACTAGCCTTTATAGCAACAGCCATTAAAGAGGGTTCGGCAATCGTCGTGCTAAAGCCAATAGCAATTGCAAAGAGGTAAACCCAATAATAATCCTGCCAAGTTAGTGGAGAGCTTCTGTTGCCATCTGGCGCCAAAAAATCGATAGCCGTTAATTGCTTTGCCATTAATTCGCCTAATGGAAACAGAGCATGTTCTAAGCCAATAAGAAATAATGTTAGGCCAACAATAACGTAAATAAATCCAATTAATACCCGACGAATGTTGGGTATAGGACGGCGTATAACAAAGTGCTGAAAACCAAACAAAATGATAGCGATGGGAAGGACATCTCTCATCGTTACAAAAAAGCTAAGAAAAAAATCTGTTATCCAAGCCATTGCACCACCATACCAAATATCATGACAAAAATAATAGGGAAAAGTGACGCAAAAGCGATGAGTCCAAAACCGTCAATTAAGGGATTTCGACCTTTAATAGCCGAGGCTAAGCCTACACCTAACGCAGTGACGAGTGGTACAGTGATAGTTGATGTGGTGACGCCACCGGAGTCATAAGCAATGCCAATAATTTCTTGTGGCGCTACTAGGGTTATCAATGTGACGATCACATAGCCGGCGATCATTAATAAGTGTAAAGGCCAGTTTTGTAGTATTCTCAGTACCCCTACCATAATAGCGATACCAACAGATAGTGCGACTGTAAAGCGCAACCCATAGGCATAAGCGTTTTGAGCCTGTTGATTGAATGCAATAATACCTTCTTCTGCTGCGACTTCTGCTGCTTCTTGACATACAGAAATAAGGGCGGGTTCAGCGACAGTTGTGCCAAAGCCAAGTGCAAACGAAAATGCAAATAGCCAGGCTAGACTGCCTTTATGAGCCAGTGCTTTTGCCATTGTTTCCCCAATTGGGAAAAGCCCTGTTTCCAGGCCATGTATAAATAATGTAAGACCAATAAGAACACACAGTAATCCCCCCATAAGTTGCCAAAAGTGGGGAAGAGGTTGTTGAAGTACAAAAAGTTGAAAAAAAGTGACAACGAGGAGAATGGGAGTGAGATCGCGGAGGCTGCTAAGGGTGGATTTTACAAGCGCAATAAGTCCCGTATACAGCATAAATGATCCTGGTATGCTTTATGTGTTGTAGATATCACTATACATCCTCATGAAAAATTATACCTGCCATCACATGATGGTAGCAAAATTATGATGTTGACTCATAAGGACATCTCTAAAAATGCACTTTTTTAGAGGTGCCCATAAGTTAAGCAATGGAGCAGGTATTTTATTGGGGGGTGAGAAGAGGTTGTAGACTGAAAAAAGGTAAAGGTAAAAAATGGTTGAAAGCAAATGCTTTCAACCCAATGTTATTTATACAAGTCTACTGTAGGGTATTTTCAGTATTGATAGGCTCATTTTTAGGCTGATCGCTATCACTCTCTGATGTACTTGCGGCGGAGCTTTCACTCAAATAGGTTTCTAGGTTTAGTTCCTGCTCACTTTTGCTAATCAGCATGGTAACCATAAGATCACCACTGACATTAACCATTGTTCTGGCCATATCCAATATTCGGTCAATACCTGCAATGAGTGCGACCCCTTCAACGGGTAATCCGACAGTGGTTAATACCAGTGTGAGCATGATTAAACCTGCACCAGGTACACCCGCTGTACCAATTGAAGCTAAGGTTGCCGTGGTGATAATGGTTAAGTAGTCTGCAACGCTAAGGTCAATACCAAAAGCCTGAGCAACAAACAGAGCCGTTACACCTTGGTAGAGCGCTGTACCGTCCATGTTAATGGTTGCCCCCAACGGTAGTACAAAGCTGGAGATTGATTTGGGTACTCCTAGCTTTTCTTCACTGCAGCGTAAGCTGACGGGAAGCGTTCCTGAGCTACTGGAGCTGGTAAATGCAATGGATTGTGCATCGATGATTTTCTTAAAAAAGTGCCCTGGATTTAAACGACCGATAAGGCTGATAAAGAGGCCATAACAACCATAAATGTGCAAAGCACAGCCAATATAGACGGCAACAATGACAATCATTAGCTTTTCTAATACCGCTAGGCCATAACTGCCAGCGATTGATGCCATCAGTGCAAAAACACCGTAGGGAGCCAATTTCATGACCAGACTTGTGAGCTTGTACATTGCTTCGGCAAGACTGGTAAATACAGCAACTGCAGGTTGGCTTTTTTCGCCAATTAAGTTCAGAGCAACACCTAAAGCAGCGGCAAAAACAATGATTTGAAGGATTTTACCAGAGGCGAGAGCCGCGACAGGATTTTGTGGCACCATGCTGACGAGGGTATTGATAAAGGAGGGGGCATCTTGAGTGGCAGCCTGCTCTTTAGCCACAAGATCCATACCTGCACCAGGCTCAAACAAGGTGCCAATCAATAGACCTAATGAAATGGCAATGGCTGTGCTAATAAGGTAGAAAGCAACAGCTTTAATGCCAATGCGGCCCATTTTTTGCGAATCTTTAATAGAAGTAACACCAACAATTAAAGAGCAAAATACCAATGGCACGATGAGCATTTTGATCGCGTTAACAAACAAGGTACCAATGGGTTTCAGCACAGTAGCTGAGGGGCCTAGTGTGATGCCAACTACAATCCCTAATGCCATACCTGTCACTATTTGTTGCCAAAGGGCAAGTCTGCTCCAGATACGCCAGGGAGTAAGCAGTGGGTTTGATGTTGCCGACATAGGCTACTCCAGTTGTTTAGTCTCAGTATATCGGTACTTCAGGCAATTCTTGTGAAGAATTTTTAGGTGGGTAGTCGGTGTACAACATATTTGTTATAGGTGTTTCCCACTATCTAAAGGCAAGAAAGTAGGTATGGAGCACATGCATGTGACAGCCCCTAAAAATAATTCACTTATGAATAAGCGTAAAGTACAGAGTTTTGGTGAGTTATTAACCAGCGCAATAGTAAGCGTTAAGGGCTAAAGTGCTGGCTGATACACATCAAGAAACCTTGATTCAATGGAGTTGTGTGTTAAAAGTCAAGCATTAGCATAGATTTAACCTATTGATTAACAATAGCTTTATTAGGTCTATTAAAATCAGTTTGGAAAAAATAGGAAAAATCTGAATAGCTTATGGAGAGTGCAAAAGTATTATTTTAACGTTAGTGGAGATTAAAATAGAGTGAGAAGATTTATAACGTAAAGTTGGTAGCGGGGGCTGGATTTGAACCAACGACCTTCGGGTTATGAGCCCGACGAGCTACCATGCTGCTCCACCCCGCATCAAAGTTACTACCCTGTTTACACGAAAAAAACACTATTTATAAAGTACTAAGTAGATAGTTAATGTTGGTAGCGGGGGCTGGATTTGAACCAACGACCTTCGGGTTATGAGCCCGACGAGCTACCATGCTGCTCCACCCCGCATCAAAGTTACTACCCTGCTTGCACTAAAAAAACACTATTTATAAAGTGTTAAACAGATAGTTAATGTTGGTAGCGGGGGCTGGATTTGAACCAACGACCTTCGGGTTATGAGCCCGACGAGCTACCATGCTGCTCCACCCCGCACCAAATTGAGTTGCGTATTATAGGTAGAAAAAAACTACCGTCAACCTTTTTTATTCATTTTGTCTTATATCTTATATAAGCATGTCAACTTTGAACACAATATAATCTGAACGATTAAGGTTGATGGCAAGAGAACAAGGGGACTTCTATACTCTCGGGTAAAGAAAAAGGAAAGAGAGAAAGACCTCATAGGTTATGTCCCATGGAAGGTACAATGAAATTGCTGTACGCAAGCTTGTTAATTGTAACTTTGGTTGCTACAGGTTTTCATATTTATAGCCACAAAAGCTCTCACTGGCATAATAAACAAATTGAAGAACTTCTAGGTCTTGAGCGTAATATTGCTGAGTTGACTACACAAATTGTATTAATTCGGTCTTCAAATTTTAGTCATAAAGTCACATACAGCCTATCATTGGAAGATTTTAACAAAAGGTTGCGTAGTTATTTGCGGGCTGCTCCAGCGAGTTTTTATTTTGCAGATGATTCAAGGCTACAGTTTAAACAGTTATCGTCGTCACTTTCGGCATTAAGTGAAGATTTTGCTGCTTATTTGTCGTTGGTTGATGAACTTACCCATGCTACCTTGCAAATTCATCAACTCAATCAGCAGTATTTAAGAAAAAATTATGAGCTTTCAATTCATGCATCAGAGATTGAAGGATTAATGCTCGTTTATCAGCTTGAGCATCAAATGAATATCAAGCAGGCTATAGATAGAAAGATTGCGTTCTTAGAGGCAATTTCGAGGGAAGAAAAATTCACTGCATGGCAACGATCACTCACTGTTTTTTTACAATACGCGCGTTTTATCTCTAAAAATGGTGTTACAGCCGATCGTTTTTTAGATCGCCTAATGACGAATAAGTCTTTTAAGTCGCTTCTGGATAGGATTGCTTACCATGAAAAAGAAATTTATAACAACCAGCGACATGAAGTTATAACATTTATGCTGTTTTTTTTGGCTATTTTTATTTCGATCATAACGATTATTTACTCTAAAAATAAGGGGTTGCAGAAGCAAACGCTGCTAGCTAAGCGGGCTGCACAAGCGAAGAGTGAATTTATGGCTAATATGAGCCATGAGATTCGGACACCAATGAATGCCATCATAGGGTTTACAGGGTTGGCGCTACCGTTAGCTTCAGATATTAAGCTTCGAGATTATCTGGAAAGAATAAGAACGGCTTCTGATGCGTTATTAATGTTGATTAATGATATTTTGGACTTTTCTAAAATTGAGGCCGGAAAACTTAATATTGAGCAAGTCGCATTTGATTTGAATGAGCGCCTCGATGTTTTGTGTGGTATGTTTTCAGATATTTCTGCGTCAAAGAAAATTGAAATGGTTGTACATAATGCAACCCATTTGGATAAATGGTTACGTGGTGATCCTCTACGACTTTCGCAAATACTGATTAATTTAACCAGTAATGCGATTAAATTTACTGAAAATGGACAAATATTGGTTCTTGTTAAATGCTTAAAGTTTGAAGGAGACAGCAACCAAATTGCGTGGCTTCAGTTTGAGATAAAGGATACAGGTATTGGTATTAGTGAAGAACATCAGCAACGGTTGTTTGAAGCTTTTAATCAAGGTGATAACTCTACAACTCGAAATTATGGTGGAACGGGGTTAGGGCTTACGATTTGTAAGCAGTTAACAGAGCTAATGGGAGGTGAAGTAGAGGTAAAAAGCCAATTAGGTAAAGGCAGTACTTTTATTGTCCGGTTACCTTTTGAACTTGTTGAGTCGCCATGTGATACCGCGTTTTATCACATGGTTGGATTGGTTAAAGGTTGTAAGGTACTTATTCTGGATGATGATCCCAATTTTGCTGAAGTTGTGATTGATATACTTAAGCACTTTGGTGTGCATTCATATTACGACTCGTCGGGGTTAGCGGCTTTGGATCGGCTAACTAATGAGCATACTGACATAGATGTTTTATTAGTTGACTGGGGAATGCCTGAAATGAATGGGGTGGATTTTTTGCATGCTTTAAAAGAGCGGTTACCGGAATTTAATAAACCCATCATTATTATGTCTGTATATGAGCGTATTGAATACATTGGACAAAAACAAACAGCATTAAATTGCAGTTGTTTACCGAAACCATTCTCGTCTATAGCCTTATTGAAAGCACTTATCCATGCTTTACAGTTGGAACATTTTTTAGAGTTACCTCATGCTGATAAAGAAAACTATGATGGATTGTTTGGTAAAAGAGTGCTTTTAGTTGAGGATAATAAAGTTAACCAGCTATTGGCTTCAAAATTACTTAGAAATGTCGGTATTATTACAGATGCAGTGGATAATGGTGAAGAAGCATTCATAAAACTGCAGACGCAATTTTATGATGCTGTACTGATGGATATCCAAATGCCGGTAATGGATGGTTACCAGGCGACTCAACAAATTAGGAACCATTTTTCTAAAGATGCGTTGCCTATTATTGCAATGACTGCCAATGCTATGGAAGGTGATCGGGAAAAAAGCTTGGCGATGGGGATGAATGACTATTTGACCAAACCTATTCAAAAAGAGGTGTTATATCGATGTTTATTACATTGGTTGACTACTACAGATTCTAGGGAAAAGGCATTTTCCGAGCTTCATTATCCTGATGGGATTAAGGCTACAAAATATACATTAAATGAGGAAAACCAGGAGATTTTGAACGAGCGTAAAGATATTTTACCAAGAAAAGAACATCTTCAGCTTGTATCAGTCGAAAACAAGGCGTTGAGAAGTTTAGTGCAACCGTCTCTAGCATTACTCAATATAGATGATGCCATGGCGAGACTCGATGGAGACTGCGCAATGTACTGTTCTTTACTTGAGCTATTTTCAGAAGATTTTTCTATAGCACCTACACAGTTGAAGAATTTGGTAAAACAAAAGAATTATAATGAAGCACTGGCGTTGGCACATAGTATAAAAGGTGTCGCTGCAAATATTTCAGCGCAACGGTTATATAGACTGACAGAGAGCATTGAGCGTCAACTTAAAGAGGAAAGTCCAAATTTAACGACACTACTTAATGCTTTTCAAGTCTGTCATCAGCAAACGATGGAAGCAGTGCAGTCGTATACGGCATCTGTTGCAAATGCTTAGTAGTCGATGAATGTCCAGTTTTAACTGCAGAGCCAATGAGTTGAGCAAGTCTTAAGACCTCCGGTATATTGCCTTGCTCAGACAACCGATGAAGTGTCGCTGCAGCAATACCAGGTGAAGTACCTTGTACATGAAAATAAAAGTCACCACTTTTGTGTATATTGCCAGCTTTACACATAGTCGCAAAACGTTGGTGAGTGTCTGATAAATGCGTTAAGGCGGTTTGAATGGCTCTCATATTGGGCAATTCGCGCATGACGGAGATACAAGGACGCGCTAGCCATTTTGTTAAAAGGGGTAAGTCAATAATATTGAGTCCTGCCATACTAATGCCATCAAATAAAATGACATTAACATGAGGATAAAACGGGCTGTTGACCAGTTGTTCAGCAAGTATTTCGGTAGCATCCATTCCATTTAACGTAACTTCACTCCATAACATGCCTTCAAAACGTGTATTTAAGCAAACAATGCCACTAATGTTCACTTTATTATCTTGATTATGATTGAAAGGCGTATCGTAGTAACCGATAGCTCTAATCGACTTGTTGTATTGAAGTAAAGCCTCAAGTGTCTTCATAGGGTACAGGTATTTGTAGTAGTACTTCTTATGTTATCGTTATAGTTCAGCAAAGCAGCATCACTTAAAATCTTGAATAAACGTATGCTATAGGGATAACGATTAACTGATTACGGCATACCAATCGACTTTCTAAAAGATTAGCACAGGGATAACTAAACAGAGGGCTAGCAAAGTTGTATTGATAGACTGTTGAGTTGTTTCGTATACGGTATTTTGTAGCATGCATTCCAGTGTATATGGAGGTCCTTGCAAGAGCCATTTTAAGTGAAAAAAAGGCTCTTAGCATTTATTAAGTTGCTTTAACTCCTGTGGCATAAAGTCAGGTTGGTACTATTAGGTATATTATTTTTATGAGTCGTTGTAAAACTTAAGTATTTAACATGTTTGTTCTTCTGATCAAGATAGAAACAATGTGTCTTATTTATGGTGCTGAATAATCTGCATCCCTGTAGATTATTATGGGTAATCCTCTATACAATAAACTTGGCTTAACTTCCCATGATGCTAAATAATGCTGGATTTTCGAGTTTTAATTGCTTGATTGCAATAACGGCTTGAGTACGATTACGTACGCCCAATTTTTTGAAAATTGCTGTTGCATGTGCTTTTATAGTCGCTTCAGATAATTTTAACTCGAAGGCTATTTGCTTATTTTGTTTACCTTCAGTCAACATTGAGAGCACTTTATATTGTTGAGGTGTTAGTGTTGCTATTTGTTCAGCTAGCTTTTCTTGGTGCGGGTCGTTCATGAGTTGCTGATGCTTGTCGATTGTCTCGGGAATCCAAATACTGCCATTCAATACAGTTTGAAGTGCGGTACAAATGGTGTTCAAGGAAGACGACTTAGGTATAAAACCAGAGGCCCCATAGGTGATGGTTTGTTGTATGACTTGAGGTTCTTCTAGTGCAGAAACAATAATAATAGGGATATGTGAGTAGTTTCCTCGAAGAAAGAGCAGCCCTGAGTAGCCATGAGCACCAGGCATGAATAAATCTAATAGGATTAAATCTATCTGAGGTTGTTGTTCGAGTATGTGTTGCAGATTATCAATGCTTTCTGCCTCAATCAGATCGGTATTGCTGACACCAGTAGTAACTGCTTGGCGAAGTGCAGTTCGAAATAAAGGGTGATCATCGGCGATAACTATTTTATAGTACTTTTGCATTCCAAGACCTCGTGTGGCGATTTTGAGACCACGGTTTTCCCTTATAAAAAATCACGGTAATTATGTATTAAAAGTGCGCATAAATGTATCCTTTTTTAGAAGATTTTATAGGGTGTTTTGTGTGTTGATTATTGGCTTAAAGTTAACTGTGGTATGACAGTGGAAGGCTGCAAACACTGGTTTTAGGTATACAATAAAATTAATAAGGAGTTGAGTAGACATTAGTGTGATAAATATGCTGTTGATTATTGAGGCTGAAACCTATGCTTGAATCTCAAGACCGCAAAATAATCCATATAGATGCAGATTGTTTTTTTGCGGCAGTAGAGATAAGGGAAAATCCGAAATTAGCAGGGCGTCCAGTTGCTGTTGGTGGTTCCCCTGAGCGACGGGGTGTCATTGCAACGTGTAATTATGAAGCACGCCAATTTGGCGTTCACTCAGCCATGGCATCAGCCAAAGCGTTGCAACTCTGTCCAGGATTGGTCATTCTAAAACCCAGAATGTCACTTTATCAACAGGTCTCTCAACAACTTAGGACTATTTTTTTTGAATATACTGATAAAGTCGAACCACTCTCGCTCGACGAAGCCTATTTAGATGTGACATCAAGTTCACAATGTAGGGGTAGTGCAACATTGATGGCGCAGGCTATCCGTCAAAAGGTGTGGGAAAATGAACATATTACTGTGTCAGCAGGTGTCGCACCCAATAAGTTCTTAGCTAAAATTGCCAGTGACTGGCAAAAGCCTGATGGTTTGTTTGTCCTTTCCCCAGAACAAGTTAATGATTTTGTCTTAAAATTACCTGTTTCCAAGTTGCCTGGCGTAGGAAAGGTTACTGCCAAAAAAATGCATCAGTTGGGGGTTACTTCGTGTGAAGACTTACAACAGATAAACAGCGCAAAGCTAAAACAATATTTTGGTGTCTTTGGTGAACGTCTTTATTTGTTAGCTCGGGGGGAGGATCAACGACCTGTACAGCCTTTTCGTCGACGTAAATCGTTGAGTGTTGAGCACACATTTAGTCAGGATTTACCTGATTTGCCAGCGGTACAACAGTCAATGTCTAACTTATTCGAAGCGCTGTGTGAACGGTTAGATCGAAGCCTAGATGAAGGCTATGAGATGAATAAGCGCTTTATTAAACTTAAGTTTAGTGACTTTACTCAAACAACATATGAAGAGCGTTGGATTGGTCAGGACTCATCACAATTGTCATTGGCGACATTTCAAACACTAGCAGAGCATGCTTTTAAGCGTGGTGAAGGTAAAACGGTACGATTAATTGGTATTGGCGTTGGACTTAGAGATCGACACATGGACTGTGGTGAGCAGTTAGTTCTTTTTTAAGAATACATGTTGATATTTGCTATTGGTAGTTTGTGGCTGGCAAGACTGCGCCTTGGTTATGAAAAGCAGAGTTATGATTAGAGGGGGAGCAGTGAGTCTATTAAGTGCTATACCAAAAGCAATATACCCTTCACAAATCATTTTTAGGCTTTGTTGTCAGCATTCTTCACCCCAGTCACTGAATATAAGCTCCTGGGGTTTCATTTCTTGACGGCTGTGCCTAAAAACCCTTTATTATGGGTATACATAAATAGACTCACTTTGTAGGTGAACACAAGAACAGCATTTATAGCAACTAAGTTTATTCCAATCGTTAAGGCGCTATAGTCTGTTCAAGTCATTTTCGATTTCTGAAATTTTATGGGCAACTACTTTTTCCAAGTGACGAAGGTCATCAAGAATTTTCTTTTTTAAATCCTTCATATCCTTTTCCTGGTTGGTAATTTGGTCCAGTTCTTCAACCACTTGACGTAAAATAGGCGAAATTTCAGTGACATTCTTATACTTGTGAGTACCACTATCTACAAGAACTGTTTTCTTTTGCCGAGGATATTTAAACTTTTCACTACGCGCAAAAAGAGCACCTCTCTCTTTTTTATAGTAGATTTTTAGCGTGTCATAATCAGCTTCTGAGCGCAGCGAATATTTTTCAATTCGGTCATACTGGGTTATACCCATTCCTTTTAAGTGTTCGTACATGACATCACCTTGTAAAACAATGATTATTCTTTGATCACCATTACGTTAGTTTTGGCATGCTCAACAACTTTGGATGCGACAGATCCTAAGAAGAACTGACCTACCTTTCGACCACTATGACTGGAAATTACAACGAGGTCGATGTTCTCCTTTTCAATTTCTTTAAGAATCTGTTTATGAGCACTGCCCTCGCCAACGCCAAATGTGACATTAATATCTTCAGGGATGTTTGCTTTTGCATAGCCCTTTAACTTCTGCTTGAGTTCAGTTAAGGCCTTGAGCATAACATCTTTAGGAAAGTAGCTTGATACCATAGGCATATTAAAACCAGGTATCGAGCTAAAGAGGTGAAGGGTAGCATTATGAGCTTTAGCTTCAGTAATGGCTGCCTTGAGTGCTTTTTTTACCAGGGCAGTTTCATTCATATTAAGAGGGAGCAGTATTTTTTGGTACATTGGGCGACCTATAAAACAGCAATGTGTGCAAGCCGAGTACTTGGTTCTATTATATCTGGTTTACGTCTAAATATGGCTGATCATTTTTATGGACGTTGTCATTTCAGTAATAAAAAAAAACCACTGAAGCAGTCTCATCCATTGAGAGAATGCCGCAGTGGCATGGGCCGTTTGCCCTAGTCCTGAAATTCATCTCGCTCTTCGAGAGTAGGTGACTTGCTGTTAATAATCAATACGTAGAACAGCGGATTCGGTTTCGGATAAACGGCAGTCGTAGTTAAATTTTATTTAAGTAGTTACCTTGGTAAGTGATACTCTTCGTCTTCTTTTTTGTAGTCCAAAGATAATCGCTAGTAAGAGTAGTGCTGGTATGTACATCCACTCTTTAGCAGGTCGGTTGTTGGGTAACTCTATGTATAAGATTTCCCAGTCAAAATCGATGCCTGCTTTAGCTGCAGGGCTATCAAACTCAACATTATCGACAATCACTTTATTGTCATTGGTGACAACTTCAATACCCGCATGAGCAAGTCGATTTGCGCCATCAGCCTTTTCACCGAGAGGCAGCAGAACTGTTTTTTCTACCACATCGCCATCAAAGGTTTCGCCTGCTACCCGCATTCGTAGTTGGTTATTTTCGGGTTGTTCTGCTGCAACAGTCGTAATTTCGGTTGCAGAAGTATGTAGGAATGGAGGGTAGAACTCGTCCCACCAGAATCCTGGTCTGAATAAAGTGAATGCAACAAGAAGCAGTCCTAAGGTTTCATACCAGCGTGATTTTATCAGCCAGTATCCTTGGGTTGCTGCGGCGAAAATTAACATTGCCATTAAGGCGCCAACTACCGTGATGATGAGTTCAAGTGGACTATCAATTCCAATCAGCAATAGTTGCGTATTAAAGATAAACATGAAAGGCAAAATGGCTGTACGAATATCGTAGATAAACCCTTGGATACCTGTTCGAATGGGATCACTTTGTGCAATGGCGGCTGCAGCAAAAGCCGCTAATCCCACGGGTGGAGTATCATCAGCCAAAATACCAAAGTAAAACACAAATAAGTGCACGGCAATCAGGGGAACGATAAGCCCATTTTGTGCGCCAAGTGTCACAATAACCGGTGCCATCAGTGTTGATACCACAATATAGTTGGCTGTTGTGGGTAAGCCCATGCCAAGAATGAGACTGATGATCGCAGTAAATATCAGGATCAGCAGAATACTACCGCCAGAAATAAACTCGACAAATTCAGTCATGACCAAGCCAATGCCTGTTAGGGTAACCGCACCTACCACAATACCTGCTGCGGCAGTGGCTACACCAATACCAATCATGTTGCGTGCACCATTGGCTGTGCCATGGAAAAGGTCATGAAAACCTTCAACCAATGGTTTGTGCAAGTCAGCTTGTTTTCTGAATGCAGCTTTGAGGGGCTTATGCGTTGCTGCAATGACAATCATAAATACCGTTGCCCAAAATGCAGACAAGCCAGGTGAAAAGCGTTCAACAGTAAGACACCAGACTAATACAACAATAGGGAGTAAAAAGTACAGGCCACTTTTTACAGTGGGACCGACTTCAGGCATGCTAACTAATGGTGCATTGGGATCATCTATTGCCAGCTCAGGGTATTTTGCTGAATAGGCGACAAGTGCAATATAGCCAGCACATACAGCTGTACCAACAGTCCAAATAGCATAGTCACCCAGTACATCTTTTACCCAGCCAATGCCAAAGTAAACTGCAGCACTCATTATACATAGCAGCAAAAATGAGCCTGTAAATGAGAGCAATGAACGGACAAAGTTTGAAGGGTGGCGTCTAGGCAAACCTTCCATACCTGCTTTTATTGCTTCAAGGTGCACAATATAGAACAAGGCAACATATGAAATCGCAGCTGGTAGGATGGCATGCGTGATGACTTCAATATAGGAAATACCCACATATTCCACCATAAGAAAAGCCGCTGCCCCCATGATAGGTGGGGTAAGCTGACCATTGGTGGATGCTGCTACCTCAATTGCACCTGCTTTACTGGCTGGAAAGCCAACCCGTTTCATCAGAGGAATCGTAAAAGTACCCGTTGTCACCACATTAGCAATGGATGAGCCAGAGATAATACCGCTTAATCCAGAAGAAACGACAGCTGCTTTAGCAGGGCCTCCACGTAAGTGGCCTAATAGTGAGAAAGCTACTTGAATGAAATAATTTCCTGCACCAGCTCGGTCGAGTAGGGCGCCAAAGAGTACAAACAAAAAGACGAAGTTTGTTGCTACACCTAGTGCGACCCCAAAAACACCTTCTGTTGTAATCCAGAAGTGTGAAAGTGCTTTATTTAAGCTTGCACCTTTATGGGCGATAACATCCGGCATGTAAGGCCCAGCAAAAACATAAACTAAAAAGACACTGGCAACCACCATCAGTGGGGGGCCTAATGCACGACGTGTAGCTTCAAGCAGCAGTAACATGCCAATGCCTGCCATAACTATGTCAGCAGTTATGGGTGCACCTGCACGTGACGCAAGTTCATCTTTGAAGTGCACCAGGTAAAACGCACTGGCAGTTCCCAAAATTGCAAATAACCAGTCTGTCCACGGAATATAAAAGCGTGGAGAGCGCTTAAATGCCGGGTAGGCAGTGAAAGCTAAGAACAGAGCAAAACATAAATGAATAGCTCTTGCTTCAGACGCATCAAAAACACCAAACCCTAAGTAATAGGGAATGGGAGATGCAATCCAGAGCTGAAATAATGACCAACAGATTGGCACTAAAAACAGTAGTGATCCCGTCCAATTTTGAGGGACTCGAGCACCACTGTCAGCTTCTGCGACCATTTGCTCTAGATTGGCATCAAGCGTCTGACTGGATTCTTTCGTATTTGTCATAATTACTAGCCTGTCATTACGAAAGCGGAAAATATGTCTGGCGCTTGGCCGGGGAGTTTAATAGTTATTGTAGTCTTATCCCCGGCTCGAGAAGGGAGAGCAAGATTATTTGATCAAGCCCACTTCTTTGAAGTATTTAGCTGCGCCCTCGTGTAAGGGTGCGGAAAGTCCATTTTTAGCCATACTTTCTTTCGTCAGACTAGAAAAAGCCTGATGAAGCCTTTTGAAGTCATCAAATCCTTCAAATACCGCTTTTGTAAGTTGATAAATAATTTCAGGACTGGTTTTGGTTGAAGAGACAATTGTTGCTGCAACACCAAACGTTGGAATGTCCTTGTCGTTCCCTTGGTATAATCCTGCAGGAATGACGCTTTTTGCATAGTAGCTGTTATCAGCTAACAGCTTGTCGATGACTGGACCCGTTACAGGAACAACCATAGTTTCACATGCCGTTGTTGCTTCTTTGATTGAGCCACTTGGGTGACCAGCAACAAACACAAAGGCATCAATTTTGTTATCACACAGAGCACCAGCCTGTTCTGCAGACTTTAACTCAGACGCGAGTTTGAAATCTTTTTTAGTCCAACCATACTTTTCCATTAGTAACTCCATGTTGGCACGTTGACCAGATCCTGGGTTACCAATATTCACTCGCTTGCCTTTTAGGTCTTTAAATGTCTTGATGCCTGCGTCTTTACGAGCTACAACAGTGAATGCTTCAACGTGTAAAGAAAAGACAGCGCGTAAGTCTTTGTAAGGACCCTGAGCTTTAAATTCGCTGCTACCATTATAGGCATGGTATTGCCAATCTGATTGGACGACACCAAAGTCTAGCTCACCTGCTCGCATAGTATTCAAGTTATAGATTGAGCCTCCTGTACTCTCTACTGAGCAGCGAATTCCGTGTTTTTTACGACCTTTATTCACTAATTTACAAATAGCACCACCGGTTGGGTAGTAAACACCTGTTACTCCCCCTGTACCAATTGTAATGAACTCTTGCTTGGCAAAAGCCGAGGTGCTGGTTAGGCAGGTTACCGCTAGGCTGGCACCTATCACTCCAAAGGACAGTTTTTTTAGTATTGACATGTTTACCTCATCGCGTTGTAGTTATCTTGGCTTGCGTTGTTGGTGCAAATTATCAGCAAAAACAAATATTTTCTGAGTTGAAGTTACTCAGAAAACTGCAAGACGAGGCCCTTTTTTTAGAAAGAGCACGACTATAATGACCAATATAGGTAAACCACTATAAGTACTTTTACTTACTTGTGGGTAAAATGTGGCCAATACATAGAAAATAACAATTATAATTTTCTAATTTTTTACTATTTGAAAATGCATTTCTGCGACAGTTTACCTGTTTTAGTTAAGTATGTATTTTTGGGTAAATCTATTAGATGTTAGGGAGCAATTAAAGATTGCTCTACTTGGTCGTCAGCGTTACGCTTAGCGTTTGTATCAAATTATTTGGGTAATGATGAAAAGACAGCCAGCTGATTGGACAGTAAATTGGAGAATTTAGTGTGACAGTACGTGTCGGATTACACGGATTTGGTCGCATGGGGCGTACTGCCTTACGTGCTGCCTGGAGCTGGCCAGAACTGGATTTTGTTCATATAAATGACAGTAGTATGGAGCCTTCGCTTGCTGCTCATTTATTAGCTCATGAAGACTCAAATGTTTCCTGGAAAGATATACACGTTACAGATAACATTGAATTAAGCATTGACGACCAGTGTCTTGGATTTACGCGCCACACTTCAATTCTGGATGTAGATTGGCGAGGGTTTCAGGTTGATGTTGTCATCGTGTGTGATGAAAGTACAAATGATATATCATCCATAAAACAATTGCTTTCAAAAGGTGTGCGAAAAGTCGTTATTGCTGGGGCGATGCATCATAATGTACTGAATATTGTGATGGGGGTTAACGACTATTTATATAATGCTTCAGCACATCACTTGGTGGCTACAGGGCATTGGTTGACACAATCATTTGCACCTATTTTGAAAGTATTACACGATGGGTTAGGGGTATCTCATGGAGCTGTTTCTGTTGCTAAACCTTTAATCCCTTCTTCACAAGACTATGATCCCATTGCTTGTCGTTTCCGGCATCCTGGCAATGCAATCATTCCTCAGCGGCTTGAGAAAATACATACTAAGCTCATTTTTCCTGAGCTGGCAAATCGATTGAACTGTAATATTATTCACTTACCACTGTATGGTGCCTCATATGTGGAAGGTACTTTTGAAGTGAGTTGTAATACAACAGCAGAAGAGGTTGGCAGTCTTTTTGTAAAGGCTGCCAATGGACTGTTAAGAGGGATTATGCGAGTGGATGATAATAATTTAGTTTCTACTGACTTTGCTCATGGTCCATTTTCGTGTGTCATTGACCTGCCGGCATTGAGTGTTGTCGCAGGTACACAGGTCCGTGTATTGGCTTGGTGCGATTTTGAAGTGAGCTTTTGTCAGCGATTAATGGAGTTAGTTCGTAAAGTGGGTATGTCTATTTAGAGTTGCTCTTTAGTAACTACAGTAGCGTTTAGCTGCGCATACAACACTTCTTGTATTTTTTTCCACTGCCACAAAGGCAAATATCGTTACGTGATAGTTTTTTTACCTTGATCGATGGCACAGTATGTGGGTCGATATAATACCACTTTTGATTAATTCTGCAGAATGTTGAATTTTCATGTAATTGGTCTGACTGCTGTGAAGATTTTAGCCGGTAGTGAGCAATAAATTCTACTTCACCATAGGGATGTGTAGGGTGGCCAAATAAGCAGTGAATAATTTCTAACCCAGTCCAATCCGTTTGTTGTGCCCACTGTTGTATTTCATGTTGTTTAAGAAAAGGTTGTTGGTCTGGGTGGGTAGTATTGACCAAATAATCAACACGCTGTTGCTGATAAGCCGTATAACGGGACCTCATTAACTGTTCAGCTGTTTCGGGACGTTGTTCATTGTTCAGAAACCGCAGGCAACAATCCTGGTATGTGTGTCCACTGTGACAGGGGCATGGAGCATTTGTAGATAGTGACATATCAAGCTAACAATATCATCTTGTTTAGTTATATGTTTATACTCTTGAGTAACTTAAATGTCCAAGATTTTTTATCTTTAGGGCATGGGTAATAATGTTTTTTGTACGGATATAGATTATCTAAACATATTTCTCTTGTGTGCAATGACTTTCACTGCTGAGATTCCCTATGAAGAAAAAAATGCAATTTTTAGTCTGTTGTATTTACGGAGGGTGAGCAGAAGAGCATAAAATTATTGTTTTTTAAAAATTCTATGATAAATTGCGGCAAGTTAGTTTAAATATAAACTACATATAACATGTCTTTCGCACTTTATTTACTATTGCTGTGAATAATATTTAAGTGAAATATACCTATCGTAAATTGGTAGAACAATTGATGAGCGCAGGCTTAGTTAAAGGAATACCTAGAATCTGATGGGTTTTTATTTATCACGTTATGCATAGCAGGCATGATGTCATTCACTTAAAAAAATGCTGGAGATGTGTATACCTGTTGCGAAGAGTTTTTGTATTGCTAGCCAAATGTTTAAAAGTGGGGGCTTATAAAAGTGATTCGTAAGCAGTGTAATAGGAAGCTTTACATGGCAAAGCAGTTAATTAAGGGAGTAATATAGTTTGTCATGCTTCTGGATGAAGAGAATCGTTAAAAGGACATAAATATGAAAAAGATTTTCAACAAAACTTCTGTAGTTGTATGCTGTGCTATAAGTTCGTTATTGATTGGAAACACGGTATTAGCTGTGGATCCAGATCAGCCGCCAGAAGGTAGTGTGTATATTGAAAACATCGTGTACGGGGGAAGTGGATGCCCACAAGATAGTGTAGGTATATCGATCGCAACGAATGGCTTAAACTTTGGTGTTTCTTTTGACCAATATATTGCTGGAATTGGTGATGGATTTGGTCGCGCAGACCAAAGGAAAAGCTGTGATCTACGTGTTAATTTAAAAGTACCTCCTGGCTATGCTTATACTGTCGCAGACCTAACCTATCGTGGATATGCTGAAATGGATAGGGGAATCTTTGCCTCTATGTCATCAACATATCATTTCCAGGGAGAAGCGCTTGATGCTGGGTTTGTCAAAAATATGCGTGGGCCTATAGAAGAAGATTTCACCTATACTGATAGCCTGGACCTTGAGTCATTTGTGTGGTCTAGCTGTGGTGCAACAGCGCCTTTAGTCTTGCAGACAAAAATGAAGCTCAAAAAAGCCCGCTTTACGCCACCAGAGTCTGGGGGGACGATAGGGGTTGATAGTGTTGAAGGTAAATTAACTCATGAGTATGGCCTTTTGTGGAAAAAATGTGAAGGTTAATCTTTTACCAAAATTTCACTATTTGTAAGTATCTAAGCAAGGCCTTTAATTTGTTTGTGCTTAATAAAATTATGCTAAATTAAGGGTTTTGTTACTGATAAACAATTGTTGTATTTTTTGTACAGTGTGTTAGATTGACTGCGCGTTAACAATTACTTAAAAATATTTAGTAACTTGTTTAACACAGTTTATGTCTGCATTAACTGAAAAAAAGGAATGAAAGGGAGCTTCGTTAATAAGGCTTAGGCTAAATAGCAAAGGGTTTTGTTCACCATTAAGTCTTGAGACTTTTTATTTATGCTTATTTTCCTATGATTTTAATTTTGGGGTTTTTTCTTTTGTTTTTCAACGAATATTGTGTATGTTAGGTGCATATATTTTTGCTCATTGGTGCTGTTTTATGTGAAATATGTTATCAAGAACGAGCTAGGCTAGTGCAGATAATAAAAAGTATTGAATTATATAAAAACTCATCCACATGGATAGGTGAGGATTATAACATGATTAAAAAAACAGGCTTGAAAGTCCTGGGGACTTCATCTCTTTTCGTTGCAGTTGCATTATCCACTTCAATCGCACAAGCACAGACGGATCCTGTAACACCTCCTCATGGTCAGGTTTATGTAAAAGACATCACTTATGGTGGCAGTGGCTGCCCTCAGGGGTCTGTTGGCATCTCTGTGGCTGATACTGGACTTAACTTTGGTGTGTCATTTGACGAATATATTGCAGGTATTGGTCCTGACTTTAGTCGGGCTGATAAGCGTAAAAACTGTGATCTTCGTGTTAACTTGCATGTGCCTTCTGGTTATTCGTACACAATTGCTGATGTAAACTACCGTGGTTATGCAGACCTTGACCGAGGGATTATTGGTAAGTTTAAAACTAAATATCGTTTCCAAGGTGAGCGCTTAGAAGCTGGGTTTGTACAATCAACTCGTGGACCAGTGAGTGAAGATATTTTGGTATCAGATAGTCTGGATCTTGAAGCTTTTGTATGGTCAGCCTGTGGCGCAACTGCTCCTGTTGTACTTCAAACCAAACTACAGTTAGCCAAAACACGTATGGCTGCAAATGATGCAGGTGGTGTGCTGGGTGTAGACAGCATTGAAGGTAAGCTAACTCACGAATATAGCTTGGTGTGGCGCCGTTGCAGCAACTAATGATCTTTATAGTCAGCACATGTTGTATTGCTGAGTGAGGGTATATTGTTGTAGCCTTAACAAACGGCTGGTAAGTATGTTTTCTATTAGTGTATTTATTGGCCTGATGTAAAATTTTAAGCTTTATCGTTCATAAGCCTTACTGTTGTCAGTAAGGCTTTTTTGTATGTTGTTAGACTGATAGTCGTTGAGTGAATATCTGGTGAGCAAATTACTCAAAATTGTCTTATCATAAAGCTGGCAATTTATGAGGGTCGTATGCTGAGTTCATCATTAAAAAAAGTGATTCAAGATGCTTATCGTGCATTTTTAAATAGCAAGCAGCTAAAGCCGAGATATGGCCAGAAGCTGATGATTGCAGAAATCGCTAAAACGATGGGCTCAATTAAAGAGGATGAGGAGGGGCTGCGTATTGGTGATCCCGCAGTCTGTGTTGTTGAAGCGGGAACAGGAACTGGAAAGACCGTAGCCTACGCGTTAGCAATGATTCCAATTGCCCAGTCATATGAAAAACAGTTGGTGATTGCGACTGCAACGGTGGCGTTACAGGAGCAAATTTTATTCAAGGATCTGCCTGAACTCAGGCAAAATAGTAGTTTATCGTTTAGCTTTGCTTTAGCCAAAGGGCGAGGCCGTTATGTGTGTTTAAGTAAGCTTGATAATATCTTACATGATGGTGCTTCGACACTCGTTACACAAGATCTATTTGTTGCTGCAGGATTACTGAATACTGATCAGCCTTATGACAGACAGATTTACCAAACCATGTTGGATAAGTTTGCCAGTAGCCGTTGGGATGGCGATCGTGATAGTTGGTCTGACGTTATTGCGGATAAAACTTGGCAATTAGTGGCGACTGATCATGTGCAGTGTAGTAACCGTCGTTGTACTTATTTTCATCAGTGCGCATTTTTTAAAGCAAGAGAGCAACTGGGTGAGGCCGATGTTATTGTCACTAACCACGATATGGTTTTGGCTGATTTGGCTTTAGGAGGGGGAGCTGTTTTGCCTGCGCCAAGTAAGACACTTTATGTGTTTGATGAAGGTCATCACTTACCAGATAAAGCACTTAACCATTTCAACCACAACTCACGGATTCATAGTACACGTTCCTGGTTAGAACAACTACCCAAAACACTACTTCAAATGCGTGATAATGAAGTCATTGAGCGTGCCAGTGCTGAGAAGTTTATCCCACGGGTAGAACAAGCCTGTGAGCAGTTAAGGCAGGATTTATTGATTTGGCAGCAACAAATAATGCCTCTTTTGCCGAGTAAAGATGAACAGGCTAAACCTCAATATCGTTTTGCACATGGTGTGTTACCAGAAGCATTGCGCGAAAGTGCAGGTATCATTAAGGCGCAATTTGCCCTTTTAGTTGATATTTGGGGGCGTGTGAGTGAGCAGATTAAGCAGTTACTTGATCAAAAAAACTATATTATTCCTCAGCATGAGCTAGAGAGTTGGTATGCCTTAGCGGGCATATTATTGTTAAGGGTTGAGGATAATTTTGATTTATGGACCGTATACAGTGTTGAAGATGACGCTGAAGCTCCACCTAATGCTCGCTGGGTAACCTGGCATGGACAAGGGGGGCAAACGGATTTGGAGTTATCCTGTAGTCCTATTCTTGCGGCTAAAACATTACGCCAAAACTTGTGGAATCGCTGTTTTGGTGCTGTGGTTACCTCTGCTACTTTGACAGCATTGGGTCAGTTTGAGCGCTTTAAAATGCGTGCGGGCGTAACTGATACTACTCATTTTGTAGTTGTTCCAAGTCCATTGCCTTATCAGGCTGCTGCACGGTTCGTAGTGCCTTCGATGCCATGTACGCCTAAAGATACTGAATTACACACTGCATTTATTGTTGATTATTTACCTGAGTTACTTGGAGTTCAGTTAGGTGCCTTAGTTTTGTTTGCCTCACGCCGGCAAATGGAAGATGTTTATACAGAAATGACTGGGGCTTGGCAGGATAAGATTCTGATGCAAGGTGATTTGAGTAAACAGGAAATCATTTTGCGACATAAAAAACGTATTGATCAACGTAAAGCGAGTGTGATTTTTGGTTTAGCTTCTTTTGCGGAAGGAATTGATTTACCAGGTGTGTATTGCGAGCATGTAATTATTGCCAAAATACCGTTTGCTGCTCCAGATAACCCTGTTGAAGCTGGGCTAGCAGAGTGGATTGAACAACAAGGTGGTAATCCTTTTATGCAGGTAACGGTACCTGATGCTGCAACGAAACTGGTTCAAGCTTGTGGTCGATTATTGAGGCATGAAACTGATCAAGGCATTATTACTTTGCTTGATCGTCGAATTGTTACCCAGCGTTATGGCAAAGCAATTCTTTCATCTTTGCCACCTTTTCAGCAAGATATTCAGCCAGCATAATGGATATAACAATAAAAGACTTTTTCACAGGTTTAATGGATTTTCTTAGTTATGCAGACTTCTGAAATAACGACACCTGTAGTACAAGGTTATTATGAAGAACGATTTCATGGATTAAAAACGCTGTTTCAACAGCAAATGGAAAAACAGCATGGTGCTTCATTAAGTATTTGCCAAAATGGTGAGATGCTCGTAGATATTTGGGCTGGTCATATGGATAAGGCTCAGCAAGAGGTATGGCATCAAGATACATTGGTGAATATTTTTTCCTGCACTAAGGTGGCAGCGATTGTTAGCTTGCTCCAGCTTTATGAGCAGGGCGAATTATTGTTGGATAAACCCGTCTCTTACTATTGGCCAGCTTTTGCCCAAAATAGCAAAGGGCTAGTTACTGTCGAGCACCTATTAACACACCAAGCGGGTTTACCTGCATTTAAACATGAGGTATTGCCTGATGATTTATTTGACTGGTCAACTATGGTCAATCATATAGAGCGCGCAGAGTTATGGTGGCCTGCAGGAACTAAGCATGGCTATGCGCCTGTAACATTTGGCTGGATGGCGGGTGAGCTATTTCGACGTATTCAAGGAGAGTCTCTTGGTAACTATTGGCGTGAACTTATAAAAAATGAGTTTCAGGAGGAGTTCTATATTGGTGTACCTGAGGATGTGACATCACGTATTGCCACTATGATGCGGTTAAATCAACCTGGTCAAAATCCCCAAGGCCTTTTAGCCGAGTTAATGAGTCGGCCTAAAGGTATTACCGCACGAAGTTTTACTAATCCACTAACCATCATGACCAGCACAAATTGGCCTCAGTGGCAATCAATGGAGTTACCTTCTGCTAATGGTCATTCAACAGCACGAGCACTGGCTAAAATTATGGCTGACCTATCCAGTATAGAGCCCAAACTTTTAAAGCCAGAAACACTATCATTAGCGACTCAAACTTATGTTTCTGGTCAGGATGCGGTGCTACCTTGTCAAACGCGCTTTGGTTTAGGTTTTTTATTGCACCAGTCTTATTCTGGTGGGCAGCTTGGAGCGCACCAGAATTTTGGTCATCCAGGTGCTGGTGGTGCATTGGTTGTGGCTGATCCTATCCGTCAGCTTGGGTTTGCATTTGTTACTAATAGTATGGGGGCAGCATTACTCGTTGATGAGCGTGCTGAAGCGCTGCTGGAAGCCTGTTATCGTGATCTGGATTAACTGCAGCGCTTAATGTGAGTGAGGTGTGAAGCCAATTAATTCTGGTTGTTTTTAAAGTTAATTGCGAATGACTTCGTACTATTGCTGAGCAGCTTGGGATTTTTCTGCTTTTTGTTGAAGGTAGAGATGTTTTAAGCTGGCCAGTATGGCGTTAGCTTGCTCAATTTGTCCTGGCGCAAGAATATGCTTAATCCTTGATACTTCTTCCTGAGCATTTGCTTGGTGTGGGTTATGTGCTTCACTTGATAGACTTAACCAAATATAAGCCGTAATCAGGTTGGTATCGACACCAATACCTTTGTGAAAAGCATGGCCTAGGTAGTATTGTGCTTCAGCATCTTTCAGTTTTGCTGCTTCATTTAATAAATTAATGCCAAATTTCTCATCCTTAGTGACACCTTTACCTTCTAAATAAGCTAGGCCAAGCAGACGCTTCGCAACGGGGTGATTAGCTTCAGCAGCAGGTTTAAGGTAGCGAACTGCCTTTGTATAGTCTGTTTCCCCCATACTGCCTGTAAAGAAGGCTTGTCCTGCCGCTACCTGAGCAGCTTGATTCCCTTGTTTTGCTAATGATTCAATATCTGTTAAGTCATTGGCCAAAGAGCTAGGTACTTGTAAAGACAACCAAATCAAGGGAAGAGAGAGAAGGCGTGCTAGATTTGAAAACTGCATAAAAACCTCTGCTGATTGTCGTAACATGGATACGCTCATCCATTTAGGCATGATGTTCTAGCTAAAACGGCGATGGCATTATAGCGGATAGGTGGAGTCATCCCAAGTACTGTTATGATAGAGGTCAATTCTTCAGCATGTTTAGCAGTCATCCATCGTAAATACTTTTATATCAGCTTGTTGCTGAATAGGATCGTAGTCCACAACCAAACGAATAGGGCGACAGCATATCTGGCAATCTTCAATAAAGTCCTGAATATCACAAAGTGGCTCTATTGCAGCATTAAATGGTTCGCCACAATAAGGACATTGTAAAGTGAGCCATTGAATTGATTCCATTTAATAACAACCTATCTATGTGATTAACAGAAAACGGTGTCTGATTTGTACTATAATGGCGAGCTTCTTAAGCAGTACAATGTTGGACAATACTTTCTTAAGTCCTATATATAGCTTGTTGTAGTTATATAGTATTGCAGGAAAAACGAATAAAATTGTTGTTAATACAGTCAGAAGGTGGACCGTTGTTGCATGGACAACTTCGATGATATCAGGCCTTATCACGATGATGAGGTAAGAATGGTTTTGGATCGCTTGTTAGATGATGGTGCATTTATAAATGCAATGACTTCGCTAAAGTTTCCCAAATGCCCTGAGTTTTTACAGCCTGGTTTAAAATATTTAGTGCGTATTGCACTTCGTGAAGAGCTGCGCCATGTTAAAGATGTCGCAGGGCTGCAGGATGTGCTGGAAACATATATTGATCGTAATATCCAAAAAAATACATCGCAAGTCACTTATTCTGGACAAGAATCACTGAAAAATGCCCGTGGTTATCTTTTTATGTGTAACCACCGGGATATTGTTATGGATCCAACATTCGTTAACTTCGCACTCTATCATCATGGTATGAAGACTCCGCGAATTGCAATTGGGGATAATCTGCTAAGTCGTCCTTATGTCAGTGATCTGATGCGCTTGAACAAAAGCTTTGTTGTTAAGCGTTCCGTTAAAGGAAGAAGAGAAAAGCTGGCGGTTTATAAGCAGCTTTCAGCTTATATCAATCACTCGCTGAGTAGCTTTGAATCAATTTGGATTGCTCAGCGTGAGGGACGTTCTAAAGACAGTAACGATAAAACCGATACTGCAATTCTTAAAATGCTGTTAATGGCACAAACAGATAAGGATGCAACGTTTGCTGAGCAAATACAACGACTCAGTATTGTCCCGGTTGCAGTGTCCTATGAATATGATCCTTGCGATATTGTTAAAGCAAGAGAATTAGCTTATCGAGCAGCGCATGGTAAATATGATAAAGCTGAAAATGAAGATGTGAACAGTATTGTGCGTGGAATTACGGGGTATAAAGGACATGTTCATATTTCATTTGGTCAATGTTTAGAAGAGGAATATTCAAATGCAACGGAGGTAGCTAATGAAATAGATCGTCAGATCCATTCGCTTTATCATTTGCATCCTTCTAACTTCTTAGCATTTGAGCAGGTCAAAGAAGCATTTGCAGATATAACCCCTCCCACGCTGGAAGCATATTTTCCTGATCTTGATTTAAAAGCAAAACGAGAAGAATTTGAGCAACGCTTGGCCTCTTGTCCGGAGACATGGCGCCATTGGTGGCTTCAGGCTTATGCTAACCCGCTGATTAATAAATTTCGTTGCCAAATGAGCAGTTATGAGTCAGATGACTCATAACGTGTGCGTTGGCACAGCTTATGTGTTGGCCTTTATTGAGTATTGAAAGTTATAGTCAGCAGCTTTAGTGCCAAGGAAGGTGCAAAATTTCTCTTTCAACACTGAGTGGGTAAAGCAAGTATATTCAGCTCAGTGCAACTCATTTTTTATAAATATAAAATAAGTGCGGATGTATAACTGGCCCCAGCCATAATAAGAGAAAAGATTGATACTGTTCGGAAGAGTTGGGTCCAGATGTGTTGAGATGCTGCAGAGTAGGACTTTAATGGAAGCTGTTGGATATCGCTATAAACTAGAGCATGTTTTGTTGCGTGTTTACGAAAATAGATGTTTATGGTTAAAACAGTACTTAATAGTAAATAAATAGATCCTAATATAAACAAAGAAAAGCTTGGCTCACTGACTGCAAATTGCCATAGAGTATTCATAAGCATAATTAGGTACTTCTTCAGTAAATTGTTTGATTAAACTTGACTGAGATAAAGTCTGCCTCAATCTATAAAATTCACTGCATTTTAACTGGTTAAATAATGTACAGCCACTATTGTGATGAATGATAAATTAAATATGTGAACCTGATATCAATTTATAATCATATGGCTTTGCAGTGCGGATAACAATCAATTGTCAAATTATTGGCGTCGCTTAGGAACTTTCTCTGCTATATTTTTTCTAACCATGAGTACTAAGTGTGATCATATCGTGTTTTAGGTTATACGCAATATGACGTTTTTTTATTTACATGATACATATATTACTTAAAACAAAAGCGCATAGCAGCCTTGTTAGTGGAGATTGAGAGTAGGTTGTATACAAAGGAGAGTCCTTCAATCAATCACAACGGCTAATGTTAAAGTCGGTAGATAGACGTGTTTGGATAGGAATAAGGTTGCTGAATGAGATTAAGCTTGAACATCATTTATTGAGGATCAGGTACAATGCAAAGCCTGGAAACTCGGTGGCGACAATTAACATTTCAAGGAAGTGAAGCATTTCACACAGAGCAATATTGGGAAGCTCAAAAATATTTCTTTCAAGCCTTATTTGTTGCTGAAGATATACTGCTTTTAGAGGATAGTCGGGATAGTAGTTTGCCTGTTGTCCAGTTATTTATGCTTGCTTGTCATAATTTAGCAGATACCTATTTAGCTTTAGGGCTTAAAATTCAAGCATTTGAATATTACCGAAAGGCCTATGCAGATTTAGTTCATTTACTAAACTCACCATTACAAGATGAGGATATACGTCAACAAGCCCAGGAATTTGTAAGTAAAGCGGCAGATGAATGGCAACAGGCATTTAATAGCTTGGATAAGCGTATACTATGGGGTTGGTGTAACCAGCAACAGAGTAATAAGCCTGGTCATATCATGTCGTATAATGCAAGGCACTAGTAAGTTATACTGTCAGTTTTTGTTTTCTTTTTACTGCAATGTCTATACCAAATAAATTATCATTAGCCTAACCGATTAACATTGAAGTGAATGGTTTTGGCTATTTGAAATTGGCTGTTTTGTTGAGCAGATAGGGGTAGGCATCAGTGACGATGAAATTAAAGGTGAAATTTTGTTTTTCTTTTGCTGAAGTAGTTGCTGATCGGCTTGATTTAACAGTATTTCAGCATTCCAAGTAACATCTTTTAAGTAGATGGCAGCCCCACAAGAAATTGAAATTGGAATAGCTCTTTCTTGATAAATTAGAGGCTCTTTTACAATAGCTTTTTTTAAGCGTGTACTTACAGCCTGAGCGTCTTTCATACTTTGGTTGGGTAATGTGATAACAAATTCATCACCCGCATAGCGAAAGGCCTGATCACTTCTTCGTAGAGTTTTTTGGAAAACATAAGCAAGGTGTTGTAAAACGGCATCTCCACAATCATGTCCAAATTGATCATTGATCTGTTTAAAGTCATCACAGTCAATAAATAAAATGGCTAAAGATGCTTGATAGCGTTCACAACGTGTCAGCTCATTTTGGATATGATCAAGCATTACTCTTCGGTTATAAAGGTTTGTGAGTGGGTCTCTTTGTGCAAGGTATTGTAGGTTGTCATGCTTATTCAAAAGAGAAAGCAGTAAAGAGACTTTGGTTGCCAGTTGGTTAAATAGGGAGCTGACATCTTGAAACCAATGAAGCTTATTTTTTTTAAAGCCTAAGTTAAGTACGGCAACTAACTTTTCTTGAAAATAAATGGGCAACATAAAGATGCCATCAATGTGATTAATATATTTGGTAGGAATTATACAAAGTTGCTTTTGTTGGCGTAGCAGGTGTAAGCCATTGGGATTATCATCCAAAAGCTGTTGTACAATTGATTCGGTTTGAAAGAGGCTATGAGCATAAAGCCATTTAGGTACGCGCGTGGGAAAATTTATGGAAGAAATGGGTATATGAGGCGTTAGGGTATACCATGCGGCTTCTGTATTAAAATACTTTAAGCTAGCTTGTAGCAGTCGCTTAAGAAGCCCTTCACTACTATTGCTTGTTAAAAGGCAAGCATCAATTTTAAAAAAGATTTGTTGGGTCTCTTGGAACGTTATATCAATAGTCATAACTGTTTTATTATCTACATCAAAACTGCAGACTTAAACCTCATAAATTATTCTATGGATATCATTTTTATAGATATCACTTGATGTGTACGATCCGATCCCTTTCCTCACCCTTTTAAAGGGCGTTCATAATTTGATTATGAAGTTTGTCATAGTTATACACATGATATCGGTATAAATTCTCAAATGATGAAATTGTCTCGTAATATTTTTACTTAGTAATTTTTTCTTAAAGTTTTAGTAAACTTTTGTATTTTTTGTGGTCTATTTTGATAAGTCTCTGTGAAGTATCTTTAGGACGGTGGTAAAGAATGATTTTATCTCCTGCAATTAATGAGAAAGGTGCGATAATCAATAGTAGCAATGTAATGATTAAGTGTGGAAAACACGGTTAGGTATGGAACCATGATAAAGCTAAAGAATGTGGCAATTACAGCCTTGGCGGCTTTTTCCTTAGGTCTTACTGGCTGCATGTCGAACTTATCTGGAAATAGCTATTCTCGTGATGAGGCTAGACAGATGCAAACGGTTCAGTTCGGTACAGTTGTAGGAGTTGAAGCAGTTGCTATTGAGGGCACCAAAAGTGGTGTTGGTGCTATAGCAGGTGCTGCGGCAGGAGGTATTGCGGGCTCTACAATTGGTGGTGGCCGTGGCAGTGATATTGCTGCTGTTGCGGGTGCTGTTGCGGGTGGTTTACTTGGAGGTCAGGCAGAGGAAGCCTATACTCGTTCTCACGGTGTGCGATTGACCATTCAGTTGAATAATGGCGCTTATATCTCGGTTGTTCAGCAAGTTGACCCAGCTGTACGTTTCTATCGAGGTGATAGAGTGAGGGTTTTGACGGCTAATGGTGTTTCTCGCGTTGTTCGCTAAAGCCTTTACAGTTCAAGATAATATTAACCCTTTGAAAACATGCCCAATCAGGTGGACTGTGAAATATTTTTATAGTCCACAGGGTCTTTATTGGCATGAGCAAAAAAGATATGCAATTTAAAGCGTTAGTCGATGCTTACTATAAATCGCTGTATCGTTATGCGTTCTGGCTAACATCAGATGAGAGTATTGCTGAAGATTTAGTACAGGAAACGTTTATGCGGGCTTGGCGTTCATTAGACAGCCTGCAGAATGAACAAGCCGCTAAATCTTGGCTGATAACGATCTTGCGTCGAGAAAATGCACGGCGTTTTCAACGAAAATCGTTAGAGTATGCTGACTTAAGTGTTGATGAACTTGAAGATCAAACACATTCATTTGATGTCTCCACTGATGTGGATGCGATCCGTCAGGCATTGTATAAATTGTCTGATAAGTATCGAGAGCCATTGGTTTTGCAAGTTGTGATGGGGTTTAGTCAAGAAGAAATTGCCTCAGAAATGGGGTTACCTATTAATACCGTTGCTACTCGACTACGCCGTGCTCGGTTACAGCTTAAAGAGTTGCTGGGAGATGATC
Source organism: Zooshikella harenae (assembly GCF_018837975.1). Lineage (GTDB taxonomy): Bacteria > Pseudomonadota > Gammaproteobacteria > Pseudomonadales > Zooshikellaceae > Zooshikella > Zooshikella harenae. The sequence goes on along the minus strand of NZ_JAGSOY010000013.1, from coordinate 10,128 downwards.
ACATTAAACAAGGGGTTAATCGGAGGGGCTTATGAAATGCCTGGAATTTCGTCGCTTAGCTTTGGAACAACCTGCGGCAATTCCTGCGGAGGCCCAAGCGCATATTCGGCAATGTGCCAACTGTAAACAGTTTTATCAAAAACTGAACACACAAGAAGCGGCTTTAGCACAAGCATTAGCGGTTGATGTGCCTGAGGACTTAGTAGCAAAAATCATGTTACGACAGAGTTTTGCACCTGAGGAGCCTGCTGGCTCAAGTGCCAAAGGGTCACATCAAGGTGTCAAAAGAGGCATTATAGGATTTGCGCTTGCAGCATCGATTGGTGTTCTTGCCGTTATGCTCAACTGGTTACCGTTGAATACCCCAGTATATGAAGAGCATGGAGCGACTGCTGAGCTTATGATTCGCCATGTTGAAGATGAGTCAGAAACACTCACTAAGACTGAGTTGATATCTATGGATACTTTTCGCAAAACCTTACAGAATGTCAATTTGCAAGCTAAAGCAGATTATCAAGGAATTACATTTGCGGGTAACTGTATTGTTGATGGTATTTTAGCGGCACACTTTGTGGTGCAAACACCTGAAGGTCCTGTAACGGTTTTATTGATGCCAAATCACCCGTTCCATGATCCCATCGATTATAGCGATAAACGTTGGCATGTAGCGATGGTGCCAATGAAAAAAGGTTCAGCTGCATTTATTTCACCTCCAGGATTAAACTGGCAGGTAGTTAAAGATCAGATGATGGCTATAGTTAAAGTGTAATAACTGATGCCACAAAACGTATTCGCGAAAAGATATTAAACAAAAGGGCCAAGACAGGCCCTTTTGTTTTTGCGCTGTAAATAATTGATACGCTTTAAAAGCCATACACAAGTAGCTTTTTGGCTGCCTGAATTATTTCTTCTCGATGCTGAGTTTCCAGCTCAATTCGCTCTTTATCGAGAGCATGAAGTTTATTAGGGCGCAAACTATGGCGCGCATCATGGGTTGGCATATCTTTTGTTGCGATATACATAGTGTCAATTACGGCGAAATCAGCATGTTTTAGGATATTTTCATCAATATTTTCTAATAAAAATCTTAGCCGTATGCATGCTTCAGATAAATTAACCTGCTCGTTGACAACTGCTGCAGCTATCAGTCGTATACTGGAGATTAAAAAGTCTCGGTGTTGTTTTTTGTATTCACGAATTTTGGCCTGATTTTGAAAAACTTCGCGCCAAAGCTTAATTGCCCAAATAGCAAGTGCAAGTGTAATTATGGTGGCAATAATTAATAACAACGTATATAACGTCATAGGACTCTCATTTCTACTTTTAACAGCTTGGTCATTAGAGCACTTTGCAGTTTAGTGCAGAACTATACATGGTATTTATTAACTTAACGTAAGCATAAATGTGCTGTTTTTACTCATTGAAGATCATTGAGCAAGCTGCAGACGCTGGTGGGGCGTTAACAGAGGCAACATAGGTCCCTGTAAAATCTGCGGTGAGTTTATTTCCTTGTTTTACTTGGACAGGAAGAATTAGTTTAGCTGTACTTTTTACATTTAAATCATGGCAGAAATTATCAAGATCACTATCCTCCGGACGGAGACATTCAGCAAAAAAATCATCAGTAATAGGCTTCAAGTAACGTAATTTACTCTCAGCGATAACGACTTGATTAGGGCCTGAAGCTTGTTTTGCAAGCAATGTAGCCATTGCCCAGCCGGTAATGGTTGCTAAGGTGGCGATACTTCCACCAAATGCGGTTTGTTTGTCATTTACATTAACGGCTAGCGGAGCACTGAGACGCAAACACTTGCCATCAAAGTAGCTGACTTCAATTTGCATAGCCGCTATTAAAGGGATATTAGAGTGTAAATAGGCATCAAGTTCTTGAGCAATTGCTAATTTCATTATCTCACTACAAACGCTTGAGGTTTAATTGATTAGGCTGTACGTGAAGTATTGTGGCTATAAAAAGTGTTGAATCATTCTAATCGCTGCCTGCAGGGATTGCCACCATTGCTTAGGTGTCAGTATTTATAAGATATAAACGATTGTTAAACTACCCTGTCAGTGCAACCTGCTGTTGTGACAAAAAGTGTAGCAGGTGTTGATTGACTTGCTCTGGTTGGTCCAAAGGCGAGGCATGTCTGGAATCAGTAATAACTGCAAGGGTTCCCTGCTTAAAGTGTCGTATATAGCTTTGTTTGTAGGCAACCGGTGTGTAATCATGTTCTGCTGCCAGCACAAGTACAGGGCATTGAATACGCTCAAGTTGGGGTTCAACACTCCAGTGTACAAGGGCTTCAAAAGCCGCTAAGTAAGCGGCTTTATCATTTTGTTGCCAGCGTTGAGTGCCTTTTTCACGAAGCTTGTCCTGAGAGGGCAGAGGGAATAGCCTCTTCATCAAAAGGTAACTGTGCACGCGCATACCAAAGAGTTTAATAATGGCTATACGCTGCCAGATAAATAGCTTGGTTGACCAGTTTAGCGAGCTAATGCCTGGACCACTGTTGATGAGGGTGATGGAGTAAAACAGTGTTGGATGATCAACAGCCAGCTGTAATGCAATCATGCCTCCCATCGATAAACCTACAACATGACAACGTTGTATTTTGAGTTGAGCCAGTAGCTGACGGATATCCTCTGCCATACCCCTAATTGAATAAGGGCCAGGTGGTTTAGCTGAATCTCCATGGCCGCGAAAGTCTGGTGTGATGACATAATAATGTGCGGCTAGAACCTCAATTTGAGCCTGCCAGTCTTTACCACAAGACCCTAAGCCATGTAAAAGTAGTACCGGAGTACCCTGCCCATAGCAGTTGTAAGCGATTTTATGTGTGTTGACTATGGTCAATGGCATGGTGTTGGCCTTCCCTAGCACGTATAAATACCAATTGTCTGTTACGGTTGGGCAGGTTTAATAGAGGCGCCCCAGGGTAGTTGGTTAAATAGATGACAAACAGTCTGGCTAAATAATTTACAAAAAAAGCATAGCGCGACCAACGAATTTGTCCATTGATCAGTCATACAGGCTAACCCAAAGGCATTAAACCCACAGTAAGCTTAAGTGTAACGGCTTAAGATGAAGTTTGTGGGGGTGGTGTTTAATAAATTGAGAAGTGGCAGTAGTTATGTTGGAACGGTTTGGTGATTACCTTAAGCGTAAGCGTAAAGCGCAAGGTTATACACAAGAAATGATAGCAACAGCGTTTTCTAGCTTCTCGCCAGTACTGACAGGTATTGATGCTGTTACGGTAAGTCGTTGGGAGCGCTTTACTACAGAGCCACCCATTAGCAGGCAAAAAGAAATTATTTGCTTTTTTAAAGACGAGATAAGTGAAGTATTTCCCTTCATGCCGGCTAAAACCACACTGCAGTCTACTGATCAGTCTGTAGCGTATTTGTTAAAACACTACCTTAACTCAACAAAATTACAGTCAAAGATTGGCACCTATCCAGAGCAGTGCATTAATAATTATGAGCTCAAGTCACTGTTGTCATTAACGACGGATGAGCATTTACTCCGCCTTATTTTGGATTATGACCATTCTATTTATCAGTCTGATAACAACGTGACGTTATCAACCTTACAAAAGTGGATGCAATCAGGTTGCTCTCCGTTAATGATGGCATGCACAAAGTTGGGACACTACTTTGGACACTTAATAGCGTTGCCAGTGACTTTACAGGCGTTCTTACAACTGATTAATAATGAATTGGCTGAAGCTGATATTTGCCTATCACACTTGGCTTCAGTTAACGAACCCCACTGTTTATACGTTTTTTCTCTGTATGGTGGAAGCCGATTGGCTGCATCACTCATTATCTTACAGATCATGTCTTATGTGAGTCAGTACCGTGACTATGTGCAGAAAATTGGTGGCTTGTGCGCAACAAGTGATGGGGTACGTCTTGCTAAAGCATTTCATTTGCAGCCAAAGTTTGTTGGGCCTACTGTGGCAAATGGTTCTGTCCGCTTTCAGGGACGAGAGGTAGAGTTTGTTACGTTTTCGGCAAATGTGACTGATATTTTGGCAGATCGAGGGGTGCGTCAAGTGATGACGGGCTTTGCCAGATAAGGGCTTGTAATCGAGCATTACGTTGTTGATAGGCTTTAAAGCGCTGTAGTATAGGCACAGGGAGGGTCTGGATATTCGGACTAATAAATTCAGCTTTTAAGTAAAACGGTACTACGTCCTGATCAGCAAAACAGTAATAATGACTAATAGTAAGAAAATCGATTATTCCATTCAGTAAGGCTAGTCCTAGCCCTTGTCTACGTAACGCATAGTCTACCCACAATCCCCTTAATAACCACTGATCAGTTAAGGGGACGAGACGTAAGGCTGCGACAATTTGGGATTGTTGCAGTACAAATATATTCTCATTGCCTCGTGCTTTGCCTTTATATCCTTGTACTTTATAAAAACGATTGACGAGAGGATACTCAACAGGCTTTAACTGCTTTACTCTAAACAAGACGTCGGTCTCGGAATGTGAATAGTGGCAAATTGATTACACCATTAGTCAGTGATAACCTCGTAACGTGTTCAGTGTACCTTATTAATGAGAGATAAAGTAGACGCTATGGATAGTGTGTATTAGCCTAATTTATTAGAGACTCGGTAGATATTTGTACTTAGTGTGACATGTTTATAAAACATTAAAATTTTCAACTCACGATATAACATTTAGTTTTTACTCAATAGCAGCAGGGACGAAACAATTAATGAATCGCGTATTGCCGTATATTGCAGTTTTATGGTTTTCATTTTTATGTTGCAGCGTAAATAGTGAAACTCGAGTAAGTGCAGAGCCTGCAAGTGAGCTTCTATTTTATCCAACACGTAGCGCTCCTGCGCAAGTTGTGGCACTAAATAAAAGCCAAATTCCTGCAGAAATTTCAGCACGTTTAGTTTCAATGCCAATTAATGTCGGTGATCAAGTAAAAAAAGGAGCTATCTTAGCGAACCTTGATTGTCGGCAGACACTATTAACTAAACAACTACAACAAGCTAAATTAGCAGAACTTAACAATCAGTTAGCCTTTAGTAGACGTGAGTTGCAAAGAAATGTAAAGCTTGCACGTAAACAGACAATTGGCGAAGCAGAGCTGGATCGATATAAAACCAGTGTAGTCAATACAGAAGCACAGTTAGAAGCACAACGCGCAGCACTGGATATTGCTGAGCTAAATGTAGAGTACTGTGAAATAAAAGCGCCTTATAGCGGAGTAATTACGAAGAAAATAGCTAATGTGGGTGAATTACTCTCTATTGGTACTCCTGTGATTGAGTTATTGCAAACAGATCATCTGGAAGTTTCAGCAAAAATTGCGCGTTCTGATGAGTTTTCTTTTATTAATGCTCGCCATTATGAATTTTCGAGTAGTGAAAAAACATATCCCTTAAAAAAACGTACTCTACTACCTTTTATTGAAAATAATACCCGAAGTCGTGAGGCACGCTTTTTATTTACAGAAGACTTCTCAATTATTGGTAGTACTGGCCGTTTACTCTGGGAAAATCCTACCCCTCACTTACCTGCTTACCTATTACAAAAACGAGATAAACAATATGGCATTTTTATTGTAGATGAAAATTCCGCAAAGTTTATTCAAATTGATGGAGCACAAGAGGGAAGACCAATTTCTATCAATATTGCATCAACATCATTGGTGATCATTGATGGCCGTCATGGGTTAGTTGATGGTGAGCAACTCCATATTGTCAAAAAACAATAAAATAAGGAACGAAGACAATGTGGTTACGTAGTTTAATCGAAAATCATAAACTTACTAATTTACTTTTTTTATTAATATTATTGATGGGGTATCTGGTTTATTTACAATTGCCAAGAGAACAAGACCCTAGTATTAATTTTAATTGGGTGCAAATAACGACGTTATTACCAGGTGCTTCTGCTCAAGATATTGAAAAAAAAATTACCGATGTATTAGAAGAGGAGCTGGAAAAAATACAAAATGTTAAGTTTGTATCCAGTACCAGCCGTGAAGGTGTTTCCAGTATATTAGTTCGTTTTCAGGATATTAGTCAGCGCTTGTTTGATAAACGTATGGCTGATTTGCGTCGTGAAATAAATAATGTAGAAGATGAATTGCCAGAAGAAGCAGAAAGCCCCACAATTTATGAAGTGACCACAGCAAATGCATTCCCAACAGCAACCGTAGTGATATCAGGACCAGCCGATGATGAAAACTTACGTCGGCAAGCCATTATTCTAGAAAATGAATTAATTCGAACAAAAGGCGTTGATCGGGTTCAACTCACTGGTGAGCGAGACCCAGAAATACAAATTCGATTTGATGTAGAGAAAATACAGTTACTTGGTATTTCTCCAACGGCGGTGGCAGATACTATTCGAACATTTTATCGCGATATTTCAGCAGGTAGCGCACGTGTTGGTGAAGATCAATGGTTAATACGCGTTGAAGGGACAACCACCAACCCTGATGAGCTTGCACAATTACCTGTATTAACGAATCAAGGCTCACACAGTGAGGTACGCCTGGGAGACATTGCTGAAGTTGTTTGGGCGAGAGCCAAGGCTGATCGATTAGTTCGTTTTCAAGGTCGTCCTGCTGTGATGTTTGCTGTCATGAAGCAAGAAAGCACCAATACCCTGGAGCTTGTAGAAAGAATTAGCCATCTTGTAGAAGATAAAAATAAATTTTCTAAAGAATTAGGGGTGAATTATACGCTGATCGATGATCAAACGTTAATTACCCGTAATGCATTATCCATCATGGAGAATAATGCTTTAATTGGTTTGGCCTTTGTACTCTTTGTAACCTGGTTTTTTCTTGGTTCTCGCATTAGTTTGCTGGTTACCATTGGTATTCCTTTCACACTGGCGGGTACTTTTATCATGTTAAAAGTATTTGACCAAACGTTGAATACTTCTGTGCTGCTGGCGATTGTCATTGCATTAGGTATGTTGGTTGATGATGCGGTGGTCGTGGTTGAGTCAATCAACAATAAGATACGTTCTGGGCTAAAAGGGATTCATGCGGCCTGGACTGGACTCACTGAGGTGATTGGTCCGGTAACAGCCTCAGTATTGACCACTATGGCGGCATTCTTACCGTTGATGCTTCTACCAGGCATTTTAGGTAAGTTTATGATGGTGATACCCTTAGTGGTTACAACGGCATTAGCAGTCAGTCTCATTGAAGCCTATTGGATGTTGCCAGGACATATCATTGCCGCCAAAGTGTCATTCGCGAGAGTTTCTGCCATTGATAATTTTAGACAACATATTATTCATAAATTCAAAGTGTATTATGGTTATGCATTGCTTAAGGTTATGCGTCACCCTAAAAAAACAATATCTGCACTGGTCTTGCTATTTGCTGCGGCACTTTCAGCCGTTGAAAGTGGTGTGATTCGTGTGGATTTTTTCGCTGCCGACACCATCCGCCTATTCTACGTTAATGTGGAAATGCCAACCAATAGCTCATTAGACGAAACAATGGACAAGATGCTTGAGGTTGAAAAGCATGTGGCTAAAAACTTAGAGGATCATGAAGTCCGTTCCGTTGTGAGTTATGCTGGGCAAATGTTTACAGAAACAGCGCCTATGTTTGGTGAACATCTTGGGCAAATTATGGTGAGTTTGCAACCGAGAAAAGAAGATTATCGCTCAGTAGAGCAAATTATAGAAGATATGCGTAGTGATGTTTTACAAGTCATAGGACCGACAAATATTTCCTTTTTAAAACTTGCGGGTGGCCCACCGACGAGTAAGCCTGTCAGTGTAAAAGTACGAGGGAAGGAGTATAGTGAGTTACGGCAGGCTACAGATGCATTAAAAGCCTATATAGCAAAAAATAACAATTTTCGAGATATATCAGACGATGATAGTAAAGGACGTTATGGGCTTACATTAAAGCTGAATAATGATGCGATTAATCGTCTGGATATCGTACCTAATGAGGTTTACCGAACAGTAAAAATGTTGGTTGATGGCGAAATAGTGAGTTATGTTCAGCATGAAAGTGAGCAGGTCGCTTTACGAATCAAGTCAACATCAGCGGTTGAAAATAACTACAATGATATCAATGAATTATTACGCTTATCTGTTCCTACTCGAAATGGGGATAATGTACCACTAAAAGAACTGGTGAATGTTAAAACTGAACAGGTTAAAGGCAATTTACGCCACTACAATTTCTTGCGCACCATAACGCTAGAGTCAGATATTGATAAGCAAAAAATTGATACAGTTGCCGCCAATAATCTCATTAAAGATTATTGGGAAACCATTGCTAAAAAATATCCTAATGTATCATTAGATTTTTCAGGTGAATTAGATGATATACAGGAGAGCATTGATGCTATAGCAATGTTGTTTATGTTGGGTATTGGTTTAATGTATTTAATTTTGAGTACGCAGTTTCAAAGCTATTTTCAACCCTTGATGGTGTTGATTACCGTACCTATGGCATTTACAGGTGTCGTCTTAGGGTTATTTGTATCAAGCAATCCTCTTAGCTTATTTACGCTGTATGGTATTGTTGCGCTTGCTGGCATCGCTGTTAATGCAGCAATAGTACTGATATCTACAGCTAATAAGAATTTGGCTAAAGGTATGACTTTGATCCATGCGATATTTTACGCATCTAGACGGCGAATGTTACCTATTTTGATTACGACGTTAACAACCATTGCCGGGTTATTTTCTTTGGCAGTAGGGCTAGGTGGTCATTCGCTTATTTGGTCTCCAGTCGCGACGGCAATTGTTTGGGGCCTATTCTTCTCGACGTTTCTAACACTCTTTGTTGTGCCTGCTTTGTATCAGATGTCGATGTATCGAGTTGCTAATAAGCGAAATATGACCCTGTTTGTTACTCAAGATCAAGATTTACAGCAAAACGGTATTAGTAAGGATAAAGAGGTAAGAAAGTGAGGTAAGTCGCGCTTAGCGAGTATGAGCTATCTATTGAGCTAACTATAGCGTTATAGGCTACGCACCAATGCGGTAGCCTATAACGCTAAGATAGGGTTTTAATGTAGTCGAATATGTATGTTAGTTTATTGCTGACTAAACCCATAATTGTGTTGTGAAACAGTTTCTAGCCATGTCCACCACCGCCAATAGCGGCAGATGGTATACAGTTGTACCCTGGCTTAGGTTTAATCGTAATTTTCCCCTCATCGTATAAAAGTTGCTGGCGATAACAAAAGTCGAGGGGTTTACCTGTTTGTCTCACATATTTGAGTTGAGCTTGTTTTTGTCTGGCCCACTCATTGCCTGGTGTTGTATTTTCACTGTCACCTGCAAGTGCTGATAGCGGGCTAGCCAGCATAAGGGAAGAAAGTCCCAATGCGAGTCCAAGCTTTTTTTCCCATAAGGTTAACATCACTTTTTTCCTCAGAGTCATTATTTTGATGAGCAATCTAAGCATAGGATAAATTATTGAATGGCGTAAAACGTTTTCTTTTTTGCGTACGATGTTTCCAATCTTGCGCGTTTTGTAGAAATAAATTTAAGATGATGGTTAATGTGAGTAAATTTCGTAAAGGGTTTTGGTCTAAACTAAAATAGTATATTAGTTTAATACTTTCTACCATTGTTGCTGTATTTTCTGCTAAGTGCATATGGAATATAAACTTCACCAAAGCTACTAAATAAATTCTATTTATATGAATTTTTTACAGTATCTAATTGCTATTTTAATGGGGTTATCAGGAGTTTTGGTAGTGGGATAATTTTTTCTTTAGAGCCTCGAATAATGATGGCCAATACTTAAAATCAATATTCGTTGTTTTAACGGTATTTTTGATATTTAAGCTTTATTTAAGTACCTCTCGATATAGGAAGAGCCGTGCTGAAAAAACTTGGTTTTGGATGGCGTTGTTGAATAAATCGGCCAGCCCATCCTTCTTTAGTGTTTTGGCGAATTAATGGTACCCTGATGCGACTACTAACCCATCAGAAGCCATTACATGCCGTATAAACATAACCAATTCAGTCACCGGCAACATAAAAAAGCCAAATATAAGGTGATCAATTGGGCGGAATATACGGAAGCATTGCGTCGTCGCGGCGATATTACGATTTGGTTTAGCGTTGAAGCCATTGATGAATGGCATCCAGCCAAAATTC
>NZ_JAGSOY010000129.1 GCF_018837975.1 Zooshikella harenae | reverse complement strand
TGATCAGACCATACCGCAAATTCGTTACCACTTGGCTCAGTAAAATGAAATCGTCGTCCTCCAGGAAAAGAAAAGATAGGCTTTGTTATTTCTCCACCGTGTGTCTCTATTTTGCTTTGTGTACTTACTAAGTCGTCACTATAAAATACTAATAAAGCAGCTCCGTGGCTTGTTAAGGATTTTAACTCTGACTGGTAAAAGCCACCATCAAGACCTTGATTAGTAAAAGCAGTATAGCCAGGGCCATAATCTTCAAATATCCAGTCAAAAACAGCAGAAAAAAACTTTTTTGTTCTAGACAGATCATGTGCAGGAAGCTCAACGTAATTTAATTTTTCATGTGCTTTCACTGATAACTCCTTATATAAGTCTGTGAGGTATGACAGGAATATTAGTTATATCATTATTGGCTTACTAAGCAAACTTGGATGCATGTGAAGTGTTTTGGTAAATAATGACTACTAAAGGTTTAACGCTAATTACTTACATATATACCCTTCACAAATCATTTTTAGGCTTTGTTGTCAGTGTTCTTCACCCCAGTCACTTATTCATATAAGCTCCTGGGGCTTCATCACTTGACGGCCACGCCTAAAAAACCTTTGTTATGGGTATAAAAATGTAAGGAATGAAGTTCATGTCCGTTTGTTTAAGGGGGTATCCTGGAGGCAAGTTTAGTTGTTTTAGCGTTATAATAACTATCACAATAAGTATTTTTACTCTTTTAATGACATTTTTAATAATAATCCATGAATACAATATTGTAATCAGTGAATCTCTTCTACATTTATCTGTGCAATAGGTTCATTGTTAAAGAAAATATCCGCTTGACGATAACGAGGTGATTTAGGAGAAAGCACTTTATCATACTTTGCTTGTGTCCAGGTCATAACCTGAGGCCACATGCCTGGCTCCTGAATTAAGTGTAAGTCGAGCAGTAATATTTCAGGGTTGATACCCTGTGGCTCTCTCGTGCATAACACGGCTTTTACCCCAGGGTTTGCTACGTAAATTTCACCCGTCACATGGAAATCATCAGGTTTTGGGGGCATTAAGTTTATCCAAGAGTACCAGTCCTTCGCTTTCATAAAATGCTCCATTAAACTGTTTGTTGTCGGTTGGGTTTGACTATTTAGTCTGAGCGTTTTTTTAACGCTATAAGGTTAGCAGGTAGTGTGTTTGTTAGCAGAAGAAAGTTGTTTAATGAATAAAGATTTAACTAATAAAACGAAAATCACTATTAATGACTATGAATAACAAAATACCTCACATAAGGTGTGATGTTGGCAATAAAAGAGTCATATACTGACTTAGTAGATGCTGGACTAATAATTGTAAGTGAATTACTTTTAATACATTAGTCTTAGGCTCACATTGGTATGTGTTGATTGTACAAATGTTAAGATTAATGGTACCAATGTGTATAAAATATAATAAAGTTCACAGTGCTGACCTCCAAGACCATTATATGTGGTAAACATACCCTGTTAGGGGAAACGCTTTGAGTAGCCTGTAGCAAGGCCATTAGACAATGGCATAACTGTTCATTAACTAAAACTCAAGCGATTTAAAGTTATAAAGACAAGGAGCGTGCAAATGAGAAGGAACTCATATAGTGCCAGTTTTGTTGGTTTAATAGCCGGCTTGAGTTTACCTATGTTCTGTTATGGGCATAGCGCGATGTTTCCCGATGGATTCAAGTTTGATGACAGCAATGAAGGCAAAAAGCCGAGACTGATGTTGCGCGATGTTACCACGAAATGTGAAAATGGAAATGCCAGTGGTTACCCATGTAAAAACGTAGACTTACAGACATTTTTGGCAAAAGAAAAAATGGGAGGAGGATCTGCAAACCTGAATGATATATGGGGTTATACGGATCCTGTCACTGGTGCTGAGATTGCAATTGTCGGTAGAACCAATGGTACGTCATTTGTAGATATAACTAACCCACTTGAACCCGTATTCTTAGGTTTTTTACCTTCTCATAATAATGGTTCTGCTGCATGGCGGGATATTAAAACCTATAATGATCATGCATTTATCGTGGCGGATGGTAGTGCTAATCGCACTCATGGTCTTCAGGTTTTTGATTTAACGACATTACGTGATTTAGCCTCTCCAGGACAAACATTACAAGAAACAGCGCATTTAGATGGATTTGGTAATGCGCATAATATTGCCATAAATGAGGATACAGGTTACGCCTATATAGTGGGGAGTAATCAGTGTAGTGGCGGTTTGTATATGGTGAATGTTTCTGATCCTCAAAGACCCGTCTATGCAGGATGTTTTTCTTCAGATGGTTATACCCATGATACACAGTGTGTTGTATATAAAGGGGCTGATATACAGTTTTATCAGCATGAAATATGTATTGGTTACAACGAGGATACAATAACCATTGTAGATGTTACGAATAAATCGAATCCAAAACAAATATCCAGAACGCCATATGAAGGTGCGCAGTATACCCATCAGGGATGGTTTCTTAATGACGAGCATAATATCCTGATTATGAATGATGAGCTGGATGAACAGCGTAATGGTATTAATACAACATCATATATTTATGATGTAAGTCAGTTGGATAAGCCTATAGAAATAGGACGTTACGTTGGTCCAACATCCGCGATTGATCATAATCTTTATACAAAGGATGGTTTTGTCTTTGAGACTAATTATCGCGCAGGGTTGCGTATTTTAAGCACTAACGATATTGAAAAAGGAAAGCTGGAAGAAGTAGCATACTTTGATTCTATTCCAGGTTCAAATAGTGCACAATTTTCAGGGACATGGAGTAATTACGTATACTTTGACAGTGGAAATATTGTGCTAAGTGATATTGGTAATGGATTGTTTGTTGTTAATCCTGATTGGGATGCGATTAACAAACCTGATCCAAATCCTACTTATTGTAACTCCAGTAGTACTAATGCTAATTATGAGTGGATAGCTGGGGTACAGTTTGCTCAGTACACACATAATTCAGGTGCAAGCCAATATTCTGATTTTACAAAAGAAGAGGTTAACTTGGTTGTAGGAAAAAGCAATATAATGCTACAACCAGGATATTCAGGCATAAAATTTAATGAGTATTGGAAAGTTTGGATTGATTTGAATAAAGATGGTGATTTTGATGATACAGGTGAAATGGTTTTTAACTCAAATGAAGCAATTTCTTCAACAGTAAGTGGTGATTTAACCATTCCTGCATCAGTAGCAGAAGGAAAAACACGGCTTCGAGTGTCTATGCGCTATAATAGTGCACCATCAGCTTGTAATGAATTTAAATATGGAGAGGTGGAAGATTATACTGTCAATATCACTCATAACTAACATATTGTATGACGTTACACGATTAACTCGATTAAGAAAAAGCGGCAGCAGTTATATCATTTGTGGGTGGGTAGTAACGGCAAGTTTATTATCAAGTAGCACGCTTTATAGTGCTGAGGTTTCAACAGTGAAACCTCAGCTTATTTCTGACACGTTAGATATCGCTGCCGAGCTTATTTATGATGGAAGAAGTTTAGAACTAGGTTCTATCAAACTTATTAGTCGTGCAAACCAATTACGTAAAGATGTCAATAAACTTAGGGCTTCAGCGCGTACTGCCGGGGATGATGATACAAGGCAACAATTAAGTGATGCAGCCAATTTATTAGCAAGTCAGATATTACAATGGCAAAAGCAAGGTGCAGATAATCGCCAACAAAGCAGTCGCTATAAGGGGTTTGGACATCAATTATTAAAACAGGCCATGGTTAAGCATTGGCCGTCACGAATAAAGTTGCAAGGCGAAATGTCGTTAATACCTGCCAAGCACCAGCTCATAGCACATAATACCCAAATTCGTAGTGTTCATCCTTCAATGCCTAAAGTAATGCAAACAGTTAAAGAGCCTGTTGCTAATATGTCGCTTTCCATTCCTGCGATGAATAATCAAACGATTCCTTCTCCCTTGGATACATCAAGCTATCAACTTTCCAGAGATTTACACTATTTTGCCCATGTTGAACCTGTACCTGACGATTTAACTGTGTTAACAACGGGGAATGATCCTGCAGTGCCGTTAAATACGATACATCAGTGGTATTTAATTGTCACCGATCTTAAAGGTCAAGCTGCTAGTAATAAAAAAATAAAAGTAAGAGGTCATATGCCAGGGCATGTTCATGGCTTACCAACACAACCTAGAGTCACTGAAGAAGTTGAACCAGGTGTTTATCTTGTGGAGGGGGTAAAATTTCAAATGATTGGCTGGTGGGTTATGGAGTTTGATATACCACATAATAACGAGCAGGATACGGTGAAATTTAATATTGTATTATAGCATTAAAAAAAGAGCCTTATTCATTAAGTAATAATAGTCATGAACGGACACCTAATAATAAAACATATTTGCCTGTTGCTCGCTTTATGGGTATTGAATGAGAATGTTTATAGTGACGATAGTGTATACCAGTTTACTACTGGGGATATTCAATTTTTATCACAATTTAATTTATCCAATCTACCACCATTACCTGATGCACAAGATAACCAGTATGCGGATTCGCTAATAGCAGCATCTATTGGTCAGCAGCTCTTTTTTGACACAAGATTTAGTGCAAATCAGCAAGTATCATGCGCAACTTGCCATAATCCACAACTGTATTTTACAGATGGTTTAGTCGTATCAAAAGGTATGTCAGAGACACGGCGCAATGCGCCTTCTATCATAGGTGCTGCTTATAGTCCTTGGCAATTTTGGGATGGCCGTAAGGATAGTTTGTGGTCTCAAGCATTAGGCCCAATGGAATCTGGTGTTGAACATGGGTTAAGTAGATTGGAAGTAGTCCAGATGTTTATACAATACTATTTATCTTCTTATAAACAGCTGATGACAGAAACAGGGAAGTCAGATAACTCAGTATCAAAAAAATATTTTCAGCAATTAACCTCATTATTAAAACTTAGCACTCCTTCAAGTCCAGATGGTGTAATACAAGCTCAGCAAAATTGGCAGGAAATTAGTCAAGTACAACAAAGTTTAATCAATCGAGTTTTTGCTGATGTAGGTAAATTACTAATGGCCTACCAGCGTCAAATACGACCATTGCCAAGTCGCTTTGATTTATTTGTTAAACAGCTTGAAAAAGATACCGTTAATAAGGTAAAACTGAAAGAAATTTATACAGAAGAGGAGGTTGCTGGATTAAGGCTATTTATGGGAAAAGGGAACTGTGCCAGTTGCCACAACGGTCCGCTTTTTACCAACTATGAGTTTCATAATATTGGTGCACCTGAAGCAGATATAAAACAGGTTGATATGGGGCGTTATGAAGGTGTAGCTGCACTATTAAAGGATAAATTTACGTGTTTGTCACCATGGAGTGATGCTGATAAAAACTATTGCCAGGAAATGCTTTATTTAAAAAAACAAGGACCTGAACTTGTGGGTGCTTTTAAAACACCCTCTTTGCGTAATGTTGCTAAAACCGCACCTTATATGCAAAGTGGACAGTTTGCTACCCTAGACGATGTTTTAGCACACTATAATAAACCTACTCCACCTTACTATGACCGAGAGCAGCACCCTTCCAGGCCACATTTTGATATTTTACCGTTAGGGTTGACCCCTGAAGAGTTACAACAAATTAAGTCTTTTTTATTTACCTTGACAGGCGACTTGAAACTAGCAGATTTGTGGTGGCAGCCCCCTAAAAAAACTACTAAAGATACTGCTCTCGTAAGTAAAGCGGCAAAGCATTTCTAATATCAGCTAACAAACAGTCATTTAATTAATCATATTATTAAAAGGATACACTACTACATTTTTTGTAATAGTGCTTCAGTTGAGCCGACCTGTTTTTTATAGGTTGCTCAGTTTCATTCTTGCCATAGTGCCACTGATTGACAAGTTCAACAAGGGTTTCTCCTGCCTGTAAGCGTTTAGTTTGGCTTAATGACTGTTAACTCACCACTTAAGATATATGCTGCATTGATTACTGGATGATGATGAAGAGGAAGTTGAGTATTTGGGGGGATAGT
>NZ_JAGSOY010000128.1 GCF_018837975.1 Zooshikella harenae | reverse complement strand
TTACTATCAAAATTATCAATATAAATCGCTTCATTCGTTACCAAATAAAAATCCGTTCCAATTGTATCCTCTCCACTCCATATTTTCATACATAAGCCTTCAAAGTTAGCGTACTTAAAACATTTTTGGTTGACATATAAAATATAGATTGGTAACAAAGTAAAGCGAGTTTCAATAAGAGCATGCGTGAGTACTATGAGTACGTTAAGCTCATCTTCAAGAACATTTCCTGCTCAACTTTCACTTATGTTCTAGGAACGACACCAGGTTTACTTCAATAGTTATAAAATCAATGCTCATTTTTGTATACATACTTACATATCAGTAGGAATGATAAGTAACTTTGGTGAAGAGCAATAATAGCGGAATTGAATACTCACTCTCAAAATTTATATACCCTTCGCAAATGAATCACTATTGGTATATGTATATAACTATTTCGTCTTGCTTTGTTATCAAACACTGACAACAAACTTCATGCACTTAAGAAGCATAAAAAGAGTTCGTTAAAAGTATAAATAATAAAATGTAACAGCCTCATACATACAGATAAGTTACAACTTACAAAAGAAAAATCTAATATTTTTAGCTTCTTAGTCCCGTATTTTCATCAGAAAGGCGCCGATCAGAACATTATTCTACAAAGTATCAATTCAAGTAAACATAAGCCTCCGAGTTGACGGATTCGAATTATTAAACATATTAGTATCCTTTTCTTACTGCACAGAGAAGCTTTAAAATCATCACTTGCGTTTAAATGATATATTGCTTTTTAAAGTAAACACAGCGCTTTTAAAACAGAAAAACGAACCATAAAATTTATTCACGAAGGGTACATTATCTTAATTTGACCGCAACAACAAGATCATATCAAACATATTAAATATGCATTATTAACAATCATATAAACTTAATACCACAGAGGGAATGTTCACTATTTTTCAGCTACACTTTTAATAAATAGTTTTAAAAACCAAACAAACATCCACAAAACGCTTTAATACATTCACCATACTCTTTTTTTATCACCCAAAAAACAATAAATTAATAAAAAGGAGAAAACCACGACACCAAATCATAAACCTTTATTTTTAAAGATGAACATATAAATCATCTACAAACCAGATGTATTGAAAAATATATTGATTACCATATTACCTATATGGAATCTTATGCTGTTGACATAAGAGATTAAGTTTTACTATTTTTAGCAAGCCCTTGAAAATATTTTGTTAAACATTAACGATGTTAACAGTGAGGTTATTATGGCCAAGGAAACTGTACTAATCGCTATGGGCATAGCTCTGGTGTTTAGTAGTAATGCTTTCTCACAGGGTAAAATAGAAAGCCATGAGGCGGTTGATGCCACTAAAATTAAAATACAAACTGAAGAAGAGGCTTTAGCTACTGACTTAAAGTTAGTCGCTAAAGCAAAAGGATGGACTATTGAAGAAGCCAGAGCTGATTATAATGCAGCTGCAGCAGTAGGTGCTGTAGCAGAGCGATTAGCTAAATCTCACCCAGACTTATTTGTAGGATCGGTGTTATCTGAACAACCAGGTGGCACACCTTCTTTATATGTAAAAGGTACGGCACCAAGTCTAGTATACAATCTGCTCGCTGAATCAAAAATAGATATCAATATTGTCGATCATCAACCTTTTTCATTCTTGGAATTAGAGAGTCGAGCGTATCAAATTCAAAGTAATTTAAAGGAACTAGGTTATAAAGATTTCGCTACTTCATTTGACTTTAGAAATGCAGGTAGAATTGACGTATTAGTTGCAGAACAAACTGATAAACTCAACTTTCCTAGCCAAGTAGTATCTGAGTTACCCATCTCGCTACAAAGTAATGTAAATGTGACTATTAGTAAAAAACCAGTGGGTATCGCAGAACTGGCTTTTGGCGGGATGAGAGTGCTCGACGATAACACTTTTGAATGCACATCAGGTTGGTCTGTTGAAAACAGTAGTGGTACAACAGGTGTCACTACTGCAGGGCATTGTGATGGAATCAACCAAATAGATCATCCTCCCTACGCCTATCATCCGTTAGTTCATAAAGGGCAACATAGAGGAGCATGGGGTGATGTAGAATGGAAAACGTCCACTTATACTGAGCCCGCACAGTTCTATGCTGATCAAAATAATAACATACGAAATGTGACATCCCTTGAAGCACGCGCTAATATCAGTATTGGCGAATCAATTTGTATGTTTGGGCGATCTTCAAATAAAAGGGATTGCAGTCTTGATGTAAGTGCTACCTCTGTTAGCTGTACCTTTAATGGAATCAACACACAACGCCTCGTACGCATGAACGGTGATGTCACAATTGGTGGTGATAGCGGTGGAGGCTGGTCTTTTAATTATAAGGCTTATGGTTCCCATGTCGGGGATTGCGGTGGTCTTAATGTATTTAGTGTTGCAGATCTTTTTGATGAAGCACTAGGTGTAACAGTCCGAGTACAATAAGCTGTAGGTTATGCTATAGAAACAGTACAATTAATTAGTCTGTTAAATCAAAAAAACCTCGATTATGTGGTACAGTACATGATCGAGGATAAATCAAACTGTACAAAAAAAAACCTAGAATAGGCTGCCAAGAGTTCATAGCAATAGCTAAAATACATTATTTATAGTAGTTCATACTCAGTTTGTAATGACTGCTTGACGCTATAAAATTATCACTCAAAAATATCTTTACCTTTTATTAAAATAAAAATTGAGTAGCCACCTACTATTGTCCCAATGGGTAAAGCTGGTAACATTAATATTGCAATAATCATTGATGGTAACCATGACCAGCTTTCACATTTTCGTAAGCCACAAGCAACTATCAATGCAGATAGAGAAATCACAACTGACAAGTACAGTGCGATGTAACTGTTTCCTAAGTAAACTTCAAATGCACAAAAACTTAGTGATAATATAGAAAAAAATATCCAAACTGCCCCAATAATTTTTCAGCTTCTTCTTATAGATTTTTCCTCAGAATTTAGTCCAATATTTTGTTTCTGATCTAACAACAACTTTTTTAACTCTTCTTCATCATAATCTTTCATCGCTTATACCAAAAAAGCCTTTATATAGCATTAAGGGTACTTCTAAAAATGTGCTTTTTATTTGATAACTATGTCAGGGCTGGCCTCATGGCTCTGCTAGTCTTAAATATTCCTTATACACAGCACTCCAACGTGCAGTACTTCCCTGCTTTCACAAAAAAATCACTATTTTTAGAGGTAACCTTAAGTTATAAATTTATCTGTAGTATCTGAAAGTTTTTCCAAACTCAAGCAAATTACTGAAATCAATATCTTTAGAAAAAGGAAATATTTGAGACACATGGACATCAATGCACTTTCCTTCACGAAATCCATAGTAATTAGTATTTGCTTGAATATATCTCTTTGCCTTATACTCAACGTCAACAAGATAATTTACTATTGAAAAATGGCCACCTTTAACAGTTGTTATTGTGTCCCTCAAGATATTTGGATTCCGTAATGCCTTTGACCAATAGAAACTCTTACACTCTTCAGGTGAGCGGCCTTTTCCCAAAGCAGGCTCTACAAACCCAGATACAATAAATCCCTCGCGAGAAGATGCTTGAAACTGATAACCGGTTTCTGATATACCGTCCCTATGTGTTTCCAGTTTCGGAGAGTTAAAAATAAACCCCCAATTTTCACCTGAAACAATAAAAATATTTTCCGCAATTATTGTCTGGCTATAAAACAATATAATCACTAAATATAAATATTTCATCCTCCCTCCAAATCACATCTGCGATAAATAAGAGTTTAGCAACAATATCAGAAGATTCCGTTAAAAAATTGAGGAAACAAAGTCAAATAAAACCTTGCATCCACACCATAGCGAAAAAGTTTGCTTTTTTGAATTAGGCTTAATTCATTTTTTTGTATGCTGACTTTAATCCTGTAGTAGTGATGTCACGCCAGATATACAAACCATAGAGTATATCCCATGGACATGAAAATCACAAAGCGTACCAAGCAGTGTAGCGAGTGCAGTTTTACTATCCATGTAAGATGGTGTTAGATATTCTATAAGTAGTCCGTTTAGCCCCCGCAACATAGTCCCTGAGCCTACAATGACACAAAAACAAGTCAATATTTCAAAAGATTCTCTTCTTACTTAATTTATATGAGCGACTACCCTATAAATAAATAAAAACTAATAACATCGCTATATGATCACTCTTGAATACCTCATCAGAAAGTACAATGCTATGTAAACAACTTTTCCAGCCAAATAGAGCTTATATACTCCCCATTTTTCTTGGCATACTCATTAAACACACCTATTTCACTGAACCCAAATCGTTTATGTAAGTTTACTGATGCCTCATTCGGTAGAGCAATACCACAAAGCGCTCGATGCACACCTTGAGCTGATAACGCTGAAAATAGACGTGTGTACAATGCTGTCCCTATCCCCATACCTTTGGCTTCTTCATGCAAGTAGATTGTTACCTCAACTGTATCCCTAAAAGCCATACCCATCCGATAAGGTTGAGAGCAAGCAAAACCAAGCACTTTTCCATCCTTTATAGCTACATAAATCTGGTGTTTAGTTTCAGGGTTAAATTGTGAAAACCATTCCAAACGATTTTCATAAGTAAATATTTTTTCTTCAAATCGAGCATTTGAAGTCAAAATAAAATGATTAAATATTTCAGTGATTACTTCTAGGTGAGATCGCTCACCAATCTTTATTTCCACCTAAACTTCTTGTTTATTTATTTTAGTCTATATCAGCAACACATAATACTGATTAAAAATTCGACTAAAAACCCATTTTTCTGTGATAGCTGTGTCAGCGTTGTACTCATAACCCTGTTAGCATTAGTACATACTTGAGGCTACAATCGTTAAAAATACAATTGCTATTTAACCCTCACCTATGCCTATACATCGTGTTTCTCTGTGTACTGCTTAACTAGGTAGTCAAAAAGTTTAAACATGTAGTTAGTCGTATACTCTCGAAAGCAAGTAGTTTTTAAAGGGTATTATACTTTAGTCTATATTGGACAATAATACCTTGTAATAGATTACCATTTTTTTTATAAAGTCATCCTGAGAGTGGTTTGTGTAAATCGATAATAATCGATAGATTTTATTTAATCAAATCTATCTAATTGCTTTATATCTAAATTATCATTTGAATAGCTAACTACTTTCTTAATGACTAAAAACAGTATTACTTAGTGTTAATACCAAACATAAGGACTTTCTTCATGAAACTAAAATGCTTAAGCATTGCCTTAGCAACTCTACCATTAATGGTATCTGCAGCTGATTATTATGAATACTGTAATCAAATATTAGTTGATGGTACTTTGCAAACTTATGAGTCAACGTCAAACTATGAGGCTAAAATTGCTTTAAAAAAATGGTTATGTAGCCACGAGTCAAGCTCTGGTGGTGGAGGTGGCGGTTTAGAGCTGGATGTTATTGGTATTTTTACTATTGGTGGTAGCGGTCAATCTGCAAATCAATGGAAAAAAGAAAACTGTTCAGGTACCGATTACAATTATGAAGGCAGTAAGTCATCTCATGTTTTGATACAGCATAGTAGTGATAGTGTTATTAATGCATGGTCTCAATGTATTAAAGATATTCGCCCTGAAAAACTGGCATGCTATGCAAAAGAAACAGAAAGCTCTTTATTAATGACCGTAGAGCTTGGTTACGGTATTGGTAATATAGAAAATGCTGAAGTGGTTGGTACTAACTTAAATCCTCTCACCAGCGTTCCTAACCGCTTCAGACCAGGTAAGAAAAACTTACGATATAGAATTAATAACCCACGCTATGAATCATATTTTGATTTAAATGGTGAAGCTGATTACCTTGATGTATCTTGTAGTTATACCATTCCATCAAAACCTGTGTCTGAAGATGGTGATAAAGGATGTGAAGTATTTCGTTTACAGTCTTTGAGTAAGGGAAAAATCAGTGCCTATGAGTATCAGTATCTACGTGAAATGAACCAGGTACCCTTATTCAGCAACAAAAATGGAGAATTGATAGGCTACTATAGTTGTTCAGAATTTGAATAAAATATAACAATAAATAAATAGCTAAAAAAATAAAAAACATATGGAGTATTCAATGAAAACATCGTTATTAAAAATACTTATTTCTA
>NZ_JAGSOY010000127.1 GCF_018837975.1 Zooshikella harenae | reverse complement strand
TGTAGTTAAACTGTAAATTTACTGAAAGAGGTTTTTATTTATACGTCTAGGTTGCCTAGATAGTTGTCGAAAATATTAAAATGAATAATGCAGTTCATCCGTTAATAAAGGTTGGGTGTTGTGTTTGATTCGTATGGTAATTTGTAAAAAAAGAGGACATAGTTTTTACCAGTAGCTTATTCCTGAATAAGCTACTGGTTTAAAGCATTGTTTAATGTTAATAGCGTTCATACTATAAAAATAGTATGAGTTTGCTTTAACACGTTACAAGCGAGTCTTGGTTTTAAAACCACATATAGTTGATTTGCCCCCTAATAAAATAAAGGTTTAGTCAGAACTATATCTCAGTTGACGTGTAAACCACGCTACTAAGAAAGGATCTTTTAGTTTTTAACCAAGACTATTAACCGGTTAAGGCCGAATAGATTTGATCCTTGATATGAACTCTTTTTCTTTTCAGGGAGCCATAAAAGCCATCATCAATGGGGATCTCTCGCATTTGCAAACCATGAAGCTGATGGTCAATTTCATGGTACTCTGCTGCTAGCTTTGCAAACTCTGGGTTTTCTTGCTTTAGGCGGGAAATTTTGTCGCGATAATGAGGAAATTCTTCAACCAGGCTATGCTTATGCCGAATCATTGCGCTCCTCCAGCATGTAGGTTTCACATTACAAGTGTAGATAATCTGTACACACACTGCCAGTATAAAAAATCGCCACTAGTCAGATTACATTGTGAGAAATAGTCTAGAAGAAGGCTAAGGTGATGTCTTACTCAATCAAATAATGGGAAAAAGTAAAATTTAGGGTTGTAATCATCATCAAACTATGCTGTTATTTGGTTATAGCTGGCCACTGCAAAAGTTGATAAGTAAGTGAATGGGCTATGCATATATATTTCGTAAAGTGCATTGATTAGTCCGTAGAAGAATGTAGAGTAATTAAGTGTTGTTACTCTTGCTGGCAGTGCAAATAGACTACAATAAGTATGTAGATCAGTTTCTGATAAGTGGGGCAAGAAGATATAGAACGTTTGTGCCACTTAATATTGATGGATTTGTATAAAACATTCATCAATAATTTTTTGATAAAATTGTAGAGCTTAATGTAGGTTGTTTTTTAGAGCTCTATTTTAGACATTTTGATGGCATTAGTTTTTGATATGTACGATTTATTTGTAGGTAAACTCATTAAGATTATTAAACTCGTGGTGATTATTCACCAACGAGGGGGTTTTCCTGCATAGCTACTAAAGAAAGGATACCTAAAAACCCCCGAGGCAAAACCCCGGGGGTTTTTTTTTGGCAGCTTATAAAATTTAACGGTAATTACAGCATGAATGGCGCACAGTATATTATTCAGGCATTACAGCAGGCTGGTATTTCAACACTGTTCGGTTATCCTGGTGGTGCAATTATGCCCGTCTACGATGCCCTATATGATAGTCAGCTTGATCATATTCTGTGTCGTCATGAGCAAGGTGCTGCTCTAGCGGCAGAGGCTTATGCTCGTAGCTCAGGAAAACTGGGCGTTTGTTTAGCCACTTCAGGCCCTGGGGCTACAAACTTGCTAACAGGCATTGCGAATGCCTATCTGGATTCTATACCACTACTGTGTATTACAGGTCAGGTTGCTTCTCCTTTAATTGGCACTGATGCGTTCCAGGAAGTGGATATCCTGGGTATGTCGATCCCTGTCGTGAAACATAATTACTTGGTAAAAAATATAAGGGAGCTACCACGAGTTCTTGAAGAAGCAATGAGTATTGCTTCTTCAGGTCGCCCAGGACCGGTGTTAATTGATGTGCCAAAGGATATTCAATTAGCTCAAATTGTACCGTTAAATTTGCAAGTGAATAGTGATGATGATCCTGTTTGTTGCGGTGATGAATCAATTCGCCAAGCCAAACAGATGATAGTTCAAAGTCAACGGCCAGTTCTTTACAGTGGAGGGGGCGTAATTTTAGCCGATGCAGTGGAAGCATTTAGGGCATTTTCACAAGAAACTGGTATCCCTTCTGTTGTGACGTTAAAAGGTTTGGGAAACGATACAGAGCAAAACCCTAATTATTTAGGGATGTTGGGTATGCATGGAACCAAAGCTGCAAACTTAGCGGTGCAAGGCTGTGATTTACTGATTTGTGTTGGAGCAAGATTTGATGATCGTGTAACAGGAAAATTAGATACCTTTGCGCCAGAGGCTAAAGTTATTCATCTGGATATTGATGCAGCAGAGTTCGGCAAACTTCGCCAGCCTGATATTATTTTACATGGTGATTTAAAGCATAGCCTTAAAGCATTATCGCAACAATTGGATATTAGCCCTTGGCAACAATATTGCCAAACATTAAGACAAACCTATCGTTGGCGCTATGATCATCCTGGAGATAGTATTTATGCCCCAGCGCTTATTAAACAGATGGGCGATATGGCCCCTAGCAAAACTATTATTACGACAGATGTTGGTCAGCATCAAATGTGGGTTGCTCAACATTATCCTGTTCCTCATCCCAGACAGCATCTTTCTAGTGGAGGGTTGGGGACGATGGGCTTTGGCTTGCCTGCGGCTATAGGTGCCCAGTTTGCTAACCCTGATAGTTGTGTAGTTTGTTTTTCGGGTGATGGCTCAATAATGATGAATATACAGGAGCTAGCCACGATAAATCGTTACCGATTACCGATTAAAATAATTATTTTTGATAATCATCGTTTAGGGATGGTTAAACAGTGGCAAGAGCTATTTTTTACGGAACGATATAGCTCGGTAGAGTTGAATGATAATCCCGACTTTGTTGCTGTAGCTAATGCCTTTAATATCCCCGCCCTTCATATTAAACATAAAAATCAAATAAATAATGCATTACAAGAATTATTAAATGCGCAGAGTGCATTCTTGTTGCATGTAGAAATTGATCCTCAGGAAAATGTCTGGCCACTGGTTCCCCCTGGTGCTGCAAATTCGGAAATGATGGAGTGTACGAAAAATGCCACAGTTTAATTTACATTTAGTTGCTCGCAATACCCCAGGATGCTTAGAGCGTATTCTTAACACAAGTCGTGTTCGAGGCTTTGAAATTACTAATTTTTCAGCAAAACTGGATCATAATGAGCGTTATTACCAAATTGATTTAGCGGTTAATAGTCAGCGCTCACAGCAGTTATTAATTATGCAACTGGCAAAACAGTATGATATTCGCGAGTTAGCACCTGTTAAAATGAAACGTACTATTCGTTCTGCGGCAGTTTGATCGTTAATTTTAATAAAGTTGAGTCATGTTTAACTGTTTATTTATAAGAAGCGATTAAACATGATTCTAAAGTTGATCTATGCCTTTCAGAAATATTGCTTAACTCAAAAATATTAAGCTATGTAATGATGCAAAAGCTACAAATTTAACGTGTATACTTCAAAAAAGAGAACGGTTGAGTTTATCTAGTAAGGGGTACTAAGATAGCAGTGCATGACTTGATGAGAGATAAGGGTTATGAAGTACCAGTGGGTCTGCTCAGCATGTCAATCAGTTAATTCAGCCAGAGATGCTTTTTGTCAGGTATGTGGCTGTCCTGCAGTTGCTGATGCTTGGCTAATTGAGGGCTGGAAAGAATCGTTAACTCAAGAGCCTAAAAAACCTTCTAGTGATCTTTTAAATGTATCTGTATGGGACGGCTGGAGTATTCTTAAACACAAAACATCGTCATGTCCGCATTGTGCGCTACAAATGTATATCTATCAGGCAAAATGCCCACATTGCCTTAATACCCTGTCACTAAATGAACGTTATGTATTGATTGATAACTATCGTCAAGCTTTAAGTTATGGCTTGCGGTGGGGTGGAGTTGTGTTTGCTCTATTAATCGTTGTTGTGACGATAGTTAGTTATTTTGTTGGCAATAGTTAATGGTGATAGGGGGCTGAATAAATAATTGTTTTTAGCCTTGTAAATAGTTTACATCACTGATTGTGATGTGGAAGTGAACTAACATTTTTTGTACAATGCAACAAGAGTCGTTTGTTTGGATAAACGCTGCGTTTAATAGGCGTTTTTAAAGTTAAATATATTGGTAATAATGATTAACAGGAACGTTGTTTTATGAAGTATCATCATTTAGGTATTCCAACCAAGAAAGAAATACCAGATGAAAAATATTTACCGCATTTAAAAATGTATGTGAGTGGATATGGTAAGAATGAATATGGCATTGAGTGGGTAAGGTATGATGAAGATGCTGACTTTCCTGATATAGTGAAAGAGTTGCCTCATGTAGCCTTTGAAGTTGATGATCTTAAAGCTGCGATTGAAGGAAAAAATGTTATTATCAAACCTAATAGCCCTAGCCCTGGGGTATTAGTTGCTTTTATTGAAGAAAATGGTGCTCCCGTCGAGTTTATTCAAATTGATCGGTCAATGGTAGAAGAAGGAATATAGTTTAACAAATTATAATTATTTTTTTGTTCGGTATTTATTTATCAGCTTTTATTCTCTACTAGAAAATATGTTTTAAATAGCTAAAAATGAAGCGCGATAGGTATGAATTTTTTTAAATAGGTGGTTTGTGTGATGAAAACGATTGGACTGTTAGGAGGAATGAGTTGGGAAAGTACAGCCACATATTACCAGCTTATTAATGAAGGCGTTAAACATAAGTTAGGTGGATTACACTCCGCAAAAATCATTTTATATAGTGTAGATTTTGCACCATTAGAAAGGTTTCAACATGATGGAGACTGGAGTGAAATCGCATGTATGCTTGCAGAAAAAGCTCTCTGCGTTAAATCAGCTGGGGCTGATTTTCTTTTAATATGTACTAATACCATGCATAAAGTGGCGCCATATATAGAGGAAAAAATATCCATTCCATTACTTCATATCGCTGATGCAACCGCACAGTCGCTTATCACTCAGGGTATTAAAAAGGTTGGGCTGCTTGGTACTGCTTTTACAATGGAAGATGATTTTTATAAAGGGCGTTTGCATGAAAAACATGGGTTAAATGTATTGGTTCCTAAGGATTATGATAGACAAATTGTGCATCAGGTTATCTATCAAGAATTGTGTCAAGGAAAGGTAACAGAGGCATCAAAAGAGGCTTTTTTACGAATTATTGGTGATTTGCAAGAACAAGGCGCTGAAGGTGTTATCTTGGGATGTACTGAGATTGGCTTGCTTGTCAATCAGTCTGATACACACGTTTCATTATTTGATACTACACACATTCATGCTGATTTTGCGATAGAAACAGCATTATCTTTAGGGTGAATCCGCACTAGAAGATTAGTCGCTCCAGAATGTTGGAGTGGCAATGATAAAATAGCCGGTATCCTTATTAATCTATAAGTCTAACAGGATAAACACTAAGGATAGTGTGCATAAAACGCATTTGTGAAAGGAGTATATTAGATTTTGTTAACAGGGTTCTTCTCGCGTTATTTTGAATCATATAAGCTCCTAACTCCTATTGTGAGCATGCCCTATAAATAAGCACTTGCTGTTAATTAGGGCATTTAAAACCAATGATAACAATGATTCAATAAAGGTGAATTATGAGCAGAACCCTCTTGCTAGTTATTTTATCAGTTATATTTTCGGGGTGTGGGGTTAATGTAAAGCGTACTCTTAATAATAATGTCTTGGTGTCAAGCGGCTCACCCGCAGTGAGGTTGAACATACCGCAGACATTCAAATTAACAGACTCTGCTTCTGGTAAAGAATTTGCAGAATATCAAAATAAGTTTGGTGGTTCACAGAATGACAGGGAATGGTTTAGCTTTTTTGAACAAAATAAACAGCCAAAACCTCATAGAATGTTGTTTGTTGAGTTTAGAGAAGCGGGTGTTAACTCACACTTTTTAGAGAATGTAAAAAATAAAACGTTGTTTTCTCATGGTAATGCGTATGTGAAAGGCTTAAATATGAAGACAGCATTTAAGGTAGAAAACAAGTTTGATCAAAAAAGAAATATGAAAATTTGTTTCATTACTAAAATTTATCGCAAAGTTTTACCCCCTAAACAACGTAGAAGTTTTGTGATAATTTATGGTGAGCACTTGCCTTGTAATAAGGTTATGCAAGCTAGGAATAACTCAGCGTTGATTGCTGAAGTTAACGGACGAGCTGACGCCTTGATTAATCAGTTGTAACGGATTTAAGGATTACCCTTTTCGCAACTCATTCGAAAACACGACTAG
>NZ_JAGSOY010000126.1 GCF_018837975.1 Zooshikella harenae | reverse complement strand
TAGTTATAAATGATATCTACGGTTTCAGCTGCGTAACCTAATCTTGTTTCTGATTTTAGTGAAAATAGCCGGTTTTTGGGTTTATAGTTATCCCTATAATCATGATAAGTTTTATAAGCAGAAAGTTCTCCATATCTGGTATCATTTACAAAATCAATGTTGCTATAAAAAGGTGTATCTGTTGAGAGTGCCTCAGTCCAGGTTAATGTGGTGCTATTTGCTTTGATCAGCGTTCCTTTACCTAAGCGCCTTTAAGTGATGCACCATCAGAAATATAAGCTTCGGTGTTAACCTTATTGGAAGCCAATGCAATATGTCTTGAGAGTTGTCCGCCATGTTGGTACATAGACTTAGCCCAAGTTTGATCTGGTATTAAGTACCGAAGTGATTGTATAGTACTGCCATTAGTTTTTTTTACGGTAGTTACAGCATAATATTTATTGGCTTTTTTGATAATTTCAGAAGTCAATAAATATTTTTTACCAGGTGATAATGAAACATTGGTATCATCCCATTTGCACCCACTAAAAATAATTTACCATCCTTCATTTTTGTCATAAATCACGCCAGCATCATAACCTTTCCAGCCACTACCAGCATCTTTATAAAATCAAAAAAACATTTCTGGATTGGTATTGGTGCCAATACCTCGATCACCAGTCGCACCATACGCCCATGGTATAATTATCTCATTTTGGATTCCTTTGAAATTATCGCCAATTGCGACTCGGTAGCTGTGGTATCCATTATCTGTTGCTTGAGCTGCATAAGTCATTGGTTGGTTGCATATAGCGACAAGTAGCATGGCCAGTATTGCAGAATTTTTATTTGTGGTGGCCTTTTTCATTATTATTTCCTTGTTTCTTACGGATAAAGTGTTTGTAATATATACATCATGTGATGTTTAAATTTGTATGACTTAAATCACTATGCAAGTAAATGATATAATTTGTGTGCTTTAATAATGTGATTATCAGCTTTACCAAAATAAGCATTTAACTGATTAATGGATTTATTTTTATATTTTTCGTTAAGGTTTTGGAGTTTAATCAGCTACATTGAAAAAAACTGTAAAAATTAATTATGGCGTGACTGGTTAGTTAATTTTAGCGCAAGAGGTCATAGTAGTTGCTTTGTTTAGTTTGATGTTATCAATGTTAGCGTATAAAAGTGGCTAAAGTGTTCATTTATTTAATCAAAATCCTAAATTTATATTGCCTATAAACTATCTATACCTCCAACCGCTAAGTTATAGGTATTCACTATATGGAGAAAAATTATATTGCTTATGTTTAGCTGGATTAGAAAAATTTGTTTAAACTATACTTTATCATTTTATGAGTATGATTATTCTTAGTTTTGAATGAAACATTTATAATTGTAGCAGTGTTCATTAGCATAGGTATTTCAGT
This sequence comes from Zooshikella harenae, assembly GCF_018837975.1. Lineage (GTDB taxonomy): Bacteria > Pseudomonadota > Gammaproteobacteria > Pseudomonadales > Zooshikellaceae > Zooshikella > Zooshikella harenae. The sequence continues at coordinate 4,797 of NZ_JAGSOY010000126.1, read as the reverse complement.
TAATGGAAGTGAAAAAACATTCGGGCTTTGGAATTAGCTCATTTGTGATTAGTTTAATATCGATAATTTCGGTAGTTCTATTGCTTTTTTTGCAGGGATGATTGAAGCAACTACTCCAGGAGGTATTGGACAAAAGCCTATTGCCGCAGTAATAGTAGGGCTGTTGTTTTTTGTCGTAGTAGGTTTATCGCTTGTTGCTTTAGGCTTAGGTATTGGAGGCCTTATACAAAAACAACGTAGAAAAGTTTTTGCTGTGCTAGGCATTATCTTTTCTGTGGTTGCTCTTGCCATGATGGCTTTTGTTATGGTTCTTGGGCAAGTGGTTAGTTGATGGGTCTGCATGGCAAGGCAATTGTGTATAAAAATACTTCTTGATGAGTATAGTCCGCTTTGCTTATAGCCATTGCAGTTTCTAAGTATATGGGGTTTTTCAGCCAATAATAGTGACTTAACATAATTCACATCTCATTTTCACCTAAGGATATTGGTTTGATATTTTATCCTTTAATATCAGAATGTTAGTGTCTATTGGTAAGATTTTAAGGTCCTCTTTCATTACCCTACAGATTGTCACTTAACCAGAATTATACCAGCTATTTTCTAAAGCACCTTTGTTCAAAATCTGCTTTAGAAAACGACTTCTGTAAAAAATGCCCGGTATTTTAAATTTAATTATATTGGATCTTATTGACTAAATAGTTTGCTATAATAGCTTAATATGGTAGTCACCTGTTGTTCATCAATGATATGAGGTATAACACCATGTTCAAATAATATATTTTCTAGTTGTCCCGTTGTAAAAAGTTTCTTCATGCCGGTGTTATATATAACTCTAAGTTTTCTTCCTTTTGTATCTGTAGAAAAACCGACTAGGTAGGTTTCTTGAAATCCAGGGGTAAATTTAAAGTTACTGATATCAATATTATTTTCGTGAGCTGCTTGTTTTATACCTTCGTCATAGTCAATAAAAAAGTCCAGACGACCTTGAGTTGTCATTATAACTCCCTGAAGAACATCTTTTACATGAAATGTAGTGTAATGACTCTCTGGTAAAGTAATTTTTCTTTGAAACTCATAACCTTTCACCCAACCAAGGGTTTTACCTGAAAAAGATGTTGCATCAGTGAAAAAAATATCCTGATTATGGAAATAGTCAACATTGCCAATATCAATAGGAATATGTGAGTAAATGAGTTTAAACGATTTGGAAAACTCACTTTCGACTAAAAAGATATCATTTTTATAGGTTTCAACTGAATGTCGAGCTTTTTGATATGGCATTAACGATACATTTAATATTGCTATTTTTTCTTCAAAGATAGCATTTAATACTGCCAGGTATAAGCCACTACCATCTTTATTCGTATACCCAGGCCAGTTTACAGTAGCTATGTTAATTGATGGTGGAGCATTATACTCAGGACTCGCAAATAAAGAAGAATTTATAAATAATATGCAAGTAATAAAAAGGATATAAAATTTGTAATATAAGCGTTGAGATATATTTATTTTAAATGAGGGGATCTTCATAACTGGTCCTATTGTGTAGACCAAAGCATGGGTTGATCATAGTATGAACTAAATTAAATGGATTGTTCGTCTCCTTTAGATGGTCAGGTTTTGGAGCTAATTACACTTAGTATTTTAGACTTACCTATAGTTGACAGCAAGGTGAGTTTACAACCATGTAGTATAATTTAGTGGTGTGTAAATATATTACTTGCTCATAATATACCCTTCACGAATCATTTTTAGGGTTTGTTGCCCGCGTTTTTCACCCTAGTCACTTATTAATCGTATAAGCATGTGTTTATAGTGACTGAGTTTTCCACCGGTTAGAATGATTAGGAATAAAAAAACGAAGTCTATATCGATCTATTTTAGTTAGTTTGAATTATACCTTTAGCGAAGGGTGTAGGTTTGTAAAGAATGAGTATTATAATCTTAATGTTATATGGTTTTAAGGTAAGTGAGCAAAACTTTAATAATAAAAAAGGTAAAATTTAATATATGAAAAAATCAGTGATCACATTTCTTGGGTTTTATGTGGTTAATCAGGATGAACTGGGCGTGAGGTTAACGCTGGGAAAGTTTTCTGGCCATGTTTCTCCAGGGTTGGGATTTTGTATACCCATTTTACAAAAAATTTATACCACTAAAAGCAGCATTCAAACTATCGATTTACCTAATCAGCAAGTAGTTTTGAATGGTAATGTATCTGTTACAATTTCAGGAACCGTTCATTTTCGTGTAGTTGATTCCCAGCAGGCATTACTTGAGGTTGTTGACTATCAGCAAAGTATTAAACAGTTGGCATTGACAACGATCTCAGATGTTATTGGAACAAAAACAATTGAAGAAGTAAGAGGACAAAAAGCTGCAATTGCAGGAGAGATTGAAGATGTTATCCGAGTAACAACAAAGAAGTGGGGGCTGGGTGATATCGATATTCGTTTAACAGATGCCAGTATGGAATCGAATCTCTTACGAGCGATGATGCGCGAAACAGAAGCTCAAAAAGAAGCAACAGCCCAGCGGATTAAAGCCGAGTCAGATCAAGTAACTGCTGATATTTTTTGTAAAGCTGCGCGTCTTTTAGCGTCATCACCTGGTGCAATGACTTTGAGGATATTACAAACACTAAGTGATATTAGTAGTGATAAATCCACAGTGGTTGTCCCCATTCCGATTGATTTACTATCAGGTTCAAGTGGTACTACAGTCTATAATGACATTGTACCAGTAGCAGATATCGAATGTATAAATAATCAAATTTTTTGTTATTGTCCTAGTTGTGAACAGCGCTTTAATATCTCAGAGGTCGCTAAAAATGAGCGCTATGATAAAGATCCTGATCTACCAGGAATTCAGCTTTCCTGTACTAAGTGTAAAACGTTATTTACAGTATCGAAAATGAGATGAACGTTATACGTCTACATTGTGCAAGTTATTTTGTGTAATATACTGATATGGTGCCTGATTGTTATAAGTAACGTAGGTAACCAATATTGAGTAATGTTTTAATATTGTCTGTGAAAAGGATAATCGTTATTTACCAATTTTTTTGGAAAATACTATTTTGCTTAATGTTTACAACATCCGTCAGAGCAGAAAAAATACCGCTGACTATTTTATCGGATATTGATTACTATCCTTATAGCTTTGTTGAGCAAGATAAAGTCACTGGTGTTTATACGAAAATCATTGAGCGTGTGTTACAGGATATGCATCGCTATCAAGTGACATTACAAGCGGTACCTTGGAAAAGAGGTCTAAAAATGCTTGCCCAGGGGAAAGCATTTGCCATGTATCCTCCTTATAAAAAAAGACTCTCCCGTCCTTTTATTGACCCCTATTCGAAACAATTGATGAAAGAAATTGTATCAGTTTTTTGTCGAGAAGATATTTTGTTGGTTAAACGTCCACGTTGGCCTCAGGATTATTATGGTTTGACTATTGGTCTTAATGTGGGCTTTATTATGGGGGGCGAACAGTTTCACAAGGCTGTTCAAGAGGGAATAATTACTATAAAAGAATACCCAAATAATCAAAGTAATTTAATACAAATGTTAATTGCTCACGAAACGGATTGTTATATGAATGATCGCCAAGCAATTCTACTGACAATGCAGTATCTGAAAAAGAAAAGATCTATTAAGCAAATTGATCGTTTGGTTGAAGGTACTACAGTATCTGTTGAGTATGGACATTTGGGTTATACGAACCAGAATCTAGAAAAATACCCATTTAAGCAACACTTTGTTCATCAATTTGATCAAATTTTAGGTGAGTTGGAGTTATCTGGTGAGTTACAAACGATTATAAGTCAATATTGGAAAGAAGGGCTTGTAGAGCAACAGTGAATAGCTTATTGCTTTTCAAACCCTTCTTCTTAATTGCTTATTCTTCGACTACTCCCATCGGGGTTTTGGCAAAGGAACCATCACTTAACCCTAGGTAAACAAACATTTTTGGTTTTGGTGGTCTTTTGGGTTTATCTTTACCATCATTAATTGTTTCTATTTCATTTTTTGGACGTCTAGGCTTTTTCTTTGGAGGAGGAAAAGCTGTCACGATTTTATCAATTCTTCCATCGTTAGTGAGGTCTGCAAAATTAACCACTTTTATAGCTTTTTTAGGTAAGTAAGCAGGATTGTGTGTTAATCCTTCTTTGCAGAAACTACCATCACCATTGCCTAAAAATGTAACGGACATAGCTCTTGGCGACATGTGTGCTGCAATAATTTTATCAACATTACCGTCGCCATTAACATCCTCAAATGCTTGAACAGGCATGGGTGGAGGTCTGCGAGGTTTTCTTTTTTTATCATTTGGATCAGGGCGGCCAGGGCCATCTAGACCATTGCTGATATTAGCCTCAGTATAATTATTTGGTGTGTAGGTGGTACTATCAGCAAAAACGGTACAAGATAGTGTGCTTGCAATAAATATAGCTAATGTAGTTTTTAACGAGTTATTCATTGTGTAGTCCTTTACTATTAGTAATCAATTTTTCATTGCAGAATAAGATGGGTTTTATTGAATTATCACCTCCTGTTATTTTATCTGGTTAAAAAATAATATAGATATAAACCATAATCAAAGTGCTAAATTTGTGCGATCAATAGCTAGTTTGTTTCTGTTTGCCGGTGAAGATATGAAAACTATAGCAGTCTACTTTAGCTTTGGATGATTAATAATGTATCATTTTGTCTTATTTATACTTGTTAAATGTGTGTATTTAAGAAGGTTTTAGTGAGAACTGAAGTGTTAATGAATTATGGGGTTAAAAGTAAA
>NZ_JAGSOY010000125.1 GCF_018837975.1 Zooshikella harenae | reverse complement strand
AGCGCGCAATAATAAGACTATTCAGGACCAATTACAGGCCAATCGTAATCAACACATTAAAATACAGAACCAGTCGCGTACTAATATTAACGCCCCGATTACCATTCATGCCCAACCAGGCCAGAACAGTGAAGACATTGCTAAACGGGTAAGGGAAGAACTCAAACGGCGAGAATTTGAGGCAGAATCGGATCGTCGTGCATCACTTTATGATCAGGAAGGCTTAACGTATGGCTACTAGCACCTTACTGAAATTAGGGCCGTTTACGTTTTCTATTGAAACTGCGGCGTTTAACCAATTGCAACGGGCCTGGTCATTTACCTGGTCCGAACAAAAGCGCTTGGGCAATATCCCGCAATTGCAGTATACCGGCGAAGGTCAACAAACCATTAACCTATCAGGTAGTGTGTTTCCAGGCCAATATGGTGTAGTCGATACTGTTGAGCAGATGGCAACACTAGGCAGGCAAGGAAAACCATTATTACTGGTAGCCGGCACCGGCGATTTACTCGACCACTGGTGTATTACTAGCGTGGAGCAGACCAACAGATACTTGGATCAACAAGGCCAACCCCGAAAAATTGATTTTAGTTTATCCATCAGTTACTACGGTGAATACGATGCAGTATCGGACAAAACAAAACGACAGTCTTGATGCGATATGCTGGTACTATTATGATAAACCCCGTGAGGTCGGTTACTACGTCCTTAATGTATTAGCCGCAAACCCGGACCTGGCTGAGCTGGGTCCGGTGCTTCCTGCTGGGTTAACCCTCGAATTACCTGATATTCCTCCTCCCTCAAATCCTACCGATAAGCTTTGGGATTAACATGCAACCCACCTTTAGTATTCACTTGGGTGACACCAACCTAACGCCGACCATTAACCCGTTACTCATTAGCCTGGAACTCACGGATGAAGCCGGTTGGAAGTCCGACAGTTTAACCCTCACCCTCGTTGACAATGGCTCGTTAGCGATCCCCAAAAAAGGCGTCAAATTATCCTGTGCTTTGGGTTATGTAGAAACCGGCTTGGTGCCTATGGGCAACTATACGGTGGATGAGGTATTGCTCTCAGGCCCACCCAACCAAATGCAGATCAAAGCCCGTGGTGCGGATTTAAAAGGGCCAATCCGTGCACCACGAAGCCAAAGCTGGCATCAGGTGAAGTTGATGGATATTGTGGGGAGCATTGCCCAGCGCCATAGCTTAAATCCAAAAGTCGCTGAGAAGTTTGCCGACTTAATGATTCAGCATATCGACCAGACCGAAGAAAGTGACCTGCACTTTTTAAGTCGCATCGCCAACCAATATGATGCGATTGCCAAGCCTGCCGGTGAACATTTGTTATTTGTGGAGCGAAACCAGGGTAAGACGGTCAGTGGTAAACTTCTAGAAACCATTCACTTGTCGGCTAAAGATATCACTAGTTATCGAGGTAGTTTGCCCGAACGTTCTGGTTATAAGCGTGTCATAGCTAAATACCACAATAGCAGTACAGGGCAAACAGAATCTATAACAGTAGGGCAGGGCGAGCCTGCTCGCACCTTAAGTATGCAGTACCCCACACGCGAAGCGGCTCAAGCTGCAGCCAACGCCGCCATTAAAGGAGCAGAGCGCTCCCAGTCCAGTTTAGAAATTACTTTACCTGGTGATCCAAGGCTAGTGGCGGAGAGGTCAGTGAATATTTCAGGGTTACGGGCTGGGCTGGATGGTGAGTGGTTGATTAAAACGGCTAGACATCGGATGAGTGGGGAGGGGTATGGGGTGGTAGTGAGGTTGGAGAAATAAAAATCTTTAACTATGATCAAGTAATAGAGTTGTCTATTTTTTTTACATAATAGTTAAAAATTACTAAAAAATAAGATTTGGGTTGTACTTTTATGAACAAGAACTTAGTAAGTATTTTTGTCTCTAGCTGGTTATGGGTTCTAAATATTATTTATCAGGCTGAATTTTAATTTGGTATAAAAAGTGCTGATTTATAAAAAATGGTTTTGGTAAAGAAATGTAATGCTTTTGGTATAAAAATGAAATTTAATGTATCGCTAAAAGACCTCAAAAAATTAATAAGTTTTTTATGTGATAGTGGTGAGGATGATTGGCAAGAGCTGAGTTCATCTCGGTATCAATTCAAACGCCAAGGTGGTGGTACCTTGAATTTTAACTCTATAACCAATGATCTAGCTTTAAGCGTAGGTAATGCAAATATTAAGAGTGAGCAAAAGAAAGATGGTACCATCGTAGAAAGTAAATTTGAAAAATCATCTATTAGCGATGCTAGTACTTCTGAATATTCGGAAGAAAAGTCTGCCTCTAAAGCTCAAAACTGTGAGGGAAGTGAGCTAGTTATTGCCTTGGTGGGAGCATTAGGAACAAACTTAGATCAGATTGTTTCTATTCTTAAAGAAAAATTGCCGGCATTTAACTATATCTGCGAAGAAATTAAGATATCTAAGGATATAATAGAAGAAATAACTGGCGATAAAAACTCTGATGACAATTTTACAAGAATATCATCCTTGATGGATTCAGGGAATGAAATTAGAAAAAAGGCTAAAGATTGTGCTGTTTTAGCCAAGGCTGCTGCAGCAAAAATTAACTCCTTAAGAAAAGATGGTCAAGAACCATGTTCAAGGCATGCTTTTATAATTAACTCTCTAAAAAATCCTAGTGAAGTTCAAGCATTAAGGGAGATATACTCAAATGGTATTTTTTTAATCGGTGTTTATTCGGATTTTAATCGAAGGTTGCATTATTTAACGAAAAATAAAAGAATTGGAGAAAGTGATGCAGAAAAGTTAATGAAAAGGGATTCAGAGGAATCCGAAGAATTCGGTCAGCATACGGCAAAAACATTTCATCTTGCTGATTTTTTTGTAAGTTTTGATGGTAGTCAAGATAAACTTCAAAATGATTTATGGAGGATTATAGATTTATTATTCGGTCAACCATATATAACTCCAACATTTGATGAGTTCGCTATGTTTATGGCATTTTCTGCTTCATTAAGATCTGCAGATTTATCAAGGCAGGTTGGAGCGGTATTAACAAAGAATAAAAATATTATATCAACAGGAGCTAATGATGTACCTAAGGCTGGAGGCGGGCTGTATTGGGCTGAATACAATGATAAAGGTATAGAAATTATAGATGTTGACAATGGCAGAGATTACAAGCGTGGATATGACTCAAATGCGAAAGAAAAAGAAAATATAATAGATGAAATTATTCAATCTGTATCAAATGATCAAAAAGAAGAAATAAAGGCTTGCTTATCAAATAGTAGGATTAAGGACATTACTGAGTATGGTCGAGTTGTTCATGCAGAAATGGAAGCGATTTTAGGGAGTTCTAGAACTGGTGTTAGTACAGTTGATACTGATTTATATTGTACTACATTTCCTTGTCATAATTGTGCTAAACATATAATAGCTTCTGGTATTAAAAGAGTAATTTTTGTTGAACCATACCCTAAGAGTAAAGCATTTGATTTTCATCGTGATTCAATTGCATCAGCTAATCAAGAGGGTGTATCATTCGAGCCATTTGTTGGTGTCGGCCCTCGTTCATTCTTTAACTTATTTTCAACAAAACTTGGTAGTGGTTTTCCTGTTAAGCGTAAGAATTATGATGGTAAAGTTATTAACTGGGATGAATCTATTGCTACACTTAGAATGAAAATGATACCTTCTTCCTATATTGAAAGAGAGTCAATTGTTGCATCTGAGCTATATAGCTATATAAACTTCTTGAAGAATGAGTGGGGTCTTTCTAATGAAACGTCAAAGTGATTTTTTTGATCATTTGCGCAAAGCGAGACAAACAGTAGAGGGATGGCCTTCGTGGAAAAGAGAAAGTTTATCATGCGGTTCAAATACATCTTATTATGAGGTAAATCGTGCTCAACAAAAAAAGGAAGACAAGATAAATAGTTCAGATGTGTGAAAAGCTGAATTTTCATAAAGCTACTTTTGCTAGAAGAAAAAGAATACACCAGTAGACTTACTGATAGCCAGCTCTAGTTGACTAGCTAATGCATTGACAACTGAGGTGTGTAAATAATGCTTATTTTGCTGGGTGATGGCTAGAGCCTGTTCTAGCCTTTCTCCAGTAATACTTTCGTCTTCGAAGTCTCCTATTAATAGGTCTAGTTCCTCATTCAAATCGTCTAGTACACCACTACTCCATAGTACTGAAAATTCTGAATCACTGAGAGTTAGCTCTTTTAAGTCGCCCTCTAGTGACTGATCAAGATCAACTCTGTACATTGCTTCTTGAGTTAAAGGGACTGAAATAACTTTCATTCTTTTACCTCAATGATTAAATGAGTCACTTCATTGTATTTACTTTAGCTAATACTTGCTTTTTTTCTATTTTTCAGAGTTTTATTTCTTTCTATGAGAGAACTACACTTACCCAATAGTTAGAATGATGTCACTCCTTTTGTTCATAAGTGCCGGAATCTTTTTTAATAGCCTATTAATCCTTGTTGAGATACTTTGATACATCACAGGATCAGTATTTTCTTCTGCACAAGAAAGTACTTGTTTAAGCTCACTTAAAAATTGATCAACATTATTTTTATCTACATCTAAGCAAAATGAAATATGTTCAATTAGAGGTAGATTGTATTCTATTGCTGCAGTTTGCCATACTTGCTTAAAAATACGTTCTGAAGCGATAGGTATTATATAAGCTGCTTCTTCATTGTTAGCTGGATTATCAATGGATAGCTCTACAGACATTTTGAAGTTTAATTTGATAAAGAAGGTAGAGTTGTGAGTTTTTCTGGTTTGTGATCATAATTCACTACACTAATTGAAATAATTTCAGAACTACTATTGTAATAATAGGATAAAGTGTACTTTCCGTTTGGGATGGATAGCTCCAAAATTGGAGCAGTATTCTCATCAGAAAAAAAGTCTTCTATCCACTGGCCAGCTTCTAAAAATGATATTTTTCCAGAGCTTACATTTATCCACTGGGTTGATACAAGCATATTTGCTTGAGGAATTTTGGTTAGCACTTCTAACTTATATGTTCCCGCTTTTAACAAAATCAAAGAGAATTTGTCATTATTAATTGCATCAACAATTTCTGAAGACTCCTGTTTCCAAACGTCACACCATAGCTCATCTGGAAAATCAAAAGTAACTTCAGTTTCACCTTCATCATCTAAAGCAATGTTTAGATCACCCATAAACTCTTCATCTACCGTTTTTAAGAGTGATAAGTCAGTTACAAAAATCCCTGCTTGGTTGGTACAGTTTATCAGGTGATGCATATTATTGCTTTCAAGGTAATTACTTGGAATAAGGTCGAGATTGTATTGCCCTGAATTTTTAATTAGGAGAATTGAGTAAAAGCTCGACTTTTGGCTTGTATAGGCGTCCACAGCGCTCTAAAAAAGACAATAGTTTTTCTCTTTGGCTATTTGTTAGGCTAAATTTATGGATATTTGACTGCAGTATGGAGTGAAGTGAGTCCACTACCTCTTCTAAGACTTCATCATTATCAGAGGAAAGCATATCGATTAATACAGTGCATGCTGAAGGGCTATCTACTGCTGATAGTACATCAGCAAACTTACGTTGCCATGAAATATTTTTTATTGTCCAAATTTTTGTTAACTTATTCCAGTCACTCTCTGCTAAGCTATCAGCTAGTAACATTGCATTCTCGTAGACTAGCTCAGACCACAATTCTTCCGAGTAATTTCTTGATAGAATTTGAATAAATTTACCTAGATTGCTTTGATTCATTGGTTACGAAACTCATCAATTAGTGTAGGTTTATTCCCACAAGGGAACGCTGCAATAACATCATCTCCCTGTTTCATTACGTCCATTTTCACTCCATCTATAGTTCCACGGTGGAGTGTTTTACCGGAAACACTTGTTGCTATTGGCCTTGTATTGCCTACCGACTTAGCGGCGTCAAATATCTTGTCTTCATCCCAACTTTTAGGAAAGAGAGTTGATGCTTTCAACTTTGAAGCATTTCCGTTAGGAAGCTGTTTTGTAAACTTGACATCAATAGTGCCGTCGGGGTTCGTTTTTAACGTTTCTACCGAAAAATCAGGATGATCTAATATCTTTGCTGAGTGGACTCCTTTTACCCTGTTATCAAGGCGACCATTTTTCACAGCTTGCTCTCCATATAAAACCTTCTGTTTTGATTGCGCTGAAATTTTACTAACACTCGATTCCGAAGTTTTTTTAGGTTGAT
>NZ_JAGSOY010000124.1 GCF_018837975.1 Zooshikella harenae | reverse complement strand
TTAAATCAGCTCATTGATAACAGCCAACTCAAACTTGCCAGGGTTGCAATAACGGCTAAACAAGCCACCCAATATTTAGGTGTGGTGTCCAGTGATTGGTTTAGTGAGGTAGTAAGCCAGCGTGTTAATATGCAAATTGCAGGTTCGATTACTGTTGCTTATCAACCCCCACTGAATTTACCCTTGTCTTCCTTTGTCACTCCAGCGTACGCGGCTTGGTATGATATTGATTGGGAAGGCGTATTAGAAACAGCAGTGGATTACGGTAAAGAAGCCATTTCCTGGGTGGTGCCTTATGAAGATATCGCAGAGCTTGGTCGGCAATTGTATTACCTATCAACGGGTAATGATAAAGATTTTAAGCCTGAGTTACTTCTTACAAGTGCACTGGGAACAATTTCTGTTATCCCAACGCCTGCAACTAAACCATTTAAACTAGTTTCCAAAGGGTTGAATAAGCTTTTTAGAAAAATTAATCCAAAATCGCCATTTGTACGCGCTCTTGCTGGAACCATTGGAAAAGTTGCAAAGCGTTGCTGGGATAAACGAAGCTTTGAAGATTTACAAAGTATGGCTGGGTTTATGGCGTTGTTGGCTGATTTTATTACGCATATGGATGAGTATGAAGAAGAGTTAAAGTTTTTTATTTCAACAGTGCAAAATAGTGATCATTTGCTGGCCTGGATTGATTTATTTGCTATGCCCTTAGGGGGGGCACTGGGAGAAGTTTTAAGTGACGATGATTTTGCGTATTTGGATAATCAACCCTATGAGCCATGGTATGCCAGTGCGGTTAGTGTAGTCATTCCAAAAGCTTATGCTAAAGATAAGAAAAAGAAATCATTAGTAGATGCTAGTAGAGCAGTAAAAATACTTCAATCTATAAAGGAGATTTCAAAGAAACTCAAGATGAAAAAGGCTGAGGTTAGTGAGACAGTAAAAGGTGTGGTTTCAGTTTTCAACCCAGCAAAGACTACAGGGAGTACGAAAAAGATAAGAGGGCGAGTAGCTGAAATGAGAGAGTACTTATTTACCCCTCCATTTTGGAAAGCAGCTATCTTTATAAAAAAATATTTAGGGTTAAAAGGAATGAGGGGATTATTAAAAGGAGCTGAAGGTCTAAGAACTTCAGTGCGAGACATCATAATTATTACAAGTTACATAGGAATGAATATTGAGGAAGGAAAACTAAGTCACTTAAAAAAAGGTATATTAGGTAAGCTTAAACCATCTTTTCCTGATTCAGATACACAAGATATAAATAGTGGGGTGATAAAGACTGTAAATAGTGAAATTTTCCACCTTGGAGTTTTAGTTAGTTATAGTGCGTCAGGTTTTAGGGTCGAAGGAATAGAGAGTAATAAAAATGTTAGAGTTTATATGGGAGATTTCTCTATTGATTTGGATCGTAAAGTAGACTTGCTTGTTTTGCAAAATGACTTTGAGCTATGGGTTGAGGTTAAGTCTTACGAATATGGAAATTTCTGTAGTAAATCACTGCAAAATTTATTTGATGTGACTGCAAAAATTAAAAAACGTAATCAGAAAGATAAAGTTTCTTCAGCTACATGTGCTGGTATATATAAATTTGTGGATAAAAATAAAAACAGAGAAAAAACAACTGCAGGTAATCCTCGTCGACAGTTTTTTCTTGATAGATCTCATGGTGGAGTAAATAACTTTAGTGATAAAGTTCAGTGGGTTTTTCATGGTTTTAATAAATATGTAAAAAAGAGAAAAGGCTATGCCAAGGGTTATAATAATAGGGGAGATATTGAGAAGATTGTCCGTGTGCTTACTCCAAGAATGAAAAATATGGGGGTGGATATTAATAAACAATTTGGTTTGAATTTAAAAGGAAATAGCTATATTAAAAACTGGAAGAAATATAATAGAATTTTACATAAGGATTTGGGGGTAAATGGTTGGCATAGTGTTTTTAAGTCTAGAGGTAGTATTTCAGCTATTTTGAATGAAGAGTTATTTTGGGATAAGTTAAAAGAATATATTCCTGTTAAGGATTAGGTAGAATGAATGTATTTGAGTTGTTTTTTTCTTGGGAGGCGAAGGAAAGCTCTATAAGCTCTGAAAAAATCGTAAAACAGTTTTCTGGCTTATATGTAAGCATGGATGAGAGAAAAGAAATTCTGTTAGATATTGAAAAAGGAATGTTAAATTTAAAAGGAAAAAGTGGGATAAACGTAAAAAAAAGTAATGATGGCGATTCTGAGGTGTTGGTTGAAAATTTTTTAAGCGATATTGTATTGGCTTTACATTTTTTAGGCTATAAAAATATTAATGTAATAATCTATGGGGATAAATATAAAGATGATTGCGAATATCCTATAGTTATTAGTGTGTTGGTTAATAATGGAGTTGTCAAAAAATATATACAGTCAACAGATGTTAGAGAGTCTAAGAGTGAAATAGATGCAAATTTATTTAGGGCTGTTATTAATGGCGACTATATGAAATGTCATGAACTATTATTGGAAGGAGCAAACCCTGAAGCGATTGTCCAACATTTGCCTGTTATCATACATGCTATAGAGAATAATAATGAACAGATCATAAAATTATTTCTTAAGTTTGGAGCGAATCCAGATATAGCTGGAGCAGTTTGTGACTGTGATTATTATGTGATGTCAGCGTTAATGTGGGCATGTTACAATGATAATATAGAAATAGTGAAGTTGCTGGTTGATTATGGGGCCAATATTAACTGGGAGAATAAAAAAGGCGAAAATGTGTTTAAAATTGCAGTGAGTAATTCAAGTGTAGAACTTCTTGAATGGCTAATTCAGAAAGGCATAAAAAAATGTTGGAGAAAAGATGGGACAGGATGGGGAATGCTTTCAATGTTAATAAACTCAGAATATGAGTCAATGAAGTTTAAATATTTAATTAATATTATTGATGATGTTGATGTGTCAGAAAACAATAAGGTAGGTAAAACTAAAAACGTTAAAACTCCTTTAATGGAAGCCGTTTTAAATTCAAATCTTGATGCGGTTAATATTTTAATTGAAAATAAGGCGAATGTTAATTTTGTTAATAAAAAATTTAAATGTACAGCGCTTGACATGGCTATAGAGTATAGTGTGAATGATAAAAATGATATTATAAAAGCTCTGAAGTCTGCTGGAGCCAAAACATTCGAGGAGCTAAAGACAGAAGATAAGGCTTAGTATATAAATAAGCCTCAATGGAATAATAGGAAGAACTCATACTGGTAGCAGATGCAAGCTTATCTATGTCAATTTGTATTAGATTAACTTTTAGTTCATCAAAAAATATTGATAATTCATTAGTTAAATCGGTTTTAAAGAATGTTTCAAATTACTATGGAAATTTAAGGAAAGTAAATAAAGAGCTTTGTAAGCTAAAAAATAAAATTATTGATAATGGAGGGGCGTGGGTTGATTTTAAGTTAATGTGTGCAAAGTTTGAAGTATTTGAATCTTTGGAAAGTCTAGAGGAATCATATAACAGTTTTTATATTGAGTTAAATGATTGGTGTGAAGAATTCGTTGTTGAAATTCTTGATGTTTTTAAAAATATAGGTGTTAGATCTTGTGAGGTCGGAATCTCATATGATGGAGAAAATGAGGATAAAGTATATTTAATAAATGATGAAGGAATAGTTGAAGAAATATATTTCAACAATAATGAAAGTGATTTTTTTTGTGAGGATGGTATCAAAAAAAGTACAGGAAATTTAGCTAAAGGAGAGATTGAAAGGTTTATATTGAGTGATAATGTTAAGATGTTTAATCAGTTCATTGAAACTGAGGGTGGAGTGAATGCTAATATATTAAGTGACGAAGATGAGGAAAAGTCTTTGCTGATGCTAGCTTGTGAATATGGAAGTTCACGTATAATTAAAAAATTAATTAATGAAGGTGTCGATGTCAATTGGAAGAATGATAAGTATAATGATGCATATATTAGTTTATTAACGTCTAATTCTAATGACAAAATAAATAATCTTAAGGAGTTGTTTAATACAGGGTTGCAATTATATCAATGGCATAAGTTGACAGGAAATAGTGTAATATACAAGCTTGTTATAGACTCAAGAATATACAAAAAAAATGTGCTGAAATTCCTGGTTGATCAAGGAATAGGTGTAAATATGCCTAATATACCTGACGATCACCTAACAGAAAATTTTAATGAGATACCATGGTATGAAGTGTCTCAAATTACAACTCCTTTAATGGGAGCTGTACTCTTTGGTAACTTAGAAGCAGTTCGAGATTTGATAGAGCTTGGGGCGAATGTTAACTCAGTTAATTATTTATTCGAATGTACTGCGCTCGATTGTTTAAAAGAATTGGTGCTAAATAGCTTGCAGTTACCTGAGAACGAATTTCATAAGTTGAAATCTGATATTAGAACGTGTTTGTTAGAAAATGGAGCAAAAAAATATGAAGAGCTTAAAGCTAATAACGTTGTGAAATGAATTTCATTATTCATATTTATTACTGCTGATTTAACTCAGACCATTTAAAAAATAGTAGAAATGTTAATTTATCACTGGTGAAATTTAATTAAAATATTGTAGTGGTTGGATTTGTGACTGTATGCAGTAAAAGCTGTGGTGCGGTAGCGTTATTTTTTGAAAAAATTGATTGGAATAAATGCCACTTTAGTAATATTATGCCAAATGCCATTATACCTCCAAAAGGATTGGTTATCTTAATTTTACGTCAGAAAATTGAGATAGAACTCATAAATATCACACGAACCGTACCCATCACTATTTCCCCCCCCCATCGAATTAACATTGATGCACCGAGCCATGTGAATACCAGTAACAATGTCACCGTCAAAGTGACAGCAACGGGTTTAGGCCAACCTTTAGCGGAAGTGCCTGTTTCGCTGAAAGCTATGAGCCATGGTATGCCAGTGCTATTAATTTCGCCATCCCAAAAGCGTATGCAAAAAATACAAAAAAATCACGATTACCACTCGGCAGAGCAGTTCAGCTTTTAAAAGAACTGAAAATTATTGAAGAAAAATTGGATTTAGAAACTGGATTTATTGGCGATTTAGTAAAACAAATCTGTGCACAGATGAAAGATAAAAAAGTTTTCAATAATAGTCATATCTTAGAAGCAAGAAAGATTTTATTTAAACCACAGCTATGGAAAGCAGCTATCTTGATGAAAGCTAGAGTTGGTGTTGATCATATGTTAAATATGTTGAAAGGATTTCAGGGGCAAAGAATACCCACAATTCAAATGATCGGCATAATTGGCTATATACACTATAACATTATTGAAGGTTCAATCCCAACGGATGCATTAGAAAGTGTATATACATTACTGGCTCGTTCCTTTAATTATAGTGGTGCTGTTAGAGACAAAAACAAGAAAAAAGGTAAAAAAGAGAAAGAAAATAAAGATTCTAATTGGAATGATATTAAAGGAGCTCAGTTCCAACTAGCAATGACAGCAACTTATTTAAGTATTGGCTATACACTTGTTGATATAGAAAAAAGGTTCAATCTGCCTATTCACTTTAAAGGTAATAAAACTGATGATAGTTTACTTAGACAGGTAGATATCATTGTCAAGAAAGACAATATTGAAAAGTGGTTAGAAGTTAAATCTGTGGAAAGTGAGTGTTCTAAATTTAGTGAACAATGGACGTATGTTTATCGTGGCCGTTTGGAAGATGTAAAAGCTAAGAAAAAAAACAAGAAAAATAAAGATAAAAAAGTAAAAGGGGAGGATGCTGATGAGTGTTCTAATGGGACTGGCGGTAACTATAGAAGAGAGTTTTTCTTTGATCGTAGCTATGCAGGGGTGGAAAACATTAATAAAAAAATTAAATGGATTGTCCAAAATTTTAAATATAAAAAAAGTGATGGAACGGTTAAATATGGGGTTAATAATCAGTTATTAAAAAGTAAAGTTAGAGGTCTAATTAACCAAAAACCAGATGTTGAGTTTAATATTCCAAAACAATTTCAATTTATATATAGTCGCGGGGACTATTCAGATAAAGCATGGCAGAGATATATTAAGTTGGGAGCAAAGGATATAAATCCTCGAGATGATCCTGAAGATGCATGGTTAGAGTTATTTGAGTCAATAAAAGTATTAACACTTCCTAGAGAAGCATCAGATAGTGCGAAAAATGCGTTATTAGAATTTATACCTGTTCCAGACTAATGGACTAAGAAATGGTTTATATCAGTTTGTATTTTCAGTTTAACGAATCAGCTTACAATAAAAATCTCGTCTCAGCTTTTTGTGATATCGATGAAGACAGCTCAACAGAAGTGTTTGCAAAAACAATGGGAGGTACCAATAGTAAATTGGTCACAGAGATAAATGACTTTTTGGAAGAGTATAATATATTCTGTGATGAAATCTTGATTTGTCATAAGCATGAATGCATTAAGTTTGCGATTGATCTTTATGATGGTGCTGAAGAGTTTGTCGATTTACTGGAACAAACAGATATTGAAGCCTTTACGTTGGTGGCTTATCATCCTGACTGGCAAAATGAAGACACGGGATATCCTGAATACGAGAGATATTGTTTAAAAGATGGTGACGTGACTTTTGAAACCTTTAATCCTGATACGGAAGCTGAATATTATATTGAACTTGACTACGAGTTAACTCAAGCTTGTAAAGCAGGTAACTTAAGCCAAGTACAGGTATTAGTTGAGCAAGGAGCAAATCCCAACTTACCCATTGAT
>NZ_JAGSOY010000123.1 GCF_018837975.1 Zooshikella harenae | reverse complement strand
CCTGTAATACCTGACGCATCATCTGATGAAGTTCTAAGGCTAAGTCCAGTTAAAACGACATGATCAGTATCGTAAAATGTATTATTGACCTGATCAGTGCTTAAATCCAATGACAGCTCAGATCCTGATCCACTTCTTGTAGAAACGACCTTTCCTGTAAGTTTTCTTTTTGATTGGTCCCATTTTTTAGAAAATACATTTATTGCAGCCACATTATCTCGCTTAACACGGAACTCAAACCCTGTCAGTACATGGCCTGCTGGGGCTTTAACAAATTTCTCATAGCCACTTCCACATTGTTTGTACTGAACTGAACCTAGAGCCCCATTATCCAATAGTTTTCTATAAGCGATTCTGATGCCTTTTACGTTATCATTTTTAACTCGAGCACCAACCCCTACAATGACAGATAACTCAGGAGCACGACAATGTTGCTCGCCTCCACCTTTACCTACACTTATTTTGCCAACATCAGTCAGACTGTACGGGTCTACAGGAAGTCTCACAGTAACTAAATTAGCAAGTGTATTAATTCTACTGCTATTACAACTATCAAGCGCTGAATAACAAACTGCCATTGCATATTCTAATGCTTCGATATTTGATGTAACCACCGATTTTGCTGCCTGGTAGTCATCCTTTAACTTATTCCACCTTGCTTGCAAAAGTGGAGAATATGAAGTGCTAAGCACCGTTTCAACCCGTGACAGTAGCTTTTGTTGCGCCTTAAATGCTTTATACAACAAGGCACGTGAGTTAATGATTCTTTTGGTCAGCTCAGAAGTACGCTGAGGATTGCCTTCGACCACATCGCTATAGTGTGTTGTAATAATACCCGTAACCGCTGGATGGCGCTGCCATGACTTAACAAGTGGCCCACCTTTTCTTACATACTTACTTAAACTATCAATAATAGAGCCACATTGATAATTACTTGAGGTTGATGAGTAGCAAGCCTTAATGTTATCGCCTGATACAACCCCCAATATATTGCCCAGTGCTAACTGATCTCCACCAATTTGATAAGCCGTAAGGTAAATATTGACTAAGCTGGAAAATTTATTACGAGTTCCATTTAACGCAGCTTTAACACTTGCTAGATCCGCAAATTTAAAGTTTGTACTTGATTTAAAGGTCTCCTTAATACTTTTGTTGGCAAAATCAAGTTTTATACCCACAAAGAGCCTTCCACCACGCTCAAGTTGACTAATAAACGAGTCACCACATAAACGATAAAATGAGTCCGCTCCATTCGCTAACGCTTTTTGACCAAACTCAGTCAATCTACTACCAGCATCAGCTAGTTGATAACGAACGACAGGTGCATCGTATCTATAGGTCAATAATAGTGTATAAGAAGTTTCTGTTTCTGATACTGCTCGTTTAAAAGATTGTTCAGTACCAAGTTTGACAAGATCAAAGAGATTAGCTTTACCATTAACACTAATATCAATATTTTCTTCAAGTTTTTGATGATTATATTCTGAATTCAAACTAATAATCTGACTTGTGTTTCCAGGATTATCTACGATAGAAGTACCGCTTAAACAAGTCGATGGCCATATTTTATTTCTATCTACAGCAAAGGCTGCGCCTAAAAAAGCAGTTGAGGAGGAAGAGGCACTAACCCCTGTATTTGGCCCAAGTTGATGAGTATAAACTGAAGCGGTACATAACGTTGATGTGGAGAGTAATGTTAGAAATGATAAAATACGAGATGTTTGTTTATTTAGTTTCATAAGCTCCCTTTGAAAATTTCATGCTTATTATAAGGTTATAATTGTAATCAACAATTACATGACAAATATATCATCCACACTCAATACTAAAACAGTTTTAATACTTAATACAAGAATACTGTATAATTTTTCCTAAAATAAATTATCTAGCAACTCATATAAAACCATATAATTTAAACTCACTTAAGATAGTTCTATCCCCACAATGACCACCTCTGCTGGAATACAGCAGGGTGGCCTGTCATTTTTTAGGAGCCACTATTTAGTTTTCACCTAAAAAACCACCCGTCTGGTGAGACCAAAGTTGTGCATAAATTCCTCCAGCAGACACAAGTTCCCTATGTGTACCTTGTTCAACAATTTCTCCAGAATCCATTACAATTAAGCGATCCATAGCAGCAATAGTTGAAAGACGATGCGCAATCGCGATAACCGTTTTCCCTTGCATGAGGGTATACAAATTATCCTGAATGGCTGCTTCTACTTCAGAATCAAGTGCAGATGTAGCTTCATCTAATACTAAAATAGGTGCATTTTTTAATAACACTCTGGCAATAGCAATACGCTGACGTTGCCCTCCTGAGAGTTTAACCCCACGTTCACCCACTTCTGCATCAAATCCCCTGTTACCTTTAGGATCTGTTAGCTCTTGAATAAAATCATATGCTTCTGCTTTCTTACAGGCAGCAATTAACTCTTGTTCTGTTGCATTCGGTTTTCCATAAAGAATATTTTCTCGTATGGATCTATGCAATAACATGGTATCTTGCGTTACCATACCAATCTGTGCACGCAAAGATTCCTGAGTAACATTAACTATATTCTGCTTATCAATTCGAATATCACCTTGCTCTACATCGTAAAACCGTAATAACAAGTTAACTAACGTTGACTTACCAGCGCCTGAACGCCCTACTAATCCAACTTTCTCACCAGGCTTAATACTCAAATTAAGGGTTTCAAGTACGCCACTTTCTTTGCCATAGTGAAAGCTTACATTGGTATAATCAATAGCACCTTGGGTTACTTTTAGTGGCTTTGCATTTTCGTGATCTAACACGGTACATGGTTGACTTAATGTCCCCATGCCATCCATCACAGTACCAATATTTTCAAACAACGCTCCCACTTCCCACATAATCCAGTGGCTCATTCCATTCAGTCGAAGTGCCAAAGCAATTGACACGGTAATAGCACCAATCGTGATTTCATTTAATGACCACAAATAAAGTGATAGCGCTCCAATAGCAAAAACTAATGTGTAATTAATCCACTCCAAACAGACATTAAAACCTGTTACAAGACGCATTTGCTTATGCACAGTAGTTAGGAATAAATCCATACTATCATGCGCATAATCTGCTTCACGTTTTGTATGAGCAAAAAGTTTTACTGTTTGAATATTAGTATAACTATCTACTATACGACCTGTCATAGTAGAACGTGCATCGGCCTGTTGCGTTGAAACACGACGTAAGCGAGGAATAAAATACCACTGGATACAAATATAAGCACAAAACCATACCAAAAGTGGTATCATTAAACGGCTATCTGCTTGACCAATCAATACTATCATTGTCACAAAATAAATGGCTATATATACCATCACATCAACAAGCTTCATCACAGTTTCACGAACAGATAAAGCAGTTTGCATAACCTTAGTCGCAATACGCCCTGCAAAATCATTCTGGTAAAAAGACAAGCTCTGTTTTAACAAGTAGCGATGCGCAAGCCAGCGAATTGCCATAGGATAATTTCCGAGTAACGTTTGATGCACAAGCAATGAGCGGATCAATACGACACCAGGAATTGCTACTAATAGAATAACGGTTAGAAGAACAAGCGTACCTTTCTCTTCAGTAAAGAACGTCGCCGAATCACTTTGCTCTAACCAATCAACTAAAGCTCCCATTACCCCAAACATCGATGCTTCAGCAATGGCAGCAATCGCTGTAAAAATAGAAACCAATAAAATAGGTAACCACATCCCCTGAGTGTAATATAAGCAAAACTTAAGCAACGTATTCGGCGGCTGTTCAGGTTCACTTTTTGGGAATGGCTTTATTAACCGTTCAAAGTAAGCAAGCATTTTGTTTCCTTTAAAACAGAGGACTACAACAAAATCAAATTAGAGCTTAAATAAATATATTCCTCTCTTCTGATAGCATCCGAAAATATACTCATTAACCCTATAAATTGTAATAAAATATAACAATCTTAAAAAAGCACTATTATGATACAACGGAAAAGCACTTCAATAACAGCGCTTATACCAATCCCATAGACAAGTTTGTAGCCTCACCTATGTGGCATACCTGATCCCAGCATTCTCACTATTCCCTGTTATCTTGTTGAATAAGCGTCGATTCAGAAACTAATTTATTATACTTCCAATAGAGTCCTTTTATCTCCCCCCCCCTTATATCCAGCCTTTGTCTACCACTGGCGTACATCGAAATACCACAGGTGTTCATTTAATCATGATTGAGGATGGGGTTGCAGTGCGGGGTTGTGAAACAGGTGCTGGAAGCACCGCGAGCAGTAGAGACCAGGACTGGTCTTCTGCTGCGGGAAGAACAAATAAATTCATGCACGGTATTAGCACAATCTATACTCATCACAAATTATTTTTATATGCAATTGCCCTGAAACTCTTACATGTATTAAAACCTACTCTGTAATTAAAATTATAGATAACTAGCCACAACATATTCTTATTTTTTTACAATACAAAGTAGGATTTTAACTTCATTGCTTTAAATTATACTGTATTCAAACTAATTAATACTGGGTCTCGGTGTTCGAATACTTTCTGGTGGTAATACAGGATAAGTAATTTCTGGCTGTTTACCAGTAAGTGTTTTTAAAAAAGCTACTATTTTATTTGTTTCATTATCCGTAAGCTTTATACCCAGCTGATAATCAGCCATCATGCTTACAGCTTCATTTAAATCCCACACAGAACCATCATGAAAATATGGTGCTGTCAATTCAATGTTTCTTAACAGTGGAACCTTAAACACATACTTGTCTTCCTCTTTTTTTGTAACGTTATATCTTCCTAATGAATTTTTATCTTTATCATAAGGCTTCACTACGCCAAATTTTTGATAAGAATTACCGCCTACACCAACGCCATTATGACAGGCAATACAACCTTTTTCCTTGAACAGATGGTATCCTTCTTCTTCCTGTTTACTTAACTGACTTTCATCACCTAATAACCACTGATCAAATCGTGATGCAGGTGTTACTAATGTTTTTTCAAACTCAGCGATTGCATCAGTAACGTCATTGATAGAAATACGTTTACTATCGTATATCTTTTCAAACATACGTTGATAATCAGGTATTGACTGTAGTGTTTTGATAGCTAGTTGATGATTTGAAGCCATTTCTTTAGGGTTGGCAATAGGTCCTCCAGCCTGCTCCTGCAAGTCTTTCGCCCTCCCATCCCAAAATTGTGCCACATTAAAACGAGCATTTAAGACTGTTGGAGAGTTAATCGGACCAATTTGCCACTGATGTCCTATCGAGCTTGGTCTGTTATCATCTCCTCCCATCGCTAAATTATGGCATGAGTTACAGCTTAACCAACCCGACTTTGAAAGTCGAGGATCAAAAAAAAGCATCTTACCAAGTTCAGCTTTATTCTGATTATAGGAAATATCACTTGGTATGGGTTGTATAGGCTCATTTTTGATGGCTGTGCCCATAGCGTCATTTATAAATATTGAGATACAGGCAAACAATAAAGCGGATGTATAAACTTTCATCAGGCTACTCCCTAGTTATATTAACTGACTTCCTCATATTGATCAGCTTGAATATAACGCATTCGTAGCATGAATTTCAAAATTTATCTTTGATAACTAAAATTCATCTTTAACAATACATATCATAATATTCAATTCGCTATTAGCTCCTCAAATAACCTATCTATTAACAATAATTGATACAAAAATTATGCATTAACAATTTACTTATTATTCAATGCCTTATCTACAGGCATAAATAAAAAAATTGTTCAAGGAAAATATTAACAGAGCAATCGCATATAATTTTACCTTAGCAAAAGCTATAACCAATACGAAGGGTTATTAGGGCGGCCGTCAAGCGATGAAACCCCAGGAGCTTATATTAATAAATGACTGGGGTGAAGAGCGCTGACAACAAACCCTAAAAATGATTCATGAAGGGTATATTTATTTGTGAAACAGGTACTGGGAGCGCCGTTAACAGGACTTTAGCGTTTTCTGTTATTCCACTCATTCTTTAACTCTGCCTTAAATACACCAAACTCCCAGTCACTGTTAGGCGTAAAGTGCTGTATAGCGCCATCAGCATTAACATAATCAAAATACTCATAGTGATGAATATCGCTGCTATCATACATATAACATTGAATAGTCGCACACATTTCTCCTTTAGGATTAACATTATGTAACTTATGCGTTTGAAACTGACGACTATTCAACCAAGTGACCCCACCTTCAGTCAGCTCACAGAGATCATAAGGTTCACTTTCATAGGCACTAAGTCCTCTATACCAGTTGCACTGTATACTACCATGCAAGACTTTTATAATAGCATTACAATCTGAGTGATTATGAATGGGCGAATAATGCCCACCAGGCCAGATCTCTAAAACAAACGGTACACCTGGTGAGTTACCTTTATTGACACCCACAGTAACACGTAAGTAAGTTTCATCTGGATCTGCATGTCCAAACTCACCTTCCTTCTCCTTTAACTTTTCATAAAGCATACACCCTTTGGTGATAATACTGTAATTAATGGCATCAGCAAAATCAGGGAAGTCAGGAGTATTAAGAGTTATCCTTTGACCTGCTACATTACCATACAAAACACCGCACTCTTCAGACAAGTTATTAACCACTGTAGCCGTACCTTGATCTAACATATCCAAAGTTACTTCATCAGTAGAAATGTGTCCCCTCGGCAACTGTGTAGTTG
>NZ_JAGSOY010000122.1 GCF_018837975.1 Zooshikella harenae | reverse complement strand
AGAGCCCTTAGTGCGCCTCCCTCCCCTCAAATACTCAACCCCCTCGAAAAAATAGCCGGTAACCATAGTTATCGGCTATTTTGGCGATTTTCGCGTAAAATGATATCATTTTCAGTATGAAGTAATACTAAATACGGTATCTGTCTTAAGAGTGAAAAGGAGGAAATTAGGTATACTTGGCTCCATTGTAGCTCTTAAGTTAAATTCGTCAGCATCATGAATAAATATCTCGTCACAAGTATTTTGGCTGGTGTGATCTTTATCTATCTAATCTTTTCTGCTTTTCCTCGAATACGGGGTTCTTTGCCCAACCCCAATATGCCAAGGCTCAGCTGGCAGTCACACAGCTTTTGAAGAAAAAGCAATTTTCAGCGTTAAACAAAAATAAGCAGTTAGCCATGCGTGAGACGGCTAAGAAAGTCGCTAGAGGGGCGGAGTAGTCCGCTCAGAAAGCTGATCTTTATGTACTAACCAATAACCTTCTATTTGCAGTTCAAAGGCCATATGTCTTATAATTAATGGACATTTGACCGACTTAAGGACTAAAGGTTATGAGCATTTCAAGTGACACCCTGAAAACTATAGGGGTTTCCAAACCACCATTGTCTGTTAATGATGAAATAGGTCTTATACGTTTAGGCATTCCAGCTAGTGCTGTTGATAAGCTATCTGCAAAGATGAAGCTAACCAAAAGTGAAATGGCTGGCATCATTGGCGTTTCAACTC
The DNA here is from genome assembly GCF_018837975.1 of Zooshikella harenae. Lineage (GTDB taxonomy): Bacteria > Pseudomonadota > Gammaproteobacteria > Pseudomonadales > Zooshikellaceae > Zooshikella > Zooshikella harenae. Next base: position 6,128 of record NZ_JAGSOY010000122.1, on the reverse strand, counting down.
GAACCTTAACGCGCTTAAAAGCTAAAAGGTTAGAACCTCATCAATCTGAGCATCTACTAGCGATTGCTAGCCTTTTCACTCAAGGCATTGATTACTTTGGTGATGAAGCCGTATTTCTTGACTGGTTGAACAGTGAGCATCCAGCTTTAGGAGGTAAGCCGTTTGACTATTTAGATACTATTACAGGCATACAGTTTGTAAGAGAAAAACTAAGCCGTATGGCTTATGGAGACCTCGCGTAGTATGGAAGTATTTAGGCTAGCACACCGTAATTATGCCGACTTGAGTGGAAAAGGTGGTATGTTTCACTCTGGCCGCTGGCATTCCAGAGGGCAGCTGATCGTCTACACAGCATCATCAAGAGCCTTATCATTGCTTGAACGCTTAGTTCATGAAAATGCAGCACAAATTCCACCACTTACTTTGCTGACAATTTGGGTCCCTGATGATGCTCCAATCAAGCATACTACAGCAAAAGAACTACCAGAAGGGTGGGACGCTTTACCTGATGGGTCAGTCGCTCGCAGAATAGGGGACGAATGGCTACAGCAGCAAAAAACAGCATTTTTAAAAGTCCCTTCTTCTATTGTTCAAGATGAGTTTAACTTGCTTCTGAATCCAGTACATCCAGACTTTTCACAAATCAAAACAGTCTCACAACGGGACTTTACATACGACAGGAGGCTTGGAAAACTTCTTGTTCCTCTTTAGGTTGGCACTTTTAGTGCCCTCCAATCCTAGCAGTGCTGGGCAAGAGTTTCCAAAGCTTTCGATAATAAATGTTCCACAATAATGTTCCACGCGGAACATGTTTAACAAACATAAATTAAGAGGCCCATGATTGCAGCACCTCACTAAAGCATTCGATTTTTTAAGACTTCCTGACACCTTCCTTTTTAAAAAAGGAAACTATCTGCAAAATATAGCCAGAAAAAATAAAATACCAACCATAACTAAAAAATGAAAAGTCTCCACGATTAAAAAATTGCCAGAAATCACCAGACTTTGAATTATAAACATACACCATTAAATAATATGCAAAGCTTATGGAAATCATACAAAACTGTATAACAACAATTAGAGTAGCTGTTTTTCTCCAGTTTTTATTAGAAAGTAAGATTGCAATAATAGTAAGCACTACAAGAAAGGCTATAAACCCCACTCCTTCTAAATCTAAAAGAGATTTATAAGCTTTCTCACCATACTCAACATATTTCTCTGCTCTTAATGGTAAAAAATATCCTAATATACTTAGTATACAGGCTATAATTCCAATGTTTTTCTTCATGCAAAACATCATAATTTATCTTATAAGTCCTTCTATAAGGATTGTTATATTATCTAGGGTTTTGCTATAAAAGCTATACCACTGCCAATGTAAAATGCCAATCCCCAAAGAAAAATGAAAGCAATCATTAATTTTGGTCTCTTATGCAGAGCAATAAGTAATGGTAACTGTAAAAAAAAGTATAAATAAATAATTGTAGAGTAATCATGAAAAAAAACTCGCTCTTGTGTAAGCTCATATGGCGAGGCAGACATAAGGTCAAGCTTTATGTAAATATATGTCCTAAATAAAAAAAATAGAACTGTCCCAATCATTGATTCCCATTGGATTACCTTAACTAAGCGTTCCATGATATAAAATCCCATTCAGTAACATAAAGAACATACCGCTTAATAAAGTTATGTTCAGTGGAACCACTTCTTAAGTATTTATTAGACGGTAGTAATAACTCAGCGCGTTGAGGTTTTACGCCATAATAATTCCATGAGTCTGGAAAGTTAGGGTTACTCCCTGTTACTCTCCCAACTTTATACAACCAAGTAATATCATCATCATGAGGAAAGTTGCCTTGTGTGATCGTAATTTTTGTTATTTTAGAACTGCGTTTAATATCAGTTACTAACTGAATATGAGTAACTGCGGCTCCATTCTCTCGACTTAAACAGTGGATGTTTCCAACCTGAATTTTACCCAGCATAGCCTGCTGAATATAATTAGACTTATTCGCAACTTCCGTTGTATTACCTGTACCAGGTTTCAAGTCAGGAGCACCCGTTGTCCGTAATACAAGCCTTTCAAAAGTCTCATGACGCTCTGCTGTAGAATGCTCTCCATAGTAATACGTTTTAGCATCATAGGAGCCTGTTCCATTTTTAATTTTAAATGGCAGCTTATTCTTTCTAGCAAACTCTAAAATGATAGTTGTAGCAAAGTCCTCACAGGTAAACCGCTTATCACTTCTGAAGTACACATCTGACTTATTATGGGCATATTCACGATAGCGCTTAATCCAGCTTTGATCCCACTGGTTGGAGACCTCCCAAGCACCTTTTAATTTTGGTTCTTTACTCACAGGGATTACTGGACGCTTAAAGTAAGCCATCACTCGTAAATCACTAAAAGCCCACTCGTCTTCTATCTTTAAGTTGAGGATTTCACCATGACCTATTAATGTTTTTACAGTTGTCGTCTGAACACGCTTTCTAACAAGATCTATACGCCAACTCACTTGGCTCTTTTGTTGCTCTGTTGGGGTTCCCTCATAAGACCCCACTGAAAACTGATAAATTTTTCCAACAAAGACTTCATCAGGCCCTTGAACAGAAGTTATAAGCACATCTTCTGGATCACTCGGCTTAGTTGAAGGTGCAATTTGTTTGGCAAGCGCAGGTGCTTTAGCGGATTTAGGGGCAACAGCATTTTTCGCTAAAAAATTCTTGAGCGCAGGAGACAACGCTTTATTTTCTGCATTATCAGCCGTTACAGGATTTTTAGGTGAAGCTGTAGCCCCCCTCCCAGGACTCCCTCCGGCATTAATTCGCACTGTAGGGCCATTGATCTTCACCCCTGATGGATCAAGGGTGAAATAGCTGCCAGAGCCTGACACGGATAGTTGCATGCCCGCATCAAATACCATTTTGCCCGTGGATTTAATATGAATTTCTTTTCCGGCTTCTCGGTTATAATTCTTTGCTGCTTTTTCTGTAAAATTCTGTTTAACGGTAATATATTGGCTGTTCCACAAGTCTTCTTTCCAGGTACCGTTTATACTTTCACTGAGAAGTTGTTTTATATGAATATGGTGTTGTTTATCCACGACCAGATGACGGTCTTGATAGACGCGCAAGTCTTTATCATTCTCAATTTTGATATCTTGGTCCCGCTCGCCATGAATAAAAATTTGTTCTTTTGTTTTTTTATCTTCAAAACGTAACTCATTAAAGCCCTGTCCACCTGGCGTACTACAGGTTTTTACTGTCGTACGGGTTTTATTATCAGGTAATTTATAAGGAGGCTTATTTCGACCGTTATACATCACGCCTTTGATTAAAGGCCGGTCAGGATCACCATTAACAAAACTCACCAAAATTTCCTGACCAATACGGGGAATTTGTAGTGCTCCCCAGGATGAACCGGTCCAAGGCTGTGTAACACGAATCCAGCGTGAGGACTTCTCATCAGCCTGGCCATCTTTATCCCAGTTAAACTGGACTTTAATGCGGCCATACTGATCGGTATAAATTTCCTCTCCTTTGGGACCAACAACGGTGGCGTTTTGTACGCCATCAAAACGATTACGTTTATTAACCTTAGGCTTGGGTGGTTTTGCTTTAAACTCTGTGGTTTTAGGGATACAGATAAACTGAGACATATAGCCACTGGGTCCATTGCTGGCCCCTTCTTCTAACGACTGTGGTTGTGCCCCTGAATGTTGTACTTCAAGTAAGAGGTATTCCTGATTAAATACGGGATTATTATGGTCAGTTAGCTTAAAGAGCTTACCCGCACTCAAATACACACAGTTACTTTCACCATGACCACATTCTGAAGTGGCCTGAAAGGCTTTCAGCAACGTTTGTACTTGTTGTTGGCCTAGGTCAGGCTCTTGGTATAACCCACCATGATGGTATACCTCAAAATCCCCTGACCCCGTCTGTTCTGATGTTTCAAGGTTCAGTGAAGGTTTGGTGAAGTTATAATCCTTTAGCGTGACTTTATTGGGTTGTAATTTTGTTCGCAGACTGAAGTCATGAATGACATAGTCTCGTTTCAATAAACCGCTATGCGCCACAAAAGGGATTTCTGGCGTTTCTGTTAAACGCTGAAAAACATACTGGGTATCACTGATCAGCAATACATGACGATCAGCTGAAAATTGAAAGTGATAATGTAGGCCATCCTCTGCCAAGATCCGGTTAAAAAAGTCCAGGTCGCTTTCTGCATATTGTGCAGTGTATGTACGTTGGGCTAGGGTCCCTGTAACTTCAAAACGAAAGTCGTCCCCTTCGATTAACCCCGCATCAATTAATATAGTGCGCATCATCTGTTGCGCGTCCTGCTGCTGAAAGATCTTTTTCTGGCTGCGGTGTGCCAAACGATGCAGCTTAGGGATTAATACCAACTGATAGGTAGCAAAGCGACGGCCCACGTCCATCATCATTACGCTTTCAATACAACCATGGATGTAACGGGGAGCTTCTTTTTCAGCGAAGAGCGTTAAACAGGCAGACTTATCAATTAAAGCACTCGTCTCTAGCTCAAAATTGGTCGTAGCAAGAGTGACCACAAAATAAAATGGGGCTGAAACACGCTCTTTACCTTCAAAATCAACGACACGAAACTCGTCATTACTACCTTGTACTGCAAACGTAAACAGGCTGGAGTTACCTAAACGCATACGGTTCCTTCTACTTTATACTGCACTGACCGGAAGCTGATTATCAGGGGAGCCTTCCTCTGAATAAAGGGCTGAGTGTAGAAGAGATGAAGTGAATAGTATGATTTATGTAATCGTGTGACCTAGTTGGGCAACCTCAAGCTTAACCCATCATCAGAATCTTGTACCTATTGATTGCTTTTGAGGTATGGCGGGGTTGAGCGTCACTTTTCACTCTATTAGTCAATGCTACTATAGTATTACGTATTACCGATTTTGATAACATACTACGCCTGTCGCGCCAAAATAGCCGATAACTACGGTTACCGGCTATTTTTTCGAGGGGGTTGGGTATTCAGAGGAGAGGGAGGAGCACTAAGGGCACGAGCAAATACATCAGTAGCAGCTTATATAGTGAAGAGTTCAAGCTACAACTGGAAGCGCTGCTGGATTTTGATGAAGAAGATCAGAAAGCGGCTAGAACCGTACTGGAAGATTTAATACTGCAGCACAATGCTAAAAAAACGTTATAGGGCAATTAAATTATTTATAAAAAAAGCCTACAAATGTAGGCTTTCTTGGTAGGTATATATTTATTTGTATTCCTAATTAGTTGTAACTTCAATTGTCTATCTCGCCTAAAATTCTTTTAGCTTCTTCTACTGAGGCATTATGAGTATTTCCAAACTCCAATCAGTGATATCAAAAGGAACAAAATATTAACGGATATAGTTGCTGCATAGAGTCCTTTATTTTCTGATTTTGACACAACTGCACCACTCGCAAATGCTTCACCAGTAAAAACTGAAAATATCAAATTGACCGCAGTTAGCACAGCCAAAAAAATGCTCAACCAAAAAAGTGTTTCATCAAAACTAATTACGCCTTCTTGATAATTGTATATAATTAGCATCCCAGGAAGGATGCTTGCTACCGCTAAAGTGTTTCGAATTTTTCTCATATTAAGCATCACATTCCTGAAGCATTAAGTAATAAATCAACAGCACCTATTGCTGCAGCAGTTTTACCTGTATTTACAAATGCTCCTACTGCAGTGGTTACACTAGATGGAGAAGGCCCACAAAACATTACTGTTATTAAGCCATTTCCAGCAGATACAACTGTTGCTACAAGACCTACAGTTGCTGCAACAGGTGTCGATGCCCCCCCTGTTGAAGGAACAGAAAGGCCTGCGTATATAGTTGCAGCATCTGCAGCTCCACTGATATATCGAGTCACTGTTGTACAGTAATAGCTTTCACCACATTCTTCAGCTTGAAACTTTTCAATCTGTGTTTGTGAAAAGCAAGACCCTAACATGTCACAGACTGATCCATCTGGTAGAGTTATATTCTCAGTAGAGGGGCTATTATCAAATTCTAAATCGTCACATGCGTTACCGCAGAATAAACCAAGTGGGTCAACCCTAGTGAGAGGGTTTGATTTAACATACGCAAAGGTATT
>NZ_JAGSOY010000121.1 GCF_018837975.1 Zooshikella harenae | reverse complement strand
TGTCTCAAAATTAAGTGTCCGATGGCATTAGACCAGAACAGTCGTCATCCTGAGCTGGGTAATTTAAACCTTATTCGTAAGCCTGCTTGTATCACCATTCGGGGCGAAGATGAGGACCGGGTTATCCATGGGCTGGTGGCTTCCTTGGTTGAGGCAAGTCCAGGTAATCGTTATACCGAATATGCCGTTAAAATCGTGCCTAAACTGTGGTTTTTGCAATACCGTGAAGACTGTCGCACTTATCAAAAGCTTACGGTGCCGGAAATTGTTGAGCAGGTGCTGGTTCGTGCTGAATTTCAAAAAGGCATTGATTTTGAATTTCGCTTAACTGAAGACTATGAAAAAGAGACGTATATCGTCCAATTTAATGAGTCTGATCTCAATTTTGTATCCCGCCTATTGGAAAAAGAAGGTATTTTTTATTACTTCGAACACACTGCTGACAGCCATAAATTGATCTTTGTCGATCGTAATGAAAGCTTGGAACCCATTGTGGGGGACACGCTGGCCTTTCACATGAAAACCGGCATGGTACCTGATGAAGACTGTTTGGATTCGTTAAAGCAGAGCGTGAGCCGTACCATTGGTAAGGTAGTTATGCGGGACTACAATTTTCACAAACCCAGTTTAAATCTGGAAGTGGAACATACCTTAGGTGACGCCAACGCTGTAGAGAATATTTACCCTGGTGGCTATAAGACCATTGAAGCCGGTCAGCGTTATGCGCGAATTCGGTGTGAAATGCATCAGGCTAAAAAGGAAATTGTCACAGCCGGTGGTACTTACCGAACGATGATTCCTGGGTACACTGCTGCAATCACTGATCATCCTGTCAAAGTCATTAATAAAGCTTACATCATCACCCAAGTTATCCATGAAGGACGACAACCACAAGGCTCGGATGAATATGCTGTGGGCGAGGGGGCATATTATCGTTCACGTGGCGTATTTACACCAAAAGCCACAGTGTACCGTCCTCAGCAACGACATAAAGCTCCTAAAATGCCGGGTAAACAAACCGCTGTTGTGACCGGGCCTGAAGGTGAAGAAATCTATACCGATGAATATGGTCGGGTAAAGGTTCAGTTTAAATGGGATCGCGAAGGTAAGCTGGATGAAAACTCCTCGCGCTGGGTACGTGTCATGCAAACCTGGGCTGGGCCGCAATGGGGCAGTATGGTGATTCCGCGAATCGGGCAGGAAGTGACCATCGACTATTTAAATGGTGATGCGAACCACCCGGTGGTAACGGGTGTTGTTTATCATGGCAAACACCAAACGCCGTATAAATTACCTGATCATAAAACCCGGTCGGGTTTTAAAACAAATTCAACTCCGGGTGGTGGAGGTTTTAATGAATTTACGTTCGAGGATAAAAAAGACCAAGAAGTAATTATGGTCACGGCAGAAAAAGACCTGGATGTTCGCATCAAAAATGATCGGCGTGAGCATATTGTGGGCGATAATACGGTTACCATTTACCAACATGACTTCAAACATGTAAAACAAGATCAACACATTAAAGTTGATCAAAACCATGAGCGGGCGGTGAAAGGGGATTATCACGAAACCGTAATGGATACCCGTCATTTAAATGTTGATGGTGAGCACCGGATTGAAGCCAAAGATATGAACTTTAAATCCGGTGATAAAGTAGTCTTGGAATCGGATACGGAAATTACCTTTGTGGCTGGAGGTAGCTCTATCACGATTACTCAGGAAGGTGTGTTTATTGATGGTAAGACCATAAATGTACAAGGTCCATCAGGACAACCGCTACCTGTTAATATCATTACCCCTGAACGTCCTGGTCTGGCTGAAGAAGCAGATGATGGGAATCCTTTGCGGAAGGAACCTTTAAGGAAAAAATCAAAAAGGCCAAAAGTTTCAAGTTCTCTATCTCCGGCAGAGGCTGTTCCAGTAAACAGCTTTGCGGGGCAGAATACGACTTATTCTGACTTAAAGGATACGGTTGATTCCTATAAGCCGGAACCTTATAACCCAAATAAAGAAGGTTATATTTTAGTTGAAGAAGGAACATTTAAACAGGGAAATCTGTCAAGTATAAATGGTCGGTCAATAATCTTGACGAATAACTATAAGCCGGGTGATCCTTTGCCTTCAGATTGGATTACAGGAGATGAGCCTAGTAATAGTTATCTATCAGCTAATGAAGGCTATACTGACAGCGATATCAATAAGCTAAATATAGTAAAAAGTCAGCATTCAAGGTTATTAGAAAATACTTTGACAGAGGAAGTCATGTTTTTTTCAGATACAGCAAAAGATGCTTATGCTATAGTGAACCATTTTATTAATGGCAGTGGAGCAGAATTTGTATTTCCTAAGCAATCAAATTTAGCTGGTGAGTATAGAGGGTTTAATCAGTATCAGAATATGAAAAAGCAAGTCATCAGTAAGCTAAAGAGTATTTATACCTCAAAGCCGTTAAACTCGAAGAATGTTACAAGAACACTATCTAGCGTGAGCTTACCCTATGTTCCAATTAAATATGCAATATCCTCTTTAGATGATGCTGCAGCATTTATTGGAGGGTTACAAGCACTATCTGGTAGATATAAAGTATATAAGCATCCTTTTACGAGAAATACAAAAGTATTTATTACTGATATAAAATTATATGATACGTTTGGGGCTGGCTTTGAGGATGGAGGAGGTACAGAAAAAGCCCGATGGTCTGATGGTTTGGTTGGTATGTTCGTATTACAGCATTATAGAAATGTAAAGAATAGTAAGTTATATCAACCTTTTGTAGTGGTAATTGAAGTTGAATAAATATATAAAAAGTTTATTGTGTTTATATATAACTATTGGCTTAATAATAAGCATAGTGTGGTTATATATGCTTGGAGTAGATCTTTGTCTTGAGGATAATGAGTGTGTTTCTGCCTATAGTTTAAAAGATGTAATAAATGATGGACTAGTTTTCTCTATGATATTAAACATCCCTTTTTTAATATCATTCATTTGTTATATTATTTTTCAGTATTACAGTAAGCTAATTAACAATATTTTTATAAAAATCATAATGTTTCTTGCAACGGTTACTCTTTTGATTGCCGCAGATCTTGGTATCAAGATAGGAGTGCATGATGTCTTTTCAACGAGTCTGGCGGGAAATAGTAGTTATTTTGAAGGTGATATGTATAAATACACTTCTCTTTGTTATATGTTTATTAGCGTGCCCAGTATCTTAGCTTGTTTAATGAGTAACATATATATAATTCTTCCTCTAAGTCTGAGAGAAAAAGTTAAAGTATGGTGAAGAAACTTTATGTTTGGTTATTTAGTGCATTAATGGTACATTTATTGCCAATTATAGACGTGTTTAATAGATATATTATAGAAGTATTTATTGTTGCTTGCATTTTGTTTCTATGCCTCTTTTTTACAACAATTGCATGCATTTACCGTAATAGGGGAGAATATGTCATAGCTTTAAAGCTTGTCCCATTACTGCTGGTCACTATTTTTATGTTGTGTTGTTACCTTCTGGGTTTATTAATGACATTTAGGTTAATACCCTTGCACCATTAGCAGCTAATTGTAAGTCTATAAGTGTTGTGGCTTTTTATGCGAATTAATAAATGTGCTCTTTTGGTTCTTCTCTTAGTTGTCAGTTCTATATTGGGCTTTTTTAAGTGGGCTGAAAGAGGGCTATCCGATCCTCGTTATGAGTATGATAGTCCTAATGGAAAGTTTAAAGTTGTTGTATATCAGCTATCAACATTGACTGAACCGTATGAGCTGTTTGGTAAGCTATATGAAAATGAAACAGGAAAGTTTATTGCGGAAAGTCAGTCTGTTCCCACTGAACGCTTGTATTGGGATATTGGTGGAGATGATGAGGTTCATATTGGGGTAGACAAAATTTTTGACCTCAAGGATTATGATACGAAATACAAGAGCTTTATTAAATAACTTTAAAACCAACAAGTCACAAATCACCATCCCCAACAAATTGACACTTGATTACTAATTTTATACCATTATTTCTATAGTTGGATAACCCTGCCTACATGGCGGGGTTTCTTGTTTTTGCCTCTTTTTTAGACAATTCACTGTACTTCAAATCATGTTCTTAAAGCTCACCTCGGTGGGCTTTTTTTATGCCTGTAAGAAAGGAATTTACCATGAAGATTACCAAATTGGTCGTCCATTGTGCGGACACACCGAACGATAGAGATGTAACCGCTGAAGATATACATCAATGGCATATTCAGCGGAAATGGGCGGGGATCGGTTATCACCGTGTTATACGACGTAATGGGGTTATTGAACAGGGCCGTCCTGAGTATTGGGAAGGTGCTCATGTAAAAGGCTATAACTCGACAAGCTTAGGCGTGTGCTTAATTGGCCGTGATCAGTTTACGGATGCACAGATGCAAAGTTTGGAGAGGGTATTACGAGACTGGAAAGTAAAATACCCGAATGCTGATATCTGTGGTCACTGCGATTTAGATCCCCATAAAACCTGTCCTAATTTTGATGTGAAAGGGTGGTGGGAGACAGTTAATCAGAAGGAATTAGTTAGCGATGAGTCTTAATAAATTAATTCCTGACATTGCCGGTTCAATCATGAGTGGATTAGATGATTTATTTACCAGCGATGAAGAACGGTTAAAAGCCCATAATAAAACCTTAGAAACACTTAACCAACCGCATATTCTCCAAGCCTTAACTACGCTAGAAGAGGCCAAGCATCCATCCATTTTTGTATCAGGTTGGCGGCCTGGACTCGGTTGGTTATGTGTCGGCTTACTGACGTATGCCTGGGTGTTAAGAGACTTAATAATAATTGCATTATCCCTTGCCAATCGCCTTGATGTGGTGGAAATGCTTCCCACGATTGATACCAGCCAACTGATTACATTAGTCCTTACGCTACTGGGTTTAGGCGGTATTCGGACCATGGAAAAGATGAAAGGTGTTGCGCGCCAACGATAAAAAAATGGTTACTCCGATGATTACCGAAAAAATGATTTCCAATGCGCCCTATGCGGCGAGTACGTTTACCATCATAGCGGGTTTTACCGTGAGAGATTGGGGCGTCATTATCGGAGTGATTCTTACCTTAATTACCGTCATCGTGAATTGGGTGTATAAGCATCGGCAGGATAAGAGGGAAGTCGAACGTCATAAACGTGAGCTTGAAAAATTAGGTATAAAAAATCATTAACCGCTGAATGATTACATTGTAAGGGAACTCGAAAAATACAACCACCCTATAACGAGTGGTGTGTGTTATTAATTAAGAGGGTCGGTGAAATACAGACTCCTATCAACGGCGGGCTTCAAACAGCAATAAAAGAACTTGAGGCACACAATGTGTGCACGAACGCTGGACCCCGCGAATTATCTATCATTAACGAGTCTGGCTTATATTCAGCTATCCTTAAAAGCCGTCGGTCTGAAGCGAAGAAGTTTAAGAAGTGGGTGACTAAAGAAGTGCTACCCAGTATCCGTAAGCATGGTGCTTATATTAATGGCCAGGAAATAGACGACCAGAAAATAGTCATGGCTAAAGCCTTACTTGCGGTAGAATCAATGCTTAAGTCTAAAAATATGGAGTTAGAAGTGGCAGAGGAGTATATTGATGAAGCTAAACCTAAAGTTGAATTTTATGATGATGTTACGCAAGCTTATGATGCAATTACTGTCGGCGAGGCGGCTAAGATATTAGGGACTGGTCGTAATCGTCTTTATGCTGAATTGCGACTTAATGGTTGGCTTAATCAGAATAATGAACCCTATCAACATGTTATTGAAAAAGGCTACCTAGACGCTAAATTAACTCAATTTAATCCTGATAAAGAAGGTTTAACAAGCTCTGTAGCACCTTTTGTGACAGGTAAAGGCTTAACTGTATTGCAACGAATGAGGACGCTAGAACAAGCTGCATAATTTGGGATGGAATGTTGCCCACTTAGGTGGGCTTTTTTTAAACGAAAACTTCAAAGGGGAGGCCATTCCTCTGCGAACTACGCAGACGAATGATAGACCTCAAGAATAAGTACTCTTACGTATATGCAGACTTGATTTTATAAGTGATAGATTGAAAGAATGTTCAAACAGTACCGTTTAAATGCTATATTCCAGCCCAGTTTTTATATTACTAAGTTGTTTTAATATATTGTGGAGTAGTAAGTGGACGTTGTATTTACTAAAGACTCTCCGGCAGGATTTTGGAAGAAGTATGTGTTGGGTATTGCTTTTTTACCAATTCTAATCACTATTCATGCAATTTCTGGTGACTCTAATGTACAGCTCATATCTATGGGTTTTGTTGGAGTATTACTTTGGAGCTTTCTGATATATAAAAGAAATGCATGGGGAGATACTATTAAATTTATAGAAAACCGTGTAATTATCGAAAAAAAAGGTCGTAAAAAACTACAGCTCGATTTTAATAGTATCCTTTCTGTTAAAAATAAATCGAAGGTTTTAGTTGTTGTATGGGGTGAAGGTCGAGATCAAAATCTTATTTTTATTGGTAGAGAAGCCTTTACCGATATGACTTGGGAAAAAATAGCAGAATCTTTTGATAAATTTTTGTCTCTCAAGAAAAAATAATATATTTATATTTTACGTTGTGTTTAATATCAACCCACAGTAGTGGGTTTTTATTGTCTATGTTAGAAATGGCAGCCATATTTGCATTGCTTTTAGTCGGTTTATTTCTATTTATTTTTAATAATAAAGATGAAGAAAAATAATTTAATTAATAATGTTGTATGTTGTAAATCACCTTGTTTTATAGTGTTTAATGGTCGCGGGTCCTTATTAAGCTAATGCTAATTTTCGCTGGTCCCAACCTCGCGGTAAACGCAAAAATTTTCCCCACCTATGCGCCGCACCAGCAGTTAGCCATAACCCCTTAAAAAACACTACTTTTGCCTAATTCCTTCTGAGGTG
>NZ_JAGSOY010000120.1 GCF_018837975.1 Zooshikella harenae | reverse complement strand
GCTGATAAGCAATTAGTTAATTGCTTGGGATATTTGATAGAGCTGCATTACTTCAAGGAAAAGCATAAGTGCTTAGGTATTACTTGGAATGCAATACATGCTATATCCCCAGAGCTGGCGGAGCTTGTAAGTAATGATGAACGGGCTGCACATGACTTAATTGAGGATCTAAAAAAGATTGATAGTTAAATTATTAGAGTACAAAAAACGTAAAAATAAACAAATAAATACTCCAAATAAAAACGAACCCAACACTGATAATGAGATTTCAAAGCATGGCTCTTCTTTCACAAATCCTGAGTATCGAGATGCGTTAAAAGAGTTACGAGAAGAAGCTAAAAAGCTTGATTGGTAAAGCTTTGGATAAACGGCAATACACCAAAAACACCTGCAGGAGGCAATAAAAATGAGCACACAGCAATCGATTTCAAATTTAAATAAAGAGCAGGAAAAAATTATCTTTTTTGAGAGCGATGGGGCAGCTCAGTACAAAGAAAACCTAAAGCTGAGTGGTTGGGTTGGTCGAGATGGAGTCTTTTACGGTACGAATGAGAATGTCGCCAGGTATGTAAACTGTACTCACCGCAAATGCAGTACATGCGGCCATGTATACCTTAAAAATGCTTATTGCGAAAAGTGCTGGGAAAACCAAGAAAACGAAAAATTCGAGCAGATGGAAATTGTTAATTGTGATAGCTGGAATGAAGATCAACCCCTTTGTTTGCATGATGGTGATGAAATTTTTTACTTGCAAGATGATATTGAAAATTACTGTGACGAGGAAGGCGTCAAACCAAGCGCTATAAAGCTAGTTTTTGCAAAGCCTGTGTATTTATCCGAAATTGACATTAAAGATTTATTCAAAAGCGGAGGTGTATTTGATGGTGATTTAACTGTGGCTGAGCTTGTTCCAGATAATATTTGGGGCATGATTGATAACCTGAACAAAGCCATTAAGGAGTCTTCGCCCGTCTTTTGGGTTCCTGGCTCAAAGCGAGTGCAGCTTTCAGACAATGACAGTTAAACCCACCACTACATACGCTAGCGCTAGCCAAGCAAGCCTAACAACAATAATGAATACACACCTTGGGGGTGGGCATGAACATAAGAAAAGCAATTCACGACGCTTACTGTATTAACTTACGCTCAAATGCCGATTTAAATCCAGAGTTACAGACAAAACGACTCTCAATAGAGAAGCGGCTTATAGAGTTAAATAAACAACTCAAAACAGAGATGCGTAATAAGCAACGTATAGAGCAGTTACTCGCATACAAACCGGCACAAGCACGAGCAGACAGTAGTGCTAAGACAAACGTTAATGATGTTATTTGCAGGCAAGTAGAGGCAGGTAAAGTCATAGCCGCCGTTGAAAGCTTACCAGGCGTTCAGAAGTCTTGGGTTAAGTGGTGTTATGCACCCACACTTAATGACGACGTAATGCAGTTGGTATCAATCAAAGAAAGGGTTAAGGCCACTAAGAAGGAAGTAAAGAGTCTTACCAGGCAATCAAGTAGAGAGTGTAAGCAGGGAGCCAAGTATAAACACATCAATCGATGTATTGCTGAAGGCGCTTACAAGAAAGCTAAGCAGCTAAACACAAAAGCTAAGTCTAAAAGTGATGAACTTGAACAGCTAATGAGTCGCTATCATAACACGCTGGATAACTTGGGGGTGCCAGATGTTATTATGCAGTACTTCTACTGGCATATATTGGTTGAGCTTAATCGCCAACCGACAAGAAAAAAGCCTGAGCAAGTAGTTAATAGGATTAAGGGGCTAGTACCATACTGGGTAACAAATTATAAGCATTACATTAATACTCAGCAGTGGCTGTTCAAAGATGTAGATTTATACAAGGTGGTTGGGGGTGATAAGAGAAACTATAGAGCGACATATAAATCATGGCAGTTATTAGTGCATGATTTATGTAGTGACTTAGATGAATCGGCGCTACCTGAAATTAATTTAAAACTTCGTTCAAAAAGCGCTTGATTTCAATACCCCCTAAATTTATACTTTTTCCCATGATGCGAAACCCTGCCCGATCGGCGGGGTTTTTCATTTTGTACTCTTCGTTTGGCTTTTCCTCGGGTCAAACCTCATCAAAGAAAGCTCGCTTTATGCGGGCTTTTTTTGTGCCTGGAGAAAGTGAATTCACTATGAATATTACTAAACTGGTCGTCCATTGCGCGGACACGCCTAACGATAGGGATGTAACTGCTGAAGACATTCACCAATGGCACATTCAGCGGAAATGGGCAGGTATCGGCTATCACAAAGTTATACGACGTGACGGGAGTATTGAGAATGGCCGCCCTGAGTTATAACTTTCTAAGCTGCCTATGCGGCAGTGAACGGCTTCTTAGTTATGTCAACTCAGAGTATTAATTTCTAAGCTGCCTATGCGGCAGTGAACGGCTTCTTAGTTATGTCAACTCAGAGTATTAATTTCTAAGCTGCCTATGCGGCAGTGAACTTACTAAGTAGCGGTATTTTGTTTAGTACAAATTTCTAAGCTGCCTATGCGGCAGTGAACACATTGCGTTGCCGTACATGCAGGGAGTGGCATTTCTAAGCTGCCTATGCGGCAGTGAACCATGTAAACACGATTATCTAATTACTTCGTAATTTCTAAGCTGCCTATGCGGCAGTGAACCCTAATTCGGCACCGGATAAAGAACCTGCCATTTTCTAAGCTGCCTATGCGGCAGTGAACGACGATACACCTTATCTATCGTGGGCATATCATTTCTAAGCTGCCTATGCGGCAGTGAACGGGGTAAAGATGGTGATAACAGTCACATTAAATTTCTAAGCTGCCTATGCGGCAGTGAACTTACTCAAAAAGAAGCTAAGGACATGGATTCGTTTCTAAGCTGCCTATGCGGCAGTGAACGTCAGGCTTATTACCAAACTCTGCAATAATTTTTTCTAAGCTGCCTATGCGGCAGTGAACAAGAGCGTGTGCTCGGTGAACGATTTATCACATTTCTAAGCTGCCTATGCGGCAGTGAACGCACCAGCACGGGCCACATGTGTACCGATGTCTTTCTAAGCTGCCTATGCGGCAGTGAACAGTTTTCAGCTCAGCGGTCAGTCTAAGCGACTTTTCTAAGCTGCCTATGCGGCAGTGAACTAGAGCTAAAACAGCTAAAGTACGGATTGTTAAAGAACTGTAGCTTGATTGAGGGTGTTGAACCCTTTTTTTACCCACTTCTATAACTGCTTGATTCTCAATGATTTTAAAACAGGTCAAAAAAAAGGGTCAAATGAAATTTTAGTTGTAAGACTGGTATGACGTTTGTGTGACAGTTAAGCGTTTTTAGATATTTGTGTCGTAAGCCTGTCATAGCGGGCTTTTTTTCATTTTAAGGAAGAAATCTATGAACATTACCCGATTGGTTGTGCATTGTTCTGACTCACCGAACGGAAGGGATGATTCAGCTGCAGATATCCACCGTTGGCATAGAGGCCGTGGTTGGGTAGGTATTGGTTACCATTGTGTTATACGACGTGATGGACGAGTAGAGAATGGTCGCCCTGAGTTTTGGATGGGTGCTCATGTGGCTGGACACAACAGCACAAGCCTGGGGGTGTGTTTAATTGGTTGTGATCAATTTACCGATGCGCAGATGCAAAGCTTGGAGCGTGTTATACACGAGTGGAAGATTAAATATCCTGATGCTGAAGTGTGTGGACATTACGATTTAGATCAGCATAAGACGTGCCCTAATTTTGATGTAAAAGATTGGTGGTCTGTTGTCAGCGATATTGATGAGTTTAACCGCGTGTAGTAAACGATGAGTATTAATAAGCTGATACCTGACATTGCTGGTTCCATCATGAGCGGCCTTGATGATTTATTTACCAGTGATGAAGAACGACTAAAAGCCCGGAATAAAACCCTCGAAACACTGAACCAGCCGCATATCCTTCAAGCCTTAACCACACTAGAAGAAGCTAAGCATCCATCCATCTTTGTATCCGGTTGGCGTCCTGGCCTGGGCTGGTTATGTGTAGGATTACTGACGTATGCCTGGGTATTAAGAGACTTGATTATCATTGGTTTATCCCTCGCTAATCGTACCGATGTCGTCGAAATGCTACCCACGATTGATACCAGCCAGCTCATTACTTTGGTTTTAACGCTGTTGGGATTAGGTGGTATTCGCACCATGGAAAAAGTGAAAGGTGTTGCCCGCAACGATAAATAATGGTTAGTCCGATGATTACCGAGAAAATAATTTCTAATGCACCTTATGCTGCCAGTGCAGTGACGGTTATTGCAGGATTTACTGTAAGAGATTGGGGAGTCATTATCGGTGTCATACTAACCATGATCACTGTTGTCGTAAATTGGGTTTATAAGCACCGACAGGATCAACGTGAATCCGCTTTGTTTTACCAAAAAATAAGCAAACATTTTAAGCATAAAGACAATTAATGATTGCGCAATGCCCACTACGGTGGGCTTTTTTTTAAATAGATTAAGGAAAATAATAATGAACATAATACCTTTTAAATTTAATACATCTGCAGTGCGAGTGATTAACAAAGAGGGTGAACCTTGGTTTGTGGCGAAGGATGTGGCAGAGGTATTGGGTTATGTGACAGCATATAAGATGACTCGCTCTTTAGATGTGGATGAAAAGGGTACCCACATTATGGGCACCCCTGGTGGAAGCCAGGAACTACAAACGATTAACGAGTCTGGTCTGTATTCAGCTGTTCTTAAAAGTCGTCGGCCTGAAGCCAAAGTATTCAAACGCTGGGTAACACACGAAGTACTGCCCAGTATTCGTAAAAATGGTGGTTATATTGCCGGTCAGGAAAAAGACGATCCAAGCCTGGTGTTAGCAAAAGCGTTGCAAGTGGCTCAATCTATTATTGAAACAAAAACAGCTCAATTAGATGTGGCTAAGGAAGAGATTAAAGCTGTGCTCCCCAAGGCCGAAGCTTTTGAGAAAATAGCAGGGGGTGATGAGAGCTTTTGTATTACTAACGCGGCTAAAGACTTACAGATAAAACCAAAGGATTTGTTTAGCTGGTTATCTACAAACAAATGGATTTATCGCCGTCCGGGTGCTCCTGGCTGGACCGCCTATCAGGATAAAATTCAACGTGGCTTTTTAGTTCATAAATTTACAGCGATTGAACGTCAAGATGGCTCAGAAAAGATCGTTGATCAAGTGCGTTTAACAGCTAAAGGCGTTGCAAAGATAGCCCATCAATTAGTTCAATACCATTAAGTAAGGTCTTCTCTTTTTATTGTCCCTTGCCCACTACGGTGGGCTTTTTTTATAGATTATGCGGTACTAAAAAATTGGAGCGCTATTTTAAAAAAGCTTAAATATGCTTTTAAAAGAAAAAAGTTAATCAGTCAGTTCAGTTAATTATATACTTGATTGATTATAGGGTTGTCTCAAAATAATTCTCATAAATAGCGACGGTTAATTTTTCTAAAGCGTCGTTAAAGTGACGTAATATATTACGTCACTCTGACGTATAACAACCGTTTAAATATTAGACAACTTCTTAAATATCATATAGATAGCTACATGTGCGAAGTATGGATTTGGCGTAAAAAGTGTGAGCTGCTTATAATTTATTGGAGTGTTATACGTCACCATGACGTAATATCTTGCGTCAGAGTGACGTTCATTAATAGTTAAATGTCTATGAGTATTCACGAAAGTACATATTATCGGAGGCAGCATGTCACAGGCCCAGGCTGTGTTCTTGTCTCAATAAAGTTCGGTAAAACGCCAGAAGACGGTGTGCTTGTGGTTAAGCGTCTCGCCTTAAAGCAAGAAGAGGCTGAGATACAGTTTGATCTTGATAGGCATATTGAAGAAATATTGGCAGGGGTGCAAATTGCAAATGAAAAGCACGATGGAAACCTTGAAGTTCAAGAGATTGAGGTAGTCCCAAATGACTATCCACAACGTGGTCAGGCAATGTCTGCTGCTTTTAAAATTGCAGAGCATGTGCTTACCAAAAACATTTAACAAGCGCAGGCTGTCGGAACGCCTTTCCGCTCCTTCGTCGCTACAAGTCGTCCGCAGCTGCGGGCGTTAAATGTATGGAAATGGCCTCTGTGGAAATAAAGCTATTTTGGTCTGAGCCCTTTGGGAATCTTACGCCTGTCTGTGAGACTGACGTTTTGAGTGAAGACGGTATCGACTTGTTGGGCTGTCTATTAATGGATGACGGCGGCCTTACTGAGGAGCATACCTTCAATTGGATTAATGAGGGCCTTAAAAGAGTTGATGCAGTCATTTCTGGCAGTAGTAAATCCCAGGATTGGGATCGCGAAGCATGGGGTGCAAGCATCAGCTCTAATAGTGTTGAGGTATATTCGCTCTTAGAAGAATCGTGTAGTGCAACATTAAATATCAGTTCATTCAAAGCTGCACTGAAAGAATGGCAAAATTTTATTATGTCTGAAAAACGGCCTAAAGAAGTAAAGTATGTTGTTGTGCAGTAAAACATTTAACAAGGCCAGCCAGAGGGAACAAAAAACCGCCGCTTCGCTCTGGTTTTTCGTCCCCTGCTGGCGGCGTTAAATCACAGAAAAAGGAAAAACCGTGCCGAACTCAAAAATATATGCTTCTCCAGAATCAGATCTTTCTGGTACGACGAAAATAGACCGGGAAATGGTCTCAAGCGTTGCGTCCAGGCAGAGAGCGCTGCTTCTGTTGGTTTTAGGCCAATTCTTATTGAATCCTCTAGGCAAAGTTCTGGAAGGACAAGGTGAGGTTGGGCTCATTTTCTTTTGGTTGCTTTCAATAGCACTGCTCATTTTAATCGCAGTTACGGCTATTCGTTTGTCGCTACGTTTAAATCACATTGCTATTACCGCCATCTTGGGAGTGCTTTCTGTGGTTCCGCTTATAAATCTCATTGTGCTTCTTATTCTTAGCCGTCAAAGTACAAAAGTGCTCAAAGCAGCAGGAATTCGTGTAGGTCTTCTGGGGGCAAGTTCTAAAGATGTTGGAAAGAT
>NZ_JAGSOY010000012.1 GCF_018837975.1 Zooshikella harenae | reverse complement strand
TCTATCCTTGACAATCATAAGTAATATGAATTTATTGTCAACTATGCCTCTTCCTATTAAGAATTTTTTTTGTTTGTTGATAAGATTAATAATTAGTATATTTCGGTAGGATTAATAACAAAATTCACTTTATTTGATTGTATATACCTATAACGTAGAGATTTCATACCCCTGGTCGACCGTCAAGTGACGAAGCCTTAGGGCAAGTTTACCGCTGTGAACGACTTTAACTAATATAACTGCGCTGCTGGGCAGTTATATTAAAAAGTGACTTGGTGGTAGTTAAATGCTCTTGCTTAAATTGCATTCCCAACATCATTATTGCTCAAGAGTATGGACAACAAATTCTAAAAATTATTCGTAGAGTGTATATAAACCGCCTTAGTAGGCAGCCATACTCTTACTACCTTAATACAACACCTGGGATGGTATTATCAAAATCTTTTCTAAATTGAACACCTGTAGGGCCATCATGTTTACCCCAACGCCAAACTCCATTAGGAATATTAGTCATATCAGTATGTTTTGTGCCAGCTTGGCAACTAGAATCTCTATTTAACCACTTAACTTTTTGTTGTGAATATAACCGTAAGAATTCGATATTTCCATTATTGCTTTTGTTAACCAAAATTGGAGCTAAAGGCAATCTGATTCTACGAGAGACATCATCCGGTGTTTCTATATAGTCACACAAAGGCCAAACATTAGCATCTACACAAGTACGGTTATGATCATTCGATGATGGAAATGAAATAATAGAATGTTCATGATTTGTATTCGGATAAATTCCATTGCTTTTTTTTGCTACAAATAATCTAGGTGGTAAAATATCTGCTCCTAACTCATTTTTATAAATATTTGTGTCTCCAATATATTGTCCATTTTGTGCGGTCCAAACTTCACTACTATCCCAATCAACTTTCCATTCATTGCCATGTGCGTTTGTTTTAAGCATCATAGGCCTTAAATAAAAGTTGCTACCAACCCGTACTGGCCTTAAATGAATAATAGCTCCCTCCCAATCACCTTCATGGTCATATGCAGAAGATAATTCATGACCAACATTATATGGAAAATATAGATAATAATGTAAATTAATCCCTCTTTCGACTAACTGAGCAAAGCCATAGGCCTTCATATCTACTTGACTGTTTGTATGTTCAGGGTAATTCTTAGCCACTCCAGAGTTATAAATTAAGCGCCATTTCCCTTCATCACACTCTAAATGCTGTAAATCATTAAACTGCTCAAATGATTGATCAATGTCTATTGGAAAAAATGTTGATCCTCCCCAAAAATTCCATACTGGATTATAGGCGGATAATAACTCATTGAGTTTATATTTTGTTTGGATAGAGTTCAAAAACTGTTTTTCATCTTGAGAGATTGGATTAGCTAATACTTTAAGAGATACAATATTATCATTCCAGTCATTTAATCTACTCTGCGTAAAAAAATACTCTTTATGTTCGCTAGTGAAATTTCTTTGTTCATAAGCAATAACTTTTGTATTTTCGTTAAAAAATTTAACCGAACTAAAACTATCGTTTAAATCATAATCTTTCAACTCGGGAATTTGATCACCATGACGATAGCAGGCTTCCCTCCCCTCTAATCGAGTATCAACATGAAAGCAAACATCAGGATTTCCTTTTATTAACTTAAAGGATTTTATATTGTCATTAATATCCTCATAGTCTCGGAAATTCGAGTTATCTTTAGAAAAAATATATTTTTTCCCAGTAAAATTTGTTCCATTATAAAGCTCCACAAAATGTCCATTTGGCACTTTCACAGAAGAAGAACCATTTATAACGACATGCTCTACATTGGAATATTCCCCTGCAGGATATGTGTACTCATTACCTCTATATTTTGTATCTGCATAGAATTTAACCATATCCGTAGGATCAGAAGTTGAACTAGAAGAAACACTAGTTAACTCTTCTGCATTAACACTCATGCTTGTAGTACCAAATAGTACCAAACTACTACATATTAATTTTGATAGCATCTTCATCCTGAGTATACTCTCATAGTTTATTAACAATATTATTTTTAAAACCAATATTATTTCTTGATTATTTTTACTTCTTTCAACCATCGTTTTACTAAACGATTTCTGTTTTTACCTGCCCATTCAAAATCTATCTTAATCATTTTTGCATCTTTATATTTTGGATCTATCGCTTGAGTAAAAAGAGTTTTATTACTAGGCAGACGGGAATTTCCGTTTGTCAAAAATAATTGTTGACCTATTTTAGAAACAGCAAAGTCAATAAACTTTTTAGCATTTGATCTATTTGTTGACTGCCGTTTTATTATACTAATTCCACCAACTTCATACCCTAATCCTTCTTCTGGAATAATAAGTTCTATTGCCTCAGGATATGGTGTATCATAAAATTCATGAAAAAAACTCATAACAATGCCTATTTGACCTGTTTTAACAAAGTCTGTTTGTTTATTTCCATAGTGTTTTACGTTTAAGTGGATTTTTTTTAAATAGTCAAATGCCGCTTCTTCTCCCAGTAAGGAAATAAGCGTCATCATTGTCGTAAACGCAGTGCCTGATACAACTGGGCTCTTCATACCAATCATATTTCGATAAATAGGTTTTGTTAAGTCCTTCCAGGATCGAGGTATTGGCACATTTCTTTGTTCCAAATACTTCGTATTGACAATTATTCCTAATAAGCCACCATATAGTCCTGTCACGGTATTATTCATATAGCTTCCCCCCCAAAAGGAATCTGACTGCTCAATACCTTTGGGTAGGTAAGGCTCTAAAAAACCGTCTTTACCTGCCTGAATATGCTCTCCTAAGCTTCCTCCAAACCAAATATCGCCATAACCTTTTTGTTTTTCATAATAAATTCTGACTAGAGCAGCACCACTACCACGCATGTTTACTAGATGCACAGGAATACCAGTCTTTTGCGTAAATGCGTAGGCAATAGCATTAGTTGTTTCATACAATACTGCATAAACAACTAACCCTTTATTTTGGTCAGCTGTTGCAGATTGCATTAATCTGCTTACATCTGCACTATGGGCCAGAACCTTCATTGAAACCATAGTGCTTATTAGTATGGAACGTAAAAACAATAAACTAACTTTTTTACTCATAGGGCAACTAATAATGACTACCTTACTCTGGAATTATTTTTGTTTTATACTTTCAATTAACGACTACATTTAACTTTTTTAGCACCATTAATACAATTAATTTAAAAATTTATTTTCTGTATTTACAAAAAGTCTATGTCATTATATAAAACACGTATTTAGTCAATAAGTATTCCATACTTTTTTGCAACGATAACGGCTTGAGTTCTATTATCAACTTGTAAGTAATTGAATATTTCAGACATATACTGTCGTACCGTAATTTCTGAAATACCTAGCTTATTAGCAATACCTTTATTAGTCAGCCCCTCTGCAAGTAAATCTAATGTTTCAATATGTCTAGGTGAAAATGGTGGAAGAGTATGGCTACAGTTAGTTATTGCTACCATTTCCCCCCTCATTAGTACAGCCTGCAATCCCTCTTGCATCTGAGACTTTTTTACCGCCTTACTTATAAAACCATTTGCACCTGCTGCCATTATATTCTGAACATTTGCCCCCATTTCTAATGCAGAAATAACAACAATAGGTAGCAGAGGAAACTGATATCTTAATAGCTTTAAGCCATCTAAACGCTCGGTACCTGGAAGTTGAATATCAAGTATTAACAAAGATAAGTCACGATGCTCTTCTATAAGAGTATACGCTGTTGGAAAATCTCCTGATTCAATTATAGTACAACCAACAAACGTCTCTTTTAATAAATTAAGTAAACCTTCTCGATAAAGATCATGATCTTCAGCAATCAAAAATTTTAAGTTTTTCATTAGTTAATATGCATACTCAAGTTCGAAATCGATCAATAATCAAGCAGATATAAGTTATAAGATCAAATCCATTTTAACCACTACTTAGCCTAAAACCATCCTACAATTGCATTATTGATTTATCAAACTAATTATGATATCGAGACAATATTCTCACTATGTTGGCAATTCTTTGAATGAATTAACAAGGATCTTAATTGAGCCGGAGAAACGGGTTTATGGAGTATTGGAAATGCTTTACTCAGTTTTGTACAATTATGATCAACTGCTGTGTTACCTGTAATGATTGCAACAATTATCGCCTTATCAACATTTAGCTGTACTTGCTGGATAACGCTGACTCCACTTTCACTTCCCGCTAATTCAAGATCGACTAGTAGAACATCTGGCAAAAACTGTTTTTCAGATAATATTTTTAACAATTCTTGACTTGTCTGAGCCAACATTACTTTGCAACCCCAACTGCCCAGCAGAGCCTCCATTGCATGTAAAATATCAACATCATCATCAACAACAGCCACGTTTATTGAATCCATACTACTCCAGGTAACCTCTTTGCTTTTTGCTGATAACTGTGAGTCACTTTTACTTCGAGGTACGGCTATAGAAAATACTGAGCCTTTACCTATTGAAGAATTTAAAGACAATTCATGACCTAAAAGTGTAATAGTACGGTCAACTATCGCTAACCCTAATCCTAAACCTTCCCCTTGTTTAGTATGTTGTACAAACGCTTTAAAAATATCTTGCTGCTGTGCTTTTGTCATACCAATGCCATTGTCCCACACTTGCAATATCAGTTTATCCCTATTTCGTCTACAACCTACTATTACTTTTCCACCACTATTATTATAACGAATTGCATTTGTTAATAAATTTCTTAAAATGCGCTCTAGAAGTATCGGATCGGTATAAATATTAAGTGAGCAAGGTAAAACGCTTAACTTTATATCTTTTAAGAGTGCAACGGCTTCAAATTCATCTTTTAATCCAAATAGTAATGCACCAACAGATATTGCCTTTTTATTTACTTCAACAGCGCAAGCTTCTAACCTTGCCATATCCATAAGAGCATTAAGCAATTTAGTTAACGAATCATGAGATGCTTTTAGTCGGTTTAGTAACTGTAATGATCCATCACTACTCATTTGTGAACTTAATGCAGATATAAACAGCCCCATAGCATGTAAAGGTTGCCGTAAATCATGACTCGCAGCAGCGAGAAATTTGGATTTTTCACGATTTGATGCCTCTTCAGAGAGCATTAAATTTTGCATCGTGTAAAAACTTTTTGTAATTCGGCTAATCTCATCCAAACCATTATGATTTGTTTCTGTAACACTCTTCCTTAATATATTTTCTCCAATATCTGATAATTTTTTTATTGGGCGAGTTATGACATTTGATAAGTACCATAAAATTGAACTTGTTATAAAAATTAATACAATAACAGTCAATAAGGCAACTCCAAGATTCCAATATATCTTGAATAAAACAACCCGGCTTGGAATTTCCATTACAACAGCCCATCGTTCATTAAAAATATCAATATATGAGCTAACACCAAATACATCTTCCCCAGAGAATGAACGATAGTTTTGTTTAGCTTCAGTGCCTGCAAGTGATAAATTTACTACTGGATTTGACTGAAAACGTTCAAACATCTCATGCGACATACCTACTAACCGTGACGAGTGATCTTGAGCAACTAAAAATATCTCAGTATTTTCATCAATCAATGTATCATTTTTAATAAATTTATTAAGTGGCTCCGAGCTAAACCCAAATATTACTGCCCCGATAAAATATCCATATCTAAAAAGCGGTTTAGCTATATACTGTTTTACATCGTCCCCAGAATTAGTTGTTTCAAAAACACTAAACATACTTTTTGTTGTAAGATCTGACTCTTTGGATGCTAACTGATTAAATACTCGGGCTATAGCTGGAGATTTTTTTGTATTTTTTTTATTTAGCGATGTTAAATATTTTGCAAAATACTCTCCTTTTTTTACTGAATAAATTACTTGCCCATCTCGCCCCACTAGATAAAGATCATGGACTGCTAGTTTATCTATATAAGATTTGAGTGTTTCATGTATATCATCATGGGCATTTTCATAGTAATCGCCTTTTAGAACTCCATAAACATTAGAATCATCAGAATTATTTTTAATTTGTTTTAAAAAAAGAGACTTTAGTAATATTTCCCGAATATGTTTTTTATTGTCATAACCTAATTGAGAAACCCCCACCATAAACTCCCCTAAGTAGTGTACTGCCAAGGTGTTTGTTTCAGACATTTCATTTCGAGCAACATCACCAACAAATAATTGAATAGCACTTTTTCTTTTATTAAAAAACTGTAAAATAAGCTCTTTTTTAAACCTGGCTTCAGCAGCAAGCTTTTCATACTCCTGCTCTTTCATACTATCAGTAAAACTAATCGCTGTAATTAGCGTAAAAAGTACAAGAGGTAATATACTTGAAGCTAGGAATACTGAAATGAGTTTTTTTTGTATGCCTATTGGCTTTTTCACTGGCATTCCTTGTCTACAACTTCCAAGTCATAAATCTAATATATCAATATAAAACAACACTTTCTTAATTTAACTAACACACATAAACTAACTTTCAAAAAATATAAGCAAAGTCTTAACTATTGTTAATTAACAGCAGCATCAAGCAAGTTTTGTATTATACATTTTTTTCTATGTTTACAACAACATTTCTCATCACTGTACTCTGATCTTCATGTACTCCTTATACACTAAAGCCCCTTCGTTCCTTCATAAAAAAATCAAATTAATTATATACAAAATTTAAAAACTATAAATTTATAAGTAATTTTAAAATATATATTTTAGCTACATTACAGGCGTGTGGTCTTAAACCAAACTAAAGACAATTAGTTTGGTTGGTTAACCATTGGATAAGTCCCGATTGGTATTCAATCTTTGGGGTTGAGGTAGGTAAACTTATGAAATGGCATATGCAAAAAAAATCTATCTCCACCTGCAGGGGAAAACCAATAGATGGAGATAGGCCACAATTACGAGCAAGGAAATTGAGAATACTCAATAAATTGATACCAACGTATTACTAACAGATCTTTTCGTTAGTACTATGTATTAGGGTCCAATGTCAGTAATAAAGCATTTGTAAAATACAAATTTAACTTACATAATACACATCAGTTTGATGAATAACTTATGTATGTCCTGCGGATTACTATAAGTAAATATTTACTTTATTGAAAGTATTGTTTTGTCGCAATATGTCGCTATACTTTTCAAATTATTCCTGGACTAATTTATACCATAGATGATCTTCAGCTTGGTTGTGTACAGGTTAAACTGAATTTAAAATTTTTGTGCAGAACATCCCAAATTATATGAATCTGAATTCATTCCATAGACCAGTAATGGAGTCTGTTAAGTGAAAACAAATTTGCTTATTCTTTTTCTTTACATGCAGTCTATGTATTGTCTATCTGCGAGTTTTGACTGCAGTAAAGCTGCAACTCACATAGAAAAAATGATATGTACAGACCAAACACTGTCTGACTTAGATGAAGTATTATCTCACACTTATAATCTTGCACTCAGCTCCCATAATGCTAAAGGGTTGATTACATATCAACGCAGTTGGCTTAATGAACAAAGAAACTTATGTGACCATCAAAAATGCCTGAAAACTGAATACAAAAGACGTATAGCTCAATTAAACTATTTGATCAAGAGTAAACCACAACATATATTCAATGCACATTACTCAAAACAGCATAAAATAGGGGCAGTAGAAAAGTCTGGTCCTGAACATGTGAGTGTTGTCAACACGTTAGACATAGAGCAGCAGAAAGATGCCTCACTTACCTTTGCGTATACATCTATAAACAGTAATTATCACACCTGTTATGTTTATGGTAATGCTAAAAAAAATAAAACAAATGATACTTTTATTTTCAAATCAATCGATAAAGAAAACAAGGAATTGTGCACAATTCACATTTATCTTAACAACAATTCTATCGTAGTACATGATATTAATAATAATTGCCAGAATAGTTATTGTGGTATGCGAGGTATAATAGGTAAGGATATATTTTTACTCAACTCAGGAATTCCAAGGTTTGAGCCTATCGAAAACTTGAACTTCTAAATAATAAGCCATCTCAACTTAGAGATGGCTTTAGCAGTAAACTTATTTTGGATTAGATTTTTTAACAAATTTTGTCAAAATAACTATTTGTTGACCACTAACGCGCCCTTCAATATGTTCTGGATTATCTGCAACCAATGATATCCCTCGGACAACCGTTCCTCTCTTAGCTGTGAAATTTGCGCCTTTCACGTTTAAGTCTTTAACCAAGGTAACATTATCACCTGCTTCCAACAATGCTCCATTACTATCCACATGCTTCACCGTCTCTTCAGAGGATGCACCTTCTCCGGTCTGTTTTGCCCAAGCCAGGGTTTCATCATCCAGATACAACATATCCAACAGATCCTGAGGCCAGCCTTCACTGCTCAGACGAGTTAACATTCTCCATGCGACAACCTGAACAGCTGGTACTTGACTCCACATACTCTCATTAAGGCAATGCCAATGATGCACATTAATTTTTTCAGGGTCTTCTAACTGATCTATACACGTGCGGCACACAAGTAACGTGTCTTCAGGACTATGAGTGGAGTTAGGGGGTACTTCATAAACAGCTAAATCTTCTGAAGCGCCGCAAAGCTCACATTTGGATTCACTACGCGTATATAATGTTTGTTTTGTATTCATGTATAACTCAATCTTCATATGTTACATGACACTATTATAACGCGAATGAACTCTGTATGGGATGGTATATCACTTCTTACACTAAACCAAGCTTTCAATTGAACGTTCTTTCTGGCCTAATCTTAAGTGGAGCATTAATGAATAACTTGGACCATTCATTTATAGCTAAACGACTAATTAAACCTAATTAAGTTATTAAATAATACATAACAACTTACTCAAAGCTAAATTACGAATAAATGAAGAATATTTTATAATTTGAAATGAGTTTTTTTTATCGTTCAACCTACAGATGGAAATTAATTGAATTATTAATCTTGTATGTACATCATTATCCATAGAGTCGAGAAGTTTTTAGTTTTCCACAAAATGTATGCACGAATGTACCTAAAAAAATATTACCCTTAAGAATCTTGCGTAATGAACGCTGTTACTTACATTTACTTTTTTAAAATATCTTCCTTCGATAACCTTTAAAGAAAAACCGCAAAGTGTATATAACTAAAAATAGAGGAATACATACTATGAATGAATATGTTAAGACCAAGTAAATATCGAGAGCTATAAGTGCAATCAAGCTATAAAAAGCCATCATGATCAGAATTCCCTCAAAGAAACGGGTTTCCATTTTCTACCTTTACTATCTACCGCCAAAACTTGCGCATTTTACATACTAACCCTCATTCCTCAAGTGACGGCAGTCACTTTTTATTTATTTTTTACTAATAACTTAAACACCAACAAAGCAAGACTAACGTCCGATCTATATTTTAAATTATAAATAACCTGCACCATTATAAAATACTGCACACCATTTACTTAATCTTAAAATAATGTAAAAATTTCAATATTAGTAAATAATTTATCAAAAAAATATCTAATTCAATAACTACAAATTTTATTGCTTTATAAATTAAATCATCTAAAAACAATAGCAATACATTGATCATTTATTCAATATAAAGGTTCTTTATTGGATCATGCTTTACAGCGCAAAAAGCCAAAAAATACGTATAAATACCTACCAAGCTTACCAGTTGTCGATAGCCCTTTAACAACAACTTCGTGAGCAGGTTAAAATATAACCACTGTTATCTGTTTGTACTACATGATGAGTTACATCAAAGTAACATTTAATAACCATTATATACTCTGCAACTTTCAGTTTATTAACTCTAAAAGTCTTTATTCACTTAAGAAGTAAGGAAAAGAAGTATGAAATTTATTGGAATAATTTTGATTCTATTTGGTTTGGTGGACTTAGTAGGTAGTTATTCTGGGTTTGATGTATGGGGAGAAAGTATTGGTATTCAGCTACCTGAAATCATTTGGAGGTTTTCGGCTTATATTGAAATAGGACTTGGATACTTCTTATTCAAAACCGGATCTAGCTCGTCTTAGTCTACCTCATCTCGAAGCTTAACAAGCTTTTTAGCAACTCGCCGAACTTAACCACAAGCGAGTAAGAGCAAGATATATAGGGCAACAGTTCCATTCTAGTTGCCCATATCTAAACACAAATACTTCTCATTTTACACCCTTCGCGAATCAATTTTATACTCATAGCGCACAAGGGGTTTGTTGTCTGCGTTTGGCTGCCATGGAAGATTGGAATTGCTTAATGCAGTGCCATTTAACTGTCTTCACCACAGTCACTTATTAGTGTAACCACCCAGCAGCGCCGTTATATTAATTAAAGCAGCTACCGCAAGTTTCACCTTAGCAAACTTGCCCTGATGCTTAATCTCGTGATGACCCAGCTTATCCCTAACAAAAATTTTAAACCGTTGGTTAGTATCCTTCTTTCACCTTTGCTACAAAACACCTAAAATACAATGAGTAGTTTAATCATTATTTGGTCACAACATGCCTTCATGGTCAATTATCGGCAACATACAAAATCAACTTCTTTTCATTCATAGATCTACTAAGACCTCAAGATCTCATCAATGGTGCTTTCCTGGCGGAGGTATAAAAATGGGAGAAACGCCAGAGCAAGCATGTATTAGAGAAACCAAGGAAGAAACTGGGCTGGATATTACTATATGCTATTTAATATCCAGCATAAAAGGCCATTTCTACTTTAAATGCACACTAAAACATGAACAACAAAAAATTACGTTAAAGCAAAATGAGAGTGATAAATATACCTGGATAGAACCAGCTAGACTTCTTGAGATTGGCATGATTATGGATCTTAAAAAAATTTATTTTGTGCTAAAAAAAGATGGATACACAATTAAAGTCAATGAGGAAGCAAAAAAAACACTTAACCTAAAGACTTAAAATGGTTAAACCACTACAAATTAAAGAATATTAATTTATAGTGGCTCGTCTTATATACAAGATCATTATCCAAACGCCTCTAAAAATGTACTTTTTCCTTAATAGCTGCATCAGCGTTACACTCATGATTCTGCTAGCATTATAAAAAAAAGCCCCTCCCATTAAGCAACCTATTTAATCAGTCTATAATATTTCTAAAATAAGACACTTAAAGAAAAAGGTTACTTTTATTGTTGCGCCTAGTTAAGCAATCGAATATTTTTCTAATACTACTACCATTGATATATACTCACAGTAATAGCATGATTATATTGTTAACAACACTATGACACAGCCTTTACTACTATTTATACTGTCTTATGAAAACTGTTATTTTGTGCTTTTTCTTCCTTGTGAATATTGCGCAAGCTAAAAATACTATAGTGAATATTGGCTATGTTTTTCATGGCCCACCTTTTCATATTGAAGAAAAAGGCAAGTTGATTGGAGGAGTTGTATATGACATTTCTAAGAGCATTGCCAAAAAAGCTGGTTTAGTCCCAGCCTTTTCTGAACTACCAACAAAACGCACTGATGAAATGTTAGTTAAAGGACGCATCCAAATGTTATGCTTTCATAACCCTAAATGGTCTTATCATCCTGATAAACTATTATGGGGACCAGAAGTGATAAAACGTAAAGAATTCTTCATTATCTCAAATAATACATCTGACTTAAAAAGTTATGATGATCTTAAAAATATGCTTATTGGAACTCATTTGGGTTATCATTATAGCCAGTTGCTCACAAAGCTATTTGACGCAGGTATTGCCAGTAGAGTTAATAAGCAAAAAACATCTAGCTTGTACAAATTACTAAAGATGCAACGAGTCCATACCATCATTGACAATGAATACTCCTTTTATTATCAAGTTCAAGCAGGTAATGCTAAAGGGTTAAAACTCTCTTCTTTGATAGATAAGGAATATTCTTTACATTGTGTATTTAGCAAAAATAACATTACGTTGACAAACTTATTGCTTAAAGCAACCCAAATAATGATAGAAGACGGATCATTCATTCGTTTATTGAAGAAATATACCCAAAAAGAATAGATTTTATTTTTTTTATACATATTTAGTATTACAGTTTTTGCATTTCCTTTACATAAGTATCCAGTCTAAGCAATACTTAATTACTATTAATACTCACTAACAAATAGATAAAAACTTTTAAAGATGAACATGTTGATTTATCTACAGAGCTTAGCGCAATCGATAATATTGGAGACTCTAACTTAAAGATCAAGGGGTGGGCAAAGCTTCACATTTATATACATCAAGTTTCATACTACGCTGTAGAACAGTTAAAATAGCCACATCTACAATAACCTCATCACGTCTAAGGATTCTTTCCAATTAACATGTCACATGAAGTTCGTTAATAATAAGTCAACTCTCATGAATCCTAATTTCACATCTAAACCTATAATAATTTGGCCTGAAGTATAAAGTGGAAACCCCAAAAAGTTGGCATGTCATAATGAGGTCATATAGCAACATTCTGTATCCCAAACGGGACATATCCATCACAGTAAAGCCTTCATATCAAAGATGTGATAAAGGTCGTTTATTTATGGGGCTTCTTGTAAAGCTAACCCTCATTGGCCTCATTAGTTTGAATGTTAGTTCAGCACTAGCGAATCAAAAACAACTAATCGCTCATTCAAAAACAATGCAGCTCAGGATATATGCCACTGCAGAAGACAATGCCATTTGGTGTGGTGAACAAGTTAATATTTTACTACAAGGCGAGTCTCCTAATAGCTTTTCCAACGTCACTAAAGTTCAGCAACTATCTCAACGTTTAGGGATTCTGCTAAATACTAAAAAAGAAGAAAATGACCCTACATTTTGTCCTGCAGTGAATACCGTCATTATCACAGCAAAAAAGCAAAACGGTGTCGTGGCTTTTACAGGATTAGCCTCTCGTAACAAGAATTGGCAACTTGAAATGAATACACAGCCAACTCAAGAAACATCGCCACATCAAGACGTCGTAGATCAAACCTCATTGAAACAGTCCAGCCCAGAAAATAGCCTTTGGGAGCCTCCAAAATACCAAGAAGCGTTATCCTACTATGGTGTAAAAGACTATGAAATAAGCACCAAAGATCAACGCTGTAAAATTCGGCTCCCACAAATTCCCCCTGGGAAAGATCCCAGGCTTCTTTATATTGAATACAGCGGCTTAAACTGTGACAGCAAACGGTTTGTTTATGGACTGGGAAAAGTAACTACACATCAAACTGATGGCTATATTTTAAACCGGTTAAACGGTAAATTTGCTCATGGATTTCCTATTGATCCCCAGCTTAACCTAGCTCATTCCATTTTTTTACACCGTTTTCAGCTTCAGCAACAACAGTTTCTCTCCTTTTACCTAGGTCATGCCCCTAAACTTAATGCACACTTTATTGGCTTACTTGCTATGAATAATGGAGAATGGCACTTCAACCAACGAAAGGTTATTGTTGTGTCTAACCCATCATCAATAAATGAAAGCTCTACTCAACGCCAAGACTTATTTAATGTAACTGAAGCCCTACTACGCAAAATAACAAGTAATGTCACTTCCTTTAACTTATTAGCTGTTAATAAGCTTACTTTCCCACTTGAAAATAATGGACACATCATATTTCAAGTAACAGTTAGTAAAGACCAGGATAATTGGCTTGAAGAAAATTTTTCTGAAACACTGACCTCCTCAGATAGCTCCGAACGTAAACCATTACCTAAACCGCAGGAAGGTGCAATTTCTGCTTTAATTCGTCAAGATACTCAAATGTTACGCAATGCAGATTTTGCAACCAGACTCACTTATCTATTTCCTAAGGCGGATCAACTAGGCAATCCTTTAGAGGCTGCAGCTACATCTTTATTGGAGAAAAAGCCTATTTCTGTCTTCAATCTAGTTCATATAGACAGTATTGATGCTAAGAAATCAACTACAGATTGGCCTTATTTAATGCACATAACTAGCCATCCAGAACTAGCTAAACCAGGCTGGTACTTATTATGGGCACAAGTTACTGGCAGCTCAAAAATAAAAGCAAGTAACAACTTTCTAATTCCACAATTAGAGGTAAAAAACGTTGCGGTATGTAAACAAGAAAAATGTGCCGAATTTAATGACGTTACTCAGCTAGTTTTAAAGCGTTATAACATTGACGAGTGGCAGTAATAGGTTAAAGGAGCTGTAATGAATCGTTTTGTTAAAGTTACAGTTATTGCTATTGTAACCCTGAGTCTTATCATTGGTGGCTGGTTCTATCTTCAAGTCCGAGCAGAAAAGCGTTTGATAACTCAGCTTGAAAAACTCCAATTACTGGATGATTTTCAATATGATCACGCACTCTACAATCCGCTCACTCAATCAATGACCCTTCTTAACCCAACAATTACGTATGAAGTTAAAGGGAAACCTCTCACTATTAACGTTGAATCAGTTTCAACCACATTAGTGACAATTCAAGAACCAGAAGACTGGTATGAAGGTACACTGACAATCGAAGGTTATAATGTAGATTTAATTAACCATTTAAACCTTTTAATTCCTACCGATCACCCTGCTCGCACCACATTAAAAGTACTTATTGCAATGGGTTACCAACATCAACCTGTGAACTTAACTATCGATTGGGAATATACCCCTGAACTTGATAGTGTTGAAATTCATTCCCACCTACAAATAGATTCTCTTGGCTCATTAATCGCAGATACAACACTGGATAGGCTCCGACTCGCTAGAAAAGAACTTCAGCAAATAGGGGTATCAATTTTATCAGGAAATACATCGTTACCTTATGACTTAACCAGCCAACGATTAGGTAGTCTAAGAGTTCAGCATATTGATTTACAGTTTGAGGACAGTGGTTTGTTATCTCGTACGAAGGAATGGCATAAACTAACCTTACAATCTACTCCTGATACTGAACCCACATCATTGATTAACGAAGTTCAAAATAATCAATGGTTACAAGACTTACAAAGACAAGGGCTCTCTAAAACTGTTGCCCAGGAGTGGTTAGATGCTTTTAGTAATTTTGTTGAAACAACGGGTATCTTAAGAGTCAACACACAAATTGAAAGGCCAGTAAGCTTAAGAACTCTGAGCAAACAGCACTCTTGGCAAAATATCACAACAATGCTTCACCTTTCTGTAGAGTCATAAGCTGTATTAATATTAAAATCAATACACTTCAAAGAGCGGAAATCTAGGGTATAAAGTACTCATGCTAATATTGCATAAATTACGTACATAGATTATTTATACCCTATTAAATCTATCATTCACTTACCACAAAACCTTTATAAAAATAAAAAAGCAATACTATTTTATATTGAATTATTGTCATTTTCAGATGCATTTAGCATCCGTTTCTTCTTTACTATTATTCTTGGTTGAGAGATATTTCTTTCAATTTTATCATGGTTATATTCAGCTTTATCATAATAATTATTATAGTTTGACTGCTGATGTAACATATATGGATGGCGTACTGTTTGCCTTGTTGGCGCAGTATTGTTATTACGGGGAGCTTCTACCTTTTTATGTTTGTAGGACTTAACTCGACGGAAATAGTCCTTGATATCCTTTTCAATTTCTTCTTTCCCTTCGTAAATTTC
Organism: Zooshikella harenae; assembly: GCF_018837975.1. Lineage (GTDB taxonomy): Bacteria > Pseudomonadota > Gammaproteobacteria > Pseudomonadales > Zooshikellaceae > Zooshikella > Zooshikella harenae. Next base: position 88,351 of record NZ_JAGSOY010000012.1, on the reverse strand, counting down.
CAGCCGTTTTACTGGTACCTCATCCGGAGCAAAAATTTTTGTCTTCACATGAACCTTATTTTTATAGTACTCAGGCTCAAACTCAATCCTTATGTCATCGCCAATACAAATGGCATGGCCTTTTTTAATTGTCAACTTTAACATGAAATAATTCTCATACTGCCTACTAATAGTCCATTAAAATGACGTACCAACTAAGTTGGTTACTGGTTCTAACGTAAACTCTCTTTCCCCTAGTAGATGTTCTTAAAAACTACTATTTCTAAAGCTACAGCAACTACATTTTTCATTTGTACGTTGATGTAATATTTTTTTGACAACTCTCTATCAAGATATCAAGTATCTTCTGAAATGATAAGTTCAATAACGTCCAAACCATGACTTTGCATCAGTTGAATGCCCATATCCTAAAAACTTGGTTCTCACCAAATACTGTTATTGCACATCCATAGTGAAGACATAAACATCAATAAACACTTAAAGATGAAGCAACACCCCTACAAGACTTGCCATTCAGCTCCTACTTATTAGAAGCCTACCTTTCTTCAACTAGGTCAGCGTATTGTAAAAATAAGCTGCAAGACTACCTTAAAACGGATAACTGGAGAGGCAATACTTCACAATTTAGCTATTTGTTACACGGGAAAATGAACTCAATTATCATTACTTCGAATAAAGTCATGTTGGGGGATATAAACTTAAAAAAATAATTTGAATACCATCACATTTATATATTCCTGATTGAGGACAGGTTATATCATCATTTTCTCCCCATCCTCGAAATGTACTAGTCAAAGTGATGATGTATGGACTGCTACACCGAATAGCCATGTTTCAGCCAAGTTTTTCGATTTCAAGCAGTCAATCTAACCATAAATCAGAACATTACAGGCAAACGTAGAGTAGAAAGTCAACCTATTGACTTTTACTTTCTGTCTTCGCTTGATCATTACCTTTTTCAATTGTTGCTAAAATATTCTGAAGACGTTTCACATCCCCATTAATTAATGCAATAACTAACTTTTCTTTTGGTCGATCAGCACGCGTCACGTAAACATTAATTTCATCAATTTGACTATCCATATCATATCGCCGTTGATAGGCATTAATATCTTCTTTTCTATAAATTACAGCATCCTTCAAACCCAACGATTTTGTAAAAAAAGCCAGTCGATATAAAAGTTTTTCATATTTATCATTTGGCTCTTGATCAGGTTCTGTTTCTGTAAAAGCTATCTCATACTGTCTGATGGGATGATACTTAGCACCCTGCTTAATCACATTATCAGGTATCAATGATTGCTTTGTACTATATGCCCCTGCCTGTTCCCTTATCAGCAGTAAGGTATAGTCTGAATATTTAACCTCTAACTGCTGAAGCGACTTATCATAGTGTTTTTTGATATAGCCTTTAGGAATTTTTAGAGTAAATAGCCCCATATCAGCTTTTTCAGAACCTTCATTGTTTTGTTCTGTTTTTTTGTCTCGTACAGGCCAATCTTTTGCTTTAACCTCAACATTACACCATTTATTTCCAGTACATGATTTCATGATTGGTGGAGGTTCGATTTCTTCAGCTACTGTGTTCATTACAGGTAAATTTGCTAGCAGACTTATTGTAAGCCATGTATATGTATGATGTTTAAGCATGTATTTTTAAGCCTAAAATAAGTGAAAAAATAATACCAAGACTTAGTAAGTAAAAAAGTATTCCAATGACTCGTCACCATCTCTACTCAGTATGTATATTAAAATACTGAGACTAATCTGTATTATGTTTTAAAGAGACAACACATTAATATACAAGTTTCAATATACACCAACAGCGGAGGTTTTTAGTGAGTCTCGTTTGACCTATTAAGACTCGCGCCCCCCCCAGGCAATTGCATATAAAAATAATTTGTGATGAGTATATACTGTGCCAATACAGCGCATGAATTAATTTATTCCTCCCAATACCTGTTTCACAAACCAATTCAAGCACTGCAAACCCATATTTTGCTATACCTCAATCATGATTAAATGAACATCTATGGTATTTTGACGTAGGCCAATGGTAGGTAAAGGCTGGAAAATGCACATCGAACTGTTTGCCGTAAGAGTGCGGCAACTATCTTGACAAACAGCGGCTTCCAGGGAAGGATTCACGACCTGTTCGAAGGGCGTTATGCAGATGTTGGACAACGGTGCTTTAGAAAAAAAGAGGAAGTGAGGTTAGATGCATGCTTTACATCTAACCTGGAGAAGTAAGAAATTAAATTTTAGCCTTTTTGAAGCAAACTACGTAGCTGAATTAAAGCAGCATTCGAACGAGAAATATAAGATGCCATCACTAATGAATGATTGGCTAAAAAGCCGAAACCACTACCATTTAAAATCACTGGACTCCAAATAACTTCTTGCGTAGCTTCTAGCTCACGAATAATCTGCCTCAGGCTAACGACAGCTTTTTTCTTTTCCAAAATATCAGAAAAATCCGTTTCAATTGCACGTAAAAAGTGTATCAGGGCCCAAGCTGTTCCTCTCGCTTCAAAAAATACATTATCAATCTCAAGCCAAGGCGTTTTAACTTCTAATAACTCTTTTTTATAGGTGGACTGTTTTGCCCCAGGTTCTCCTTCTAAGTCGGTATTAAGTCTGTCCTTACCAACACTCGCACTAAGTCGCTGAGATAAACTGCCCAAACGCGTTTCTACATCTGCTAACCAGTCTCTTAAGTTATCTGCACGCGCGTAAAACTGTGCATTTTGATCTTTTGGATCAGCCAACCGCTTAAGATAAGCATCAAGCTTTTTAAGGCCCTTTTTATATTCCTTTTCAGAAGATGGCAGCATAAAGCTACGATGATCAAATGAAAATTGTGGCTCAGCAACGGCCAAATCTTTGTCCTCAACAGACTGCGACTGAGAGCGGCTGAACGATTTACGCATTGCCCGGGACAAGTCACGAATTTGTACTAAAACACCAAATTCCCAACTTGGCATGTTATCCATCATTACACTGGGAGGCATGACATCATTTGACAGAAAACCTCCTGTTTTATTTAAAAGAGTTTCTGTAACATGTTTAAGCGTGTAGGTGGTAACATAACCAGTAACAACTTGATTCCCTTTTTGCTCTGCATAGTTTTTTGCCGCAAGGTCTACATCAAATAAATCTGGCTCTGTGTTCCAAATAAAGCCTAAGATGACAACAGGCAGAACCAGTACCACACAAATAATTCCAATGACTTTACCTAAGCGTCCTTTTCCAAGTATCCCCAGCTTTTCACCTACAGTGAAAAACGCATCCTTTATGCTGTCAAGTACCATAATTTCTCTCTAATTTAGTAATAAGTATTCAGAATTATACTGTGCCTAACTTACTTTACGACTCATCACTAGAAGACAGTCTAATCTGAACTTTAGGTCGTTTACCCGCCTGTTGTTGTACAATAAACTGCTGTTCATCTGTATTAATAGATAACTGCTTTAGTATCCATTGACTATCTGCATCAGTAGGACTTACCAAAAGGACCTCTTGCACATTGTTTGCAAGATATTTTCTTATAGACTCTAAGTAATGAACAATAATTGGTGAGCGAGCTTGTAGCAAATCAGTATCCAAGAAAAACTGCAATTTTTCTTTTGACTGCAGTGACATAATTTCATTTTCAAGGCTCTGCAGTAATTTATGCTTCTCATCGACTGACTGTGCTCTTAATAATAAAATTTGCGCTTTCGCAAGCCTTTTTTTCTCTACTGCATAACGAATCATATTTTTGTAACGTTTAACAATGCGCTCAATTCCAAGTTGTGCTTCAATATTATCTGGCTGCTGCGTCAGAACTTCTTGGTAGTAATTTAAAGCATTGTCTGTTTTTGGGGTTGTCAGTCGCCGTTCTTTAAAAGCATCTTCGGCCTCCAATAATAACCAAGCTATACGGGACTGCATCCGTTTGTGTTGAATATCATTATTCTGAACCATTTCCTGAGTAGATTGTGAATCATTAGCTGGAAGTGCCTGGTGGTGACATCCTGCTATACCCCAAGCTAGAAACAGTCCCACCAAAATATGGATCACATAACGATGTTTATGAATTTTCTCCATTAACACGCCTTTTATCATAACAGTGGCTTTCGGGCAGTAATTGAGGTTAGAGTAACATAATGCATGTGAGACCAGTTGAGTCAATCCATCTTATAACCTATAACTATCAAGACAAAGCAATAAAAAGCTTCACTCGTTTGTTAAGCTAGACTCGTACACGGGATCAAATGATGTCATTTAATATGGGCTGTCCGTTGTATCATGACCGAGCAAGTTTCTAAAGAATCAATACAAAAGTCTACAGCTCGACTAAAGGATCATTTTGCTCAACGCGTTACCAACAGGGCACGCCAAGTTATTGAGTGTTGGCACCGGATAAATGTCGACCACTGGACTAAACAATGGTTAGAGGAGTTTAATCGAGCGAATGAAAAACTTCTAAAGTATGCCAAGCGGTTTGATCAAGAGAAACATGCTCACATCGCAGAACAGATCTCAGACATTCTACAAAATTTTGACAGTAACAGTATCCCCAACAGTGATACAATTCGTAAACTCAACCACCTAATCTCAACATTAAGTCATACAGCCCTTCGTAAAGGCGACTCTAACGCCAAACCTACATCAATTCCGTCAACAAAACCTGTTTATATTGGTATGAACCACCCAAGTCTTGCAGGAAAACTACTGAAGCAAATGGATTACTTTGGTATTCGAGCCAAGGCTTTTTTTGCACCTAGAGACTTTTTGAACGCATATCATGCTCGACATCCAGCTGTTATTGTCATGGATGTCGACTTTGGCCGTCAGCGCCATGCAGGTATTGACTTGATTAAAAAGATTCAGGCTGAACGTGATAACCCTTTTCCCGTATTGTTTTACAGTCACGATATTGATGATATTCGAACACGATTAGAAGCAACCCGTGCTTTTGGTTGTGAATTCTATACCCGAGGACTTGAAATAGGCCATATCATTGACCGTATTGAGCAATTAACCCGTGTTGTCGTCCAAGACCCCTATCGTGTGCTTATCGTTGATGATTCAAAAGCACAAGCATATTTCACTCAAAACACACTGAACAAGGCAGGCATTATCACAGAAGTCATCACTAAACCTCTTGAGGTCCTTGATGCCTTAGAAAAGTTCGATGCTGACTTAATTATTCTTGATATGTATATGCCTGAGTGTAATGGTATGGAGTTAGCTAAAGTCATCCGCCAGCAAGAAAAATACGTCAGCATTCCCATTATCTATCTTTCCGCAGAAGCAGATGTAGACAAACAACTCATTGCGATGAGTGAAGGAGGAGATGACTTTTTAACCAAACCAATTAAGCCACATCACTTAATATCTACAGTTAGAAACCGTGGAGAGCGAGCCAGAGCATTACTATCTAGAATGATACGCGATAGTTTGACCGGCCTTTATAATCACACCTACACATTACAGCAATTACAAAATGAAATTCTTCGATCAGAAGAAAACCAAACGCCACTCGCCTTTGCCATGATAGACATTGACCACTTTAAAAGTGTGAATGATACTTATGGGCATCCCATGGGTGACCGAGTGATCAAAAGCTTAGCGCTATTTCTTAAGCAGCGTTTGCGAAAAACAGATACGGTAGGACGTTATGGTGGAGAAGAATTTGCTGTGATCTTACCAAATACCCAACAAGAAAATGCTTTAGCTCTACTCGATGATATTCGTACACACTTTGCTCAATTACGCCAACCCGCCCACCCTGAAGACCTACAGGTTACATTTAGCTGTGGGGTTGCCATGCTTACGGAAGACAATACTGAAATGCTATCCTCCCAAGCAGACCAAGCACTCTATGACGCTAAGCACGCGGGTCGAAATTGTGTCCGTATATATACGCCTCCGGAGGAAAAGGGGTCGCCATCAAACAAACCTGTAGCTTCTGCCTCATAGTATCCTGCAAGTTTTTTAAGTTGCATACGGTCCATAACATAGTGACTACGCAGTAACTTATTAACATCCCCCTAATACTATAAAGCATTTACATACGCGTTTATGTTAATCTGTATAGCATCAGGAACTCAGCAAAAGGCCGCAAGTCAAAACCTCAAACATTTATGGTGACGGAACCCAATAACCAATGAAAAAAAGCCCTCCCCTCCTGCAACTTGCTTCTTTACTACTTTTATTAGGACTTTTGAGTCCACTAACACACAGTGAAGGCTTATTTGACCGCTCACCTTTTAGCAACTCATTCAATACCACCGAAAACAGTGAGTTTTTACCTGTTGAAGAAGCCTTTCAAATTCAGGGCTATGTTGACGGCGAAACGGCTTATATAACTTTTAGAGTCACTCCAGAGCATTACCTTTACAAAGGCCGATTTCGCTTTGCGATTCAAGATGAAGGAATTAACTATACAGCTCCAATTATGCCAACAGGAAAGGTCAAGTTTGATCCTTTCCAACAAAAAGAGGTAGAAGTTTTTGAGCATGATGTCACCATCAAGCTTCCCTTGAATCAGCAAACAGACTTACTCTCTTTAGCAGCCACATTCCAAGGATGTGCTCAAAAAGGACTTTGCTACCCTCCCCATACTGAAAACTTGGCACTAACCCCTCAACCTCCAACAGGCAATGCCTCACCAACAACCTCCACAGATCAGCCCCAGATAAATACAGCATCCTCTCAAACGATACCCAACACACGCATCATCCCTGCTTCGACGGCACCTGTTGCTGCCAGTTCGTCTCTTGAAGCAGAATATACAGAGCTATTAAGTTCAGGTAATTGGTTTTGGATTATTCTCATGTTTGCTGTCGCAGGTTTGGGTCTTAGCTTCACCCCCTGCGTTTTCCCTATGATGCCCATATTATCCAGCATCATTGTTGGTGAGCACCAACGCGGCCAGCTATCTCAACGCCAGTCCATCTGTCTAAGCTTTTGTTTTGTACTTGGTATGGCCATAACATACACCATTGTTGGTTCACTGATGGGCTCACTGGGAGCAGACTACAACCTCCAGGCCCAGTTCCAGTCACCCTGGCTACTCATTCCTTTTGCCTTATTGTTCGTTTTTCTAGCACTGGCTATGTTTGGCTTTTATGAACTTCAGTTACCTCAGGTTGTAAGAGACAGGCTTGATCGCGTAATGAGTAAGCAACAGGGAGGCAGCTATCTCAGTGCAGGTTTTATGGGGGTTTTCTCTAGTTTACTTGTTTCTCCTTGTGTTTCTGCACCACTCATAGGCATTCTGTTATTTATCTCCCAGACAGGTGATGCCACTTTAGGCGCCATTAGCTTATTTAGTTTAAGTGTTGGCATGGGTATTCCTCTACTGCTTATCGGAGCAGGAGGCGCAAAACTATTACCCAAAGCGGGTAACTGGATGAATGCGGTTAAAGCGGTTTTTGGGGTTCTATTACTGGGTGTAGCTATATGGCTCTTAGAAAGGTTAATCCCTGGCCCACTCACACTTATGCTGTGGGCAGCTTTATTAATTTGCAGTGCAATTTACCTTGGAGCTCTCAACTTTTCACTAAAGACCCGGTTGAGCGCCTTATGCCAAGGAGTTGGCATTATCCTACTAATTTATGGATCAACGCTCATTATTGGTGCAGCACAAGGTAATCATGATCCACTAAGACCTCTAGCAACTACCTCTGAAAAGCTAGCCACTCAACGAACAAACTTCACAACAGTAACATCAACCCAACAGCTCACTCAGGCCATCACTCAGGCCAGCACCCAAAAGAAACCAATTTTAGTCGACATCTACGCCGATTGGTGTATTTCCTGCAAAGTCATTGAACGAGATGTGTTAACGAAGCCCGAAGTTAATGCTTTATTAAGCCAGTTTATGCTGGTCAAAGCCGATATTACTGACAACACAACAGACCATAGCTCTCTGTTAAAACAATACGGTTTGTTTGGTCCTCCAGCCTTGCTTTTTTTTGATCAACAAGGTAATGAACTCTCCACTCTTCGCTTACAAGGTGACATTACAGCCCAGTCTTTAAAAGATCGTCTAAGTTCAATGCTCAATTGACGACAATTCAAGCCAAGTTCAATAGAAAGTAAACAATAGCGGCTAACGTGTAGTTATTTATTAACTATCTTGCAGGAAAACATATAAATTGGCATTCATTATGGCGGTAACGTGCAGTAACAGACGATAACTGGACAGTTCTTTTTCTTTCAGGCAGAATCTGCGCCTTATCATTATCGTCAGCAAGTTCGTTGTAAGTCTGAGCAGTTAAACATCAACTGTCATTAAATATGTAATGACACGTTCTTGTGCAACTATAGATCAAGAATACCGGCTAACTATACTAGCCAGCTTTCAAGGGCTTACACACTCACACAAATGTAAATATTCTAAACCCCTCAGTTTACTTCTTCTGGGGACAACCAAGATAATTTGGGGGCTCTCTCTATGGCAACCATTCTTGTTCTCCATGGACCTAACCTTAATTTGCTGGGTAAAAGAGAACCCACAATTTATGGGTCAACGACACTTGACGATATTAACCAGACATTAACAACACTTGCTTTGGAACATGGCCACCACCTGCAGGCAATGCAAAGTAATGCAGAGTATGAACTGATTGACCGTATTCATGATGCCGCGAATGAAGGTATTCATTTCATCATCATTAATCCTGCGGCATTTACGCATACGAGTGTCGCATTACGCGATGCATTATTAGGGGTCAATATTCCATTTATTGAAATTCACCTATCCAATGTTTACCAAAGAGAGCATTTTCGACATCAGTCTTACTTTTCTGATGTTGCGAAAGGGGTGATATGTGGATTAGGTGCACAAGGTTATGAGTTGGCTTTGCTTGCTGCTATACGCCACATAGAGAACCTTGCACTTGACTAAATTGCTAGCTTGAAGAGAGCACAGACTATGGATATTAGAAAAGTCAAAAAACTCATTGAGTTACTGGAAGAATCCGGTATCGACGAACTGGAAATAAAAGAGGGTGAAGAGTCTGTACGGATTAGCCGTCATTCTAATCCTATACCTATAGCACCGACTTATGCAGCAGCACACTTACAGCCAACAATGCCAATGGCAACAGCATCTACTGCTGCTATCCCCGCCACTGCGGAGGCTAAACCCGCTGAAGACAAGCCTGAAAAACCAGTGCTTAATGGCCATACCGTTCATTCACCCATGGTTGGCACATTTTATCGCGCACCATCACCAAGTTCCCCAGCTTTTATAGAGGTTGGACAGCATGTCAAAGTAGGTGATGTGTTGTGTATCGTTGAAGCGATGAAAATGATGAACCAAATAGAGTCAGACAAAACAGGTACTGTTGAAGCTATTTTGGTTGAAAATGGCCAGCCTGTTGAATTTGACCAACCTCTGGTGACAATCGTCTAAGCGCTTAATGCTTTCAACACAACTAACAACGCAGGATCAACATCATGTTGGAAAAAGTGCTGATTGCCAACCGTGGTGAAATTGCACTACGGATTCTGCGCGCCTGTAAAGAACTCGGCATTAAAACCGTCGCAGTTCATTCAAAGGCCGACGAATCCTTAATGCATGTTCGACTAGCAGATGAAACAGTATGTATTGGCCCAAATAACCCTGCCGGTAGCTACTTGAACATCCCCGCTATCATCAGTGCCGCAGAGGTTACTGATGCAGTTGCCATTCACCCTGGCTATGGATTTTTGGCGGAAAATGCAGATTTTGCAGAACAAGTTGAGAAGAGTGGCTTTAAGTTTATTGGTCCGACTGCTGATGTTATTCGTCTAATGGGCGACAAAGTATCCGCTATTAAAGCAATGCAAAAAGCAGGTGTACCCACTGTTCCTGGTTCTGATGGCCCACTCACAGATGACAAAGAACGTACTCTGCAAATTGCCCGAGAAATTGGCTATCCCGTTATAGTAAAAGCATCAGGTGGTGGTGGTGGACGTGGTATGCGTGTTGTCCACAGCGAAGCCCACTTACTCAATGCTGTCAGTGTGACACAGTCTGAAGCGCTTGCTGCTTTTGGTAATGGCATGGTGTACTTAGAAAAGTACTTAGAGAGACCTCGCCACGTTGAAATCCAGATATTAGCGGATGGCCAAGGCAGCGCAATACATCTGGGAGATAGAGACTGCTCGCTACAGAGACGCCATCAAAAAGTAATTGAAGAAGCACCGGCACCAGGCATCCCTGACAACTTACGCAATGATATTGCTATGCGCTGCGTAAAAGCCTGTGTTGATATTGGCTATCGTGGCGCTGGTACCTTTGAGTTTCTTTATCAAGATGACCACTTCTATTTTATTGAAATGAATACTCGGGTTCAGGTAGAGCACCCCGTTTCTGAAATAGTCACTGGCGTTGATATAGTTAAAGAACAGCTCAAAATTGCCAGTGGAGAGCCTTTATCCTTTCGTCAGGAGGATATCACCATTAGTGGCCATGCTATTGAGTGTCGGATTAATGCTGAAGACCCAAAAACATTTATGCCGTCACCAGGTCCTGTAAAGCATTTTCATGCACCTGGAGGCTATGGAATTCGTGTTGATTCACACCTTTACACTGGTTACACGGTTCCCCCTTATTACGACTCATTAATTGCCAAGCTTATTGCTTACGGTGGAGATCGTGAAGAAGCCATCAAAAGAATGCGGAATGCGCTTGATGAGCTTGTTGTGCATGGCATACGTACCAACACACCTTTGCATATGGACCTAATGCGAGATAGCAACTTCGCTGCAGGTGGTGTCAATATTCACTACCTTGAGCAAAAATTGTCTCGCTAAATGGATATATCTGCCATTTTCTCAATTTAATAAGAAAATGGCAGATAGTTAAAACTGGCATAACAGGCTATCAGCCTGTTGTTCCTTCCTCTTTACTTACCATGAATTTATCCTTACCCTGCCCGGCAAAATCATAAATTAAGGTTACTCGTATGTCTTGGGTTCAAATAAAGCTAGAAGTTAACCCGAAAATGGTTGACGAACTTGAAGACCAGTTACTGGCACTAGGTGCTTGTTCGGTCTCTTATGAAGATGCCCAAGACAAGCCTGTTTACGAACCTGAACTTGGTACTACACCTCTTTGGGAGAAAACAGTTCTTATTGGTCTTTTTACTGCAAACACCCCAATGGAACTTGTGATAGCCAGTTTGGAAAATTACTTTTCTCCTGAGGTAATGCCCCAATACCGAGTCGAAATAGTTGAAGATAAAGATTGGGAAAGAGAATGGATGGGACAATACCACCCAATGCAATTTGGTGAGCGTTTATGGATTTGTCCCAGTTGGCTAGAACCGCCTCAGCCAGAGGCAGTCAATCTTCGACTTGATCCAGGTTTAGCGTTTGGTACAGGGACACACCCAACAACAGCAATGTGTTTGTCCTGGTTAGATACACAAAACCTTAGCCAACGCGATGTCATCGACTATGGCTGTGGCTCAGGTATTTTAGCTATCGCATCATTATTACTTGGTGCAAAGCAAGTCATGGCGGTTGATAATGATCCACAGGCATTGCAAGCCACGGCAGATAATGCTCAACGCAATCATATCAACCCTGAGCAGTTACACATTTATCTTCCAAATGACTTTCCTAATACGACAACCGATGTATTAGTGGCTAATATTTTAGCAAAACCATTAATTGATTTGGCACCAAAACTTGCACCACTTGTCAAAACCAATGGTTTAATTGCGTTATCTGGTATTTTAATGGAACAAGCGGATCAAGTTATTGCAGCGTATGCACCTTGGTTTACGCTGGAGTATTTCAAAACCCAGGAAGGTTGGGTTTGTCTGGCTGGACGAAAAGCTGCCACACGTTAATTGGTATAACCTTGTTAGACTGTCAAATAAGCAGGTTCCACAGAGCTTTAAAAGCGTCTAACTTAAAGTATACCGTGGCTGAATTATATTTTTTTACTCCTTTTAGCAAGACATTTTAAATTTTGACGATCTTTGGTTAGGGCTACATGCATCTATGGTGAGTACTTGGGTAACCCGCTGTCCCCAGTGCGGAACCTCTTTCCGCCTTACAAAAAGTCAACTGAATGCTGCGAATGGCTCAGTACGCTGCGGCTCTTGCATGCATGTATTTTTAGCCACTAACTACCTTATTCCAGACAATCAGACGACACTTGCAGGGTATTCAGAAAAATCATCAACCCCTAATACTCGATTTGACCAGGGCTTACAACGTGCCTTTGATGTTGAAGATGATTTATTAGAGCTGGAAGAACCTTCAACTGAAGAAACTGAACAAACCTCTCCCCCTGACACTCCAACTTCACCTACTTTAGAAGAAGACTCATTCCATAACGTAGACGAGTCTTGGGCACTCGCTTTATTAGCTGAATTAGAACAGGAAGAAGAGCTAGAGGAAGCTCGTGTTAAAAAGTCTCAAGAAAAAAATAATGCTCGCCCTTCGCATTCGCCTAAAAAAGCAGTACAACCTGCTTATGCGACGAGTAATGATTCTTCACAAGCAGCTACTATTAAAACGTCGGCTCAATTTCAGTCAACGTTTCAGCCTACAACTCAAGAAAATCAAGACGAAAAAACATCGTCTAAGCAAGCGTTGCCCTTTAGCACTCAACAAACAGCTGATACTAAGCCTGAAACAGTTAAACCTTTACCAGCAATACAGGCCAATGAAGCACAAAAGCAGGTAGATGCACAGCCTAGCAATACACAAATATCATCTATCTCAGCGGTTACAACTTCGACAACGATTAGCGAAGTACCAGCAACAGGAAATACAGCCAAACCAGAACCAAGCTCAGCTGATGTATTCAACATGCCTGATACAAGGCAACAGGAGCAGACTGACTCAAACACTAGTGCTACTCAACCAGAAGATCAAACTGCTTCTGCTCCAACCTTCAATTGGATTAAAAGCTCCAGTAAAGAAACTCCAACTCAACCAGCAACATCGTTACCTAGTGCTGAGCCAAAAGAGAAAGCTGGGAGCTCTGTAAAATCATCACTTTCTAAACCTAAGCAAAACAAGCCAGTAAAACGTCCAAAGACATTATTACCAGAGGAAGAAGATGAACCTGTTATTGAGGATATTGAACAACCTGCAGCGACAGAAACAGATGCTGAAAATTCTTTTTTACTCAATGAGCTAGCATCAGATCCATTGGAGCTTGTTCTTCCTGAAAAACGTAACTGGTGGAAAATTTCTGCTTGGACACTTGCCAACTTAGTCCTCGTTGCAGGACTTATAGTGCAGTATGGCTGGTTTAAATTTGATGCGCTGGCACAGGATGAGCGCTACCGACCTTACTACGCCAAAGCCTGTCATTATGTTGGCTGTAAGCTGCCCACTCGAATAGATATCAACAAAATTAAAGGCAACGAGCTTTTAGTCAGAAGCCATCCTCGTTATCCGAACGCATTATTAATTGATGCCATAATTTTTAATCAGGCAAACTTCGCTCAGCCTTTTCCCACAATTAAACTCACCTTCTCTGATATTAATGACAATGTCATCGCATCTCGAGGGTTTAAACCTGTAGACTATCTTGCAGGGGAGTTAGCAGGGTCAAAAGAAATGCCAGCTCGTGTTCCTATTCACTTATCTTTTGAAATTGTGGACCCAGGTCCTAGCGCTGTTAACTACCATATGACGTTTTTACAGCGTAAATAGCCCTGAATTCTATTGATATTAATCCATATCATTAAGTCCATGCTGTTGCACAAGTGCTCTCAATTTAACCAGTTTTTTAGTGAATTTTGCTTTATAAGAAAAACACAACAGAGTATGATAGCGACCCCCCACGTTATCGGTGGTATCCTGAACAGCGACTGTAGTTGTCGAAACTTTGACCAAATCTAGTTTCTCGACCATGTGAAGTGTATTCACCAGTTTCACCCATTGTTGAGATTGGTAAGGCCCGTGTTTCAAATTGGTTCTTATAAAATATCCGTACCCGTTATTCTTGCCCCAATGGCAGGAGTAACTGATCGACCCTTTCGCCAATTATGCAAGCAATTAGGGGCAGGGCTTGTCGTCTCTGAAATGGTGACTGCCAACACAAAACTATGGAACAGTCGAAAATCCAGGCTACGGCTCGATCATGAAGGGGAAGCTGAACCCCGAGCAGTTCAAATTGCCGGAGGTGATCCTGATATGATGGCTACCGCAGCTCGACTTAATCAGGAAACTGGTGCTCAAATCATTGATATCAACATGGGGTGTCCAGCCAAAAAAGTCTGTAATAAAGCGGCCGGATCAGCATTACTAAAGGATGAAGTATTAGTTCGCGATATTCTCACTGCTGTCGTCAAGTCAGTCGATGTGCCTGTTACATTAAAATTTCGCACTGGCTGGAGCCCTGAGCACCGTAATGGGGTAACAATTGCCAAAATCGCTGAAGATTGTGGAATTCAAGCGTTGGCCATTCATGGTCGAACAAGAGCTTGTGGCTACAAAGGTGAAGCAGAATACGATACCATCGCGACCATCAAACAGTCTGTAAGTATTCCTGTGTTTGCCAACGGTGACATTTGTTCACCGGAAAAAGCAAAAGCCGTACTAGAGTATACCGGAGCTGATGCAGTAATGATTGGTCGTGCAGCTCAAGGACGACCCTGGATTTTCCAGGAAATTTCTCATTACTTGCAAACAGACTCACTCTTAGCACCGCCGAGTCTACATGACGTTGCAGCAATATTGCTTAATCATCTGAACCACCTATATACGTTCTATGGCGACTATATGGGCATACGTATTGCACGCAAACATGTAGGTTGGTATCTGAGGGCGCATGCAAGTGGCAATAAGTTCCGCCAGCATTTTAACCAGCTGGAAACCACAGCCGCTCAGCGCGCAAGCGTTCAGGAGTACTTTGAACGTTTACTTAATGGAGAGGACATTGCGGCATGACTGCATCTGAAATTATAATGAAAGAACACACTTCCGCGACTGACAACACGCTTCTGCGCCAGCATTTAACCAGTCCGGTTGAGCAACAATCGCAGACACTGCGGGATAGCGTGGAAAAATCCCTGGCTAATTATTTTTCCCATCTGGATGGCCAGGACGTAACTGATGTATATCAAATGGTGTTATCAGAAGTTGAAGCACCTTTACTGGAAGTGGTCATGGCCCATGTAAAAGGTAACCAAACCAAAGCATCTGCTATTTTGGGTCTAAACCGAGGGACACTCCGTAAAAAGTTAAAACAGTACGGGTTACTGTGATAACAACTAACGACAAAAGGCGGATAACAATCCGCCTTTTTTATTTCCGTAAATAACATTAAGAAGCAGCCAGTATTATGCACCCTCATTCAACAACTTTGGTTTATCTATCGTCCATCAGCGTTTAATAAATAGCCTAAGCTTGCTGAATGAATTCATTTGTTGTCATTGATTGAAAACCAATTTAGGGCGCTTGCTATGGCAAATAACCTCCAATCCAAGCCAATTCAGTGTGCACTGATTAGTGTATCGGATAAAACAGGTATCGTAGAGTTTGCTCAACAACTTCAGCAACGAGGTGTTCATATCCTGTCAACAGGAGGCACTTTTCGCTTGCTGCAAGAACAGGGTATTCAAGTTCAGGAAGTGGCTGACTACACTGGATTTCCAGAAATAATGAATGGTCGGGTTAAAACATTACATCCCAAAATACATGGCGGTATTCTCGCTCGCCGAGGTGTTGATGACGAAACCATGAACCAACATGCCATAACCGCCATAGACTTAGTGGTTGTTAATCTATACCCCTTCCAGAAAACGATTGCTCAACCAGATTGTGACTATCAAACAGCCATTGAAAACATTGATATTGGTGGTCCAACCATGGTACGTGCGGCCGCTAAAAATCATCAGGATGTCACCGTAGTCGTCAACCCAGATGCTTATTCATCAATTATTGAAGCTTTGGATGATAAGCAAGGTATTCCATATTCAATGCGCCAAACACTGGCTTTACAGGCATTTCAACATACATCTGCTTATGACCAGGCCATAGCGAACTATTTAAGTAGTGCTATACCGACGCCGAGTAAAACACAACACGTTAACGATAAATTTCCTGACAGTTTAAGCATAACGTTTTCAAAAAACTTTGACTTACGTTATGGAGAAAACCCTCACCAAAAAGCCGCTTTTTATAAAGAAGTGAGCAACTGTAGTACGACAGCTGAACCATCACTGGCAACAGCATCACAGCTTCAAGGTAAGGCGCTTTCCTATAATAATATTGCGGATGCTGATGCGGCTCTCGCTTGCGTAAAAGGCTTTCAGGGCCCTGCATGCGTCATTGTCAAACATGCTAACCCTTGCGGTGTTGCAATCGCTGACACATTGCTAAACGCTTACCAGCGTGCTTATACAACTGATCCAACTTCTGCATTTGGTGGTATTATCGCATTCAACCAAAAAGTAGATCATGATGTTATTAATGCAATTCTTGCTCAGCAGTTTGTCGAAGTCATTATTGCGCCCTCATTTACCCAAACAGCAACAGAAGCATTAAGCAAAAAACCGAATATTCGTGCTCTAAGTTGTGGTATGTGGTCCTCAACACCATCCTCCTACTTGCACTACCATCGCGTTGAAGGCGGACTGTTGGTACAAGATGCAGACCTTAGCGTGATAGCACAGCCCAACATATCCTGCATGACTGATCGCCAGCCAACCTCACAAGAAATGCAAGATCTGCTTTTTGCTTGGCAAGTGGTGAAATATGTTAAATCCAATGCCATCGTTTACGCTCAAGCGCAGCAAACGATTGGTATTGGTGCAGGACAAATGAGTCGTGTGTACAGTGCTAAAATTGCAGGCATCAAAGCGACTGATGAAAACCTTGTAGTAACAGGCTCCGTTATGGCGTCAGATGCATTCTTTCCTTTTAGAGATGGCATTGATGCAGCCGCTGCAGCGGGGATAACAGCAGTCATCCAGCCTGGTGGTTCTATGCGTGATGCAGAAGTGATTGCTGCAGCTAATGAGGCGGGTATTGCAATGGTATTTACTGGCATCAGACATTTCCGTCACTGACACTAACACACCAAAATTGAGTAACCAACAAACCATAAAAGGGCCGGTTTAATGAAAGTTTTGATTGTTGGAAGCGGTGGTCGCGAACATGCCTTAGCCTGGAAAGTGGCACAGTCCAACCAAATTAGTCAGGTCTTCGTTGCTCCAGGCAATGCAGGAACCCATTTAGAATCAAAAACCAAGAATATCCCTCTTGATCCTCTTGATATCAATGGCTTGGTATCGTTTGCCGAAACGGAAGCCATTGACCTCACCATTGTTGGGCCAGAAGCACCTTTAGTCGCGGGTATCGTTGATGCCTTCCAAGCTGCCAGTTTAAAGTGTTTTGGCCCCGTTCAGGCTGCAGCTCAACTTGAAGGTTCAAAAACATTTGCGAAAGATTTTTTAGCTCGCCATAAAATCCCCACCGCCCACTACCAAAGTTTTTCAGACATTCCTCCTGCGGTTAGCTACATAAAACAGTATGGTGCGCCTATCGTTGTAAAAGCGGATGGCCTTGCAGCAGGTAAAGGTGTTGTTTTAGCCGAAACAGAAGCTGAAGCAATCGCCGCAGTAAAAGATATGCTTGCGGGAAATGTGTTTGGTGATGCAGGTCATCGCGTTGTTATAGAAGAGTTTTTAATGGGAGAGGAAGCTAGCTTCATTGCTATGGTTGATGGTGAACATATATTACCCATGGCAACCTCGCAGGATCACAAAGCCCGTGATAATGGCGATAAAGGCCCCAACACCGGCGGCATGGGTGCCTACTCTCCAGCACCCGTGGTCACACCTTCTATCTATCAGCGTATTATGGATGAAGTTATGCTACCCACCGTGGCAGGCATGAAAGCAGAGGGTATACCGTATACCGGCTTCTTGTATGCCGGAGTTATGATTACAACTGATGGCACCCCAAAAGTCCTTGAGTTTAACTGTCGTTTTGGTGACCCAGAAACACAGCCGATTATGATGCGCCTACAGTCTGATTTAGCACCACTTTGTCTGAAAGCACTCAGTGGCAAACTTAACACCTGTAGTATTGAGTGGGAGCCACGAGCGGCAATAGGTGTCGTGCTTAGCGCTGGAGGTTATCCCTTTGAGTACCGTAAAGGTGATGTAATTTCTGGGTTAGATACGCCAGCGCTACTGTCCAGTGCTGACGTAAAAGTGTTTCATGCTGGCACCAAGACTGAAAACCAATCTGTTGTGACTAACGGTGGTCGTGTGCTATGTGTAACCGCCTTAGGTGAAACAGTAACTGCTGCACAGTCAGCCGCCTATACTGCAGTTAACCATATCCACTGGTCTGATATTTACTATCGAACGGATATAGGACATCGTGCTATCGCAAGGGAAAAGAACAGCTAAACCCAAAGAGTAACACCAAGCTGCTCGAATAATTGGTTATTATGAAGTAGTGCTTAGAAAAAAGTACTATAATAACGTGCCAAACAAAAACCAGCACCCGGCATAATTCTTCGGTAGGTTGCTGGTTCTGATCATTTAAAGCTGGTATAGATAATTAAAACAGTGTTACTTAACACAATAAGAATAAAGCAATTCACTGTTAATAAATGCAGATATTACACTACAGCTTGGGTGGTCAAGATACGCTAGGATAAATACAATCTATCACCAAGAAAGGTGCGCTGATCAAGGTCACCATTATTAACAGTGCATAACAATTGGTTATAATGATGTCTTCACGTTGAAGGGATATCTCCTGTGCAAAGGTCAGTAGTCAGTGCACCAGTTCGATGGCATGTTCTCTGCCTCATAACTTTCTTATTCTGGTTGGTTAATACCAGCGCTCAAGCATCTGTTAATCTTTCTGTACAAAGTTTTCGCATTAACTTAGCCAAACATGCAGAAGTACTTGAAGATAAAACCCGCACTCTGACTATTAACGAAGTACTTTCAGATAGTTATGAACTTCGCTTTTCCCCCATACGGAATGATGCATTTCAACTAGGTGAATCACCTTCGACTTACTGGCTAAAAATTCAAGTTGACCAAGTTCCTCAAGAAAGCCAGCAAGTCTATCTTCAGCTTTTTGGCGATATTAACCAGATTGACTTCTTTACTGTATATAAAGGGCAAATTTCTTCTATTTATACTGGTACAGACCGTCCTGTAAGTAGCCGGCCTGTTTCTCATGATAGTTTTTTGTTCCCTGTTCAGCTTAATGGAGACTCTCCACAGCAGTTCTTTCTCAAGCTCAGTTCAAAGCATGCCATGGATTTTTCTCTTTATTTGGTATCTGCAGACCAGGTTATTGAGTCTGTTACCCTAACTCAATGGGTGAATGGGGCATTATTTGGGCTGTTTTTCGGAATAGCGCTGTACAATTTGGTTGCCTTTTTCCATTGGCGTGAACGCAATTACCTTTATTTAGTCATTCTACTTTTCTGCTCTTTGACTTATCAGCTTATTTGGCAAGGCCAGTTAATTAAGCTGCTACCAGGATTGATTGATATTGAGAATCAACTTGGTCAGTTTATTTTACTCACGGGTACTGCCATGATGTGCTTACTCGTCAAACGCTATTTTGCCGTAGAAAACTACTCCCACCTCTTGCATCGTTTTTTCGCTATTAGCGCTCTTTTGGCCTCTACTGCAGCCATTCTTGCACTTGTTGTCGGCCACCAATTCCCACCATTAGCCACGCACGTTATTTTAGTTATCATAGGCACTGCTGTATTTAGCTGTACTCTTATTTTCTTTCGACGAGGCACTCGCTATGCTCAAACACTTTTGATTGGTCTGTGTCCCCTCATTGTTGCTCTTCTTCTTAGCCTGCTAATCGCTCTCGACTTTATCCATTTACAGCCTTACCAGGCCAACTGGCTACTCCTTACCATTGCCAGTCTGAGCTTAATTGGCATATCTTATGCCGTTGCCCAACAGTTTCATCATCAACGAGCGCTGCTGTTGAGCCAACAAAAAACTACCCCATATCAAGAACAACCATTACACAAGCGTGAGTTCTTAGCCCACCTCAGCCATCAACTTCGTAGCCCTATGAACGGCATTTTAGGTATGAGTGAACTGCTGCTTGATACATCCCTAACCCCCAAACAACGAGACTATATTCAAACGATTCATCATGCTGGAAATGATCTGGTCAATTTGCTGAACCAAATACAGGATATCAGCAAGTTAGAGTCAAACCAGTTAGAGCTGGAAGAGGTTCCGTTTGATATCAATGCACTGATTGAAACTTGCCTTGAGATGTACAAACTTTCTGCTGAGCAACGGCAAATAGAATTAATTAGCTATCTTCACCCTGAAGTGCCTCGCATACTGACTGGAGACCCTGCTCGACTCCAACAAATTATCCTTTCACTGCTGAGTTATGCGTTCAAGCGAACAGATACTGGAGAGGTGTTACTTAGTGCAACAATTGAAAAAACTGACAACGGCAATCAGTTACGCTTTATTGTCAAAGATTCAAGTGCAGGGATAGAAGAAGATGAATGCCAGTTACTTTTGAGTGCTGACATCCAAAATATTGTGCTAAATGCCCAACGAAACTCATCAATTGACTTAGGACTAGTACTTTCCAGGCACTTACTTATGTTGATGGGTGGTCAATTTGGTATTGAAAGTGAAATAGGTGAAGGCAGTATCTTCTGGTTTACACTGCCCCTTAAGCTTCCTGAAATTAGCTCCCAAGATGAAGAAGAGGATTTTGACTTTTACGGTATTCGTGTATTAGTCGTTGATGATAACGAAACCTGCCGTAAGGTATTAACTCAACAATGTCTTGCATTAGGTATGGATGTAACGGGTGCGCAAAGTGGTAAAGAAGCTCTCGCCATTCTTCGGACTAAAGCCCATCTAAACCAGCATTTCGATCTCGTTATCTTGGACCAGAACATGCCCGTCATGAATGGCATGCAACTTTCTGCGAAAATTAAAGAAGACAGTGCCATTAGTGATGATGTTCTGATCATCATGCTTACTGGCGTCAGTTTTACGCCTAATAGTGTTGATGCACGTAATGCTGGCATCAAGCGTATTTTGACGAAGCCTGTTGCTCATTACACACTAAAAACAACTCTGAAAGAGGAGCTTACTCGGTTTCAAAGTAAACAAGCTGAATATCAGACTTCATCTGTTTCTCTACAGTCAATCAATTCTCTACAGCCGATTGTTGCCAAAGGCAGCATTTTAGTTGCTGAAGATAACCCAACAAGTGCGAAAGTTATTCGTGGCATGCTTGCTAAACTGGGATTCGAACCAGACATTGTTTACAACGGTAGTGATGCTGTTGAAGCTGCAAAGGGACATGACTATCTACTGATTCTTATGGATTGCGAGATGCCCATTATGGATGGTTTTGAAGCAACAGAGCGTATTCGTGAGTGGGAACAAAAGCATGGCCACAGTATTGTGCCCGTCATTGCAGTCACTGCACACAACTTATCAGATCAAAAACAAAATTTGCAGCAGGCAGGTATAAATGGTCAGCTAATGAAGCCCATTGAATTGCAAGATTTAAAAGATATTATCCACACATGGCTTCATACAACAGCTGAACACTAACTCAACTTCGCTATCAACACTGCAATCTCTTTAAACGCTAAACAGAAAATGACTCTATTGAAACTCGCTCATCCTGAGTAAGCGCCACTTGACGATAAGTCTGTATAGCACCTTCAGCATTAGCATTTGCAGGCTCGTTACTTTCTAACTCAGCTGTATTTACGGTCACAACATCAGCAGGTTGGATATTTTGATTAGGCTGAACATTTGGTTGTGCTGGAGCAGTGTCCACTTCATTGAAGTTTTCCACAGACTGATTGGTATCAACTTCATTACTAACAGTTGGTCGCTGTTGAATATTATTCAAATTATCTGATGGTGGTTGAGTTACTGCTCTATCTGCAACTAACTCAACAGGCTCATCAGTATCTGGTGTTGGGGCATTAACCACTACAGGTTGGTTATTAAGCTCAGTAGCCAGGTCAACTTGAGGATTATCATTTAACTGATTGACATTACGCACTAAGGGTATCCGGGTTGCAGTCAAGTCCGCAGAAACGTCGGTAGTTTCTAGCCCCACAGAAGTAGGGTTACTTTCACGAGACACATTGTCGCTAGGCGCTACATTATTCCGAACACTATCAGTTTGCACTGCTGGTCTAACTGCAACCCGAGATTCAGTCTGTAATGATGAAGGTGTGATAGAAGTGTTAACTGACGCTGCAGGATCGGCCGCTGAAAAACGCCCTGCTGCCACATCTCTTGCTTGTTGACTGATATTGACATCAATATCCGCTGAAGACGGGCCTTGCACCCGAATTGCAGGCGACCTTTGCTGTCCAACTTCTGCCTGCAAAGTGGCATGGATAACGTTATTTGGTGTCACGGCTACGACGTCCATAAGACATCACACCCTCATGCACTGGCTACTGATACTTACAATATAGTTGAAGAGTTGAACAACTTTACTGTTAAAGCAGACTTATATTAGACCTTTTTTTTATAAATTAAATTTGGGTTCTGACAACATAGTATAAAACAAAAAGGAACCTAAATCTGGTAACACACTTCACCCACCTATTCCATCGTATAGCCTTGATAAGCTTCAGGCGCCAGATTTTCAAAGCGAGTAAATTTACCCAAAAAGGCCAGCTTAACAGAGCCTATCGGACCATTACGCTGTTTACCAATAATAACCTCTGCAACTCCTTTGAATTCAGTATCAGGGTTATAAACTTCATCACGATAAATAAACATAATAACATCAGCATCCTGCTCAATCGCTCCCGATTCCCGCAGGTCAGAGTTAACTGGGCGCTTATTGGGTCGCTGCTCAAGGCTCCGGTTCAGCTGTGATAAAGCAACAACGGGTACATTAAACTCTTTTGCCAATGCTTTTAATGAACGAGAAATTTCCGAAATTTCATTGGTACGACTTTCACCACCACCAGGAATTTGCATAAGTTGTAAGTAGTCAATCATAATCAAGCCAAGCTCACCGTGCTCCCGAGCAATTCGCCGAGTTCGAGAGCGCATTTCAGTGGGGCTTAATCCTGCAGTATCATCTACAAACAGCTTTTTATCACTGATCATGTTCACTGCAGCAGTCAGCTTGGGCCAATCGTCTTCATCCAACTTACCTGTTCTTACCTTGGTCTGATCAATTCGCCCTAATGAAGACAGCATCCGCATCATAAGCTGCTCACCGGGCATCTCCAAACTGAACACCAAAATGGCTTTATCTGTATTCAGCATGGCATTTTCAACCAGGTTCATGGCAAAGGTAGTTTTCCCCATTGATGGACGACCAGCCACAATAACCATATCAGACGGCTGTAATCCTGAGGTCATCTCATCTAAATCTTTAAACCCCGTTGTTGTTCCAGTAATGGTATCTCCCGCATTAAATAACTCATCGATACGGTCAATAGCCTTGTTCAACAACTCCTTCATCCCCACAGGACCACCTGTTTTGGGACGTGATTCAGCTATCTGGAAAACTTCTCGTTCAGCAGCATCTAAAATCTCCGAACAGCTTCGTCCTTCAGGATTAAAGGCACTGTCAACAATTCGGTTACTTACAGTAATTAACTTTCTAAGAATGGACCTCTCATAGACAATCTCCGCATACTCACGCACATTGGCTATACTGGGTGTATTTTTGGCAAGGTCAGCTAAATAAGCTATTCCTCCAGCATCTCCCAGTTCCGCCCACGTATCAAGCTTTTCAGCAATGGTTAGTGGATCAAAAGGCTTTGTTGCAGAGGCTAGTTGTTCGATTGCTGTATAAATTAAGCGGTGAGCAGGATTATAAAAGTCATCTGCGACAACCTTATCAGCGACTAAATCCCAAGTAGCATTATCTAACAATAATGCACCTAATACAGACTGCTCAGCCTCCAATGAATGGGGCGGGGCTTTTACCGAATCCATAACATCCTGCTCTGACATTACTATCGGCGCTTCACTCTGCATAGGACTCTCGTTGTATTACCAGAATAATTATCAAAGAAACTATACCCCTAGCGAAGGGTATACCCACTTCAGTTAAGGCATAGTCTACCTAAAAATTGGGTAGATAAAACAAGCCCGCGAACATAAAAATGATCGCGGGCTTGTTACAACCAGTCATAACAGACTTATTCGGCTTCGACGTAGACCTTCAATGTGGTAACTACATCAGTGTGTAGCTGAAGACTAATATCGTATTCACCTACTTGACGAATTGGGCCTGATGGCAGGCGGATTTCGCTCTTAGCAATATCAACCCCAGCAGCACTAAGCGCATCAGCCAGGTCGCGTGTACCGATAGAGCCAAACAACTTACCTTCATCGCCTGCTTTTGCAGTCAATGTCAGTTCGATATCAGCAATCGCAGTAGCGCGTTCTTCAGCTACTTTCAATTTATCTTGGGCTGATTTTTCCAGCTCAGCGCGACGCGCTTCAAACTCAGCCAAATTGTCTTTTGTAGCAGGAACGGCTTTATTGAACGGGATTAGGAAGTTGCGCCCATAGCCGGCCTTTACTGCAACCTTGTCACCCAGGTTACCTAGGTTAGCAATTTTTTCTAAAAGAATAACATCCATCGCTTAATTACCTTTAACTGTCTTACCCATTAACACATTTTGGAGATCACTAAACAGGTGGCTTTTGTTGTAGCCTACCTCGAAAGTTCAGCAAGCTGTCCAAAAAGGCCATGATGACTAATAAAGGGTACATAACCTGTAAAAACAACAATTGTGCTAAATAAAAAAGAATAAGCCACTGCTTACTCATTTGCTTCTTAGCGAGACTGCCATGCACAAGTGCAATACCAGCAAAAAACAATGGGAGTGATGCTAAAAGCACAAAAGCAGCTAAGGATGTATCAATCTCAATACCAAGAATAATAAATGCCATTAAGCTACTGCTTAACCAGATAGGTAAGCGCAAAGCATGAAATTCTTCACGAAAACCATCTGGCACGAATAACATTGATTGCCACCAACGCGCAACAATCAATGAAACTATACACAGCATCATACTGCCAAATGCTAACAACCCAACCACAATATGTGGTAACAGGTCGTTAATCTGTTTTTGCAAGTTTAGCGAATCTTCACCAAGCTGCTTATACATTGCTGACTGAGTCCAAATAGTATTGAACTGCTCAACAATTGTTGCCAATAAATCAGGTGTTATAAGCTTAATGCTAAAAACAACCAAGACGCCCAACAGTACACTTAGACCTAATGTCACAGCCCATGAAACACTCGTTCTGAGGAAATGAGCCAGTGCAACAGTACATAGCAACGTGGTAATGACATCTAGCTGCCCCTGTATAGCAAAATACAGTGCTGGTAACAGGGGCCAAATAATCACCTGAATCGCTTTGGTAAAGCCTTGGCGTAAAACCACCAAACCCAAAGCTGCCGCGCTTAGCCAGGACGTTAGCGGAGCAATAGCAGTCAGTGTAGCAAACAATGCTGCCTGCTTAGGCCCTCGCATAATGAATTCAGCTAAAGCACGCATTATGTTCCCTTTATCAAGCGCTCTATCACGTTAGTGACGATCAGTGTATGGCAACAGAGCAATGTAACGAGCACGCTTAACAGCTGTTGCTAACTGACGTTGATATTTAGCTTTTGTTCCGGTAATACGGCTAGGAACGATTTTGCCTGTTTCAGAAACATAAGCTTTCAGCGTATTGATATCTTTGTAATCAATCTCTTTTACGCCTTCAGCTGTAAAGCGGCAGAATTTTCTACGACGAAAAAAACGTGCCATTGACTTTCTCCTTCAATGAATTGTGATTACTCTTCAACTGTGCTTTCGTCAGCTGCTTCAACAGCATTTTGCTCAGAACTCTCTTTTTTCGCAGAGTCTTCACGACGCTCGCTACGACCTTCTTCTGATTTCATGATTGAAGGTTCAGTAACCACATCGTTGCGACGAATCACCATGTTACGAATCACAGCATCATTGAAACGGAATGAGTTAGTCAGCTCGTCTAAGATCTCATTGCTGCATTCAACATTCATTAACACATAATGAGCTTTATGCACTTTCTGGATAGGGTAAGCCAGTTGACGACGGCCCCAATCCTCCAGACGATGGACCTTACCATCACCTTCAGTAACCAAGCTGGTATAACGCTCAATCATCGCACCAACCTGTTCACTTTGGTCAGGGTGAACGAGAAATACGATTTCGTAATGACGCATAAACTCTCCTTTCGGTTTAGTAGCCTTCCACCACCTGAGTAGGTGCTAGTAAAGCAAGGAGTCAAAAAAAAATGACCTTTATAAGGAACCGGGCATTCTAGTTAAGTCTATGTCAACTTGCAACAACCGCTGATCATAGGCAATTGCCCATGCTGTCAGACACTTATGCCAGTCAAAAGTTGCTCACACGCAACGCACTCAAAATGAGTGCCACCCAGACTTCAACAATAACTTCCTAATGACACTGAACTATTCGCCCAGCTGGGCACTAGAGATGAGAGAAAGGGATAAACATTGAAAGGAAAGTGCCATTTATAGACACATGTTGTTAACACTCAACTATCATGCTTTGTATAAGTGTAACACGTTATTTAATTGAACCGGCCAACAAGTTACTATTAAACAAAGGATAAATTGTTTGATGCCACAATAATTAACAATTGCTAAATTTTTTATTTAAAGATGAAACACCAAATACCTAATCTTCAAAAATGCAGTAAATCTACAACACATTTTTTAATCATCGCTTGCTGTTTATTCAGCTTAAAAGTACTCGCTAAGGATTTACTAGAACTGGATGATTTTGAGCTGCAATCCCTGGCTCAAGAAAAAACACCATCAGAGCAACTGCCATTGAAAGCTTTTTCACAAAAAATAAACAGTAAAAAAATAGCAAAACCCAATAGTTCAAATTGCAGAATTTTTGCTAAAAGAGAACGCAATGCTATTTTAATTGAAGAGCGTAAAAACAACGCAGAAAGAGATACAAACTATATAGACTACATCACTATTCCATTTCTGTGCTTGCAAAACGAAGATAAGGGGCAAGAGGATAGACTTATAACACCTTCTGAGTTACCACCCAGCTACTAAGTCTTGCTTGTACAGAAACACGTTCATTGTACTAACACACTACAACCCCTGATGATTTATTTGCAAGAAAGTTAAGCAAGTGTTTTTGAGCCTGATCTACTAGCCGTTGCCTTGCTTGCCTACTCCCCCAAGCACAGTGAGGGGTTATTAAAAGATTCGGTAAATCAGCTGCAACTAGTGGATGATCGGTGGGAGGAGGCTCTATAGCAAGCACATCAAGACCAGCCCCTGCTAAGCGATTTGTCATTAATGACTGTAGCAATGCCATTTCATCAATTAAGTCTCCACGTGCCGTATTAATTAAATAGGCACTAGGACTTAACCAACTCAATGTCTCTTCGTTGATTAAATGTTTTGTTTGCTCAGTAAGTGGGCAATGTAGTGACACAATATCAGCTTGAGCAAATGCTTCTGCTAAAGGCAACCGATTTTTCTCATTCTGCTGTGGAGAGCCAGGCACCTGAGCAAGTATGACCTCCATACCAAAAGCTTCACCAATTTTAGCTACTCGCCTGCCTAACTCACCATAGCCAACAATAACCAACTTGTTTCCAGCAAGCTCAGTGATAGGGTAATCCAGTAAGCAAAAAAATTCGCTTGCAGACCATCGTCCTTGTTTAACTGCCTGTTGATAACGATATTGCTGTGTCACCAATGAGAGAATCAGTCCCCATGTATGCTGCGCAACACTATCAGTACCATAACGGGTTATATGAGTGACCGTAATACCATGCTTTTTTGCTGCGACTAAATCAACATTGTTGGTACCTGTTGCTAATATCCCAATGTAACGCAACTGCGGATTTTTCTGCATGTGCGCTTCATTAATAATAACCTTATTCGTAAAAGCCACACTGCATGACTCAATTCGTGTTGCGACTTGATCACTGTTTGTTGCACCAAATATCTGAAAAGGCATTATTTGTTGAAAAGACGACAGATCAATATCACTGCCGAGGCTATCTGCATCCAAAATAACGCCTTTACTTTCCATGATCCTAATTGCCTTTTAATTGTCTTTGACGTACAGCTTCAAAAAGACAAATACCTGCGGCTACAGATACGTTTAAGCTACTGACCAACCCTGCCATAGGTATCTTAGTGAGCTGATCACATAGCTCTCTTGTCAGCCTACGCAACCCTTTACCTTCAGCCCCTAAAACCAGCGCTGTTGGCCCTGTTAAATCCGTTGTATACAGGTCTTGCGTCGCTTCCCCTGCCATTCCAGTAATCCAAATACCTCGGTCCTGAAGCATTCGTAATGTACGAGCCAAATTAGTCACTGAAAAAAAAGCAACGCTTTCTGCAGCACCACAGGCCACCTTTCTAACCACTGGAGTAAGCCCTACCGCTTTGTCTTTTGGCGCAATCACCGCATGAATACCTGCAGCATCAGCAGAGCGCAAACATGCACCAAGGTTATGTGGATCTGTCACGCTATCAAGCAACAAAATGAAAGGAGGTTCTTCAAGTGTATCCAATA
Organism: Zooshikella harenae; assembly: GCF_018837975.1. Taxonomy (GTDB): domain Bacteria; phylum Pseudomonadota; class Gammaproteobacteria; order Pseudomonadales; family Zooshikellaceae; genus Zooshikella; species Zooshikella harenae. The sequence goes on along the minus strand of NZ_JAGSOY010000012.1, from coordinate 59,795 downwards.
AGTGTACTAACTCTTCTTCCGTCTTACCCCGGGAGGCTCTTACTTTAACTACGACGCCCTGATGAGTTTTTGCATATTGATCTAATACTTTTCTTGAAACCACTGAACACGTAATGTGCTGTTTATCAGCAAAAACTTGGATTTTATTGATTTGCTCTCCTTCTCGTCCTTGCTGAAGAAGAATTTCAATAACATCATCCGGTCTTTGATTTAGCTGTGCGAGTACCGCATGAATTCCATAAACTACGTCAGTATTACTCATTTAAAATCTGTCACTTTGTTTTTTTTACACGGCGCTTGCGTGGTGTTTTTGAAGTTTCTGTTGCAACGTTTGAGCTTGATGAACTCACATTACTTTTACGTTTTCCTTTGTTCTTATTTTTCTTTTTCTGCTTGGATTTATTTTTCTTTGTTTGGTTAGCGCTATCATCAAATTGCTTTACTGATACATCGCTTTGCTTATCTCCACGCTTCTTCCTGTTGCTTGGCTTCTTTTTTTGCTTGCCACTGGAACGTCGTCCTTTCTTGCTATTAACAGGACTAGACGTTAACTCAAAGTCAATTTTTTTGTCATCTAAGTTAACCTTAACTACCTGTACTTCTAACGTATCCCCAAGCCTAAAACGTCTTCCCGTACGCTCCCCCACCAATACTTGGTGCACAACATCGTAGTGGTAATAATCTTCAGGTAGCGCAGTGATATGAACCAGTCCCTCAATATAGATATCATCTAATTCAACAAACAAACCGAAGGCAGTAACTGCACTAACAACACCTGTAAAAGTTTGCCCAAGGTGAGCCTGCATATACTCACACTTCAGCCAATCTGTTGCATCACGCGTTGCTTCATCTGCTCTACGCTCTGTCATTGAACAATGTTCACCCAAAACCTGCATATCACCTACCTCATAAGGGTAAGATGCAGCAATTTGGATAGGGTTATCCTGAGTCACACGCTTAACATTTGCTGAATCCAAGTTACTATGAATCACAGCACGAATTGCGCGATGTACCAATAAATCAGGGTAACGGCGAATTGGCGAAGTAAAATGGGTATAAGCAAGGTAAGCCAGCCCAAAGTGGCCAACATTGTTTGGTGAATAAACAGCTTGACTCATAGAACGCAACAGCATGGTTTGAATCAAGTGTGCATCAGGCCGACCTTCGATTTGTGCCAGTACTTTTTGAAAACTGGCAGGGTTCACTTTATCTGACACAGGTAATGCCAACCCAAGCTCACCCAAAAACTGCTGTAAGTTCAACAGCTTATCAGACTTTGGCCCTTCATGAATTCGATAAAGTGCTGGTAGCTCATGCTTTTCTAAAAAGCGCGCTGTTGCCACGTTTGCACAAAGCATACACTCTTCAATGACTTTATGAGCATCATTACGAACGACAGGGACAATTCGCTCAATTTTTCTACCTTCACCAAAAATGATTTGAGTTTCAGTCGTTTCAAAGTCAATTGCCCCGCGCGTTTCCCTAGCCGCTCTCAGTGCCAAATACATGGCATACAGATTTTTCAAATGAGGGGAAACTTCATTTAAGAAGCTATCAACAGACCCATTTTTTTCTGCCGAATTACCAAGCAGCTTACCAACCTGGGTATAAGTTAACCTGGCATGAGAATGAATTATCCCCTCATAAAACGTATAACCACTCAGTCGGCCTTGAGCACTGATTGTCATCTCACAAACCATAGCTAAACGATCAACATGAGGATTAAGTGAACACAATCCGTTGGACAGTATTTCAGGTAACATTGGAATAACATAACCTGGGAAGTAAACAGAGTTGCCCCGATTAAGAGCCTCCCTGTCCAGCGCAGAGTCTTTTTTCACATAATGTGATACGTCAGCAATAGCAACATATAAACGCCAGCCTCCGCCTTTTTTTGGCATACAGAACACGGCATCATCAAAATCTTTAGCATCCTCGCCATCAATTGTGACAAACGGCAGGTTTCGTAAATCAACTCGATTAAGTTTATCGGCTTCTTCAACTTCAGTTGTGTAACCTGCAACATTATCAGTCACGGCCTCAGGCCATTCATGAGGTAGCTCATGAACCCGAGTTGCAACATCAACCTCCATACCTGGTGCCATATGATCACCAAGCACTTCTTTAATTATGCCCTGCGGCAACAAGCGTCGTGTAGGCTGCTGAGTGATTTCGACAATAACATACTGACCTTGATTCGGCTGAATGGGACCTGACTCAACCTGAATATCTTTATCAATGCGCTTATTTTCTGGGGTAACAAACTGGGTATTACCCTTTTTATAAAAACGACCGACTAGCTGTTGATTTTTTCTTTCCAGAACTTCTACCAGTGCAGCTTCTCGACGGCCACGACGATCAACACCAGCCTCTCTGACCACCACTATGTCGCCATCCATGAGTTGTCTCATTTCTGTGCCAGAAACATAGAGATCATCAGAACCATCAGCAGGCGCTACAAAACCATAACCATCACGATGTCCAATCACTCGACCTTTGACCAGATCCATCTTGGACAGTAATCCATAAGCTCCTTTGCGCGTAGACAATAACTGCCCATCACGCTCCATTGCACGCAAACGGCGGCGCAACGCTTCACGACTTTCATCGTTATCAATTTCAAGTGCACGGCATAATGCCGACAAAGTGGCAGGAGTACCACGATCTTCTAGCAACTGCATAATCAGCTGTCGGCTAGGAATAGGATTTTCGTATTTTTTTGCCTCTTCGGCAGCTTGAGGGTCTGCTGTTTTCCACCAATCAGACATTTTGGAATTTTTTTTCAAATTTTCTTTTCTTTTCAATGAATTTCTACTTGTTTATTAACCAATGTAATCAAAGTAAACACTATAAATGATGTATTTCTAAAAGAATTATCACCTTTCTATAGACTATGCATTACTCAGTTAATCGTTTGCCTATATCTTCATCGCACAGATGAAGTGTGTGTCGTATAACAGGCAGAGTCAATCATTTTGCAGGTAGCCAAACCAAAGGCATTATAAAATACCTTTGGTTCAGGATGCTTCAGAGTCTTACTCTGAGCAGTTTGGAGGGAAGAAGCAGCGTAGTGATTTTCAGTAACCTAATTTAAAACAAGTAAAGCACTTGCTGAATATTAGGCAAAAGGACTACGCAGAATAATCGTTTCATTACGATCAGGCCCTGTTGAAATAATATCAATTGGAGCCCCTACCACTTCCTCTAAGCGCTTAATATAATTACGTGCATTTTGAGGTAAATCCTCCAACCGCTTAGCACCTACTGTTGACTCTTGCCAGCCAGGTAATTCTTCATAAACTGGCTCTACAGATGCGTAAACATCTGCATCAAATGGGCAGCTATTTATCTTTTGCTGCTCACTCTGATAACTTGTACAAATTTTGATGGTTTCCAGGCCATCTAACACATCAAGTTTGGTCAGACACAATCCTGATATACTATTGACATCAACTGCATAGCGTAGTGCCACTGCATCAAACCAACCACAACGACGGGGACGCCCTGTAGTCGCCCCAAACTCGTTACCTTTAGTTGCCAGGTGACGACCTGTCTCACAACTCAGCTCTGTCGGGAATGGTCCAGAGCCAACCCGGGTAGTATAGGCTTTGGTAATACCCAACACATAATCCAGATACAAAGGACCAAACCCACTACCCGTTGCAACACCACCTGCAGTTGTATTTGAGGATGTTACGAACGGATACGTACCATGATCAATATCTAAAAGTGCACCTTGCGCACCTTCAAATAAGATGTTTTTACCTTGCTGACGATACTTGTGCAAGGTTGCCGTGACATCTTCAATCATTGGCAGCATTGCATCACCCATCGCCAAGGTATCATCCAATACTTCACGAAAGTCTAGAGTGTCGGCTTTGTAGTAATGTTGCAAAACGAAGTTATGATACTCCATCACTTCCTGCAGTTTATCTGCAAAACGGTTATGGTTGAGCAAGTCACCTAGGCGTAGTCCCCGACGAGAGACCTTATCTTCATAAGCTGGGCCAATACCACGACCTGTTGTACCAATCTTGTTGTTGCCTCGGGCCTGCTCACGTGCTTGGTCCAGTGCAGTATGAAATGGCAGAATTAATGGGCAAGACGGACTTAACCGCAACCGCTCTCTTGCCGGAACGCCTTTATCTTCAAGCTCCTTCAACTCTTTCAATAATGCTTCCGGTGATAGCACAACACCATTACCGATATAACACATCACCCCATCACGCAAAATGCCTGAAGGAATCAGGTGCAATACTGTTTTTTGTCCATCAATAACCAGTGTATGTCCGGCGTTATGTCCACCTTGGTAACGGGCAACTGCAGATACCTCTTCAGTCAAAAGGTCTACAATTTTACCTTTACCTTCATCACCCCATTGGGTGCCCAATACAACAACATTTTTACCCATGACAATTTCTCTAAAGTTTCTCGTAATAAACAAAACTTTGTGCTGCTGTACTGCCTTACAGCGGTAACACCTGCCATTGCTCATCAGTATGGACCAATTGTCGATCACAGCCCAACGACTCTGGACATGTCTGTGCATCTGGTAGTGCACAAATAACACGTTCTCCCCGTTGTCGAAGCTCATCAACGACTACACGATCAACGCCTACAGGAGCCCATATACTTTTTTCACTTTGAGTCATTTCTGCAGTCAGCAGGTTTAATAAAACCTTTAAATCTGTACTAAAACCGGTTGCTGGCCGGGAACGGCCATAGCAAGCACCAACACCATCATAACGACCACCTTGAGCAACTGCTTGTCCCTGCCCAGCAGTATAGGCTGCAAAGAGAATCCCTGTATGGTAATCAAAGCCTCGCTGTTCACTCAGGTCAAAGTACAATGTAACTTTAGGATTAACCTGTTGAATGCCCGAAGCAATCTCTTCAAGTTGTGTCAGTGCATTTAATACTTGCTCCCCAGCGGGTGCCAAACTGGACTTCGCTTGCTGAAGCACATCAATGTCGCCACACAGAGTTGGTAACATCTGCAGCATAGATGCTAACGTCGTATCTGAAACCTTCTGCTGGATAAAGTCATGTAACTCTGGAAGTGCTTTTCGTTGCATTAACAAATGCAACTCTTCTTGATCCGTTTTACTAAGGTCTGTATTGGCTAAAACACCTTTCCAAATTCCGGCATGTCCCATTCCAACACAAACATCGTCTAAACCAACCAGCGCTAATGTTGCGAGCATCAGGTTTATCACTTCTAGATCGCTTGCTATACCCGCATGCCCGTATAACTCGGCACCTACTTGAATAGGACTACGCGAAGCAGCCAATGAACATGGCTTAGTATGAAAAACACTTCCACAATAACATAGTCGTACAGGTCCTTCTTTTCCTAGCTTATGTGCGTCAATCCTGGCCACAGAGGGTGTCGTATCCGCACGCAAAGCCATCATTCGTCCTGTGAGCTGATCCGTGACCTTAAACATCTGTAACTCAAGATCATGATTACTTTCTGTCAGTAGCGAGTCTAAATACTCAATATGGGATGGAATAACTAAGTCATATCCCCAACTATGGTATAAGTCCAAAAGAAGACGGCGCAGCTCTTCCACCTGCATAGCATCAGGAGGAAGCACCTCATCAATACCATCCGGTAGTAGCCAACGATCAGCAACAGTCATGGTCTTACTCGCAATCAGCTAATTGGTTAATCTAATTAATTAAATAAATAAAGCAATGCTGTGCCCGTTAACATGCTTACCAAGCCAATAATGCGCAATGTTTTATCATCAATCTGCGCCAACATTGCTACTAACTCACGCCACCGATGGGGATACAAAAAAGGAATAATGCCTTCAATCACCAACATTAAACAAAATGCAACAAGTAGTTCACGCCAAAAGTCCATCGATACAGCGTCCAAGCTAGTTGATAAACAAAAATCTCCAAGCATCAGGCAACAAAAAACCGGGTAATGGACCCGGTTTGAACAATCATAACACGATTTTTATGGAGTACAGTAGTTGTTTAATGGATTCATCTATTCACTACTGTTGGCAGGAGATTTTGGCTGCCTATAGGCTTTTTTCAAATACTTGAAAAAGTCACTATCAGGCTCCAATATCATCATGCCATTATTTTCTTTAAAACTTTCTTTGTAAGCATGCAAGCTACGGTAAAATGCATAAAACTCTGGATCTTGGTTATACGCACTAGCATAAATTGCTGCTGCTTTTGCGTCACCTTCACCTCGAATTTTCTCAGCTTCTCTATAGGCTTCCGCCAATAGTACGCGACGCTCGCGATCAGCAGTAGCTCGAGTAATTTCAGCTTGCTCATTACCCTGAGAGCGCAACTCCTGAGCTTCTTTCTCGCGTTCTGTAGCCATCCGTTCAAAAACTGAATCACTTACCTGAGGAGGAAGATCAATCCGCTTAACACGCAAGTCATTTACACGAATACCGTAGTTTTCCTCCGTAAACTTGTTAAGTACTTTAGTCAGCTCTTCCATTAATTCATCTCGCTTACCAGAAACAACCTCTTGTAGCGAGAGTCTTCCCACACGGTTCCGCAATCCAGACTCAACCCGCTGAGATAACAAGCGGTTTGCCTGTAATACGCTTCCTGCTGTAGAACGGTAGAATTTACCCACATCTTTAATACGCCACTTAACGTATGAATCCACGATAAGTGCCTTTTTTTCTTGAGTCAGAAACCGCTCAGGTGGAGCATCTAATGTCAGCAAACGAGCATCAAACTTAATGACCTTATCAATTAATGGTGCTTTGATATGAAGCCCTGGCTGCACATCAGGCGCCACAAGCTGCCCAAAACGTAATACCACAGCCCGCTCAATTTGCGTCACAATATAAAAGCTATCCCAGCCAACCAGGACAACGATGAAGGTAAGAATCAAGCCAAATAATGATTTAGGTGTCATCGTACTGTCCTCCCAGTTCTAGTGCTTGTGGGAGTTCGCTTCCGCAGCTCATCTGCGACACGATTGGCGATGCTATTCATCTCTTGCTGTGTTAAACCTGTTGAAGAAGTCGATGTATTGACACCTGTATTACCTCCAGTGAGTTTATCTAAAGGCAAATACATCACATTATTTCCACCTTTTACATCAACCAAAACTTTATTGCTGGTTGTCAGCACCTCTTGCAGCGCATCCAAGTACAAACGCTCTCGTGTTACTTCTGGTGCTTTTTGATATTCTGCATAAAGTCTTGAAAAGCGATCAGCCTCACCTTCAGCTTTAGCTATCACCTCCTGACGATAACCTCCCGCCTCTTCTAACTTACGCTGAGCCTCACCTCGAGCTTCAGGGATAATAGCATTGCTATACGCTTGTGCTTTATTCTGAACCCGTTCTTTGTCTTCTCGAGCCCGAATGACATCATCAAATGAAGCTTGAACTTCTCTTGGCGGTTGGGTTGCCTCAACGTTAATACGTCCTACATTAATACCGGCTTTATACAGATTAATATAAGCCTGTAAACGCTCTTTGACTTCATCCGCCAGAGCTTCACGACCCTCTGTAAGTACCGAATGCATCTCTGAGCCACCTACAACATGCCGTAGAGCACTTTGCGTCGCATGTTCCAAACTGCTGATAGGATCCTCAACCTGCAGCACAAAGTCTTTAAGATTGCCAACGTTGTACTGCACAGACATAGCCACTTCAACAATATTTTCGTCTTCTGTCAGCATTTGTTGGCGTAAGTTATAGGTACGAAACTCAGTTACCCGTTCCTGAAACTTTTTCTCAAAAGGAGGAAAATACATATGTAAGCCAGGCCCTACTGTGTCATGATATTTCCCAAGACGTAGCACGACAGCTTGTTCTTTTTCATCCACGGTATACACCGCATTCCACACATAAAGAACAACTGCAATGATAACTACAAGAGAGAACATGCCACTGGAGCCAGACCCACGCCGTCCAGACGTAGAGCCTCCACCCTTTCCACCAAATAGCCCACTCAGCTTTTGTTGAAATTTGCGAAGCACCTCATCAAGATCAGGAGGACCCTGATTATTCCCCTTATTACCACCCCCCCAAGGGTCTTGATGCTTGTCATTTCCACCCGGTTCATTCCAGGCCATAGACTTCTCCGTTACACCCGTGATGATTAGATAATCAGTAAAAACGCTGTGTAACAAACAAATGTTATTACACAACTCGCTTTAATAATGATTTGTTTTGAAATTGTAGGAACCTTAGCGCAGAGGTGCAACTTTACTTTCCAAGGTTATTAGTCTCTACAACGTCTGCAACTCTCCTTCACGCTTGGCCAGGCGTTGCAAATCATGTTGCTGCATACGTACTCGTATCAACCACCCCCCATGATCTTCACTACTTTCCTCAAGGACTGCCCCAAGACGAAATAGCTCTGCTCTTAATCGTCCTTGAGAAGGTTTTAATTGTAGTGTAGCTTCCACGACACTTTCGCCCAGCAGCTCTGAAATAGCCTTTTTTATCAGCCCAAAGCCTTCACCACTGAGTGCAGAAACCCATACCCGCCAAGGCTTACCTTCCTCATCGTAGTCAATCTGTGGCGCTCGATCAGTAAGAAGGTCGATCTTGTTATACACCAACAGCCTGGGTACTTTTTCAGCCCCAATCTCTAATAAAACATCATTGACTTGCTCAATATTGCCATCACGCTCACTGTCATAACAGTCAACTACGTGAATAAGCAAATCTGCTGCTACAGTTTCTTCAAGGGTCGCCCGAAATGCCTGTACCAGCTTATGGGGCAAGTGTCTTATAAATCCAACCGTGTCTGCAACAATGACAGCACCAATATCCGGCACCTCGATACGACGCAGTGTTGGGTCCAACGTAGCAAATAACTGATCAGCCGCATACACTTCCGCAGTAGTAAGTGTATTGAATAACGTAGATTTCCCTGCGTTGGTATATCCCACCAGAGAAACTAGAGGTACATCAGCACGCTTTCTGGAGCGACGACTCTGATCACGCTGCTTGCGAACTTTGTCCAAGCGTTTTTGGATCGTTTTGATCCGTTCACGTAGTAAGCGTCGATCTGTTTCCAGCTGCGTTTCCCCAGGACCTCGGAGACCAATCCCCCCCTTCTGGCGTTCTAAGTGAGTCCATCCACGCACCAGACGAGTACTTAAATGCTGCAACTGGGCCAGCTCAACTTGTAACTTACCTTCATGGGTTCGTGCCCGTTGAGCAAAGATATCCAGTATTAACCCCGTCCGATCTACCACACGGCACTCAAGTTCTCTTTCGAGGTTGCGTTCCTGTGTTGGGGACAGACTATGATTGAAAATAACAATTTCAGCTTTCAGTTGTTTGACAGCTTGGCGAACTTCTTCAACTTTGCCTTTACCGATAAAGAATTTGGGATGAGGTTGCGGGCTTGTAGAGGTGATAAAGGCAACGGGGTCAGCCCCCGCAGAACCAACCAGTTCTTCAAACTCGCGGGGATCTTCCCGTTCTTTATCGTCAATTAGCTCAGGATGAACCAATACGGCATGTTCGCCACCTTGATGGCGTTCAAAAAACAATGCGAATCTCCTGCTAATTAACTAGCTTGTAGCTTCACCCTGCTCAGTATTCTGCATAGGCAGCCGCACAGGACGACTTGGCACTACTGTTGAAATCGCGTGTTTGTATACCATTTGACTAACTGTATTTTTCAGCAGGATGACAAATTGGTCGAAGGACTCAACTTGGCCCTGTAGCTTGATACCGTTGACTAAATAGATAGAAACCGGGATACGCTCTTTTCTAAGCAGGTTTAAGTAAGGGTCTTGTAAAGAGTGCCCTTTTGACATTGTTGTACTCCTTTATCGTTCAAAAAAAATAAAAAAAAGTGCTTACTACAAAGAATCCGCCAAGTCAGTTTGATTAGCAGTAAGATGAGGTCAACACAGTAATCAATCTACAGCGGCAAAATGGTGTTCATACTGAAAGCCAGTATGTTCCATTAAAACCATAGTGTGCACAGCCAAAATCAGCCACATGATAGCTGAAATTTGTGAGCCAAACCCTATATAAGTTCCTGCTCTACTATTTTCAAGGCCGTATATTCCGCATCTGTTGCCAAAGAGTCCAACCAGGTCAAGTTTTTCCAACGTCTTAACCAGGTAAATTGACGCTTTGCCAGTTGTCGGGTTGCAATCACTCCCTTTTCGATCATTTCCTCGTAACTCAGTTCCCCATCCAAATAATCCCACACCTGTCTATAACCAACAGCACGCATACTTGGAAGCTTTTTTGATAAATCATCGCGCTGTTTTAATGCCGCGACTTCATCAATAAAACCTAACGTCAACATTTGCTGAAAACGATCAGCAATGCGCTGGTGCAGCACTGCACGCTCAACAGGCGCAATGGCCAGATTCAATGTGCGATAAGGAAATTCGTGAGCTTCTTGTTGCTCAAGGTGGTACTGAGTGAGTGTCTTGCCCGTCAACAGATACACTTCAAGCGCACGTTGCATGCGCTGAGGGTCATTTGGGTGAATTCGCTGCGCTGACTCAGGATCAAAGGAAGCCAGTCGTTGATGCAATGCAGTCCAACCTAGTTTTGCTGCATCACTTAAAATTTGTGTACGAATGGTTTCATCCGCAGACGGCAATTCAGTCGCTATACCCTCAAACAGAACTTTGTAATATAACATAGTTCCGCCCACTAAGAGTGGTATTTTTCCCTTTTTGCTTATCTCTGCCATCAGCTGTAATGCATCCTCTGCAAAGTCTGCAGCAGAATAAGGTTCGACAGGGTCTAAGATATCAACTAGATGATGTGGATATTTTGCTAATGTTACGCAATCTGGCTTAGCTGTACCAATATCCATACCACGATACACCATCGCAGAATCCACACTGATCAACTCAAAAGGAAAACGCTTAGCTAAAAAAAGAGCCAAATCAGTTTTACCAGACGCTGTTGGTCCCATCAGAAAAATAGCGAGTGGTCGCTGCTTAATACTCATTTAACGACCCCGAAGAAATAACTTATCTAGCTCTGTCATCGTCAACTGTATCCAGGTAGGACGACCATGATTACACTGTCCACTCCGCTCAGTTTTCTCCATATCACGAAGTAATGCATTCATTTCTGCAATTGTCAGTCTTCGGTTAGCTCTCACTGATCCATGACAAGCCATCGTGCCCAGTATTTCATTGGTATGTGCTTGAATCCGATCACTGGTACCATACTCCAGCAAATCGCTTAACACGGCTGTAACCAGTGGCTTTACATTTTGTTTACCTAAAATAGCAGGAATTTCTCGAATCACGAGCGTTTCAGGTCCCATTCTCGCCACCAGAAAGCCTAGGGTTTTAAAGAGTGCCTTATGCTCTTCCGCACAGTCCGCCTCGCGCTGGCTAATAGCAATCGATTCAGGAACCAGTAAAGGCTGGGTCTTAATACCTTCCCCCGCATAAGCCTGCTTCATTCGCTCATAGGTAATTCGTTCATGCGCTGCATGCATATCAACCAATACCATGCCATGCTCATTTTCAGCCAGGATATACACACCTTTTAGCTGAGCCACAGCAAATCCTAATGGTGGAATTTCCCCATGAGTGACCTCTTTATTTTGCAGTTCATGCCAGACCTGCTCAGCACTGTTATCCAGTTGCTGCCAACCTGTAATTTGCTCATTAACCTGCTGAGTAGAAGGTGATGATTGCTGGTCCCAGCGCTTTGAGGATAAACCAGACTGCGGCTTGCCCGACATTGAAGCATACTGGACAGGAGGATGATCCTTTTGAAAAATGGATGGTTTTTCAGTCTTTCCTAAAGCTGAGCCATCCATATGTTCACGGTTTTGCGACCAGTCTATTGGCTGCTGTCCAGCAAACACACCAGAAGCACTATTATCTGCATCCTGAACCTCTTGACTCTTCTCAGCCAAATTTTGTGATATTAAGTGATGCTCAGGACTCACTTCCGCTAAAGCATGATGCAACTGACTAAACAGAAAGTTATGCACAGCCCGACTATCACGAAAACGCACTTCATGCTTTGTTGGATGTACATTGACATCCACCCCTGCAGGATCAAGCTCCAGATAAAGCACAAAAGCAGGGTGCCGACCGTTATAAAGCACATCGCGATAGGCTTGGCGAACGGCATGACTAACCAGCTTGTCACGAATCACTCGCCCATTAACAAAGAAATATTGAAGATCAGCCTGGCTTCGGGAAAATGTTGGCAGTCCAACCCAACCCCATAAACGCATATCTCCTACTTGGGCATCTATACAAACCGCCTGCTCAAGAAAGGCTGGACCACAAACCGTAGCCACCCGCCGGTCCTTTTCCAAAGCACTATGGGCAGCACGCAGCTGGTGGATCACTCGCTGGTTATGACGCAACTGAAAGTTAATATCGAAATGACTCAACGCTATGCGCTTAATCACTTCTTCTAAATGGCCAAACTCAGTTTTTTCGGTTCTTAAAAACTTGCGGCGAGCTGGGGTATTATAAAATAAATCTCGCACCTCTATTGTTGTACCCGTTGGATGAGATGCAGGCGATAAAACTGGCTCCATATCGCGCCCTTCTACGCGCACACACCATGCTTCTTCTTGCCCTTCGGTATTAGATGTCAGCAACAGTCGAGACACAGAACAGATACTGGCCAATGCCTCACCACGAAAGCCCAAGCTTGCCACAGCCTCTAAATCTTCGAGTTCAGTAATTTTACTGGTAGCATGGCGGCTGAGTGCTAGCGCTAGGTCATCTTTTAAAATACCACCGCCATTGTCACGAATTTTGATAAGCTTTACGCCACCACTTTCTATATCAATATCAACTCGAGTAGCACCCGCATCAATACTGTTTTCAACCAGTTCTTTGACTACTGAAGCAGGACGCTCAACGACTTCGCCTGCAGCAATCTGGTTCGCTAAGCGTGGGCTTAGCAGACTTATACGCTTCATGATTATTGCGTCATCTTTATATTAGTTGGAGTATAAGCTCAGTTTGGAGGGCGCTTAGGTTAACGGGTAATGGACAAAGTGAAAAGCACCCTGTCCAGTTTTTACCCGCTGAAACACCTTAAATCACATTATTCCAGTTCGCTTTAGTTAGGAATTTGTAATATCTGTCCTACACGAATCCTGTCCGCTTTTAGGTTATTTCTGGCGCGTAAACTACTCACTGATACATTATGCCTACTGGCAATCTCAGAGAGCGTATCACCTCGCTTGATAACATAACGGGTTGGACCAGCTACTGGTCCACGTTGCTTAAGCTGAGCAACATAGGTATTAGCAGGAGGAACTTGGTAAAAATATTTCTTAAGGCCATTAAAGACAGCCCGAGCCACACGTTCTTGGTGAGCGCGTGTTGCCAGCTTTTGGCCATCGATCGGGTTGGTGATAAAGCCTGCCTCAACCAAAATGGATGGAATATCAGGGGATTTCAACACCATAAACCCAGCTTGCTCAACGTGTCGCTTGTGGAGACGACTGATCTGCCCCATATTGCGTAGAACCTGCCCTCCTGCTTCTAAGCTGGAGGTCAGGGTTGCAGTCATGGATAAATCCAGCAGAACCCCTGCCAAGGTTGCATCTTTATCACTTAAACTGACATTACCCACCCCACCAATTAGATCAGAACTATTCTCCCGACTGGCAAGCCAGCGAGCTGTCTCAGAGGTTGCACCACGTTGTGAAAGTGCAAAGACAGAGGCGCCATTTGCACGTCGATTCTTAAAGGCATCAGCGTGAATCGAAACAAACAAATCAGCACGCCGTTGACGAGCAATTACAGTACGCTGACGTAATCCCACATAGTAATCGCCTTCTCGAATAAGAAATGATTTAAACCCAGGCTCTCTACTAAAAAACTGATGCAAACGCCGAGCAATCTGCAAGACGACATCTTTTTCACGAACACCACGATAGCCAATAGCGCCAGGGTCATCACCACCATGTCCTGCATCTACCGCAATAATGATGTCGCGCCCTACTCGTCCAGAAGAAGTTATTGCTACTTGAGGTACAGACTTAATCACTGGCTTTACATTACGGTCATACAAATCAATAACCAGTCGATCACCATAAGTCTCATTTGGCTTAAGTACAAAGCTCCTAGGCCTGACGGCCGTTTTTAAGTCCAATACAACCCTTAAATCACGGCCATTACGCTTGCCATGACGAACTTTATTAATAGGTGTGTTGCTGAGCGTCAATTCGCTGAATGCTGATTTTAACTTAGCCTGCTTAATGTCAATAACCAGACGGTCAGGATTCTCTAACTGAAAAATTTTATGGTCAATGGGTCCTGACAAGTCAAAAACCAAGCGCGTATTATCAGGTGCACGCCACAACCTAACCCCTTTGATATCAGCCGCCTGAGTAACATTTACCAGCCACAAGCTCACGCAGGCCAACATCATGACTAACCTGTTGATCATAATGACAGGAACCCCTAATGGTTTACATTTCTATCATGAACAAGCTTTGCAGCAATATTTTGACCATGCTGGCTGACAGGCAGAACTTCAATAGTCCGAGCCCCTTGCTGATACTGCAAGGTGAGCTTAAGATCGGCAGGGGGTAAAAAACCAGTCCCACGTTCAGGCCACTCAATCATGCATAAGGCGGACTGGTTAAAGTATTCACGCCCCCCTAAAAGTTCTAACTCTTCAGGATCACCCAAACGATAAAGATCAAAATGATAGACAACTTGTCCTGATACCAGGTTATATGGTTCTACTAAAGTATATGTTGGACTTTTTACAGCGCCATCATGCCCCATTTGCTGCAAAACTCCCCTACATAATGTGGTTTTACCTGCACCTAAATCCCCATAAAGAAAAATAACACCCTTGCCCCCACTTGCTTTGGCGAGCTGTTGTCCAAAGCCAATAGTTGCAGCTTCATCTATTAACAGAATAGTCTGCCCAGAAGTCATTGTTCCTCACTTCCCGTGACTAATTGATTCAAAAGATGGCGAGCTTCTGGTATAATCTCTGTCGCTCTAAGCCCCCACTCTCCAAACTCAGCCGCAATCACATCAGCAGCCGTTGCATGCAACCACACGCCCAGTTTTGCCGCCTCACAAGGTGGTAGCCCCATCGCTAAAAAGGCACCTAACATACCACTTAGCACATCACCCATACCACCAGATGCCATACCTGGATTTCCATCAGGGCAAACCCATACTTGCTCACCATCACTCACCAAACTACCTGCTCCCTTTAGCACAACTGAGGCTTGAAAGGTCTTACAAAGACGATCAATTGCCGTAAAACGATCCTGCTGAACAGATGGTGTACTTTCTCCCAGTAACCTACTGGCCTCACCTGGATGAGGTGTTAGTAGCAACTGCTTACTGTTACAGTGCAAGGTATCACTCTGTTGAGCCATTAGGTTAAGGCCATCTGCATCGACTAATAAAGGCAACTTAACTTTCAGTGCAGTTTTGAGTACAGCCATACCCCAGTCATCTTTACCAAGACCAGGGCCAATTACGATAGCCGTCTTATCAACCAATAATGCTTCAAGGTGTAGAGGGTCATCGATAGCATGTACCATTACTTCTGGCGTTCTTGCCTGAATGGCTGCAGCATGATGAGCCAAGGTTGCAACTGTAACCAGCCCAACCCCCATACTTAGTGCAGCTTCAGCAGCCATAGTGACCGCACCCGCCATACCTGCTCCACCACCAATAATAAGTAAGTGTCCAAAAAGCCCTTTATGAGCACACCGAGCACGTGGCAATAACACCGGACCTATCGTTTGATCGCTCAGCTGCCAAACTTTCGTAGACACAGAATCAAAAACTGAATCAGGCACATTTAGACTGGCATATACCAATTCTCCACAGTAGTCAGGAGCCACCCCCGTTAGCAGTCCTCTTTTCATGCCGATAAAACTTACTGTTAGGCTCGCTTTTATAGCTATACCTAGCACTGAACCTGTATCTGCACATAATCCAGAGGGAATATCTATCGCCAAAATAGGTCTGTTTGCTGCATTGATATGCTCAATAATCGCTAAATAGGGATCACGAACGGCACCAGACAACCCCGTTCCAAGCAATGCATCGACCAAAATATCACCATCTATTTTGGTCGATGCATCATATGGCGTCAAAATAATGTCAAACTGTTGGCACCACTCATAGGCTAAAAGTGCATCTCCTTGCAAGCACTCCTTCGGAACTGCCATGATGGCTTCTGCAGTAAAGCCAGCCTGAGCTGCAAGCCCTGCGACAATGTAGCCATCACCACTATTATTACCACCCCCACAAAAAACCTGAATCTTGCAGGCGGGCTGTTGAGAGATTAAGCGTTGCTGTTGCGATCTTAAGTGCCAGTGCGCAATCATAGCGCGATATGCAGCTTTACCTGCACGCATCATTAACTCAAAGCCCGCAATGCCTTGCTCAGAGATTACAGCATTATCTAATTTTCTAACCTGTTCTGCGGTAAAGAGTGGCTGTGGTAAACTATGGTTCATACGTTTGCATCCCCCAAGCGTAGCTAGAAAGCCCTGTTGCAATTATACGTTGACTGTAGTCTTTATCTAGCACTTAAAACGTTGACACTCGCTTAAGATGTGGGTTCCCCAGATAAGTAAATATTCACTTCCACTACACAAGTGGTCATTGATGAATAGTTATACTGTCGTTCTCCATAGGTCCCACCCTAATTTACGAGTCTCAAGAAATTCATAATCAGGATTTGCTAGCTTCTGCCAGTCTCAAACCCTATACCAGCTAAATGCATAGTAGTGAGAAAGCATGACAAACACAGCCTCCCAACAAACTGACTTTGTCTTGCTGGCTAAACAGATTAAGCAGTGGGCAAGAGAGCTTGGCTTTCAGGATGTAGGAATTACAGGTATTGACCTGAGCGAGCATGAAGTTTACTTGAAAAAGTGGTTAGCGAATGGCTTCCATGGCGAGATGAACTACCTGGCAGACCATGGCAATAAACGCAGCCGTCCTAATGAGCTAGTGCCTGGTACGATCAGTATTATTTCCGTCAGAATGGATTACTTACCAGGTGATACCCAGGCGGTTAAAGTTCTGCAAAACTCTTCACAAGCATACATTTCACGCTACGCCCTGGGCCGCGACTACCATAAAGTCATTCGCAAGCGCCTGGCTAAACTTGCTAATAAAATAACTGATTCTGTTGGTAACTTTGGCTATCGTGCATTTGCCGACTCCGCCCCGGTACTGGAAAAAGCAATTGCAGAAAACGCAGGGTTAGGCTGGATTGGTAAGAATACGCTGGTCCTTAACAGTAAAGCAGGCTCTTGGTTCTTTTTAGGAGAGCTTTATACTAATCTTCCTCTACCAACCGATCCCCCCCAAGCCACCAAACACTGTGGAAGTTGCCAAGCCTGCCTGGACATATGTCCAACTGACGCATTCGTCGGGCCATACCAACTGGATGCTCGTAAATGTATTTCTTATTTGACTATTGAGTTGAAAGGATCAATTCCAGAAAACCTCCGCTCTAAAATTGGCAACCGTGTTTTTGGCTGTGATGACTGCCAGTTGGTATGCCCCTGGAATAAATTTGCCAAGCCAACTCAGGAAACCGACTTCCTGCCACGGCACACGTTGGATAGCAGCGATCTAACTACTTTGTTTTTATGGACTGAGGAGCAGTTTCTCACTTATACCGAGGGTTCACCAATACGACGTACTGGATATGTAGGATGGCTTCGTAACCTAGCAGTGGGTCTCGGTAATGCGCCAACAACAGCAAAGGTTATCGCGGCACTAAAAAGCAGACTGAACTTTCCCAATGAAATGGTTCAAGAGCATGTTTCCTGGGCGCTAAGACAACATGAAATAAAAACAGAAGAGCGCTAGATATGGCTAAGGGCTAGCTATAGGCTTCTGCGCTCAACTTAGACTCACTGTTACTCTGTTTTTGCTTTCTTCGTTTTTTTAGGAGGAGCTGATAAAGGCAGCTGAATGAAGTGTTCTCGATAGTAGCGTAACTCTTCAATTGACTCATAAATATCAGCCAATGCCTGGTGACTAGCTGTTTTATTGATCCCACTAAGCACAGCAGGATTCCAGCGACGAGCTAACTCTTTTAAGGTGCTCACATCAATACTTCTATAGTGAAAGAATCGCTCCAAGTCAGGCATGTAACGGTATAGGAAGCGCCGGTCCTGGCCAATGGTATTACCACACATGGGTGACTGACCTGGCTCTACATACTGAGAAAGAAATGCAATCGTTTCAGCTTCTGCTTGTTTTTCTGTTATCAAACTCTTGCGAACTTTTGCTGTTAACCCAGAACTGCCATGCTGTTGAACACACCAGTCATCCATTAAGCTAAGATGATCATCTGGTTGATGAACGACCAGCACGGGGCCTTCTGCAATTACGCTCAACTGGTCATCAGTCACTACTGTTGCAATTTCAATGACACGATGCAGGTCTGGGTCCAGCCCCGTCATTTCCATATCAATCCAAATAAGATTATCTGCTTTAGCCATTAACCTACCTTATAACCATTGAACATGCTGGCAACTGAGTTCATAGCAGCCCTCTTGAAGCTTTTCCAACAAGAACACTTATCTTCAGTATAAAACGCACTGGGCTTAAATATAAATGCCTATAAAGTTGAACTATACTCCACGGTTCATGATAATGCGCAACTAATAGCTAAAGCAAACGCCTATGGAGAGAAAGCCGTCCACCTATGGCCAAACGTCGCCTTAACCGCCGCCAGTCCTGGCGCATTAAAAAAATTCAAGATGAGCGTGCAAAGCGCGCGAACCAGCAGCAGGAAAAGTTCCAGCAAGACTTAGCATCAGGCGAGCTTGGACTAGAGCAGCAGGGTTTGATCATTGCCCACTATGGAACTCAACTGGCTGTAGAGCCTCTTGATCAGCCGGGCAATGAGTATCGCTGCCACCTTCGTGCCAACTTACCCGCCTTAGTCACTGGAGACCATGTTGTTTGGCGAGCTGGTGCAGATAGCACAGGTGTTGTCGTTGCCGGCTTAGATCGGCACAACTTGCTATCCCGACCAGACAGCCGGCAACAGCTTAAGCCAGTCGCAGCAAACATCGACTTTATTGTCATTGTCATCGCCCCTGTGCCGGAGCCTTATGCCAATCTGATTGACCGTTATCTGGTAGCGGCTGAGATAGAAGATATAGAACCAGTATTACTGCTTAACAAAACTGACCTACTTAATAACGCAAACAGTGAAGCATTTTCACAATTATTATCCACCTATCAGCAGTTAGACTACCGAGTACTTCAGGCATCAACCCATCAGGAGCATGGTCTTGACGACTTACAAAACCTGCTTGATCAGCACACAAGTGTCTTTGTTGGCCAATCTGGCGTGGGCAAATCATCATTAGTCAACGCTTTACTACCCGATGTTGATGCCCGCGTTGGTGAACTGTCAAAACAAACAGGTAAAGGTACACACACCACAACATCAGCTAAGCTATTTCATTTTCCAACTGGGGGAAAACTTATTGACTCTCCTGGTATTAGAGAATTTGCCCTGTGGCCAATGTCAAAAATAGAGTTAGCAGAAGGATTCCGAGAATTAAGGCCTTTGATTGGACACTGTAAATTTAGGGACTGCCAGCATGAGCAAGAGCCTGGCTGTGCCTTTCTACAAGCTTTAGCGGATGGATTAATTAGTGCGACTCGACTCGCTAGCTTTGAGCACATCGCTAAAAGCTTTACCGAAACAAGTTAAACAGAGTAACTAACAGGCTCGTTTTACTCCAGCCTACTGCTGGAGTGATTCGGCATCTGGCTGGTTCTCTCTCGCACGCTGACGGACATCGTCTATATTTGACTTTTCACGCTGATCAAAGAGAGGCTGTTGAGGGCTGGGTGATGCTTGTGTCATCCGCTCTACTTTTGTTTCTGTTTGCTTACTCATAATCAAAATATCAATCCGGCGATTGACAGGGTTATAAGGGTGTTCAGGGTCAAACAGGTTAGAATCGCCAAGCCCCACTATCTGAGACACCTGCTTCTCAGGAATGCCACCATAAACCAGTGTCCTCCGCGCACTGTTTGCTCGTGCAGCCGATAGTTCCCAGTTGCCAAAATCTTCCTTTTTACTGTAGGGCGTTGCATCCGTGTGACCAGAAATACTGATTTTGTTTGGCACAGATTTAATAAGTGGTGCCAGCTCCAAAAGTACATCCTCAAAATAATATTTAAGCTGCGAATGACCACTATCAAACATAGAGCTTTTATCATCATCCACAATCTGAATACGTAACCCTTCCGGTGTTATATCCATAATCAGATTATCTTTAAAACGCCTTAACACTTCATTATCTTCAACACGCGCCTGTAACTCCTGAAATAGTGATTCCAGACGCTGCTTTTCAATTTTTTCCGCTAAAGACGTGACTTGCTCTGCGGATAAGCGGCTCCGCTGATCTTGATCCTGAATCGGAGAGCCTATTCCCTGGTCAACTACCATGGTAGGCGTCCCACCCAAATCAACTACATAAGGACTTGCCCGCTCACTCCAAGCAACAGGATCCTGAAAATAACCAGAAATCTCAATTTTTTGTTGCTCAGTTGTATTGTCCAACAACCATAACACCAAAAAGAAAGCCATCATGGCTGTTGCAAAGTCAGCAAAAGCAATTTTCCAGGAACCACCATGGTGAGCGTGACGACTCTTCCTAACTCGCTTAACGATAATGGACTCTTCACGCTTCACAGTCACATCTCCCTATACTTTCTTAGCGGGAGCGAACATGTTGCTCCAGTTCCATAAAGCTGGGACGGCTATGGGCATAGAGCGCCTTGCGCCCAAACTCAACAGCTAACGCTGGTGGCATTCCTCCTAACGAAGCGATCAAACAAGCTTTCACACACTCATAAGCATTAACCTCTTCCTGACTGATATGCTCTAATGCATGTGCCATAGGCCCAACAAAGCCATAAGCTAATAATATCCCCAGAAAAGTACCCACCAACGCAGCAGCAACATGCATACCCAACACTTCAGGCGGGCCACCTAACCCTTTCATCGTAATCACAATACCCATTACTGCAGCAACAATACCAAAGCCAGGCAGTGCATCCGCCACCTTGTTCATAGCAACTCCAGGACGGCCCAATTCTTCAGCACGGGTTTCTATTTCCATATCAAAGAGACTTTCCAACTCATGCGGCGCCATATTGCCTGAAGACATTAAACGCAAATAATCTGCAATAAACTCCGTCAAGTGAGCTTCTCTTAAAATGGCCGGATATCGGGTGAAAATAGCACTCCCAGCAGGATCATCCAGATCACTCTCAATAGCCATCATGCCATCGCGTCGACTCTTATTAAGTAGCTCAAACAACAAACCCAGAAGATCCATAAAGTAGGCCTGATTAAAGCGACTGCCAAAGAGCAGACTGGGAAATAAGCGAAGCACAGCGGCAAACACAGAAGGAGGATTAGCAATAAAAAAAGCCCCTATTGATGCGCCAGCAATGATCAGCAGCTCATAAGGCTGCCATAATGCCATAAGCTCACCATGGGATAGGACATACCCCCCAAGAACACTACCCAAGACAATAATAAAGCCTAATAATTTAAACATTTTGTATTGCCTGCTCGGTTGGCAAGAGCTTCCCTTGCACTAACTTCATTATTATGAAGTCCAACCTGTAAACATATAACGCTATCCTGTGGCTATACTTGCAGATGAGAGAACACCTGTCGGCGCAAACTGGATTACTTGTTCTCTTTTCAAGTAAAGG
The DNA here is from genome assembly GCF_018837975.1 of Zooshikella harenae. Lineage (GTDB taxonomy): Bacteria > Pseudomonadota > Gammaproteobacteria > Pseudomonadales > Zooshikellaceae > Zooshikella > Zooshikella harenae. The sequence continues at coordinate 38,111 of NZ_JAGSOY010000012.1, read as the reverse complement.
TCATCAACTGATATTCGACAAATTTCTTATGGATAGAGCTTCTCCCTCAAAAGGAATTCAACACTGGCAGAATCTGCTGACAAATGAGCCCTTTCCTGTTGATGCTCAAATTAAAGCCAATTTACTTGAGTTCATTCAGCAACCCAGCATTGCACTCAACGATATCGCACATCAATTTCGCCGATGCCCCATTGCCTGCTGGCATGTATTTACACGGGTTAATCAGGAAATAAAAAAAGGAACAGACCCAGTACGCCATCTTGAACAAGCCTTGAGTTTACTTGGCGTCAAGAAGCTTGCAGCACTTATTAATAACATGCCCGCCTTAACGCTTAACACCAATCATGTTAACCACCGTTTTTACTGCCGCATGATTACCTGCAGTATGCATGCGGCTTTTCAGGCAAGTTACTGGCACCAGCTTCGAGTACAACAGAAACAAACGGACGAAGTTTTTTGGTTAGCGCTATTTTTTCACGCTACCTACTGGGGATTATGGTTGTGGGCTCCTGAGGTAATGCTCACTATTGAGCGACAGGTAAGGCTCAACCACCAACAACGACAGGAGGCTGAGCGTGATGTTCTCGGCTGTACTGTCGACACCTTGCAACTAATAATGAGCAACGAGTGGAAGCTACCAGTGTTACCTATGTCGCAGCTCTCCCCTTTGTTAGCTGCCTCCCCAACACTTTGGGCCAAACTTGCACGCGTCAAGCAACTGCCACCCGAAAAGCAGCAGCGCGCAGATGCTTTTCGGCAAGAACTTGAAAATATCCCTTCGCTCAGAATTGCCTTCGCAAGCCCTGCACTTCCTGTATTACTGTGTAATCAACTGAGTTGGGAAACCAGCTTCTCTTGGCAAAGCCGACACACAAATCGAATTCTTAGGCTGCTTGCTTTCTATGCCAATAAGCCTCTCCCTCAAGCACATCATGATGCTTTTCAACAAGCCTTAAGCGCTTCTAACCTATTGTTACCTGTGATGAAACCCGCACCTCTCGCCACAGTATTTTTTGCTGAAGCTGATTTTCACTCAGTATTAACCGGTGAATCTGAAACAAAAACGAGTGACTCCTCGCCAGGGGCAAAAGGCAGAGCAAAACAACCCTCTGTTCCGCTTAAGAAAACGGCCCCACAGTCGATTCAACAGGAAGACAAGGTCACTTCTGGCAAGCAACCTCAAATCGCAGATGATAAGTTTGGCTTATGGAAAGGTAAGACAACGCAACCGACAGCAAAACAGCAAATTAGTAACGCTAAATCAGCCATTCCTCCTATCCAGGCTACGAAAAGTCAACAAAGTAAAGCTCGCCTAAACAGCAATAGTGAACACCAAAAACCACCACAATCTCCAGCTTCTCAACCAACAGCCGAAGCAAGTAAAACGCCTGAAAAAAACACAACGCCAGTAAAACAAGCACCAACGGCTAAACCACCACAAATTAAACGTAAAATTGATCTCGATAGCGTAAAAGTTAGTCTAGGGCGCTTTTCTCGCTACCCTGAGCTCTATAAAAGCCTTGGCCAATTACTGGAAGAAACGGCTAATGTATTACATGTTGCTTTAGGGTTTGAGCGTGTGGTTATCGCATTACCTAATAAGCAGCGAGACAAACTGGTTTCTCATATATCTATGAGTAACAATATTCCACTAAAGTTTTTACTTGAGCTTCCTCCAGAATCTCCCATGACACAACTACTCAATAAAGAGCAGGTTTTATGGGTCAATGCAAAAGAAGCCAACAATATTTGGTTTAAACTCCCAAGCAAGTTAAAACAGCATGTCAATACTCAGATGTTTCTACTGGCTACTTTACATACCAATAAACGCCCTATTGCAATGATTTATGCAGACTTAGGTATTTCACAAACTGAACTTACTACTAACGACCTGAAGTATTTCAACTCAGTTTGTAAAGGTGCCGCCAGAGTTTTAAAACACTTAACTCGAGGCAGAAGCCAAGTCCGTTAAAAAAACCAAATCAAACGCAATAAAAAGCACCAAAAGTTGCCAGCACAACGGTTGCATGGCATGGTTGCTGTTTAAAAATGACTAAATAAGCCTAAATAAGTACGTCTCTTGCCAGTGTGAGAATGGGTCTCTAATGAGTAACACACAAAATAACCAAATATCTGATACAAACCCCCTTCGCCATCTCCCTTTACTACTTGAGCCAGAGGAACTTGAGCCACTGCTTTCAACCCCCAACTTATTGATTGTTGACTTATCTTCAACAGAAAACTATCAGCAAGGGCATATTCCAGGTGCAGTCCACTTACCAGGAGCAGCACTACAAAGTGGTGAAGAACCAGCAAAAGGGAAGCTACCTGATATCAAAAAGCTTGAGACCATTCTTGCTGAAATTGGTTATCAGCCTGACAAGCATATTGTTGCATATGATGATGAAGGTGGTGGCTGGGCTGGTCGTCTTATCTGGACACTAGATTGTATTGGTCATCTCTACAGTTCTTATCTTAATGGTGGTCGTATCACATGGGCCGCTGAAGGCCGAACTCTATCAACTGAGCCATCACAACCTCACCCAACAGCGCCCCAATTAAAACTTCGTATAGAGCCACGCGCAGATAAAGCTTATGTGTTATCAAGCCTAGAGCAGCAGGATACGGTGATCTGGGATGCCCGTTCTCCAGCAGAGTTTCACGGTGAACAACAGTTGGCGCTGCGTAGTGGTCATATGCCAGGAGCGATTAACTTAGAGTGGACAGCGTTGATGGACCCAGACAGGCAGCTAAGGATTCGGGAAGACGCCAGCAAAATCCTCAACAACCTGGGTATAACACGTGACAAAAACGTAATAACTCACTGCCAGTCACATCATCGGTCAGGTTTTACCTATTTAGTTGCCAAAGTGCTAGGTTATCAACGGCTTAAAGCTTATGATGGCTCCTGGTCTGAATGGGGTAATGATCCAAACACCCCCATCGAACAATAGCTTCCAGACAAGTTAAATAACCTGATTATTTTCGTTTTGACTGCTTTTTGAGAGTGATCGAGTGAATAGTAAACTATTTGTTGCTTTACAACGCTTATGTCCACAACACCTGTTATCCCGCGCTGCTTATTGGGTTGCGGAAAGCCCCTCCCAACGATTTAATCAGGCTTTTATAAAGTGGTTTATAAAAAAATATAACGTCAACATGACAGAAGCAGAGCACACTGACCCTAAAGCGTATGTGCATTTCAATGACTTCTTTACCCGTGCGTTAAAAGCAGGGGCTCGACCCATTGCTGAAGATTCATCTCACTTAGTATCACCTGCTGATGGCAAAATAAGTCAACTTGGTAACATTGAGCGTGGTCAGGTGTTTCAGGCTAAAGGCCATCACTTTAGCTTATGTGAATTAATTGGCGGTGACTACGAGCTTGCACAGCAATTTAATAATGGGCACTTTGCAACCATTTATCTTTCTCCACGAGATTACCACCGTGTTCATATGCCTTACGCAGGCGAACTGGAACAAATGATTTATGTTCCAGGGCATTTGTTTTCTGTTAATGATGCAACAACAGAAGAACTACCCAGTTTATTTTCCAAAAATGAACGTGTGGTTTGCGTGTTTAAGACAGATTTTGGTCCAATGATTGTTGTTCTAGTTGGAGCCATGATTGTTGCCAGTATAGAAACTGTTTGGGCTGGTCTGGTAACCCCTCCTAGACGCATACTGCAACGGAAAAGCTACACCAAAGCGGCTAACCAACCAATTCAACTGGAAAAAGGAGCCGAACTTGGTCGCTTTAAACTAGGTTCAACGGCTATTGTACTACTACCTGAACAAGCTGCTCATTGGTTATCAGAGCTGAATGCTGGCAGTCCTGTTGTTATGGGTGAAACTATTGCCACACGAAGTGGGAAGTCTAATAACCCGTAGTACACCCTCATAACATGAGAATATTGCTTGGCTAATAATACTCAACTCTATAAGGCTACGCTTATTTTAATTAAACAGCAGAGCATGCTAGCCAAGCATTAACATTACTTTGTTTTACCAGCTTATTTAGTTAGCTATGGGAAAAATCGAAAGAAAGCACATCTGCTATTGAATGAGTACCCGCCAGCAGCATCAATAAGCGATCAACACCGAGTGCTACACCAGCACAGTCTGGTAAACCACCCCGAAGTGCAGACAATAAGTGCTCATCAATTGGATTGACTTCATAACCAAGCTCCTGGCGCTTCCCCCTATCATGCTTAAAGCGCTTTTCTTGCTCTATCGCATCAGCCAATTCGTTATAACCATTTGCCAACTCAACACCATCAATAAACAGTTCAAACCGACTTGCGACTTGCTGTCCTTCTGTGTCTAACTGGACACGAGATAATGCAGCCATAGATGCAGGAAAATCATAGACATAAACCCCCGCCAACTTGTTCTCTGCAGACCACCCCAATGAAGGCTCAATTAAATGGGTGAAAAGTAGTTCTAAAAGCGCATTACGCTCTAATCCAGAAAGTTCTGAATCCACTTTTTCTTTAACTAGCTTGGTTAACTGTTGAGTTGCAGTCCGATGGGGATTAATCCCCAAATGCTCTTCAAATAACTGCTGGTAAGAAACACGCCTTAGCTCTGTAAAATCACATACATGACTAAGCAAACCAGTGACATCATCCATTAGCTGATGGTGATCAAGCCCAACCCGGTACCACTCAAGCATAGAAAATTCAGGATTATGGCGCCCACCCGCTTCACCATTACGAAATACTTTACATACTTGATAAATATCCCCAGAACCAGCCGCTAAAAGCCTTTTCATTGCATACTCAGGTGAGGTATGAAGATAAACTGTCTTTCCTTCGAATTGACTCACTGGCTTAAAATCAGTCGAAAAGCACTCAATATGCACATCACATACAGCAGCATGAGACATTACTGGCGTTTCAACTTCTAAAACATTCTGCTGCTGAAAATAGCTACGAATTTTGCTCAATAAATTAGCTCGCAGCTTTATCGTTTCCAAAGAAGCTGTTGGCTGCCAGTCGGTTTCTGTAGTCATGGCTTATCACCCCATTAGCCAAGAAAAGATCGTGATCAAAGCTTACTTTGTGAAAATATCCCATTACTAATCGCGTTTTAGGTGCTGCGATCAAATAAAGAAATCCCATAAGCGAATCTAAGTGACTGGGTAAAATAGCCACAGCCTCCTAAAAGTGATTCACAAAGTACGATCAAAGATGCTTATTAAGCGCTGGTGTCTTTAGAGGTTACGAAACACCCTAAAATTAACACCATGCTGAGTTGATATTGTTTAAAGAGTAGCGTTTAACATGCAAGGCCGCATAAAGGAAATTACAATAATAAGAAAACCACACTATCAGTGGATTATTATTAGTAATTACGCTTATTTCATTATTAATGAAAGTGGCTTAAGGAAGCAAAAACAGTCCTCTCCACTTTCATTTAAACGCTCACTATTTATTACTTACACGGCTCACGTAATCACCCGTACGTGTATCAATCTTCAAAATTTCGCCTTGATTGATAAATAGAGGCACTTTAACCACCGCTCCCGTACTCAATGTTGCTGGCTTACTACCACCTTGAGCGGTATCCCCTTTCAAGCCTGGATCTGTTTCAACCACCTCTAACTCCACAAAGTTTGGAGGTGATACAGTGATAGGCGCGTTGTTATAAAGCGTAACTTCGTATACATCCTGCTCTTTGAGCCAGTTAATGGTATCGCCCACTGCTTTTTTATCAGCAGCATACTGTTCGTAAGAACCATCTGTGAGCATAAAGTGCCAAAACTCACCATCGGTATAAAGATACTCCATTTCTTTATCAACCACGTCGGCAGCTTCTAGAGACTCACCTGATTTAAAGGTTCTTTCCCAAGCCCGGCCAGAGTTCAAATTACGAAGTTTGACTCGGTTAAATGCTTGCCCCTTGCCAGGCTTTACAAATTCGTTTTCTAAAATTACACAAGGCTCATTCTCCAATAAGACTTTGAGACCTGAGCGAAATTCATTGGTAGAATAGCTAGCCATATTTCCTCACCAATAGATTATTTGAGAGCCTATGATAACGCGAACAGCAGCCTATGTGCAGGGTAGTCGCTGGCAACAAACTCTTTCAGAATCAATTACCAATCCACATGAACTGTTCGAACTACTTGGCTTAGATGCCGACCTACTTCCAGCAGCTTTAGAGGCAAGTGGTTCATTTCCACTGAGAGTGCCCCACCCTTTTTTACAACGTATGTGCAAGGGCGAAATCAATGACCCACTCTTACAACAGGTTTTACCTACTGCAGCTGAGCTCATTTCCACAGCAGGTTATAGTGTAGACCCTTTAGTAGAGCGCCCCAAAAACACTCAAAAGGGAATTATCCACAAGTATAGTGGTAGGGTATTACTGGTTGTAGGCAGCACCTGTGCCGTTAACTGTCGATACTGCTTCCGACGTCATTTTCCCTACGAGGAAAATCGGTTAAATAAACGCCAGTGGCAGGAGGCGCTGGATTATATCACCAAAGACGACACAATTCGTGAAGTTATTTATAGCGGAGGCGATCCATTAGCCTTAAATGATCAAAGGCTTAAATGGTTAACAGAGTCAATTGCTGAAATACCACATGTTGAGCGGTTAAGAGTACATACTCGACTGCCAATTGTTATTCCTGAGCGTGTTTGTACAGAGTTATTAGACTGGCTGACATCAACTCGCCTTAAGACACTCGTCGTAGTTCACTGCAACCATCCAAATGAAATCGATGACAATGTGGGTTATGCACTCCAACAACTTCAACAATCAGGCTGCATGGTACTCAATCAAACAGTTTTGCTTAAAGGTGTGAATGATAACCCAGAGGTACTCATCAAATTGAGTGAAAAGCTCATATCGTGGGGGGCATACCCTTACTATTTGCACGTTCTGGATAAAGTACAGGGTGCTGCGCACTTTGATATAGACCACACCACAGCACAGCGTATTGTTGGTCAAATGATGAAACTGGGAAGCGGCTACCTGATACCTAAACTTACCATCGAGCAAGCAGGTGCTGCCAGTAAACTTCCTCTTCAGCCTTTACTCTAGCGCCTCCAATACTCAGTTTAATAAACTTCTCACTCATGCCTTATCAAATATGACATCACTTCACTCTCAGCCCCTAAAAATAGGCATAAAGTGAGTTCAACAGTATTGTCATCCTTATCATATACAACTGATGTCTTACACTTAATATTCAGTATAACCGCCACAGTCGTCAAATGTGGTCTATATAATTAGTAAGAACGTTCGATGATAATCTGTTTACAATGTAGTTTACTAAATGAGCACTCATCAATCGCTTGATTTAAAAGTACCCAAGCAATGTCGAACTAGCCTGACATTTGCAGATGCATCACCAGATGCAATCGAGACCTGGCTAACTGACTTGCCAAAAGCCAATTTAGGGGTGATGGCCAAGCAGTTGTATAACGCCTTACAAGAAGTAAATCAGTTGCAAATATCCTATGCTCCGCGCTTCGATATTATGGAACTCTTCAGGCCACAGTGTTATTACGTCTGTGACCAGCTTGGCAAGCACTTTTTAGGGCATTCAATTGTTCTCACAGAGCAGCAGCGAAAAATAGCCAATTTAGCCCAGACCATTCAGTACCAACTCACAATTGGTTATAAGCATATTGTCCGAGATATGCTGCTTGGTGGTAAAAGGCCAGAAGGCAGCAAAGAGTTATTGGTAAACGCCACTCACCGAGCAATGAGTGATACTTCTCACACCCTATTACGTGCATACCAGCTCTACTGCCCTATCCCCAAAAATTTGTGGCATGAGTTACATCAGCTTTATCGATTAGCCGAATCGCTTCAGTTGCTTCAACAAGTCGTGAGTGATCCTCAAAACTCCTTTATCCACGACTACACAATTGAAGCCAATTACAAGCGCATGCTATTACTTGCTTGTAGCAGGCCTAACCAAGTACGCCAGGGAGATTTATTACAAATCTTTAATGCTCTTGAGTACTGGACTGATGCTGTCGTATTAGGTCCTGCCCGAGACAACATTCCAACAACCTTTATCATCGATTTAGAAAGTGATATGGGTCCAGCCTATCGCGCACTCTACAGTAAAACACTAAAAACCCATCATCGAGCGCTTGAGCCAACCGAACTAACGGAAACGATCAATTTATTTCTAAAAGACCCTGATGAGTGTGAACTAACAATCCCCAAAGCCATCAGTAAAGAGTTACTTTTACACCTGTCTCATGCTTGGGGCCCCATACAAAAACGAACTTTCAAACGTATACCTGCAAGTGGCACGCTTGAGCTGTCTGTTGGGCTGACAGCAACTCACTACTACTTATGTGGTAAACAAGAATTTCGTCTCTGGCTAGAGGTTCAGCATGTAGCAGATCATATTCCTGAACGCCAAAAAGAGCGATTTGATAAAAAAGAATATGATGTATGGTCTCCAGCATTTGATGCCCGCCATAACGAACAGCGAGTACTGGCCAAAGATGAAGCTAATATTTCCTATACCCCAGAAGAAGAAAGAAAACACAAACCCATCTTTCCAGTCTTTAGTGCTAATTTATTAAATACCAGTCCTGGTGGCTACTGTGTCAGCTGGCAAGGCCATCTTCCACAACACTTGCAAACAGGAGAACTGCTGGGTATACACGAAGTTGAGTACAACTCATGGAACTTGGCCATTATCCGCTGGCTCCACCTTGAAGCTGAAAATCAGGTAGAACTTGGTATCGAACTGCTGACGTGCAATGCTCGCCCTTGTGCAATGTGCCTTTTGCGAAAAATAGAAGATAGTAGCCAGTATATGCGTGGTTTTTTTGTACCAGAAATTAAAGCTCTCGACCAGCCTGCCTCACTGATAACACCACGTATTCCCTTTCAGGTAGGACACAAAATAAAAGTTAACCTTGATGGTGTCATTCATAAAGCTCAACTTACCAATCTGCTTCTTTCCACCTCAAGTTTCAATCAGTTTGAATTTCACCTAACGGATCTAGACTCCTCTATCAACAAGCAACCAAGTACTCACAAACCAAAAAATAAAGATGATGATGACGAATTTGGGGGAATTTGGGATATCCTTTAATGAACTTATTTTTATGTGAACTGCTACTCTATAGATGTGTGACAAACCGATAATTTAGGTGTGTAATGTGCGCTTCCTTCACACTTTTGAGCTGAACCTGAAAGATAAGTTTAACCAGAAACAATCCCACAGTTGTTTGCTCTTTCGTGCAAGACAATTAATTGCCCAAGTTGTACCTGGAGTGGGTCAACTCCAGAAAATGGAACAAATATGCAACAAGTAGAAGCCAACACAATTCGTCTATTAATTATTGAAGCTTCACAAAATGAAGCTGAGCAAGTTGTTAGTCTTTTTCGTAATGCCGGCAGAGCAACTCGTGCCCATCGCGTTACCTCAGTTGTAGACCTGGAAGATGTTTTAAATGGCCAATTATGGGATTTATTGATCGCTAGTCATCCAATGGATGAAATAAATGGTGATCAAGCACTTGCAACAGTAAAAAAACTCAATAAAGACCTTCCTGTTATTCTGCTTCAAGAAAGCTATGATTCAGAAGGATTCACAGAAGCCTTACAGCAAGGCTATAAGGACATAGTACTTTATGGTGAAGAACGTCGCCTGGTGCTTGTTTCATTCCGAGAAGTCGATAACCTGCTAGAACGCCGAATGCGTCGTAAGGCAGAAGTATCGCTTCGTGAAACAGAAAAACGCTGTCAGCTGCTGCTAAACAGCTCAGTAGATGCTATTGCTTACGTTCATGATGGTATGCATATTTATGTCAACAAGTCCTATGTGGAGTTGTTCGGCTATGATGACCCAGAAGAAATGGAAGGCTTGCCAATTATTGACCTACTGGCATCAGAAGATCAGGCTCAATTCAAAAGTTTCCTCAAAAATTATCAGCAAGGTGATAGCAACTCTGAAGACCTGGTTTGTCAAGGAGTTAAAGCTGATGACTCAAAGTTCAAAGCCCGTATGTCCTTCTCCCCAGCAACCTATGATGGAGAGCCTTGTACCCAGTTAATTATTCGTGTTGACAAAGGCAATGCTGAGCTTGAAGAAAAACTAAAAGAAATCAGTACGCAAGATCTAGTCACTGGACTTTTCAATCGTCAGTTCTTTACAGAACAGCTTGAAAAAACCGTTGAGCGTGCTGTCGACGGCAAAGGAAACAGCGGTTTATTTTATATTGCACTGGATAATTTTGACGCAATTCGCGCGCAAATTGGGTTAGCAGACTCAGATTTAGTACTGGCGGATATTAGCTCACTTCTGAAGACACACATCACTGCACCCAATATTATCTCCCGCTATGGTGATAACATTTTTATGGCACTGTTAAATACTGATAGTCAGAATTTGCTCTCCACCTTAGCCAAAGCTATCTGTAAAAGTGTTGAAGATAACTTATCTGAAGTGTCAGGTCGGACTGTACAAATTAAAATAAGCATTGGTATCACCATCGTTAACGAAACAACCAATAAAGTGAAAGAAATTTTAGATCTCGCACAAAAAGGAACGGAACGTGCGAAATCCGAAGGTGAAAATAAATTTGCTTTTTATACTGCTCAAGATGACCTTGCAGAGTTAGCCGGCGAAGGTAATGTGCTCGCTATGATCCAGCAAGGGATAGAGAAAAATGATTTTAAACTACTGTTTCAACCTATTATCAGTTTAAGGGGAGACAGCGAAGAGCATTATGAAGTCCTGCTCCGCTTATATGATTCAGACGGAAAAGAGATTCCAACTAAAGAAATCTTTACGACTGCTGAAAAGGCTAAATTAGCTACAAAAGTAGACCGATGGGTTATATTGCAGTCAATTAAATTACTTGCAGTACATCGTGCTAAAGGCCACAGTACACGACTGTTTATTCATATTTCAGGTCCTTCACTACAAGATAAAACGCTGGTACCTTGGGTCAGTGTTGCGCTCAAAGCTGCACGGTTGCCAAGCGACAGTTTAATTTTCCAAATCAGCGAAGAAGACGCCACAACCTACCTTAAGCAAGCAAAAGAGTTAACCAAAGCCCTTGGAGAACTGCATTGCAAAGTAGCGCTGACGCACTTTGGCTGCGCAATCAATCCTTTCAATAATCTAAAACACCTTACAGTAGATTATGTCAAAACTGATGGTTCCTTCACTCAAGACTTAAACAATCCTGAAACCCAGGAAAACCTAAAAACAATGATCAGTTCCCTCCATAGTCAGGGTAAGCTCACCATTGTTCCTTTGGTTGAAAATGCCTCTGTATTAGCGACACTTTGGCAAGCAGGTGTTAATTATATTCAAGGTTACTATTTGCAAGGACCCGTGGCTGAAATGGACTATGACTTTAGCAGCGACGAAGACTAACCCTTCCTCAGTAACACACTAAAAATCGCCAATATTGAGCGAGTCACATGACTTTTTGCACTACATTTGTGGTTTGAGCACGCTTTGCCCCCTGTGAAAAACCCAACACAGGGGGGTTGTTTTTCTTAAGGATAGACAGCTTAAAGTCTCAAGGTAAGTCTTGGTCTCGATACCCCAGCAAATAGAGTAGAGCATCTAAACCCAAGGTTGAGATCGATTGTTTAGCTGCCGTTTTAACCATGGGTTTAGCTCGAAAGGCAACACCAAGTCCAGCTACACCGAGCATAGGTAAGTCATTAGCACCATCACCTACCGCAATGACTTGATCCAACACTAAATGCTCTTGACTCGCAAGAGACTGCAGCAAAGCTGCTTTCCGCTGCCCATCAATGACTTCACCAATAACATCCCCTGTTAGTTTGCCATCAACTATTTCCAGCTCATTGGCAAATACATAGTCAATGCCAAGTTTTTGCTGAAGATAACGGGCAAAATAAGTAAATCCTCCAGAAATAATCGCTGTTTTATAACCCAGTTTATGTAAAGTCGGAATAAGCTTAGCTGTACCGTCCGTTAACTGAAGTCGTTCAGCAACCTTAGCCAATACAGACTCATCCAGCCCTTTTAGCAGTTTCATTCTCTTAGCAAAACTAGCCTTAAAGTCCAACTCTCCCCGCATCGCCTGTTCTGTTATTGCCGCTACCTTATCCCCAACCCCCGCCTCTTTGGCCAACTCATCAATCACTTCTGCCTGTATCAGAGTAGAGTCCATATCAAAAGCAACCAGTCTACGACTCCTTCGATAAACGCTATCTTTCTGAATAGCAAGATCAACATCCAACTCCTGGGCAACCTGTAAACAATGATTTCTAAGCTGGGGTAAACTTTCAGGCAAGCCTCGTAACATCAATTCAATACATGAGACAGCAGGTGGCGTATTGACATCAACAGGCGCAGAGAGGCGTTCCATACGCTCTATAGTAAGTCCATGCTCCAACGCCAGTCGACTAATTGACATCAAGTAATGTGCAGTAACCTGCTTGGCAAGTAGCGTAACAATATAGCGAGGATGCTGCTTATCAATTAGCCACCGTTGGTAGTCATCCTCACTGACGGGTTCAATGTGTACATTAATACCAAAGCGATGACCAAAATAGACGACATCTTTAAAAAGCAGTGCTGCATCAGTGTTATCTGCCAAGCTTAGTAATGCGGCACAGCTGAAATGTTCATGAGAAGCTGATTGCTCAATATCCAGAATTTGAGCCTGGTGGCCTGCCAGCACCTGAAAAAAATGATCTGCAATGGTCGGCTGGTATTTGCCCTGCAGATTGAGTACAACAATATCTGCCACCCTATAACCCCTCTTCTGTTAATCATCAGTGAACAGGAAAGCAATATTACGGTCAGTTATATTACGCATTCACTCAAAATACACCATACTTAAACACTACACATGTAGCTAATCGTATGGAGTAAGTGAAATGTTTAAAGCATAGTTGAAAAGCAACACCTCATTAAAAAAATGCCAAACACTTTTTGGAAGGTATATTTATGCTTAAACCAAATTTAGACCTTTAATCTCTTGTAATAATGTAAAATAACCCAACTATGATTGTCTAAGTTATAAGATATTATCCTTCTTTTTTTATTACCCCCACCCCTGGTATTATCGTGCTAGAACCGACGAACAACATATTTATTCAACTTTTTCGCCGACTCCGCCATTGGCAGTTGTCCATCAGAAAAAAATTTGCCATTTTATTTACGCTTATTTTAGGGGTTTTTGGTTGCTTATTTGCCTTTATTGCCCACGAAGAAATCTCTGCAGGAAATAAGCATTTAGCGTATGCGTTTGGTAAAACTATCGCCCACCAACTGGCTGAGAGCGCTGCAAGCCTGATAACTAGTGGCGACCAGCTCAGTTTAAATGTACTTTTAAACCAGCTTGTCTCAAACCCTTATATTTATAGTGCTGAAGTGTTTAGTGTGGATAATCGCTTATTAGCAACCGTTAAAACTAAATCTAAACTAAATAGTCAGCCCTACCCCACTATTTTTTCGACTCCCGTCCACTACCAAAATGTCTTAGTGGGTCACATTCGAGTTCGACTAGATAAGGCTATGACGACTAAGCCTGCACGTGAAGCTATGTTCATGGTCATACTCAGTGGAGTACTGCTATTAATTTGTGGACTGATCCTTTTAATGCGACAAACTCACCAGCTTACTTTTCGTCTCAAGCTACTGGCAAACGCATTGAACCGCAAAGATGAGCGTATTTTGCATACGTTAAGCCAGTCAACACACCCTGACGAAATAGGCAGTGTCCAACGCGCATTAAGTGCAATACTGCCACCTCCTGAAGGTGAAACTACTCAAAAACATGTTCAACAAACTGCGATTGTTGGCGTTCATCTTCATAACCTAACTACGCTACAGCAGTATATGATTACAGGAGACTTTCAAGATTTACTCAGTCACTTTACTGAAATATTGCAAGTCACTACTGATGAGTATGATGGCCAATTAAGTTTCACTGCAGATGGACATGCTGTCGTACACTTTTCTGACACGCAAAGTTTTTCTGAACTTGTCAATCACAGCCTGTCCTTCATCAACACACTGGAAAATAGAAGAAAAGATGCTGAGCTCGATACCCTCAAAATAGGCTGTGGTGTCGCACTTGAACTTGCAGATCAGCAGACACAAGAAAATGCTCACCCTTTATTGGCCCATAACCCGCTTGCAGTTGCCCTACAATTAGCGTCTATTGCAAAAACCAACCCCTTAATACATAAAGACGATCTTTCGTTTTGCAAACAGGTTACCTTCGAAGCAAGCCCTATTGGTCCAGAAGCTAAAATATTTAGCCTATACCAACCATCTCCTGAACCGGTATAACAAAATCCCCTAAAGCGGTATAAAAAAAAGCAGCCAACATAGGCTGCTTTTTTCTCACTTGCTTAGCAAAAGAAAGGATAGAACTAACTTTTTGACTCTATTTCAATTGAGTCCACTTTTTGAAAGCCCCGAGGTAACTTACTTCCTCGGCGACCTCTATCACCATGGTAATGCTCAATATCCGCAGGCTTAAGTGTTAACTTCCGTCTGCCAGACTTCAGTATCAGGTTATCACTAGGTGAAAACAACGTCATAGCGACCACAAACTCTTCTCGCTCAGCAACTCTAGGGGCTGGGATATTAATGATTTTATTACCTTTACCACGAGCCATCACGGGCAGCTCAGATAAGGGGAATACCAACATTCGGCCTTCGTTGCTGACAACTACTAGCCAGTCCTGTTCAACATCCTTCACTTCGACAGGTATTAACACACGCCCCCCATCAGGCAAGGTTAATACAGCCTTACCTGAGCGGTTTTTGGTGACAAGCTCTTTCGTTGGAACCACAAAACCATAGCCTGCGTCAGATGCCATCAAATAGTAGCTGGACTCTTCTTCTGCTGACAAAATACCAATAAAGTCGGCACCAGAAGGTACATTAAGACGCCCAGTAAGCGGCTCACCTTGGCCTCTTGCAGAAGGTAGTGTATGTGTGGGCAAAGTATATGCCCTACCAGTGGAGTCTAAGAAAACTGTGGGTACATTGCTACGCCCATGCATAGACATCAAGTACTTATCACCTGCCTTATAATTTAATGCAGTAGGATCTACTTCATGTCCTTTAGCTGTTCTAACCCAACCTTTTGCAGAGAGTACGACAGTTACAGGGTCAGACGAAAGCATGTCTGTTTCATCCATTGCTTTCGCTTCTGCACGACTAACGATAGGTGAACGACGATCATCCCCATACGCTTTAGCATCAGCCAACAACTCTTTTTTAATCAGTGTCCGCATACGAGCAGCCGAACCTAAGATTTTTTCCAACTTATCTCGCTCTTTGGCTAAGTCATCTTGCTCGCCTCGAATTTTCATCTCTTCCAGCTTGGCTAAATGCCTTAGCTTTAAGTCTAAGATGGCTTCAGCCTGATCAGAAGACAATCCAAAACGCTCCATTAGTACAGGCTTAGGCTGATCTTCAGTGCGGATAATTTCAATGATCTCATCAATATTCAAGAAAGCGATTAATAGTCCTTCCAGAATATGCAACCGTTTGAGTACTTTATCCAAACGATATTGTAAACGACGACGAACCGTCTCTGTTCGATACGTCAGCCATTCAGATAAAATCTCATTAATTGGCTTAACATGTGGACGGCCATCTAACCCCACCATATTTAAATTAATACGATAGGGCTTTTCTAAATCAGTGGTGGCAAATAAATGCGCCATTAAGCGCTCAACATCCACCCGATTGGATTTAGGTACAATTAACAATCGAGTTGGATTTTCATGATCAGACTCATCCCGTAAGTCCGATACCATAGGTAATTTTTTACTTTGAATTTGAGCTGCAATTTGTTCCAAAATCTTTGCGCCAGACACTTGATGCGGTAGCGCAGTGATTACTATATCCCCATTTTCCTTATGGTAAACCGCTCTCATTTTTAATGAGCCACGACCTGTCTTATAGATTTTAATGATTTCATTTTGCGGTGTGATAATTTCCGCATCAGTAGGAAAGTCTGGTGCAGGAATAAACTGACAAACATCTTCTACTGTCGCATTTGGACTATCCAGCAAATGCATACAGGCATCAACGACTTCACGTAAGTTATGGGGCGGGATATCTGTTGCCATCCCTACTGCAATACCCGTACTGCCGTTTAATAGTACATTAGGTACTCGTGCGGGTAGGCAAGAAGGCTCCATAAGCGTGCCATCAAAATTAGGCACCCAATCAGCAGTCCCTTGTCCTAGCTCACCCAGTAATACTTCAGCATAATTCGCTAATTTGGCCTCGGTATAACGCATTGCCGCAAATGACTTTGGATCATCAGGTGATCCCCAGTTACCTTGACCGAAGACTAATGGGTAACGATAAGAAAAAGGCTGAGCCATCAACACCATGGCTTCATAGCAGGCTGAATCACCATGAGGGTGATACTTACCAAGTACATCCCCGACTGTACGCGCAGATTTTTTAAATTTTGCCGTCGCTTTTAGGCCAAGCTCACTCATCGCATACACAATACGACGTTGAACAGGCTTTAATCCATCACTGATATGTGGAAGCGCTCGATCTAAAATGACGTACATGGAGTAATTCAGATAGGCATTCTCTGTATAAGAATGCAACGACTGACGCTCTACACCATCATCGCCAATCACAATATTTTCCATAGCAACCAACTCACTTAAACTTTGCTAGTGCTTGTATACCCTAATTGCTGCAGGGTATATCAACTAAAGAAGCAGACTAATTTACTTCAGCTTGGTTACCCACTAATTCCAACCAAGCTTTACGATCAGCAGCTCGTTTTTTGGCTAGTAACATATCTAATGTTTCAAAGGCTGCTTCCGCATCATCTAGTGTCAATTGAACTAACCGCCGGGTATCGACAGCCATGGTCGTCTCCCTTAGCTGTAAGGGGTTCATCTCACCAAGCCCCTTAAAACGCTGCACATTGATTTTTCCTTTTTTCTTCTCTGCCTCAATGCGATCAAGAATGCCTTGCTTTTCAGCATCATCCAGCGCATAGAAAACATCTTTACCCACATCAATTCGGTAAAGGGGAGGCATAGCAACGTACACATGGCCAGCTTCAACCAATGCTCTAAAATGGCGAACAAAGAGTGCGCAAAGCAGTGTGGCGATATGCAAACCATCAGAGTCCGCATCCGCTAGAATGCAGACTTTGCCATAGCGCAACCCAGAGATATCTTCTGTGCCAGGATCAACGCCTAATGCCACTGCGATATCGTGAATTTCCTGGGAAGAAAGCACATCGCCAGAGTCCACTTCCCAGCTATTTAAAATCTTGCCTCGAAGCGGCATGATTGCTTGAAACTCTCGATCCCGAGCTTGCTTAGCTGAGCCACCAGCTGAGTCACCCTCAACTAAAAATAACTCACTATAGGCTGGATCCTGGCTGGAACAATCTGCCAACTTACCAGGTAAAGCAGGGCCAGCAGTGACCTTTTTTCGAGCAACTTTTTTAGAAGCCTTCAAGCGCTGCTGAGCATTACTGATACAAAGTTCTGCAAGCTGTTCAGCTTGTGCTGTGTGTTGATTCAACCACAAGCTAAACGCATCTTTCACAACACCTGCAACAAAGGTTGCACACTCTCGAGATGATAAACGTTCTTTGGTCTGCCCCGAAAACTGTGGTTCTGCCAGCTTGACAGAGAGCACATAACAGCAGCGATCCCAAATATCATCTGGTGCCAGTTTTACACCCCGGGGTAACAAGTTCCGAAACTCACAAAACTCACGCATGGCTTCTAAAAGCCCCGTCCGCAAGCCATTAACATGGGTTCCACCTTGAGCAGTGGGTATCAAGTTAACATAGCTCTCGGCTATTTGTTCCCCTCCCTCTGGCAGCCACTGAACAGCCCAGTCAGCCGCTTCAGTTTTCCCAGCCATAGAACCTACAAATGGGTCAGGAGGTAATGTCTCTGCATCTTTAGTGGTAGCAATAAGATAGTCTTTTAATCCATCTTCGTAGTACCAGCTCACTGTTTCATTAGTAGCAAGATCTTCAAACTCAACATGAAGACCTGGGCATAACACAGCTTTAGCACGTAACACATGATGTAGTCGTACAACCGAAAATTTAGCTGAGTCAAAGTACTTTGCATCAGGTATAAAACGCACAGTTGTCCCTGTATCCCGTTTTTTACATGTGCCAACTGTCTGCAAATCTTGAGCTTTTTCACCCTTCAAAAAGCCCATGCGATAGATTTGACCAGCACGCTTAATGGTTACTTCCAAATGGCTAGAAAGTGCATTGACAACTGACACTCCAACACCATGTAACCCACCCGAAAACTGATAGTTTTTATTTGAAAACTTACCGCCTGCGTGAAGGCGCGTGAGAATCAACTCAACACCTGAAATACCTTCTTCAGGGTGAATATCAACAGGCATCCCACGCCCATTATCAGAAACTTCCAAAGAGTGATCTGGGTGCAAGGTAACCTTCACATGGGTTGCATACCCAGCTAAAGCTTCGTCGACACTGTTATCAATCACCTCTTGAGCGAGATGATTTGGACGCGTTGTATCCGTGTACATACCAGGCCGCTTGCGAACTGGATCAAGACCACTTAATACTTCAATGGATTCAGCGTTATATGTACTCATAATTAATCTGTACTAGCCCCTGTTATGATCGACAGGTGGTAACATCCCGAAAAAGCTGTAGATTTCCTCAAGATGTTGCTCAAAATAGTCAAAGTGGTGGCTACCACCTGGCTCAATAACCTGTGGTGAGCTTTTAAAAAAATCGACTGCTTGACGATAATCTAATACGTCATCTGCTGTTTGTACCATCAGCAAACAGTCCTCTGGATGACTCAAGTGACTAACCTTAAGTGCTTTTAGTTCAGTTATGTGTTGCTCTGTAAGGGTGAACCTTTCCCCTGTATATGGGTTAACATTGTCTCCCAAGTAATTACATAGCAACTCATAAGGCTTTATTGCAGGGTTAATCGCTACTAATTTTACGCAACCTAACCCAGCTTTTTTAGCAAGTAAGTGCTCTCGTAGCCAAACACCATAATAACCACCTAATGAACTGCCGATCAAATATACATCAGAAGCTACACTCTTCGTAGCAAGTAGTTCCCACAAAAATTCTGCTGCTTGTGTCGGGTAGCACGGTAGTTGAGGCACAATACACTGACTTTTAAAGCACTGTTGTGCCAAAGATTCCGTCAAGAGCTGTGCTTTTTTTGAGGAAGGTGCACTCAAAAAGCCATGAATATAAATTATTAAAGGTTCACTGTGCATATTTTACCTTGAGTCACGAGCATAGCCCTAGCTATAACCAACAACATGTCTATTTTCATCAATAATGACAAGTATAATGCTAGGCTAGCTGTACATGCCTCAATAGCATATCAGGGCTGACTGAGCTGGTTATTAGGTTAAATCATGGAAAAATGATGGTGGGCTAACAGCTCTCAGTTGTACACAAATACATCAGTTAGCGCTTTTACACGATATTGAATTCAATTGGTTATTATGAGGAAAGAAGCTGGTGACTATTAATGCATAGTTCGCCAAGTAAAAAAAGCAAACTAGTAACCTTTAACACTGTAGTCAATTTCAAATTCTATGTGGGTAACTCTCTCAACAAATGTGCCTATTTCCCCATCGGCTCTCAACTGGAAAACACGATAACCAGGCGCACTGACATCAGCCTGAAAAGTCTCACTACCAGGTGAAAATTGGACACAAGTAGACGGCGAAGCGAGTACTCTAATACCATTATGAATTTGATCATACTCTTGGTGAATATGCCCACAGGCAATTGCACGAACACTGTCATATTGAGCAAGGGCTTCAAAAAACTCTTCTGCGTTATGTAAACCAATTTGGTCAATCCAAGCACTATCTACAGGCACTGGGTGATGATGAAGACAAACAAGGACATTAGGCCGCTCAGCATTTTTGAGCGAAGTGTTTAAAAAGTTCAACTCTGCTTGACTCAATTTACCAAATACCTTTCCAGGAATACTGGAATTCAGCATAATGATTTGCCAGTTCCCAATGGTAATTTTTTTATACAAATTTGTTTTACCAGCAAATAATTGAGCCATCACTCGAAATTCATCATGATTTCCTGGCAACCAATAGGAGGCTATCCCCATGCCATTAACCAGTCGAGCGAACTCTTTATAAGATCGCGCCGAACCATCCTGAGAGATATCCCCTGTAGCCAATATCAAATCAACGTTATCGATATGCTGAATTTTTTTAATAACTTCTTTGAGGCTATCTTGGGTATTCATACCCAATAAACGACCATCAGCCGCTTGAAAGAGGTGACTATCCGTAATCTGAATAATGGTAACTGTATTATTAGAATTGTCGGCAGACAACGTCTGACTCCTGCAACCGAGTGAAAAGCTGACCAACGATTTTAATTCACTTAAAACTCAAACAAGAATGAGTTTTAATACAACAGTCAAAAGCAAGTACTCAACAAAATTATTTAAAAAACCCAAATAATTCTTCTTAACCTGTCGGGTACTGCGAACTTGCTTTGCTCTGCTGACTCCTAATGTATGTGCGATTGATCTGTTTACAATCAATTTCTCTACTATAGCAATCTTGTTTCCATCCCCAACTGAAGATCGCACATAATCAAACACAGTTCACATAAAAACTGCCTCACTGTGACGGTATGCTAACCATATCAAGATCATAGCCATGCTCCAAGCAGTTTACCAAGCACTCGGATAGTAGGCGATTATGTTGTGCTTTCTCATCAGGTTGAAGCATCTGTGGGTTTGGATAAGGGTATTTAGGCGCGGTATTTCGTTGCTTTTGAATACTGATCACCTCAGCCATGCTCACATCATGATAAAGCCGAACCTGAAAAAGTGGGAGCACTAGCCAGGAACCAGATCCCTGCTCATAGTTCATACTTAAAACAGTGGTATATTTACAACGCTCAACCACTGTAAATGTCACCATAAACTGCCGGCTTCCCATTCGTACAGCCATGTGAGCCTGCTCCTTTTCTGCCAAGTCAGGCAACAGCTTAAGTAAGCGAGCATAATTTGTTTCACATTGTGTTTGTAGCTCAACGAGGCTAACTTTGTATTCAGTTTTACCCATGTTCTGCTCACTGCTTTGTAATAACTTAAAACTTGACAAAAAAAACGCTTTATACTTGGTAATTTCCTGATTATTAAGGCTTTTAATAGCAACATTTTCTATGAAAAGCATATCATTGAAGCCCTATTTAGGGAAATAAACACCCGAAATAACAACTTTTCTAGTTTAATCTTATTCTTTCAGTCCCCCTCACCATACAATGCCTTTGATCAATAGGCCCTGACCACTTAAGCCCCAGCCTTACGCATTACCCTTTGCTAATACATTCGCCCCCACTCTCCTTTGTTAATAGCAAAGGGTTACTAATG
Organism: Zooshikella harenae; assembly: GCF_018837975.1. Taxonomy (GTDB): domain Bacteria; phylum Pseudomonadota; class Gammaproteobacteria; order Pseudomonadales; family Zooshikellaceae; genus Zooshikella; species Zooshikella harenae. Next base: position 16,736 of record NZ_JAGSOY010000012.1, on the reverse strand, counting down.
TTAAATATGACTTAATACTCAAGCATAAAAGCCTCAAGTAATTATTCATTCCGACTTTCTAAAGTTTGTTACTCTTTGTTATTACACATCAATATTTGATAATCTTCTCTTATTGAATATTGTTTGGCGCAATAATTAACAACCTAAGTACAGTTTTTTGTTATAACAGTACATTCGTTCTTGCCAACCAAACTGACGAGAACCCCAAAAGCTCAGGAATCTTTTTATTATGAGAAAGCGACGTTCCCCCAAATGGTTTCTGGTGACAGCATTAGTCCTCGTCCCCCTGTCCTCATTTGCGGATGAACCTCTAAACCTAATGGAGGTTTATCAACTCGCGCTGGAAAATGATGCAGAGTTTGCTGCAGCCAAAGCCGCACTAAAAGCGGGAGAAGAACTGGATGACCAGGGAAGATCTCAGCTTTTGCCAAAAATTTCAGCCAGTGCCAACACTCAAAAAACAAAGCAACACCTGCTGGATGCTAATGATTTAGCATCTACTGACCGGACCAGCAGTTATAACTCTCATGGTTGGTCTGCCACTTTGCGGCAACCATTATTTGATTTAAGTAAATGGTTTAGTTACACACGCTCTAAAGTGTTGACAGAACAAGCCCAACACCAGTTTCAGCTTGAACTGCAAAAGCTCATCTTACGGGTTGCAGAGGCTTACTTTGACGTATTACGGGCACAAGACACCTTAGCCACAGCTAAAGCTAAAGAAGCAGCATTCAAACGGCAGTACGACCAAGCTGAGCAACGCTTTGAAGTTGGACTTGTGGCTAAAACGGATGTCTTAGAAGCCAAAGCCAGTTATGACACTGCTCGCGTTGATCGGATCGTAGCTGAAAATGATGTTGATGTTAGCCTAGAAAAACTACGGACCATTACAGGTAACTACATATCGTCAATTGGCAAACTTGATAAACAAATGCCAGTCAAAACCCCTATCCCAAACCGCAGCAAGGACTGGGTTGACAATGCAATGACACAGAACCTGGATATCAAGGTTGCAAGAGACTCCGTTCGAGCGGCAGAAGAACTGTTAAGACAAAATAAGTCAGGTCATGCTCCAACAGTTAATGCTATCGCACAGTATGATCACACAGCAGGCGCTTCAAGTAACACATCAATTGATGATTTTTCTGGCAAATCGAATACCACAGTATACAAGCTTCAAGTAGATCTACCCATTTTCTCTGGTGGCCTAACCAGCTCTCAAGTCAGGGAGTCCACTCATAAATTGACGCAAGCTCAAAAACAAGAGGAGTTTGCTCAGCGAAGCGCCTTCCAGGATACACGCAACCTCTTCAACACCATTGTTGCTGACGTACAGAAAGTTGATGCACGCTGGCAAAGCACCATTTCTTCTACAAGTGCTCTTGAGGCAACAGAGAGTGGATACGAGGTTGGTACACGGAATATCATTGATGTATTGCAGGCACAGCAAGTTCTGTATAACTCTCAACGAGATTACCTCAACGCTCGTTACGACTATATTATTAACTCCTTGCGCTTAAGAAGAGCGGCAGGCACCTTAGATGAGCGTGACTTAAAGACTTTGAATAACTGGGTTACTAAAAAACAAAATACTGAACTGCTCCCACCGTTAAACTACCAATAGTGACTCATAAAATCGCTTTACTGCATATTCAAGCCAGGTGAAACTTCTAAGGCTTGAATATGCACTTTATTCGCTAATTAAAAATTAAATTGCCTTTCTGAATTACTTTAATTTGACGTAACTTGAGCTACTCCTTGGGGTGGGAGTTTATTGTAACACCTCGCTCTAAACCAATTACTGCGGCAATATGAACAAGTAACCGGTCAATAGCTCCTCTGTGGAGAGAAACAAACTTTAGCCCATTCAGCCCTACTGCTTTTGCTTGGGCTGGTGACTTGAAGAGCTTTTCAATTTCCATGGCTAAGCTTTCTGCATCATTAACCCAGTGTAATCCTCCACTTTCTGCTAATAACTTACTGATCTCCATAAAATTAAAGACATGAGGCCCTGACAGCGTCGGTTTACCAAGCGCTGATGCTTCAAGCATATTATGCCCACCATGGGGCACTAAACTACCACCAATAAACGCCACATCACATGCTGCAAAAAATATCAAAAGCTCTCCCATGGTATCGCCTAAAATGACCTGGGTTTGTTCGCTTGGTAGCTGTTGGCTTGTACGGCGGATATAATTGATACTTTTCTGCTCAAGTAATGTCGCCACTTGATTAAAGCGCTCTGGGTGCCTTGGCACGAGTATTAGCAGTGCATCTGGTTGGGAGTTCAACAGTTGTTGATGAGCAGCTAATACAAGTTCATCCTCCCCTGGATGCGTACTTGCCGCTACCCAAACAGCTTGCTTCTTACCATTTTCTAGCCACTGCAGTCTCAACTCCTCTCCTATAGTAACTTGTGCCTGATCTGGCTGAAGATCAAACTTGATACTCCCTGTTACTGACACCTTATCAGGTTCAACACCTAAATCTTTAAATCTATCGGCTGACGCCTGATCTTGAGCTGCAATCAATGATAGTTGCCTTAGCATAGGCTCTACTAGTGACCTGAACTTACCGTAACCATTGGCAGATTTTTTAGAAAGGCGTGCATTCGCTAATATCACAGGAATTTCTTGAGCGTGGCATGCTGCAATGATATTCGGCCAAAGCTCAGTCTCCATCATAATCGCTAACTCTGGCTGGATTTTTGTTAAAAAACGTTGCACGGATCCTGGCAAGTCATAAGGAGCGTATACATGAAACACTTGATCCCCCAACTTACTCTTTACTTGTACTGATCCTGTTGGAGTCATTGTCGTTACTACAAGTTGATGTTGGGGGTAGCATTCTTTTAGTTTCTTTATCAGTGGAATCGCAGCAATGGTTTCTCCAACTGAAACTGAGTGCACCCAAATTGCCGGTCGACTCAAATCCCGGGGAGCAAACCGACCAAAACGCTCTCCCCAACGCTTAGCATAATCCGGCGCCTTGATAGCACGATACAGTAGCTTCAATAACACAAACGGCATTAAGCTATAAAATAACAATGTATAAAACAGGCGTGAAAGCAATGATTTCTCCCAACCAACGATAAATCAAAACAAGTTACGAAGATTAATGATGAATACAGCACAGCATACTAACTCATCAACCCTGCAGAGAGATGACCAATCCAGCTTGCTGGCGTATACTCCCAGATTCTTTATTGTTTGAGCAAGCAGTTAGATTCATATGCAGCAAGTACGTATAGAAACTGATGTAATTGTGATTGGCGGAGGCATTGCAGGGCTGTGGCTAACCAATGCCCTGCAACAACACGGACTCCAAACCCTGTTACTTGAAGAACACCAATTGGGAGGCATACAAACCTCTCGATCGCAAGGTATCATTCACGGCGGCACCAAATATGCCCTATCTGGCAATCTGACCAAAGCTTCAGAGTGTATTGCCGGCATGCCTGACCGCTGGCGTAAATGTCTTGACGGTGTTGGCGAGTTTGATCTCAGCCAAGTTAAAGTACTCTCCCCCCATCATTATCTATGGTCTACTGCTGGGTTAGGATCAAAACTTACAACATTTTTTGCCAGCAAAGCGTTAAGAGGACGTGTCACCCCACTAAAATCTGACAGTATTCCTCAAATTTTTAGAAACCCTCAGTTCAAAGGCAGCGTTTATCAACTTAATGAGTTGGTACTGGATATACCAAGCTTAGTTGATGAATTAGTAAAGCCCATCCGGCAGCAAGCCATTAAAGTTGACTGGCAAAATACCACACAGTTACTAACTGATGATCAGCATGAAATAGTAGGTATAACGCTTCAGCATCAAAATGTTGAATATCTTTTCACTGCAAAACGCTATGTCTTTACCTCAGGAGAAGGCACTGCCTCTCTCATGGCCAGGTGGGGGATCAATGAACCCAAGCAGCAGGTACGCCCACTACATATGGTGATGGTTAAGCATAACCACCCCAACCCACTTTATGCTCACTGTATTGGTACCAGCACAGTGCCAAGGCTCACTGTGTCCAGCCATCCTACTGCAGAAGGTGATTGGGTTTGGTATTTAGGTGGAGAAATTGCAGAGACAGGTGTAAAGCGCTCTTCTAGTGAACAGATTGAAATTGCCCAGCAAGAACTGAAGAAGCTAGTCCCATGGATCGATTTTTCTAATGCTAAATGGGCAACTTTACATGTCAACCGTGCAGAGCCTAAGCAGCTCTCATATATTCGCCCAGATGCAGCTTACTGCAAACCTATGCATAATGGCATTATATGCTGGCCGACTAAGCTTGCTTTAGCGCCCAACCTTGCAGATGAAGTCATCAAACTATTACAGCTAGATGCTATTACTCCTAAAACACAGTCAACTTCTGACCAAAGCCATCCCCAGCATTTGCCAAATAACCTACCACTTGCCCCCATCGCACCACCATTTTGGGAGGACTTCTTTTAATGCAGCGTCGACAAGTGGCTAGTACCAACCTATGGGTTTCGGCTTTAGGGCTAGGTACCGTTAAGTTGGGTCGAAACCAGGGGGTTAAATACCCCAAACAGTTTTCAATCCCAGATGATAAAGCTGTACTGAATTTACTATCTCAAGCGAGGGAGCTTGGTATTAACCTGATTGATACAGCTCCTGCTTATGGTACCAGTGAAGAGCGCCTAGGTTCTCTGCTACCAAAAGTTAAAAATGACTGGTTAATCTGCACCAAAGTGGGTGAGTCATTTGAGCAAGGCCAATCCTCTTTTGACTTTACCCCAGAAGCTACACAATTAAGTATTGAGCGAAGCTGCCAGCGTCTAAAAGTGGACTGTTTAGATATGGTGCTCGTGCACTCGGATGGACGTGACGAATATATCATCCAACATTTTGGTATTCTGGATTACTTAAGCGACCTCAAAAAAGCGGGAAAAATACGTGCCTTTGGTATGTCTACCAAAACGGTTGAGGGTGGTATTTTGGCCGCAAGCCAAGCAGATATTGTTATGGCAACCTATAACCTGGCAGACCACACAGAGCAACCTGTTCTTGATTATGCTGCAGCCCATCAAAAAGCCATATTTGTTAAAAAGGCCTTAGGCAGCGGCCATATTTGCCTTGAAAAAGGCGACCCAGTCAAAAAAAGTATGGCATTTATCTTTGACCATCCTGCTGTCACGAGCACTATTGTGGGAACAATTACTCCAGCTCACTTGGCTCATAATGCCGCTTGTATTTCGGCTGTACTTGATTAATCAATATGCTTGTATCCGGCACCTTGCTTCACAGCTACAGCAGTAGCATTTTTTCAACATACCGCCAAAGTCTCTGGCTAATTAAGCATCACGACTCAAGCTACCAAGCTAATTTGCAAAGCTGGGGTGAACCATTATCTTTTGCTCAGCTGCACCGACTTAGAACTTCAGCAAACAACTCAGCAATTAAGCCAGATAACTGTTTGAGTAATGTGGCATGTATTCTACTTAATAACCTAGGTGTTTCAGCGCACATTACCGTTCAACTTCAAGGCTGCCGCTGGCTACTTCTGGTTCCTCAGCTGCGGCATGATTTTGGGGATACCGTCCTCAAGCTACCTTCTGGCTATGTACCTTCAGAATCTTTATCTTCACCACAAAAGACAGTATTACAAGAAGTTGCCGAAGAATTGCTATGGCTAACACCTAATAAAAAACAGTGTCCAATCAGCAGCTTTAACCAAAAGCCTCTTCCTCATGTTTACTCATCAATTCCCATACGCTCACAATCTCCAACGGCAATGATGCTTTCCTTTGCTCAAAGCCCCCATCAAAGGATGCCTGTTTATTACACAAATCAGTTTAAGGGAGAGCAAAGCCATCTTTATTTACATCAACCAACTCAATCAGCTCAGTTAGTAAGTTACTTTGAACTCAAACTTCTTCCTAACTTTATTCAGCATGAAAAGCTATCACTCTTCCATTGTGAAGATGTCTGGAATGATGATTCGCAACGTGTTGAGGTTAGATTTAATGAGAATGCATTCGTGATTTGGGCGGAAATCAATGAGAACAATCAGCTAACAGGCAAAGCAGCCATCTTACAAAGAGGCCAGCTCACCCCTGTTAGTGATACTAAAAAACTCTACTTGTCGGAGTACTTTTGTCGTCGCCAAGGCATTTGGGTTAAAGATAATAACCGACCTTTTCTGGAAAATACGGACGCCTAGCAAGCTCTAAATAGCGGGCACAAAACACAGCGTTTTATTTATCGCTAAGTTTGTTTAGGCGCTTTAATTTTGTTAACTATCGCAGTTGTTGAGCAATCATCTAAGAAATCCAGTACGGCCACTTGACCTCCATAGCTGTGTACAATGTCCCCACCAACTACTTCATCTACCGTGTAATCCCCACCTTTTACCAAAACATCTGGCTTTAGTTTTTGCAGCAAAGATTTTGGAGTGTCTTCATTAAAACTAACAACCCAATCTACCGCGGCTAGTCCAGCCAATACCGTCATGCGTCGATCAACGGGATTAACAGGACGTCCTTCCCCTTTGAGGCAGCGAACTGAAGCATCATCATTAATGGCCACTATAAGTCTGTCACCCAGTGAACGAGCTTGCTCCAAATACCCCACATGCCCAGCATGTAAAATATCAAAGCAGCCATTCGTGAAGACAACCTTTTCACCCTGTGCCCTAGCCTCTTCAATGGTGCTTAATAGCTGATCTGCTGTCATTACTCCTTTCTCAAGGTCAGGTTCACCCTGAAGTGCACGACGTAATTCTGGTGCGCTTACTGTCGCAGTACCCAATTTACCAACAACAATTCCTGCTGCTAAGTTTGCCAAGGCCACAGATTCAGAAAGTGGCAAGCCTGCACCTAAAGCAGAAGCAATAACCGCAATGACTGTATCACCCGCCCCCGTCACATCGAACACTTCTTTAGCCTGTGCAGGTAGATGTAATGGTATACCTGAAGGCCGAAACAGAGTCATTCCATGTTCACTACGTGTGACTAAAAGTGCATCCAGCTCCAGCTCCGCGAGCAAAGCCATTCCTTTTTTTGTAAGTGTGGCTTCATCAGGGCAATCACCAACTACAGCTTCAAACTCAGTTAAATTGGGTGTAATTAAAGTGGCCCCTTGATACTTAGCAAAGTCAGTTCCTTTTGGGTCCACTAACACTGGCTTGCCAGTCGCTTTAGCTGCTTGAATTAATTGCTGAGGATTTGTGAGTGCACCTTTGCCATAGTCAGAAAGCACTACCACATCAACATTTTGCAGAAGGCTAGTAAAGCGCTCAGTAAAACCTACTTCATCAAGAGACTTAAAGGATTCTTCAAAGTCCAGCCGAATAAGTTGCTGGTGCCGACTGATAATTCTGAGCTTTGTTATGGTTGGCTCATCCTTAACCTGCTGAAAATTACACCATACTCCAGCAGCCTCTAGACAAGTTTGTAACACATGACTTGCCTCATCTTCTCCAGTGACACCTACTAAATAGGCAGGAGCCCCCAAGGCAACAATATTTAATGCCACATTTCCAGCCCCTCCAGGCCGGTCTTCTTTTTCACCTACCTTGACTACAGGAACAGGAGCTTCAGGCGAGATTCGAGAGGTAGCGCCATGCCAATACCGATCCAACATGACATCGCCAACAACAAGCACGCTACTGCGATCAAAACGAGGCATAGTCAACTTCATTAATTAAATCTCATATTTAGTTAACGGCGATTTCTGAAGATTCGGATACTTCTTCTTTAAACTGCATATGATGAAGCTTGGCATAATGGCCTGACTGCTGAAGAAGCTGCTGATGCGTACCCACCTCAACAATTTCTCCTTTATCCATCACCACAATTTTGTCCGCATTTTCGATCGTGGATAATCTATGGGCAATCACAATGGTGGTTCTTCCCTTCATCACTTGGTCAAGTGCTTTTTGAATCATTCGCTCCGACTCAGTATCAAGGGCTGAAGTCGCTTCATCGAGGATAAGCAAAGGCGCATCCTTCAAAATCGCTCGAGCAATAGCCAATCGTTGCCGTTGCCCTCCAGAAAGCAGCACACCATTTTCACCCACAAGGGTATTCAGTCCTTCTGGCAAGTCTTTAATAAATTCCATCGCATAAGCCGCTTCAGCTGCTTTCTGGACTTCATCCAAGGACCTGTGTTGTAAATCCCCATAAGCAATATTGTTAGCGACGGTATCATTAAACAACGTTACCTGCTGAGTGACTAAGGCAATCTGCTGACGTAAATTACGAAGCTTATAATATTGAATAGGTGTACCATCCAACAGGATTTCTCCACTTACGTTGTCATAAAATCGAGGGATCAAGCTCGCAAGCGTTGATTTACCACTTCCTGAACGCCCAACCAACGCAACTGTCTCACCAGGTTCTATGTGTAAAGAAATATCTTTAAGAACCATTTTTTCAGTATTTGGGTAAGAAAAGTTTAAATGGTTAATTTGCAGCCGGCCTTCAGTGCGTGGCACTACATGCTCACCATTATCTTCTTCAGCAGGTTCATCTATTTGCTCAAAGATACTTTGAGCTGCAGCAATCCCCTTTTGAATCGTGGCATTTACTTCACTCAATTGACGTATAGGCTTGGGCAGCATACCCGCTGCAGTTACAAAACCTACCAGCTCAGCGGCAGTTGCTTCTCCACGCATAAAAAGCACTAAAAACATGAGTAATGCAAGAGAAGTAAGTACCAAAAACTGCAGTGTAGGTGTATGAACTGAAGATGTTTTAACCATTTTCAGGTTTTGCTTGGTATTTAATGTACTTGCTTCATGAAAGCGTTTTTGCTCATAGTCTTCACCACCAAAACTACGGACGACCCGATAACCATTGATGGTCTCTGACGCAACATGGGTGACATTACCCATAGCATTTTGAATTTTCCGGCTTAATTTGCGAAACCGCTTACCAGCCTTGCTGACAACCAGCGCAATTAGCGGTGCCATACCCACAAAAATGAGTGACAACTGCCAGTTGGTAATAAAAAGAAAGCCCAACAAAAAAGTAACTGTGAAACCTTCCCGAATAACCACCTTAATGGCATCTGTTGCAGCTCCTGTCACCATACCAACATTGTAGGTAATACGAGAAATCAAATGTCCAGAGTTGTTGTTATCAAAGTAATGATTAGGTAGTAAAACTAATTGATCAAACAGAGCGCAACGAAGGTCATGTACAACCCCCAAGGATACCCGTGCGATAAAGTAGTTGCCTAGGTAAGAGCCTAATCCTCTAAATAGTGCAATGATAACAGTTCCGATCGGCACCCAATAAATCAAGCTTGCATCTGAACCTTCCAAGCCTGCTACAAAATACTCCATCATTTTGGCAAATAACGGTTGGCTTAAGGCAAAAAGGATATAGCCCAAAATACTAATCGAAAACCAACCTGCATAAGGCTTGACATAAGAGAGCAGACGTAAGTAAACATTCAAACCACTTTGTGAAGGGTTATTTGGATCTGTACTCATAATGCCTCAATCAATAACGTGGTATTAGGCGCAGGATTCTAACACAAATTGCCATCAGAGCGTCATAATACACATAACACATCTCTCGACATCCTTCTTGCTTTATAAAAGCCCATGCGTACAATAGCCTAGGTTACAAATAGGCTAAATCAGCAGCACCTCTTCCTAATTTCTTTAATCAGGGCAACATTTTTAGGTGTTTGTCGTACTCATAAGTTAACTTATGAAGTTAAAAAGTGGGCATCCCTAGTTAACTTTCAGTCATAATCATGCTGCTTTCTTACTGATATCATGTAAATCTTATACAGTGGTGCAATGAAATTACTCTCTTTAAGCGAATACAACCAGTTAAAAGATGGAGCCACTGTCATTGAGGAAGATGCCTGCGGAGAAAAGGTTGTCACTTTACAAGATGGATCCTTTATCAAACTTTTCCGCAATAAACGGCTCATCTCTTCTGCTCTTTTTTTTCCTTATGCTAAACGCTTTGTTAAAAACGCTCATACCTTAAATGAACTTGGCATACCCTGTGTTCAAGTTATTGACATGTTTAAAATAAATAAGCCTCCACGCTGTATTGTTCGTTATTTACCATTGAGTGGAAAAACCGTTAGGGAAACAGCTGCAGCAGCAAATTCTGGCTCAATTGAGCCTACCTTAACTAAACGCATCGCTGAATTTATCAGCACGTTACATAATAAGGGAATATATTTCCGTTCCTTACACCTGGGTAATATTTTGCTGCAAGATAATAACCAACTAGGTTTAATTGATGTGGCTGACTTGAAGTTTTACAGAAAGCCTCTTTCCATTAACAAGCGTATACGTAATTTTAACCACCTCATTCGATACAAAGATGATGTCTCGCTGCTTTTTTCTCAGTCACCTATAACTTTTATTGATGCTTACTTGAAAGCAAGTCAAAACTGCATATCTTATAAAAATCAGCAAACCATCAGCAATGCATTAAATACTCTCGTTAGGTGTTAAGTTAACATGAAAGTCCTTGTCACAGGTGGTGCAGGTTTTATTGGCTCTGCGTTAGTTCGACACATTATTAACAATACATCAAATCATGTAGTTAATGTTGATAAACTCACCTATGCAGGCTGTATTGATAATCTTGCTAACTGCAACGTGTCTGATCGGTACGACTTTTACCATACAGACATTTGCAACAAAGATGAACTACAGGACATTTTTACCAAGGAAAACCCTGATGCTGTTATTCATTTAGCGGCTGAATCTCATGTCGACAGGTCTATTCAAAATCCTCGTGCCTTTTTGGATACCAACGTTATTGGCACCTATAATCTATTAGAAGTGACTAAGCAGCATCTTCAACATAGCAATAAGCATAGCTTCAGATTTATCCATGTCTCTACAGATGAAGTTTTTGGCAGCCTTGGCGAAACAGGTCTGTTTTCTGAAACAAGCCGCTATAAGCCAAATTCCCCATACTCAGCCTCCAAAGCCGCTTCAGATCACTTGGTGAGAGCATGGCATAAAACTTATGATATCCCCATAATCACCACCAACTGTTCAAATAATTACGGTCCCTATCAATTCCCAGAAAAGCTTATCCCGCTTACCATCATGCATGCTATTCAAGGTAAACCTATTCCGGTATATGGGAACGGCTTGCAAGTGAGAGACTGGCTTTATGTTGATGATCATGTTGATGGCATAATGACTGTGCTTGGCCATGGTGGGGTTGGAGAAACATACAATATTGGTGGATTTAATGAGCAAACCAATATTTCAGTGGTTAAAACAATTTGTACCTTATTAGATACCGCCATTGAAGATAAACCTCAAGGCATAAAACACTTTGAGCAACTCATTCAACATGTTACAGACCGTCTTGGTCATGACACACGTTATGCAATAGATGCAACCAAAATGGAAACTGAACTACACTGGAAGCCAAAAGAGACATTTCAATCAGGCTTAGATAAAACTGTTCAATGGTATCTAAACAACTTAGACTGGGTAAAAAACAAACAATTTTAAGAAATATCCCATTGTGAATAAAATGGTAAAGGCTCACTTAAATCAACTGCTAGCAATGCGTTTAGTCTACTCGCTCAATACTTAAAAAAAAGCCTTTAACCTCAGTTCCGTGGGTAAATATATGGTTAAACTATGAAAGGCATAATACTCGCAGGTGGTTTAGGAACCAGGCTTTATCCAATTACATTAGGTATCTCTAAGCATCTTTTACCAATTTATAATAAGCCGATGATTTACTATCCATTAGTAACCCTCATGCAGGCAGATATTAGAGATATCGCGTTGATCACAACGCCAGAGGATTACCCCCTTTTCAATAAAATTCTTGGTGATGGACAACAATGGGGTATAAATATCCAGTACCTCATCCAGCCTAATCCTGAAGGTATTGCTCAAGCATTTATTATTGCTAAGGACTTTCTACAAAATGATAAATGCTGCTTAATCTTAGGCGATAATATATTTTTCGGAGAAGGCCTTGAACAGCAAATGATCCAAGCTCAAAAGGCCCCTGGAGCAACTATTTTTGCCTATCATGTGAGCGATCCAGAACGTTATGGTGTTATTTTTCTGGATGACAATAAAGTCCCTCTTTATATTCAAGAAAAACCTGCTAACCCAAACTCAAGCCTTGCCATCACTGGCTTGTATTTTTATGACAATGACGTCATCTCTTTTGCCGAAAACCTAAAACCCTCTGCCAGAGGGGAACTGGAAATCACTGACATCAATAATATATACCTGAAGGCAAAACGATTAAATGTTAATATATTTGGCCGAGGTATTGCTTGGTTAGATACCGGTACTCACCAATCATTACTTGAAGCCTCCCAGTTTGTTCACGCGCTTGAAACCAGACAAGGCGTCAAAATATGCGCTCCAGAAGAAACTGCCTGGCAAAAGGGTTGGATTACTGATGACCAACTTATTCAGCAGTCCAAGCATTTTGATAAAAGTGACTATGGCCCTTATTTAAGAAGCCTGATTAAGCAGGATAGATAATCGTGATCGTTAAAAAGACATCACTCCCAGAAGTACTTGAAATTACACCTCGCGTCTTTGCAGATAGTCGAGGATTTTTTTATGAAGCTTATAATGCCGAACGCTATAAAGAGTTTGGTATTGCTGCAACATTTGTTCAAGATAACCGTTCAAAATCACAAGCAGGAACAGTTCGAGGTTTACACTATCAACTAAATAACCCTCAAGCAAAACTCGTGCGTGTCACTCGCGGAGAAGTGCTTGATATTGCTGTCGATATTCGCAAAGGGTCTCCTCGATTTGGCCAATGGGTAGCCGTTAAATTATCAGCTGATAACCACAAACAACTCTTTATTCCAGAAGGGTTTGCTCATGGTTTTATCGTTTTGTCGAAAGAAGCTGATTTTGAGTATAAGTGTTCAGACTATTATCACCCAGAAGATGAATATGGTATCTTTTGGCAAGATCCTACTCTTAAAATCGATTGGCCTGACATGCCAAATCACACGCTGTCACCAAAGGACTTAAAGCTACCAATTCTAAACGAAGTGAGCGAAAAGGAATTACCTCACTATGAATAAAAAAATCCTGCTTACTGGTGCTGATGGTCAGCTTGGTCAATCAATATTACGTGAATCAAGTAAATTTCCTTCATTTACGTTTATACCCACAGACCAACATAATTTGGATATAACAAATCCACAAGAAGTCAATAGCGAACTGGATAAAATAAAACCAGATTACATCATCAATACTGCTGCCTACACTAATGTTGATAGTGCAGAAAGTGATTATGATACTGCCTTGGCAATTAACAGCACTGCAGTACACAACCTTGCTGTAGAATGTAAAAAGCGAGGTATTTTCCTAGTTCACTTCTCGACAGACTATGTGTTTTCTGGCGAAAAAAAAGAGCCTTACAATACCCATGATAAATGCGCTCCCCTTAACGTATATGGGAAAACAAAATGGCTGGGAGAACAAGCTATTAACACTATAGCTCCACAAGGAAAAATTATTAGAACAAGTTGGTTATTCAGCATTTTCAATAGAAATTTTGTAAAAACAATAATTGAAAAGGCTTCAGCCCATAAAGAAATAAGAGTCATTAGTGACCAACTAGGCCAACCTACCTCAGCACATGACTTAGCTTATTTTACACTATTTAGCATCTTACAAAGCAAAAATGATAAGATGGATACTATCCATTTTTCCAACCAAGGGGCTTGTAGTTGGTACGAATTAGCTAAAGAAATAGTTGAAGAGTATTATCGCTTAAATTTACTCGACTACATGCCAAGAGTTATGTCAACTTCAACAAATGAGTTAACCCAAAAAGCAACTAGGCCAGCAATGTCAGTACTTTCAACAAAAAAAACTGAGGATGTATACAACATAGTAATTAGAGATTGGCGCTCCTCTTTATCAGATGTTTTGATAACTTTAAGCTTTAGTCGTATGAAGTGAGAATAAAATGAAGCCTGCTTTTTTTGATAAGTTTAACCAATCAATTTTTCTTTTATTTATGGCTATCGTTTTTTTACTACCACCGGGAACATCCATTAGGACTTCATACTATATTTTAATATGTTCTACAGTGGCTATTTCCATATTTTTCTTAAATAAATCTTATATCAAACTACTAATTAAAAGACTTAAGCTTTTCGATAAAAACTTAGTACTTTTATTCATTATATCAACAACTTATATATTTTTATCCGTTTTTTGGAGCGATTTATTATCAAAAGAATTATTTTTTTATTATTTTAAAAATTACTTATTACTACTAATTCTACTTATTTTTATCTCTCAAACACCAACCAACCAAAACACAATCAACTATTTATATTTCTTGGTTCAAATTTCTGCTCTCATTGGATCACTAACAATAAGTATCAATCATATACATTCTCAAGGCACCGAAGGCCGATTAATAGACCCAATAGATACAGCTCAGATTTTTGGCTTAGCTGCAATTTTTTGCATCCATAAATTAACATTACACGATACAAAGCCAGATAAACTTTTTTCAGTTACAATTATATGCTTAGCTTCAATATTTTTGCTTATGCTTCTAGCAAAAAGCAGAGGGCCATTTATAGCACTCATTTTTACTTCTTTACTAATCATTATCAGAAGCAAAAATATTAAGCTTCTGGCATATATCTCATTAATTGTTGTAAGTGTTTTAACCACCTTATACTTTTTTGATGCTTACGATAGTATATTTAATCGTGTTTCAGTACCAGCTTACAGATTCATGATTTGGAAAGCAACGATCTTTGAATCTTTAGATAATTTGTTTTTTGGTATTGGTTTGAATCAAGAGTCATCGGTTTACATTACAAACAACAATATGGGCTTCCAACATAGTCATAACATGTTTGTGGATACTTACAGACTAACAGGACTTATTGGTTTCTTGCTATTAACTTCTCTAACAATAGTAACTTTATATAAAGGGTATAGTTTAACGAAAATGGATGATATTTGGTTCTATATACTTATTTATGGTGTTATCTGCCTATTAACAGAAGGTCGACAACCTCTTAATAGACCATCACATACATGGCTAATTTTTTGGTTGCCAATTTTACTAATTGCAAAAACCCACACCTCATACAAAATAGAAAAGATCAAATAAAGAACTGGCACTTTATTTACTCATGTTTAAAATAACATCCTCAAGGCACGCTTAAGAAATGGGTTTGTAGTTCAGATTAACATATTTCCACCTACATGTTTTTAACGTCACAAAACAAAAAGATATTTTTAACATGAAATCAATAGTAATCATCGTACCATATTTTGGTCAATGGCCTGAATGGATTGACTTATATATAGAGTCCTGCAAGCACAACCCAACTATTGATTGGTTACTCTTTAGTGACTGTTCTCCACCTAAAAATACCGCAAAAAATGTTAAAATCACTTATATTTCTTTTCAAGATTACAAAAGAAATATAAGTGATTCACTAGGTATTAACTTCTCAAAAGCGAGCCCATACAAATTATGTGACATAAAACCAGCCTTGGGTTTTATACATCAAGATGAAATCAAACATTATGACTATTATGGTTTTGGAGATATTGACGTTATTTATGGAGATATACGATCTTTTTATAACGAAAAAGTGCTCACACATAACCTAATATCAACCCACTGGGATAGGATTTCAGGTCACTTAGCTCTGTTTAAAAATACTAAAAAAAATCGAATAGCTTTCAAACTGATTAAGAACTGGCAACAGCTCATGGCAGATACCAAGCACCATGGTATCGATGAATCAAAGTTTTCTAAAATATATTTGCGCCACAAAAAGTATTCCCGCTGGTTAAGAAAATGTTACTCCTTGTTCAATGCATACAACAGAAACTGCTACTTTAAAGAGCAATATAGCACTATTCTTTCACCTATTTCATGGATAAATGGTTCTGAAGAACATCCAACAGTATGGTATTGGAAGAATGGGAAGCTTACAAATAATATTGATGGAGATAGAGAATTTCTATACCTGCACTTTATGAACTTAAAGTCTGCTAGTTGGTTACACAAAAAATATGGAAATAAAGCAGCTTGGGAAACTTTAAAAAAAATAAATCATGTTCCATTTAATAAAATCACTAATAACTGGATTATCTCTAAAGAAGGTTTCATACCAATATAAAGTAACCACTATGGGTATAAAATATATCACTCCCCCCCCTTATGCCAGGATAGTTGTCGCCTCACCTGAAGTAAAAATCTAAAGAAAGGGGCGTAGGTAAATGATGAGTAAAGCGCGCATCAAAAGAAAGAAAAGAAGCTATTTTAGCGAAGATGATGCCACCTCATAATATGAGTGTTCCAGCACTCGCAGAAGAAACCGGTATTTCAGCAAAAAACCCTGTATAATTAGCTTCAAGTTGCGAAAAGAAAAGGCTGTGTTATACCCGGAAACAAGAAGAATGCTGAGAAATGGTCCTCAGCGGACCGCTTTAATATTGTGGTTGAAACCGCCCGCTTCAATGCCTCGGAATTAAGTGAATAAAGTTTCACCATAATATTTAAGCTACTAACTGCAGCATAGTGCTAATGAAATTATTTTTTTGAGGTTTAGTAAAAATACCTACGTACAGGACAAAAGCTGAATAAACAAATAAAATCAATTGGTTAGAGGTGAATTGATCCCTCATTGGTATTACAATTCAGGCTACGAAACTAAAGAATTGTAAAACAATGAAAGAAATCAACTCACTCGCCAAAGAACTTAAAGGGGTTTTTGGTTGGCATCAAGCC
>NZ_JAGSOY010000119.1 GCF_018837975.1 Zooshikella harenae | reverse complement strand
GTACTGACCCAGGCTTTAAAGGACTCCCAAGGCACAAGGTGAAGCTGTTTTTTATCATCCACCCAAGCGACTTCACGGCGTTGCCGGTTGAAGCGAGTCTGCATGTTTTCTTTGCCATGTTGAATATGCCCTATAATTACATATGACGTACACATACAAAAAGCAAAAACAATTCCGCTGGCTGTAATTATAATGATATCCCAATTTAAAAAGCCATGTTGGGGTTCGATAAGTGTAACAAATAAAATATATATAAAAAAAAATCCTATACACACGAGAGAAAAAGCACCATGCAATACTTCAAATGCTTCCTTAGCATTGCCGCTGCCAATATCGATAAATACATCATTTTTTTTTGTGAGTACGTTTAAAGGATCTGCGGCCTTATAACCTGTCCATATGGGTAATGGCGATAATATCAGTGAGGTCACACCATCGCTGTGTTCAACGTCAGAGAACTTATACATCAGTTTCACCAAGGTCTTCTGCATAATTCAACCAGGCATCATTAATGGCAAACAGCTTCATACGCTGCTCTCCTGGCAATGTATCATTATCTTCAAGGGCAGGAACCATACCTGGCTTGTCATCATCTTCGTATTGAAACTCGTCCAGCTTAACGGTATATCTAACATAGTTTTTATCTTCCTGTACCGGCTTATAGGCCATATCGGGCCTGGAGATAAATTTAAAACTTAAGCTGGATGCATTCTTTAATGCCTCTCTTGAAACAAATAATTTAAGTTGCAACATATTATGGTTAAATGCTGCAGAGGCCGTATTTAACATATAAAAAGTAATATCTTGTGCTTGATAATTGTTGGCTACAGCAATACCAATCTGTAGGGGGGATTCCCTCTGCTGTATAGGAGTAGCGTGTTTAGGTATGACAAAACTACTACGTTTGATTCCAGGAATAGAAATCGTGATATCCACCATGTTATGAGTGCGAACGGATTGAGGGTGTAAGTCGTATTTTTTATTTTCGATATGGCCCTCAACATAGTATTGAACTTCAATCTGTGGACGCATAATCGCATCCGCTAACTGCTGTTGCTCCTCTTGATGACTCCAACCTTGAGATTGCCTACCCCAATAACAACGCTCAACCCATACCATAATCGGTGGGGATTTATAGATCTCATACAGTACTTCACCAATCAGGATAAGCACGCCACCAATGACTAACCAAGGCATGGCACTGGCAATCGGGCCTGCAAAGCGGGCGAGTGCTGCACCGTAGTTCATGCCATGCAAGCGAGCAAACTTAAACGCTTGGTACGCATAAAATCCCTGCCGAGCGTTACCCACCAGTACGAAGGTATTTCCCAGTATGGAGGTTGCATTGCCAGCCGCAGCTATGTTGTCGTTATCTTCAAGTGCATCACTGACTTCTTTAAATTTTTTAACGTTATCTGATAGTGCTCCTAACCCATCAACGAAACTTAAAAATAGGGTAGAAATAATAACGACTTTTCCTAACGTATTAACCAGAAAAGGATTTCCCCTCTGAATACCTCCTTCAATACTTTGTCGCCATAGTTCAACACCAACAGAAGCAGTGGCTGTTACAGCTCCTGAGATATCTGCAAAGAGCTCTGCTAAATCTGGAAATGTAAGAACTTCTTTGTGCGCAAGATCTTCATAGGTACTAAATGCATTAAAAATATTGGTAATAGACAGTAACACTGGAATAAAAATAGCCCTGATACTACTACCCACACTACTAAGCGTATGCCCCTGTCCATAGTTCGTCAGCATGCCTCTTCGGAAGCCTTCAATATGCTGATTAAGGGTATTTATTTCTACGTCACTGAGTCCCTCAACCTTAAAGCCACTCATGCCTTGAGTGGGGTTTACAGGGGACGTATAAGCTCGAACCGTTGCTTTGGCATTTTGTAATGACTGCCATTTTTCTACAGAAGTTTGTTTAATCGCGTCCAGCTCTTGCTCTAATGCTCGTGTTGTAGACCAGTCGCGGCGCTGTTGAGCTTTTTTAATTTGCTGACGTATACTTTTACGTTTATTTTTTAAGGTACGAATAACCCCTTGATCTTGACCTAGTTGATCCAACGCACGTTGAAATTCATTTGTGGCTTCTGCATTGGGCAGACGAATCATTAAATTATCATTGGCGGCGGCATTGACCAAAAGCAAGTCAAAGCTGACTTTAGTATGACGAATCACGCGTCGGGCTCGCGTCATGGTATCCAGGTTATTAAGCTGATCGAAAGTACGTGTGACTTCACGGATATACGCGGGTGTCAACGCCGCAATGATACTGCCACGTAATTCAAGGTGTTCTGTTAATTCTGGAAATTGATCCAATTTAAGCAATGATTTTAATTCCCTGACATCGTTTGCCGTCGATAAAATGGTTTTTAAATCATCGGTCGTATTGGAGGCATTATTAATTTCATTGGCCGATTCGATACTGTAATTGGTAATAAATAATGAGGCCCGGTTTTCTTCTCCAAACTCATCAATATACAGCTTGTGTGCTAAATCAACGCCTTTGCCTTCCGCATCGCCACAAAGGTTGGCAATACAACGAAAGTGAGTTTCATGTAAGTGCTTCACTTGATCAGAGACTAGTATATCAAAATACCAGAGCGCATTATTGATACGCGGTAGCAGTTTATTGCGATCACGACTGTTGTCTTCTTCCAAGTCAGCGATATGTTCAGCCAGCTGCTCTGCATTAGCTAAAAAGGTTTTCATGGCCTTGAGGCGAACACGTTGTTCAATGCGCGGTATATTCCACAAGCTATCATCCTTGTACATACTGAGTTTACCCTTACGGTATTTCTCAACAGCAGCTTGATAGCGGGTATGATTACGGCCATGTTTATGGGCGAGCTGTTCTTCAATTTGCTGAGCTTGAGCCTCTTTATGGTCAGCTTCTGCATTAAGTTTTTCAAAACGTTCAAACCAATTAGACGACAACTTATTTCGTTTACCATAGCGCTTGGTTCGAGCGGCATTTATACGCAGCAGGTCAGCTTCATTACGTAATTCAGCGACACGGGTATAGTCTTTTAGGCTTTGTTGATCCAACGCATCCAGACTTCTTGTGGCTTCAGCTTGCTTAAAATGATTACTTAAATCGCCTTGGCTGACTTGATATAACCCCTGAACAAATTGCCCCGCATGCAATGCATGTTTATTATTTTCATACCATTCACGTTTTTCCCGATAAATACATTCAGCGTGCAGATCAATATCATGTAATACCCCAAGCAAGTCGTGTAATACCAACAATGCGGTATTAAATGAGCTACCCTGGGTTTCGACCATGACTTTACCTTTTGAGGCTTGCGCCAAAGGCAAGGAAGACCAGCTAAAGCCTTTTTCCTCAAATGGTAAATGAGGTTCATTGTCGGAAAACGGCTCAACCGGTTTTTGATCCATACACTCACTGAGCACCGTTGAGATACTATCCAATGGCACTAGATGGGTTGCGCCGTTACCAAAGTCATAATCATCCAGATCAACGCGCTGCATATACTGACGTCTTAACCGAGGGTCTGACTTCACTTCAGCTATTTTGTTGTCCGTCCAGGCTACTTCCGAGTACACAACCTCAATAAACCCTTGGCGTAATAATTTAATGGGTGCGGTTAATACACTGGGTTTACCAACACAATCCTGCTTTTCCCAATATAATGATGATGGGCTGTCATCCTGAATTTCAAACGACAATAACTCATCAGGCTTTAACGAATGGAAAATATAGACAAAGCCTTTGCGCGCTAATCGAACACCTACAGGTTTGCTTAACGCATCAAAACCAGGTGCTAATGCAGGATGTTCAACTTCTTGTTCAATTAAGGCGTAGCGAGTAGGGTAGAGATAAATAAACGCCTCTTTAACAGGGCAGTGGGCCACACCATCTAAAGTGCCACCATCCGCTATTTCTGCCATCGCCTCCTCAGCATTAGCAGGCTTACCATAAGGACTATTATCTGAGGTATCACTTGTCATCGTTACTGCGCCCTATACTGCTTAGCAAGCACATAAGCCTCTTTAAGCCGTGCCTCAAGCGGTCGCGCGTCAGCTTCTGTCATGAGTTGGTAAACGGCTAAATAATGTCGTCCAACAAAGAGCTTTTCTCCCAGCAGCGCAACAATATTCACCACTAAATACAATTCATTTGCAGACTGACAATGTAAACCTTTGGCTAAAGCGGTGAGGGCATATACCAACGGAAACGGTTGCTTGTTAAGCACCTGATCATCAGGCACCAGTGTCCGCATATGATTGTTAAATTGACACATAAATTGATAAATAGCAGACACGAGTAACTTGTTATACAACAGATCAGGGTAATATTGAGCAACATATTCATATAATTGCTGGTATGCTCTGACGTGTGTCGGTACTTCCATAGCGGTTATTTGCTTTATCGTAAATGTTTGTAACTGCTTATAACGATGTACGTCATACGTCGGATTAGGGTTGGTGACGCTCAACCAGCAATCATCCATTAATTTCAACGTGCCATGGGATGTTATTGAGATAGCATCATCAAATGTATTATCCAACATCGGACATTCCACAGAAGCAAATGGTCCTAGCCAGTATTCATGTTGTTCCGGTGTTGATGCTGCAAGCAGTCGCCAAATAATACGTGGATCACTAGCCCGAAACAGCATTTCACCACCTTGTGGATGATTCACCGTCAACCACCATTGGGCATGCAGTACGAGCTGTTCAAAAGGAAGGTCACTGCTTAATACCAACCCCCAGTGATGAGTAATACCTCGGTATAAATAATCAATAAAAAAACGGCCTAAGGGGTCAACCTTGACCAGCAAAGGGGATAAATCACTTAATTCAGCAAAAAGCGTTTGCTCAAAAAGAGGGAACACCTGCGGTGTTTTTTCTTTTTCATAAATACGGTTTAGCAAACCCGGTTCACTGGCCCCATCTAGCAGCAAGTAACAAGACTCACCTGGGCGTGGGAACTGGCGAATAACATCATAGGGTATGTTCATGAACGGCCCCTGGTCACAGCACTCATCGTTATATTTAATTTCAGTATAGTGGCTGGGGCAGACTTAACATTCATTGCTTATTTATAAGTACCACAATAGCGTATTCGGGGGGAGGGTGGAGCACTATATATGGGCACTAGCAAGAATAAAAAATAACCTTTTTTACGACAGTTTATTCATAAAAATTATTTAAGCTCTTTTTTTGTAGCCTCGTCTAAAAACTTTAAAATACTTTGATTATTTGAATCTTCCGCCCAGTTTTTTGCAGTTAATCCATTATCATCCGTAGCATTAAGGTCTGCACCAGCGGCGACAAGATCCTTTACAATATTGATATGACCTCGCTTTATTGCTGTCATTAACGGTGTTTCTCCATCAAAAGACCGCGCTTCAATATCTGCACCTTGCTCCATTAAATACCTAACAATATAACGGTAGCGTTTTTGAATTGCTACGATTAAAGCGGTTTGGTTTTTATAAGCCTTTGCTTCAAGATTAGCACCCTGTTCAACCAAATACTTTACTATATCGTAATGACCTCGCCTTGCAGCAATCATCAGCGCTGTGTAGTCTAAAACGCCTTTTGACTCCATATCTGCACCTTGTTCTATGAGATACCGAACAATATCAAGGTGCCCATGATAAGTAGCCACAAGATGGGCTCTTGCATTAAACTTACTTTTACCATTTACATCCGCACCTTTTTCGATCAATAGTTTAACAACGTCTAAATGACCGCTGCTTGCAGCAGTAGCTAAGGGAGTTAACCCTAAAAAAGGCTTCTCTTCAATGTCTGCACCATCATCGATTAATTGGCTAACAGTATTTAATCGCCCATGTCGTGCAGCATCTATCAAAGGGCTTGTAGAGCAACCTGCTAAAAAACACTGAGAAGTGATTACTAATAGTGCAAATAACTTTACATCAATAATTTGTATTAGTTTACTGGCTATTATTTTATAAGACATTAGGACTACACTTTGTAAGTCATGAAATAGATCAATTGAGTTGTTACATATCTGAGTATAGGTGGCAAGTCTATTGATTTATACTACTTACCACAGTACTAGGCGTGGTTGCCGCTGCCGTGCGGTAAACAGCTCAACATCTTACCATCAATGTACATTGAAAGACAGATTATGCTCATTATGCAACGCTCAGAAGTATTACTAAAAAAGCAACTTGTCCCCTTATTCATAAAGCCTGCAATGAGGTAATGGCTTATGTTATGATGACGATTCATTAATCGTTATGTGGATATCAATTTGGACGTTTAGGATGCTGAAATATTTTCTAGTAATCTTTTTTATGCTTAGTAACTCAGCAATAGCTGAGAAAAAACTTGAAGAAATCCCAAAACTATTTCATGGTACATGGGACACTAGTAATGAAGCATGTATTCAGCCATCCAGTGATATGAGGATGGAGATTGAAGCTAGAGTTGTACGCTATTGGGAGAGTCAGGGTCAGGTCACAAGGGTCAACGTCGAGAACGAAAGAAAGCTAAATATAACTTTTTCAATATCAGGTGAAGGTGAAAGCTGGGAATCTTTCAAACAGTTTGAGCTAAATACAGCAAATAATACTCTTACTATAAACACATTAGAAGGACAACAGCTTTCAAAGCGAGTCCGTTGTAAATAAGTACACTATATATGGCATAATCTAGGGTAAAGGGGGCAAGTCTCCTGCAAACAAACCTTCTTCTATATCAATAACGTCACCACTCAAACGTTGATCAATAAGCGTAAGCTGTCTTTCAATAAGCACTGATGGAAACAACAGTTAGATAGCTTATGTTGAACTGTTTGCCGCACGGAAGCGGCAACCAAGCCTACAGGGATGTATTTACGGCGTGTTCAACGTGAGCTATCTAAATGTTGTATAACAATGTTTTAGTAAAAAAATAGCCTTTTCAACGTGAACCATTAATAATACATCTCTACAGGTATAAAAACTCTTTAACAGAGTGCCATGCTGATTTATCTATGCAATTATTAAAATAAAATTAACTTAAACAAAATTAATATGAATTTACTAATAAAGTACAGCTTGACCAATAACGATAACAAAGTCACAATCCCGGGTGCTTTTAATTAAGACTATTAAGGAATACATAATTATGAAAAGGGCAACACTGACATTATTGCTACTGTATTTAA
>NZ_JAGSOY010000118.1 GCF_018837975.1 Zooshikella harenae | reverse complement strand
TTGTCACTTAAACTCCAGTTATTCTGCTTGTTTTCTACCAAAAAAAACAAATTCTGTTCATTGTTTGAGCACATCTGCTTAAGCTAAATGGCCAAAGTCGAGTATATCTCATTGAAAAATAGAGGAATTAATTGGCTGGAGATAGCTGGGAATAGTGGTTGATATAATAATATATAGATATTTATCTATATGAAATCTAGATAATATCTATTTTTATCTAACTAGTTTGTAGTTCATGATTATCCCATAACAAAGGTTTTTTAACGGAATTAGTTTGGTTTGTTAAAACCGACTGTTCATTGGAAAACGAGATGTTAGATAGTTTACCAGGTTACCAGGAAAACTAAGGGAGGATGAATTATGCGGTTTAATCGATCTGTGACCTTTGGGGTATTGGTTGGTTTGTGTTTGATTTTGGTGGGGGCAGTGTTAGCCAGTCAAAACTATATCAGCTGGGCACTAGCTTGTGTGGGTGCTTTTATATTAGCCATTAACCTAATCAATGTAAAAGCATTAAAACAGACAAGTGAACCCTCTGCGATTAGCCACGCATCACTGAAAAACAGTGTTTTTAGCTCTTGACCTTTAATGGAGGAAGTATGCAGCTTGATGTTGTGGTCGCATTTTTTATACTGGGGATCATCGCCAAGTTAATGCGAGCAGAATTAGTTTTCCCTAAAGGGCTTTCACAAACCCTAACTTTATTCTTAATGATTGCTATTGGTTTAAAAGGGGGGGTAGCCCTGGCTGATCATGCGGATAGCTCATTAATTACTCAAGCGCTAGCGGTCATTGCATTTGGTGTCATGCTAACCTTTATTGCATTTCCCATACTGACATATTTTGGTCAGTTAGCTAAAACTGATGCTGCATCTATAGCCGCTCACTATGGGTCTGTAAGTGTTGGGACCTACGCGGTAGCAGTTGCTTTACTTGAATCTCAGTCAATTACTTATGAAGCTTATTTCCCGCTTTTTGTTGTATTGCTTGAATTACCTGCTATTGCTGTTGGTATTTTTTTAGCCAAAGGAAGAGCACTAGGTTCAGAACGACGTAAATTATTACATGAGATGTTTTGTAGTCAAGGTGTTGTGCTTATGCTGGGCGGGCTTGTTATTGGCTGGATATGGGGTGAGCAAACACAGCAGATAATGCCTTTTTTCAAAGGCTTATTCCATGGTGTTTTAGCTTTGTTTTTACTCGATATGGGGTTAACTGCAGCGAGTCGTATTGATTCGTTTAAATCAACAGGATCTTTTATTGCAACCTTTGGGGTGGTAATGCCTCTTATTGGAGGCTTACTGGGTGGTTTGTTAGCTAAGTTATTAGGGTTAAGTGTAGGTGGTATAGCATTACTTGCAGTTTTAGGGGCAAGTGCTTCTTATATTGCAGTACCTGCAGCACTTAGAGTGGCTTTACCAAAAGCTAATATGAGTCTATCTATTACATCATCATTAGCAGTGACTTTTCCATTTAATGTCTTAGTAGGGATTCCAATCTACATTGCTTATGGGCACTGGCTGGCTTGACAGCGATAAAGTCTAGTTAACGATAGTTGGAAATCAAAGAGAGGTTTTATCATGAATATTAAGAAGATTTTGGTTCCTATTTCGCCAGAACAAACTATGGGTGATCATTTTCATCAAATATTTCAGTTTGCAAACAAGAAGCAAGTTTCAGTGACAATAGTATCCGTAATTGAGCAGATAACGCCAAATTGTATAGCTCAATACACGCAACAAGCATCGTGGGAAATACTCGACCAAATTAAAAAGGAACAGCAAAAAAAATTAGAAAACGAAGTCAATATGTTAAGTGCACAATACAAAAACTGTGTATTTAACTATGAGTTGGCGTCTGGGATTCCTTTTGTGGAAATAATAAAGCTGGCTTCTAAAGAAGAGTTTGATTTAATAGCAATTGACGCAAGTCGAGGATATAAAAGTAGAGCTGCGCAATTCGGAAGTACTACACGCCATTTAATGCGGAAATCGCCAACACCGCTATGGACAGTAGTTACTGATCATCAGGCTAAAATTAACCGTGTGTTAGCGGCTGTTGATGTTGTTGCCCCAACAGATGATGGACTTGAATTAAATAAAAAAATAATATCTTGTGCTGCGGCTTTTGCATCAGTTAATGATGCAGAACTTTATGTATTTCATGCTTGGCGCTTATTTGGGGAAGGCTATTTTCGTTCATGGGGTAGATTGAGTGAGCTTGAAATTGCTGAGTTTGCATTGAAGGAAAGAGATGCTCGTAACGAAAAACTGACTGAATTATCCCGTCCTATAGAAGAAACGAAAATCAAATTACAGCAGGTGTTAAGTGAGGGAGAACCAGAAGAAGTATTACCAACCTTTATTCACCAAAATGGTGTGGATTTACTTGTTATGGGCACAGTATGCCGAACAGGTATTGCAGGCTTTCTAATTGGTAATAAAGCCGAAAATTTATTAGATGCGGTTCGCTGTTCAGTCATTACGTTAAAGCCAGATCACTTTGAGTCACCTGTTTTGGAATAGTTTAAGTGATTTATCTAAATGAATAAATTTCCATTGATGAGAGGTTTTAGTTCTGTGAAAGTTGATACGCAAGACAAGCTAATTTATAACTTACAAAACTCAATACACTTTGCCGTTAGAGTTTTGGCTGTACTCATGGTGTTTGTCATCATTATGGGAGTTATTGATGTTGGTTGGACATTATATCAAAGATTAATATCACCACCATTTTTAATTCTAACAATAACGGATATGTTGGCGACATTTGGCGCTTTTTTAGCCGTATTAATTGCTATTGAGATATTTATAAATATTACCGTTTATTTGCGAGATGATGTCATTCATGTCAAGATCGTCATGGCAACAGCTCTCATGGCTATTGCTCGAAAAGTGATTATTATGGATCATGAAGCGGCTGATCCCTTTTATATCTTTGCTATTGGTATTGTTGTTTTGTCAATGAGTGTTGGTTATTGGCTAATCCATCGCTTACCGAGAAAAAACCATCTGGAGGAAATCTGATTTATGGTAAAGAAACAAGATCAATGTAACATTTTAAATTGTTTTAAGACGATGATGGTTCCCCAAAGGACTGAGCTGATTATAATAATTGATCCCAAGAAGTGTGCGCCTACAGCAATTGATTGGTCATACTGAAGTAAACTTGTTTCAGTTAAAAGGTACTCCCAATCATGAAAACCATAAGGTGATGAACATCCATAGTTTCCTCCCAGTAATAATAGTTGCCGAACTCTGGCATCATTAATATAAGGCGCTATGTCTAGAAAATTTTCGCCAAACCACCAGCCACAGACTGATGAAGCAAAAGTATTATGATGTTTAATAAAAAAACATAAAAACAAATCAGTGGCATTAGTAGTTGACCTAGGGTCCCACCGAGAGAGGTCATAAAGTTACCAAAAGGACGGAAAATAACATGGCCTGCTTCATGAAAAGGTAAATGTAAGAATGAGCTACCAGCAGCATTGCTGGCAATTGAAGAAAAAATTAATGATAATCCCCAAATAGTGATTATTATCTGCACTGCAGCACGACTGAATACAGAAAGACGGTCAACTTTTTCTCCAGGATAAAATAAAATTTCTCTGAGTGTTATTTTAGGCTGTATGCTAGTTTTAGCTTGATAAATCGTTGAGTTTACAGTTGGCTGGTATTTGAAATATTTTTCAAAAATAATACCGCAGTGGTTACAAGTTGTGTTGGAGTTTCTTTGTTCTCATTGACACTTAGGATACTTCATAGTCAATTCCCTCAGGCTTGAATGCTAAGAAGGGCTATGAATTCTACTCTCTTCTTAATAATATTTTAATTGAAAAATCATTTGTTTAATGAATATTCATATATGTACTGTATTAATTATAATCCTATACTATACTGAATAAGAAGTTATAAGGTCAACATGAGAGAGTTAATATGTCACGCAAGAAAGTAAAGGCAAATGATGTTATTGAAACTCATCAGTCTATTGATGCTCAAGTTGATGAGTTTTTGAAATCTGGGGGAAAGATTACTCAGGTGCCTCGTGGTGTAAGTGGGAAGCCATCAATAGGGAAAGATCATACTATGTTGGCAAAAAAATAGATATTTTTATAAAACGCTAAGCCTTTTTGAAAAAGACAATCATCTGAGTGGATACAATTTCACATCAGTTTTCTTTGGTTAAAATAATAGTGATCTAGTTCTGATTTATTATAAGTATGTCAACAGTCCAGCTTATCATAGAAGAACCATTATATTTGTAGGGTATATATCTTGTGTAAAGAGCTGTTTTGGAAGATAGTTAACATTATAAAGGGCTAAGAGTACAGTGTCGCTTAGTCTCCTGTTGGAATAAGTATGTTAAGATTTGCTTATTTACAAGAGGAGAAAGGTTGTTCAGATGAAAAAGCTGCTTTGGGTGATACTTGCGTTGACGCTAACAGGCTGTGGTTCCATGGCTAGGGATGGGGCATTTATAAGAGCGCAAAATAATTTTAGTGATGGTGATTTTGAAGAAACAATAGAAATCTCTGATAGAGCGCTTAGAATGTATGAGTATGATAATGAAGCTAAAGCACAGCTTTTATTCTTAAAAGCACAAAGCTATCAGAAATTAAATAAGTCTGCAGAAGCTCGTACAACATACCAATTTATTATCGATAAATATCCCAATACTGAATATGCATATAGAGCAAAGCAAGCTTTAAACTAGTACTATGCTTTGCTGTATTTAATATTAGCCTTTCCAATTTTTCCATAAATTTTTTCTAGTAATACCAATTTGATTCTATCAGGTTGGTATTGCTTTTCCTCTCTCGTTTTTACCGTTGTTTTAAAAGAGTTAGCTGGGTTGTCAAGTGGTGAAGCCTCAAGACAGGTCTACTACTATAAGACTTATCAGTAGCCACTTTAATTTATATACAAGCACTGCTGGGTGGTTATATTAATAAATGACTAGAGTGAAGAACACCGGCAACTTAGTTGAATTAGATTGCATTGGTTGAATTTTAGACTGGTATGAGGTGATGGTTAGGCATCTTGAGAGCTTCTGTAAAATCAAAAATTGTCTATTTTGCAGTAACAATTTATCATTGTTGCTTGGTAAACACGAAGTGTAGTGAGTGAATGTACTGACTATACCGTGTAATTTATAAGATAGACTGGGATTTAGGGCATATTGATTATGAAGTCAGCAGTATTGGTCATTGATGTACAGTGTATCCTTTTTGATAAAGAGCCAAGACCTTATGAAGCTGATGAAGTTGTACAACGAATAAATGCTATTACTCATCAGGCAAGAAGTTCAAATATGCCTGTTTTTTTTATACAGCATGAGCAGCCACATACATTACTGGAGTATGGAAGTGATACATGGAAGTTGCAGTCTGGCCTGAAGGTTGAAAAGAACGACTATAAAGTACGCAAAACAACACCGGATTCATTTTTACGAACGGATCTCGCTGATCATTTACAAGCACTAAATGTGAACAACTTGATTATTTGTGGTTATGCCACCGAATTTTGTATTGATACTACGGTACGTCGTGCTGCAGCATTAGGCTATAATGTTCAACTGGTGGCTGATGCACATACCACACATGATAAAAAACATGCATCAGCAGAACAAATACGTGAGCATCATACAGCAACCCTTTCAGGGATTTCTAGTTTTGACACTAAGATTTCTGCTGTGGCTTCAATAGCATTGAAATTATAACATCGAAATAATAAAAGGGACTTATTTTCCCTCTGATGAGTATTGGAGAGTACCGTGAGTGATATTTCATATCCTATTAAAGGATCATGTCAATGTGGCAATGTAACCTATCAATTGTTGGAACCTCCTTCAGTTGTAATTGCTTGTCATTGTCGAGAATGCCAGAAGTTGTCGACCAGTGCTTTTAGCATAACTGCTGTGGTTAAAGCTGATTCTGTCTCCTTTCAGGGCGAGATGAAGCAGTGGGAACGTTTAGCAGATAGTGGTAATAAAAACTATGCTAAATTTTGTCCTAATTGCGGTAATCGCATGTATCATTTTGATCCCGATAAGCCAGATGTTATTAAGTTAAAACCATGTACTTTGAATGATACTCGTATTATTAATCCAACTGTTCATGTATGGGTGAAAGAAAAACAAGCATGGTATCAGATCCCAGAAGGGGTCAAGCAATTTGAAACACAGCCAATACTTTGAGTGTGTTATCAGGTGCTAGGCTTACACTGTATATAGACCTAGCATCGTAATGAGAAGAGTACTAGATATACAAAGTACTCAATACTTAACTTGTCAATCTGTGTGACAACTGTTTTATAGGTTACATTTACCTATAAAAAGACTTCATCAACATATTTTAGGTGGAGAAGTTTCACTTGAACGTCACCTTAAAACTCCTTCACTAAGGTTATATACTAAGAACAGGTTTTACTAAACTCTACATAGAATAATATTAATGAGCTTTTCTATAGTATCGCCTGTATTACTTAGCCCCGTCTCAAAATGCTGCTGAATTTCTTGAATATGAAATCCAGTAGCTACCAGTAGTTGTTCAACTTTTTTTGAGTGATAAAGAGTGAAACCAAAAGGTGAAAAGGGCAAGTCTTTCATAAATGATTTATCACCAAAAGCGATACAAAATAACCCATCTTTGTTCATAACTCTGTGTATTTCAGCAAAGTGTAGGGAAGGGGAATCCCAAAAGTATAAAGTATGAATGGATAATACTTTATTAAAAAAGGAGGAAGAGAAAGGGATAGCATCGGAGCTACCTTGGTGAAAACTAACTATTTTTGAGGGAATAAACTGCTTATTGAGCTTTCTGGCTTCTTTTACCATATGACTGGACCAGTCAAGACCTTTATAGACTACATTTGTTGCACTTTTAATAATCTGTTGTGCAAAAGCACCATTACCGGGTCCTATTTCTAATACATGGTCATTGTCAGTGATGTGCAGTAAATTAATACATTTGTCATTTGTTTGGTGATTGGCTTTGTTCATTTGCTGGGCAACTTCAGAGGCTTTTTGACCTGAAGGGCAGCGAAGTTGTGTAGCAATTTCTTTAGGATTCATAATAAATCCTTATTCATTTAATGGTTTTTTGGCTAAGTTTGCTGCTGATAAAAGGGTAAGTAAGCCATAATATACTCTAAATATTATTCTATGATGTGATATGATTC
>NZ_JAGSOY010000117.1 GCF_018837975.1 Zooshikella harenae | reverse complement strand
CAAGGAACAGCCAATCGCAGGTTCTTTTTCCATAATGCCTTTATTGAGCTTTTATATCTAGATAACCCTAATGAAATTAATAATGATATAACTAAACCTACACAACTCTCCGAAAGGTTTATTAGCCACAAATCAACAGCCTCTCCTTTTGGTATTTGTTTTAGGCCGGAATCTAACACTACCAACAAAGCAGTTCCTTTTAAAAGCTGGGAATATAGACCAACATACCTACCTGAAACATTAAAAGTTGATGTTGGAGTGGCTCCAATCACTGAGCCTATGTGGTTTTTCTTGTCCTTTTCCTCAAGGCCTGACCAACAGCCTGCTGCAAAACGTCAACCAATGGAACATTCTGTTGGTTTTAAAAAAATAACCTCGCTGCACATTTTTATACCCAAAGATACATATTCCGAACCTGCACTTTACGCAAATAGTACAAATGGAATTGATCTTGTAACAGACGAAAAACATATAGTTGAGATTGGTTTTGACAATCAAATTTGTCAAAAATCACATAATTTCATGCCCACATTACCACTTGTATTCAAATGGTAAAAACTCACAGAATGATAAATATGGTAAAACAACTTATTAAATTACTTAGTACTTGTTTCTTATTTTCTGCAAGTTCTTTTGCAATGGAGTTAAAATGTCCTGATAAGCTTTCTGTTGATCAAAAAGCTTTAATCGTGCCAAAGCCATGGCGTGTTGGGCATAGTCAATTTACTCCAAAACTAATAAGTATTAATCTATATGATGGTATTCCTGAGGAAATGGCTTCTTTAGCACCTGACAACAAAGGTACTAATGAAAATTTTTACATTTGGTCTCTTGATAAAGGTAATGAATACTGGCTTGAGTGCAACTATAATCATACAAACATAACTTTATCTATGGCTCTACCTAAAAATTTGACGCAATGTAAAGCTTTTTACAATGACATTGGCAAACCTTATCAATTTAGTTGTCAATAAAATAGTATAAATGTACTACATGAAGTCCACCTTTTTCTGACTGCTGGTTTTCTTCAGCAGTCAGACTTCCTCCCTCCTCATTTTGTTGAAAACACTTTAATTTAGCAGTTCAGGCAAAAACAATGAAATGGCAGGGATGTATGTTACTAGCCCTAAAAATAATAATAGTAGACCTAACCACGGTAATGCAGCTTTAATGACCCAGCCTATACTTTGTTGAGTAATACCTGCAGTCACAAATAGGTTTAGCCCAACAGGTGGAGTTAACATACCAATTTCCATATTCACTACCATTATAATGCCTAAGTGAATGGGGTCGATACCTAACTGTGTGGCAATTGGAAACAGGATTGGTGCCATAATCAATACTATAGCTGAAGGCTCCATAAAATTACCCGCAGCAAGTAGTAATAAGTTGACCACCAGTAAAAAAGCCCATGGAGGAAGCCCCATACTCACTATTGTTTCTGCAATAGCATGTGGAATGCGTTCAGTCGTCAATACATGTGCAAACAACATCGCGTTAGCAATAATAAACAACAGCATCAAACTTACTTTTGCAGCATCCATAACCACATTATTCACTTCACGATCAAAAAATGAACGTGGTATTGCCCAGGTAATTTGCCAAGTATTTCTGACCACAGCATGAACTATTTTTTCGTCTTGATAACGCCATGGTGTATTTCTTAATGGGCCCATATCACGATAACCAATGACCGCAATCAAAAAAGCATACACAGCGGCTACAGCGGCAGCTTCAGTTGGACTGGCTACACCACCGTAGATCACGCCTAATACCAACACAATAAGAAATAAACCTCCTGTGGCCACTAAGCCAGTTTTAGTAAGCGTCCGCCAGCCTGGGAAAGGTTGTGAAGGATAACGACGTTTTCGAGCAAACAAATAAATTGCAACTAATAATATCCCTCCCATAAGCAAACCTGGTATTAAGCCTGCCATAAACATTCGAGTCGCAGATACCTCAGTGGCAGCGGCATATACCAGCATAACAATTGAAGGGGGAATTAATATGCCTAAAGTGCCGGCATTTGCAATAACACCCGCGGCAAAGGATTGGGAATACCCAGAGCGAACCATACCTGCAATAACAATACTACCAATTGCCGCTACTGTAGCAGGCGATGAGCCGGAAACGGCTGCAAATAGCATACAAGCAACCACCGATGCCATAGCCAAACCACCACGAACATGACCCACACCCGCTACGGCAAAATTAATAAGTCGTTTGGCAACACCACCCGTTGATAAAAAAACGGAAGATAAAATAAAAAATGGAATGGCTAACAACGTATAATGGCTAGAAGTTGACTCGAATATCTTAAGTGCAATCGATGCTAAGGAGTCATTAGAAAATAATAATATCGTTGAAACACTCGCAATCCCTAATGCCAATGCAATTGGCATTCCTGTCAACATACATAGTAAAAGTACCAAAAATAAAGTTGCAGTAGTCATAATCTATTCCCCACAGATGAAACCTGTGATGTCACCATGACTTCAGGGGATTTTATCTGATCAAGTTTGGATTCTTCTCGTGCTAATGCCAAGCTTTCTTCAGCTTCATCTAGCAACTCAAAACTGTCAACTTGACGGGTAAGCAACATCCATAGTAATGACATTAACCTAAGTGCTAATAGTACAAAACCACCAAATAAAATACTCATAGCCTGCCACTTAGGGAGTGGAACATCTTCCATGGTCAGACCAATTAATTTTAATTTACCCAAGTAAATCCAACTGCCGTATAATAAAACACCGCAGTAAAACAAACACCCCATCACCGCGAATACGGAAATCCAACGGCGTACGGCACTGGGAAACAGACGTACTAATGCATCTACACCAATATGGGCTCCTACTTTTAAACCATAAGAAACCCCAAACAATACAAACCATGCCCCTAAATATAAGGTCACTTCTTCCATCCATAACCACCCCGTATTAAACACAAAACGAAGAATGACTTCTAAAAAAACCAGAAGTGTCATACTCACTAGTAACAGTCGGATAATCGCCGCCTCAACAATAGCAAGGTAATGCCCAAACATGCTATTTCCCCTTTTATCTACCTTTCACGAATGTATTTATTTGTTAGCCACACTATTTATGACACGCTAACGTAAAAATAGCGTTCGCTGTGAGTATTTTTTACTATTTTGGGTAACAGTTATTTAATATACGTTTTCTCTAGTGGCCCATGAGTAATCCTACATTACACATGTACCACTAGTACGTTTAAATATTTAGTATTAATTAACTTGGTTCACTTCTTGGGCTGCTTTAATCAGGTCTACACCAATTTCATCTTGAAATTCCTTCCATACGGGAGCCATTGCCTGTTTCCATTGTTGACGCTGAGCAGATGAGAGTTCTATGACTTTTGATTTTTTACTGGTAATAATCGCTAGCTTATCTTGCTCATCTTTTTCCAAAGCAACTTTATTTCCATAGTCAATCGCTTCTTGCAGGCTTTTTTCGACAATAGGACGAATTTCATCGGGTAATCCTGACCAGAATTCTTTTGATGTAACAACAATATAGTCAAGCACCCCATGATCTGTTTCTGTTATGTGCGACTGTACTTCAAAAAACTTTTTCGAATAAATATTCGACCAAGTATTTTCCTGCCCATCAATGGCTTTTGTCTGTAATAAAGTAAATACTTCAGAAAAAGGCTTTTTCACAGGGTTAGCATTAACCACCTGAAATTGGGCTGCTAACACGTCAGATGCCATTATTCGGAATTTCTTTCCTTTGGCATCAGCAGGTGTAAAAAGTGGATCATTAGCCGACAATTGTTTCATACCATTATGTAAATACCCTAAACCCGTTAATCCTTTACTTTCCAGACTAGCCAGTAGTTTTTGGCCCTCTTTGCTCTGTTGAAAACGATCTACAGCCTGCATGTCATCAAACAAAAAAGGCAAATCAAATATTTGAAATTTTTTTGTATACGTTTCTAGTTTGGATAAAGAAGGTGCTGCGAGTTGCACATCCCCTAAGATTATTGCTTCCAATACTCTATCATCATTGAATAATTGAGCATTAGGAAAGACACTTACCTTAACTTTTCCAGGTAAACGTTGTTCAACGAGTTCTTTAAAACGAATGGCCATCTTTCCCTTAGGCGTATTTTCTGCAACGACATGAGAGAATTTAATTTCAATTGGGGCTGCACTCAATGTGCCAGCAACAATAGAAAAGATAAAGCACATTGTTGTTATTAGTTTACGCATGTTACTCCCTCTTTATTATTATCTAAGTTTATTGCTCATAGGCTTACTCACCATGGCATACATGTACCAAAGTACATCTTATCGCATGGGGTTATCATGCCTTACTCACATGACAACGTATTGAATACGCAAACCTCGCGCCAAAACAGTAATACCATATAAATCAATTAGTTAGCCTAATACCGAGAGAGTAATGAGTGAGATATGACACATCACTGATTTACAAATGGGTGGAAATCCACCCATTTATTTCTTCATTCACTTACAGAAACTCACTATGCTTACTAAACATTAGTTATTAAGTACATAAATTAAATATTGGAAGCTTTTAATTTTATAGCGAATAGTCAGTTCGATTTAAACTATATTTTTTTAATTTATCGTATAGTGTCTTACGTGCTATCCCCAACTCATCCATTACTGTTTTAAGACGTCCTTCATGACGAATTAATGCATCCTCCAATAGTGCCCTTTCATATGCTTCAACTTTAGAGGTTAATTTTTCAGTTATCGTTGAACATGATGAAACGGTGCTCCATCCATCAATATCAAATTCGGCACTTTCACCTAATAATACATAACGCTCAGCAATATTCCTTAGTTCCCGAACATTACCTGGCCAATCATGATTCAATAAAGCCTGGCGCTGAGCTAAAGAAAGTGGAATAACCTCCTGACCATAACGTGAACCTGCTATTGATGAAAAATGTTGAAAAAGAAGTAAAATATCTTCTTTTCGATCCCTTAAAGGTGGAATATTGATTATTAAAACATTCAAGCGGTAGTACAAATCAAGTCGAAAGGCACCTTCATCAGAGCGTTTTTTTAAATCTTCTTTGGTTGCAGCTATAACACGTATATCAATAGGTATTAGCTCATTTGTACCTAGCCGTTCAACATGCCGTTCTTCTAGAACACGCAAAAGTTTCACTTGTAAGTTAACTGGCATGCTTTCAATTTCGTCTAAAAATAAAGTGCCACCATTTGCATATTCAAACTTTCCTTTTCGACTTTTGTTTGCCCCCGTAAATGCACCTTGAATATGACCAAATAACTCACTTTCAATTAGCGCTTCTGGTAACGCACCACAGTTAATCGCAACAAAAGGATGGGCTTGCCTGACGCTATGTTCATGTAAAAAGCGAGCAATAAGTTCTTTACCACACCCCGTTTCACCTTGTAGTAAAATATCAGCTGGAGCATCAAGCACTTGCTGTACTAAGCGACGGAGCTGCTTGATCACTGGTGTATTACCAAGAATACGTGGACCTGGGCCACCCTGTGCAGATATTTCTTCCCGTAATGCCCTGTTTTCCAATGTCAGACTACGTTTTTCTAAAGCTCGACGGATGACTTCAACAAAATGCGTTTGGGTAAATGGTTTTTCTATATAGTCATATACGCCAGCCCTAATAGCTTCTACGGCTGTACTGACATCTCCGTGTCCAGTCAATAAGATAACAGGTAATTCAGAATCTAACTGATTTAAATGCCTAAATACCGTCATACCATCCATGTTAGGCATATGTAAATCCGTGACAATTACCCCATGCCAGTTTTCATGAACCAATGATAAACATTCTTGAGCTGTTGCAAAACACCTTACATTCATATCCGCTAAGGTTAAAGTTTGCTCGACAACAACACGAATATCTTCATCATCATCAATAAAAAAAATCTGATTAAATATCTCGCTTAACGACGAGGAATAATAATTATTCAGGCTACTTTCCATATAATAATTCTCGACTACATTTCATTTATTCTTTGTAACAACGCTTTACTTCCTTAGGAATACGACCTCTATAACCTCACACTATTTAAAAAGGTTATGATTTTCGTTTTCTGTCTACAGAGGGAATACAAACACTAAACACAGCGCCACCTTGAGCATGATTTCTCACACTAATATGCCCACCCGTAGACTCAATTATACGTTGGGAAATTGCCAGCC
Organism: Zooshikella harenae; assembly: GCF_018837975.1. Taxonomy (GTDB): domain Bacteria; phylum Pseudomonadota; class Gammaproteobacteria; order Pseudomonadales; family Zooshikellaceae; genus Zooshikella; species Zooshikella harenae. The sequence continues at coordinate 1,269 of NZ_JAGSOY010000117.1, read as the reverse complement.
CTAACCCTAATCCTTGACCATTGCTTTTTGTTGTATAAAACGGCGTAAATACTTTAGCCAGTAAATGTTCTGGTATACCTGGACCATTATCATGAATTTCTAATTTTACGTCTTCTTCATCAATAACAAGGCTTACGTTAATGACCCCATTTGTTTGGTTAATTAACGCATGCATCGCATTCGTCAGTAAGTTCACAACCATTTGTTCTAGCCAGACACTATCCCCCTTAACCCATAGTCCATTCTCTGGCAACTGACTGATTACACTGATGTACTGTTTCTCTAACTGTGGCTTAAGTAAATCAATCGCACTTTGAATCGCAGTAACAAGATTTATTGTTGCTAATTTTCCAGGCGTTTTTCGAGCAAACACTTTAAACTGAGCGACAATATATCCCATGCGTTCACACAGCCGATTTATTCGTTGAAGATTTTCTGCAACTAATTGAGTTTGCTGTTTTTCGAGTAATAAAATGCTATTTTCAGCCAGCCCCTTAATCGCAGTGATGGGCTGGTTGAGTTCATGGTTAATGCTAGCTGACATTTGTCCTAAAACAGCCAGTTTTGCTGTTTGGATAAGCTCTTCTTGGGCTTGTCTCAATTGCGCTTCAGTATATTGCCGCTCTTCTATTTCCTGCTCAAGCCTTCTGTTCGTTTTCATAAGGTCTTGCGTACGCATCAATACCCGTGTTTCAAGCCGGTCTCTAGCCACACGAAGCTGTCGTTCCATTCGATAACGTTGCCAAATAAATAACCCTGCAAGCAATAGTACCCAGGCAACTAATCCATACACTAAAAGTGTTTCATTCACCCGCTGCTGGATCTCATCCCAGTTATACCAAATATGTAATACCCAACCTGCTTCTGGCATTGTTAATTGCTGCTGCAAGTACGAAGAATGAGGCTCAACAAATTCACCTATAAGCGTAATTTTATGAAGTGTAGAAAACACAGATGCTGGATCTTCAACAATAGGTGTCACCTGTTTTACAAACGTAGAAACCGTACGTAATGCATAGCGCTGTTCCTGCCTTAATTGCTTGTGCTGCACATCAGACAGTTTACCTAGAGAGTGAAATAACCACTGTTGTTCACTGCTGATAAATACCACTCCCATCGTATCTGTTACCAATAATCGAACTGCACCATGATGAAAAGCACTTTGCCATGATTGCTCTATATTCGCCAGATCCACTTTAACCACGACAATACCCAGTAATTTATTATGCTGAAACACTGGATAAGAAAAGTAATAACCACGTTGCAAAG
>NZ_JAGSOY010000116.1 GCF_018837975.1 Zooshikella harenae | reverse complement strand
TGGTGCTCAAAATGAGACGAGAGGGCCAAAATATACGCCAATATCCCCCAAAATGATCAAAGGTCAGTTGCCGTGTTTTTCAAAAAATGGCACTTTTTTTCATTTTCTTGCGTTTTTTTTCACGCTGTGCAACCACCTGTTTTTACCTAAAGCCCAGTAATTGCAAAGGGTAGGGCGGTGATTGCGTTCACATTGGGATTTCACAAAATCTTCAGGACGCGCAAAGCGCAGGGAGGCGAGGAGGAGTGCTTTTTCGGCCAGCATTCTTTTATAGGTAAGTTGAATAAGGTGGGCAGGAGTAGTTTTTCACTACTGTACTTCCCCCTGAGGGGGATAAGAGGTGGGCTTGTGATTGTTAAAAATGATCCGCAGGGGAGTTTGTGGACGAAGCGGTAATAGCGGTGTAGAAGGGGTGTGAAGCAAGGCGGAACACCGCTTATGCAGGGCTTTTTCCGCGCCTCGAAGCGTCGTCCACTGATCAGACATACTTCAAATGCTGCCCTCACATTTTAACCGTAGGGTAGGGAATTTATTTTTTAACTCACTGACTCTCCAACACGTTTTTTCGCGTGAACCATGTCCCACTTTTATACATTGTGTAAAGTTGATAATAATAGATATTCATGCGCTATTTTGTGCTTTAAGTATATACATATCAATTTATGGGGCTTTTTATTGTTATAAATTGATTTAAATAGATTAATGTATATTTTTATATATTTGTGTATATAACTTGGTGCAAAACGACAAGTTAAATATATATTTATCAACATTTTTAATGAAAATGACACGGTTGCCATTCTGTCCCTAGGCACTAGGGACAGAATAGCGGACACGCACACTCATTGGGCTATACGACGATTGTATTGCGTTATCAGCACGTGACGTATACTATTTCAGGCTCATGCTGTGCACCTCAGACAGTCAACTGAGGTTGATCATCGTAGTACGTCAAGCCCAGGACGAAAACCAGGCGACCATACTGGCTTTGCCAGAGATTACGTCAAACCAAAGACGCAAAAAAAGGTTCCCATACTACGATAGATCGTCAGGTCCTACTCCAGACCTTAAACGGAGTAACTGTCGCAAGACCTGGAGCCAACCAGCCAATAGTGCCGTAAAACCTCCCTTGCAGGTGATAGCAAGGTCCCAAACCATTGGCCTTCCCAGTGAAGCCCGCAGTGCCCAACTGTGATAACAAGGTGGGTTAATAAGAAGCAAGCAACAAGCGATAGTTGTCGTTCACTAGATACAGACTGCGAAGTCCTAGTACGAGAATGAAGCGTTGAACCGATGTAAACACCTCGTGTTGACCCTTCAATCTGCTTTGCCATCAGCCACCGCTGACCAATGCAGAGGGTTTTTTACCCAACTTAACATCTATGGCCTTAACCTGTGATCACAGGACTTTTCTACGCAATGACGTAGGCAAGTGGCTTTAACACTTACCGTTTTTATTGTTGTTAAGATCAACCGAGCCTGTTTAAACCATGAGTCAATCCACGCTGAAATACCAGCTAAAGCAGCTGTGTGCCCGTAATCGGGATGGTTCCTTTGCCACCCAAGCCAATCGACAGCGAATATTAACGCGCTGTGCGGATGAGCTTAAAAGCTTGGGTTATTTACATTTGAACCTGCATAGCCTCAAAGGTAAGCATGTTCAGGCCTTGGTAAAACAGTGGCAAACAGAGGATAAACGTCCAGCAACCATTAAAAATAGAATGGCAGCTTTACGTTGGTGGGCTGAAAAAATCAATAAACCGCAGGTTATTGCCAAAGACAATGACTTTTATGGTATTGAACGACGTCAGTATGTCACCAATACCGATCACAGCCGAACACTCTGCCAGGAAAAACTGCAACGTATTCGTGACCCACATATTCAATTAAGCTTGCAACTACAGGCCGCTTTTGGCTTGCGCCGTGAAGAATGCTTAAAATTTCAGCCCAGCTATGCGGATCAAGGCGACCACCTCCAACTTAAAGCCTCTTGGTGTAAGGGCGGTAGGGAAAGAATAATCCCAATCAGGACAGAAGCTCAGCGCACACTCCTCAAGCAATGTCATGACTTAGCCGGTAAGGGCTCCATGATTCCTGCCCATAAAACCTATGTACAACAACTGCGGGCCTATACCTATTGGACCATGCAAGCCACGCTCGATAAAAATCACGGCTTACGCCATCGCTATGCACAAGACCGTTACCAGGCATTAACCGGTTGGCCTTGCCCAAAACAAGGCGGTCCCTTAGCAAAGCAACTCACCCCAGAGCAGAAAGCACAGGATAAAGCAGCACGACTCAAGATTTCTCATGAATTAGGTCATGAACGGGAAGAAGTCACGGCAGTGTATTTGGGGCGTTAACATCACGAGTTTTTTAATTTATTTAGAAAATAAATTAAACCATTGCCACCGTTGAGCATGCTACTTATGCTGCAGAATAGTGAAATAAAAAGGACTGAATAAAAAGAGAGTGTGGCCTAGCTCAGGATGACAGCATTGATAGCCACAATATTTCTCATTGAAAACTCACGGTATTTTGAATTTTATAAGCGTTTGTCGGTATAGATCTTCGCTATTTTACTGCTATTAGAAAATCGCTATTTTGGCACTACAAGTGCACTACTGATGCGCTATTAGTCCACTATTAGTGCGCTATTAGTAGCCATTACATGCCTGTTCTATAGTATTTCAGGATATCAAAAGTAAAATAGTGGTGAAATTGCGCAGAAATGGCAGCTTATTCGAAATGGTTGTTGCACACTTATTGTGGGGTAATGAACGCCGTTAGGCGGGCAGGATGGGTGAAGTAGGCCCACACGTAAACGTGATGCTCCTACTTCACTTAACCTTATTCGCATTGCATGCTCAACGGTTATCCTGTTCTGCGAGGCTAGCCGATTGCCATCGGATAATGACCGAGGGGATACTGAGTTGCTGTTCATTTTCTTTGTCATGACAAAGAAATAGAGTACGTAGATATGAGGGTTGGCTAGGCTAACGTCGGTTGAATGTTCGCACAAAGAAACAAAGCTGTGATATTTTGACTAGGGCTTGAATCCATTTAAATCGGCTTCTGACCCGTAACAACAGCTGTAAGGTTCCGTTCTCAGCGTTGATGAGTCTACAGCGTCTGTGGCAGGAGCGAGTCAGGAGAAGACTAAAATATGTATAAATACCGCTTTGCCCTTAAACCAAGTCAAAAAGCGAAAAAACTCGTTTCTCAGGTATTTTATTTTTTTCAAAAAGAAGAAGATAAACTAGAGGATGCAGAACTAATCGAAATTATTAAAGCAAGAGAAAACCAGCCATCAATACCTGTAGATATAGATGATCTGTAGACATTTTTTGTTTCCTTCAGTGAGCGTGTGTAATTCGAAGTATTGTTATTTTATGCACCCTCTCCACATGGACACATTTTATTTGCGTGGATCTTGCTGTGACAGATGTGGTCAATCATCAGGATAAGGAGCAGTCAGCATCATCTATGGTGTTTGGGATTGAGCTAACTCGCCCTGATGGCACAGCCTTAAAAATCCATCAGTTACCGACCAGTGTTGTTGATGCGTTAAATAAAGTTCATCACCTTCGGAAGGTGGGGGCCAAGGTACTCTATAGATTCAAGCTCCCAGTCTCCAACAATATTTACTGCTAGTTCTCGTGCTTTTTTGGCGCTGTCTGTTTGGACAAGCGCTTGATGACGTATCCCGATAACCTTCCAGTAGCCATTTTTTCCATTGTCAGGGTGGAGATCAAAGTCAGGTAACTCATTTGAAAATAGTCCTGGGCACTCAAGGACATGAGATAATCTATCCGTGCTTTTATGTTCAGTATGGTCGTCACTTTGACAACGAATAATCTTCATAGAAGTGCTTATGTTAATAAGACACGCTTCGCACAGTGAAATATCGACAGATGTCATATCCCATCCTGGTGGAGAATCATAGCCAAAGGTATGTTTAATGCGAACACAAGTATGCATTTCATATATTTTATGGCATTTGTCACAGGTGAACTTATCTGGCTCCTTTACTGATACTATTTTGTAGTGGATTGGCATTCGTGCGTTTTTCCCCTGAAAAAGAGCTAATTCGGTATGCATTGCTCGCACATAATAGTAATCAAACGATCATCCAGGCAAGAACGCATAAACTGATTCATAGGACCTTGATCACCAGACTGATAAAAGTCCAACATTAACTGGTTAAACTCCAGCTTTCGTTTAACTGGAAGGTTAATTGCGGGGTAACCAGCATTGAGTAATATACCGTTCATCATGAGCCGTCCCATCCGTTTATTCACACCATAGAAAAACCGATGACGCGCCATGGTTAGGAATACAAAAATTGCTTGGTCATAGATGTCGTCTATCCCTTTGGCACCCGCTACCATTTTATCAAACAGGCAAGGTAGTTCACTTGCTTGGGGAGGTATGTAATCAGTACCCACAATGGTGACTCCTCCAGAACGGAACTGCCTCCACTCTATGGCCTCTTCTTTTCCTGCAATGCCATGCAACTGGCAAGCATAGTCAGCATTCAATTTAAACGTCCCTTGCTGTATAGAGTCAAACAAGTGCCGCCACGCATTACCTTGGTTTACAGCAATTTGCTGATCACTGAGTTTATAACCACCAACGGTAATACCCTCTAACAGTGTTTGGACCTCTGGCAACGTGAAGTGAACACCTTCCAGTTCTACAGCATCATGTACAAACACTGCAATTTCACGTTTTGCCAGCATTAAAGCTTTATTTTTATTGGGCGTAATATGCCAGTGTTTATCTGTTGCCATACGATTATTTTCTTTTATTCAAAACCAACAAAATGTGAGTAAAAGCGGTGATAGTTGATAGTGCTTCCAGGCTATCTCGAAAATACTTATATTTTATGCGTTTTTGACTTGGACTGACTGGAAACTTTTTCATTTATTTTTTGTGTAGCTTTCTCAAGTCGCTTATTAATATTGCTGACTTCTGCAGGTGTTGCATGGCGCTCAGGTGTTTCAATAAGCGACTTTAATTTGGTGTAAATATTTTGAAGTTCTGACAGTTCCTTAAGCGTCATTTGGTGATCACGTTCATACTTCAGTAGCTGTGATGCTTGAGGCCCAATTCTCCATTGGTCATTTTCTAGCTGATTCGTGTAAACGGCTTTATGGTCCTTGTTATACAAGGTGCTCTTATCTACCAGTTTGAGTGCTTCAGCGTGTTCAACTACGTTAGCTAAGCCTTTATAGGCTTGATTATGCTTATCTTTCGTTGAAAACCGACCAAAACCATTTCGTTTTTTCTGTTCTTCATAACGGGTATAAATACGCTGCTCACTCACCTGCTTATTAACGGCCATGGCTCGAAATTCAACGGTATACCCCGCTTGTTTTAGCCCAGTCGCAAGCTGTTTAAAGGCTTCTAGATCCTTTGATGTCTGATCAATGATCAGGTTTCTGCGGTTTTCTACCGCTGACATAATGAGCTTTACTGCCCATTGGCTAGCATCTTGGTGTGTTAAGTTCGCTGCTTGAATATCATCTTTTTTTAGCAAGTCATAGTAGCTAGGGTGTTGTTTCCTGAGAATATCAGCATCAACAAGGATATGACCGCCTCGGGTTTTCAGTGCCTCTTTTGCCTTTGAGGTAATACCAGACTTTCCAGAGCCTGGTTGACCACCCGTGATAATGGCCAGCGGTTTCTCTTGCTCTTTACTGTTGATTAGGTATTTTTTTTCAATTCGGCGTTTAAAGATACTGTCGTGTAACTCTTTAGGAAGCACGTACTGCTTAGTTAACATGCTTTTCCCCTTAACTGGTCATATGTGCTTTTACAATAGGCGCATATTCACTCAAGATACGCTCTATCTTGTCATACTCATCAATCAATAGATCATGTAACTCATCGTGAAACGTATCTTGTTCGTTTTCCCACTGTAGTATGAGATCCTGGTTTAGTTCAGTCTTTTGCTCTTCTTCATAGATCCACTTTGAGCGCATAGCAATTAATACACCGATGGTTTCTTGCGCGGTTTCGTAACGCGCTAGCTTCTCTGTAGTACTTAAATTCATTGATAACGCTCACGTCAGTGGTCAGAATTGGGTTAATTGTAGAGAGTGTTTGTTCCACAAAATGTTCCTCGCGGAACATAACACAGTTGATGTGTGCCTTCTGTAACACATAGATCAATCAAGCAAGTAAAGTGCGACTTCAGCTTTTTTGGCTGCTTTTGTTAAGTTTTTATCCAACGTTGCAATGGGTAAACCTTCACGCACAGCGAGTTCCAAATAGGCTGCATCATAACTACTGAGGTTATAGGTTTTCGCTAAACGCATGATACGCCCAAAGGCATGGCTGGCGGTGGCAAGATCAACATGTATCGGTAAGCTTTCCAGTTGTGCCAAAAACGACTCTACTTCCGCAAGACTGATTTCTTCCCGTTTTTCCGCACCAAGTAACACACTAACCGCTTCCAGATGCCACAGGTTTGGAACCACGGCAGCCTTTTCCACCATCGTCTCAAGCACACTGATTGCGTACTCTTGGTCAGTGACTTTGGCTGTTTGTAGAAGCCAGCGCATGGCGACTGAGTTATCTAAGACAAAATCACTCACTACTTACGACCATCCATTTTCAGTTCATCTAAGACCTCATCCGACATCACATGCTGTTTCATTTTCTTGATATTGGCGATGGCGTTTTTCACCTTTTGTTTCTGATGATCAGCGGGCACCAAATCGGCAATGACTTTACCCCGATTGGTTATAGTGAAGGATTCACCAGACTCTACCCGGCGCAATAACTCTGGGAGCTTTGATTTTGCTTCATACGAACCAATTTCGTTATGCATACTATTATTCTCCTTAATATATAAACCAGTCTATTAAACTGGTCTATATGTGTCAAGTTAAGCCATTATGCAAGCTAGAAGCTTGACAGCGCCTTGCATCTGCTAGAACGGTTTGAAAATGAGGAGTAGCAAAAAATGAGAGGTTATGGCCTATTTTCATCAACTCAAGCGCTAGAGATTGCAGCCCAAGAAACCAAGCTCGGTAACTAACGTGATACAGGAGGGATTAGCGGTGCATTTAGGGTACACCTATAGTGCACCAGATAAAGTAGGGTTGTGAAGTACTTTAGATGCAAGCTTTTACAGACTATAATCTTCTATTCATAGTGCCATTTTTGATTTTTCAATTTTGCAACTAGCGTCTTTGCTTGTGACTTGGTATCAGTTGTCCAGCCTTTATTTTTAACTTCTTTTAGCAAAGCATAACAATCAGTTAATAGCTTATAAGCAGTTTCGTGATTTTTACCAGTTAGATGATTTTTTATATAATACTCTGACCATATTAAACGGGCTATAAAACCACCTCTAGGATCAGTAAATATATCAATATTTAATTTGCTATTATTTAGCCCATTTTCAATGTTTTTTGAAAGGTCATTATATAAATAAAGTGTTAGTTCTTCTAATTCTTTTCTCTTCATTTTTTATAAAACCGTTACAAATATCTTGATTCTAAGCTAACCAGCAGCTCATCGGTGGCTTAGGTTTTGGTATTTTTCAATATTCTTGTCAGTTTAACATCACAAGATTAGTTGAGTATTTACTAATATCCATGCAGTGCATTTAGGGTATACCTATAGTGTACTGTTTGCAGGGTAGTCCATTAATTATTGACCCCCCTATGTATAATGGACTTTTTTAGAGTACCAATGTAAAACGGACC
>NZ_JAGSOY010000115.1 GCF_018837975.1 Zooshikella harenae | reverse complement strand
TTATGTGTCGTTAAATGTATCAAAAAATTATTCTATTAATAATGTTTAATAAATTTAAGGTTTTTTGTAGTTGACTTGATTCTAATTGAAATTAGTGATTATGTAATAGTATATTCATATAATATAATAGGTTCGAACATAGAAAATGCTGTACGGGTGTGCTAGAGATATGGGTTTTTGATATTGTATTTGTGTATGAAATCCATTGATAAACTGGTGATTAAAAGAAGTTTTGGTGTTAAAAATGAAAGTCAAAGTATTTTGTTTGTTTTTGTTGTTTTTTACGGTGTTAAACGTATATGCGGGTAATAAATACTATAAAATTATATCTTCAAATAATTTATGCCTTGATGTAGATGGTAACCAGGTAACTAATTATACACCTGTTAAGCTTTATCCTTGTCATGGAAGGGATAACCAGCTTTGGTACACGGATAGTCGTGGTAGACTTCATCCAAAATCAGCAAAGAAAATGTGTTTAGATGCGGGTTTACCTGGAGCAGGAAATAACACTTATATCAAACATTGTAAAAATCAACACCATCAAGCTTGGTTTTTCTCGAATGGTTATATTTATAATGGAGGCGATACAAACTTTGTTTTAGATTATGGTTCTTCGAACAGAGCTGTATTTTTATCTGAGTTTAATGCAAATGCAACTCAGCAATGGAGGCAGGTCTTAACACAACCTAAAAGTAGTTCAAAAGAATATTCTTTTACGAATGATGAAAGTACTAAACAATATTTTTGCTTTAATGATATTTGGGTTAAGATAGGACCAGTGTCAGATTTTGATGTGGTAAATACTTTGTGCCCGATGGAGTGTGAAGAAAAAGCTAAACCTGGAAGAAGTACTTATAAGTGGAATGGTAAATGGAAAATAATTTCAGGTTCAGATGGAACACAAACAATCTGTAATTGTCGTACTTGCGTGAAAAAGCATTGATTTTATCGTTAAATTAGGTATCCCCACCAGCTAGGAGGGGCGGCGGTTGGAGTGACCTGGTCGATTTACTCACCTAATATGCCAATAATAGGTTGTGTTACTAACACAGATTCGAAATTTGGTTATGTATCAAAAACACTAACTGATTGATTTGTAATAAGTAAATGGGTTTGTGTTTGTGTGAAATTTGATCAGTTTTTGGGTGTGGTAATCATAACGAGTCTTACCTTTCAGAAGATGGTTTCTAAAATCGTCATTAGAATATGATTAAAGAAGGTTCTAATTGACTAGACTACTTTACTTAATTGACGTAGTATCATCAGTCTATTTGATTTATTTGTATTCTATATAAAGTTAGATGTTTATTATGTATTCTTTTGAGCAACAATAACTGAAAAATTTAGTTGAAAAGCTCTATAAACTATACCCAATACGAAGGGTTTTTATACCCCTAGGGCACAAGGGTGCGGGCGTCAAGCGATGAAGCCTCAGAAGCTTATATTAAAAGTGACTGGGGTGAAGAGCGCTGACAACGAACCCTAAAAGTGACTCGTGAAGGGTATAGAAGCATCTTTAGTTAAGACTATAAACTAAAGTAATGTCCTTTATTAGTACTGTTATTCTATGCAACGGGCGTTTGGCTTAGCTGCCAAACATATTGAGCATCTAGCTTCTGCTAACAACTAAATTCCTCTCAAATACCTTGCTATATAGCCAAGGTGCGTATTGCTTTTTCAGTTATTGCAGGTGTTCAAAATGGATACAAATGTTTTACTTTCATATGCGCTTGTATGTGTTATTTCGGCTGCTACGCCAGGGTCTGGAACGTTAGCAGTATTAACGCAGAGTATTCGTTTCGGTTTAAGATAGACTTTGCCTTTAATTGTAGGCATTCAATTAGGATTGTTTTTAATTGCTATCGCCGCTGTAAGTGGATTAGCTGTTGTTTTGGAACGCTCAATAATTCTATATAATATTATCCAATATGCAGGACTAATTTACCTCTTATATCTAGGAATTATTTCATTAATTGCAGCATATAAAAATACTAAGATATCTGAGCCTGCAATGAACAGTTTTTCGTTAAAGCATGGGTTCGTTATTACCTGTTTTAGTCCTAAAACATTATTGTTTTTTGCATCTTTTTTTTATTTATTTATTAGTAAAGAACTTTCTTATTTAGAGCAAGTTTTATGGCTTATTAGTGTTCTATTAATTATAACACTGTCAGTTCATATACTTTACTCTTTAATTATGGAAAAAATATCGTGGATAGTTTATGAACACTCTCAAACCTTTAACTTTGTAGTTGGGTTTTTATTTATTATTTTAGTGATTCTACTTGCTGTTAGTTAAATAGTAAGTGAATTTTTTCGGGCCTGAAGTAAGTACTCACACAGGCCCATCCTATTGTTTTCTCCAATGAGGGGGAGAGCAAATCATTGGTTCCCCTCCTGGATATCTAGACTATACTCAGAAAAATAAAAATGAGGAATTAGAGTTTTATAAATTATGATATATGGCCTCAATCTACTTTTACTTATTGTAAGCTTTTGCGTGATTATACCCGTATCAGCAAAATCATGTGATCGTCTTGTCGTTGCAGGCAATGCAGAATATCCTCCTATCACTTGGACTGACAGTAAGTCACAGGAAATGACAGGAGTTGCTGTAGAAATTTTACAGCGTGCATTCAAGGGAGTAACTGTACCGATGACAACCTTACCACTACCTTGGGCGCGAGCTCAGAAAGTGGTTAAAACTGGTGCGGCCGATATATTGGCAGGGCCTTATATAAATGAAGAGAGGATAGAATATATGGACTATGTTTTTCCTGCTTTCATGCAAGATCCTGTAGCAATTTTTATAAGGAAGTCCTCTATGTTCAAATATCAGAAGTGGAGTGACTTAGTTAGCTTGAGAGGCGCTACATTAATTGGTAACAGTTTTGGTGAAGAATTTGACGCTTATGCGGCTGATCATTTGAAAATAGAGCAATCACATGGTTTATTAAATGTAATTAATAAGTTAAATAAAAAACGTGTGGATTATATGATATATGGATTGTATCCAACCTTAGCAGCATTAGCATCAACAGATTTAAAAGACCAAATTATACCTTTAAAGCCGTATGTCACATCAGAAGGGATGTACATTGCTATTTCTAAGAAGTCACCTTGCAGAAAATACTATCAACTTCTTAGCCAAAAACTAAACGAATTTAAAGCTATTAATTTAACGAAACAGTTGATAGAAAAGTACAAAAAAAAATGGGAGGAGGGTGTTAAGGATAACTAGTATAATATTTATTATGGATGTATTTTAAATAAAATCTAAGATTAAAATTTAATTTAAGCCAAAATATCCTCGCTGTTAATTGATCGTTTACTAAATAACTTCAGAATATATTCATTCCTCTATTTCTGGTAAAGCAGAGCAATAGCACTAAGATTTAATTAAGTAGTAGGCCCACTGACTGATGAATGATAGTTGAATTTCTATGGGAGTTGTGAGGCAAATAAATCAAGCATTACTGGGGTTATGGCTAACCATAATTACTCTGGTTTGCTCTGGTGTTGCGCCCGCTGCTAGCACTACAGAATCTCTGGCTTTCAATGACGAAGAGAAAGCTTGGATAGATACTCATAAAGTGGTTTCTTTGGCTTTTGATGGCTACTTTCCTCCCTTTAGTTTTTTGAGTGATAACGGTAAGTTAGAAGGATTTGCCGTCGATGTACTTAATGAAATAGAAAAGCGCATTGGTGTTACATTCAACATTTCCCCTCAATATGAGTGGAAAACCCTTTACCAAGCTGCTCAAAAGAAACAGATCGACGTGGTTGCTACCATGGTTGATCGCGAAGAGCGATCGAAATGGTTTAACTTTACCGATCCTTATATCTACAAGTCCCTAGTTGTCATTTCCCAGGCTGAAAATCAGGACATCAAGAAGAAAGAAGATGTTTCTGGTAAGAGAATCGCACTAGTCAAAAATTACCAATATGTAGACCATGTGCTTCAAGAGTTTCCTCAAGTATCACCTGTTTATGTTGATACTATGTTGGATGCCCTAAACGCTGTTTCTGTTGGTGAGGCTGATGCAGCGATAAGTTTTTTAAGTGCCGTTCATTATTACCGAAATAAGTATCTGCTATCCAACTTGAAATACGCTGCGGTTTATGACAAGAACCATTCAAATGAAAGTATTGCTGTTCGGAAAGATTGGCCAGAACTTGTCTCAATTATCAATAAAGGCCTTCATTCAATTCCCGAAAGTCAAATGCAAAAGCTAAGAGCCAAATGGTTACCTGTCGATTACATGGAGAACCTAGTGCAAATTGATTTTACCGAAGCGGAAAAAAAATGGCTGAGTCAAAACAGGCTGATTCGTTTGGGTATTGATCCAGAGTTTGCTCCCTTCGAGTATATCGAAAACGGTGTGTATCAAGGGATGGCATCGGATTACGTTAAGTTACTCAGTCAGCGTCTTAATCTTAAAATGAAGATCGTTGATGGATTGAGCTGGAAAGAGGTCATAGACAAAGTTAAACAAGGTGAAATTGATGTCTTACCTGCAGTTGGTGTGACTGAAAAGCGTAAACGCTATCTAAACTATACAAAGGCCTATTTGAGTTTTCATCGCGTCATTGTTAGTCGAGATGATGCTCCGTTTATAGCCAGCTTAGGTGATTTATATGGTCAAACTGTTGCTGTACAAATAAATACTTCTCACCATGGCTTTTTAATAGAAAATACAGATATCAACCCTGTTTTATATGACACTCTCCAAGAGTCCTTATTGGCGGTCTCGGGTGGTACAGTAGATGCTTTTGTGGGCAATGTTGCTTCCGCTACTTATTGGATAAGAAAACTCAATTTAACAAATTTAAAAATTTCTGCCCCGGCTTCAACAGAAGTTCAAACTCTGCATTTTGCAGTCAGGAACGATTTACCTGAGCTAGCTTCCATTTTGCAAAAAGGATTAAATACCATTGGCCCAAGAAAAAGAAAAGCTATCTCAGAAAAGTGGCTGTCAATTGAATACGAACCAGAAGTTGATTATTCATTATTATGGAAGGTCGTGGCAGTATTTTCTGGGTTAGTGGTTAGTTTCTTGATATGGAATATTTTGCTGAATCGAAAAGTACGTCTTCGGACCTCTCAACTTCATTATACAGCGAATTATGACCAACTTACTGATCTTCCTAATCGATTTCTTATCCTTGATCGGTTAAAACAGCTTATTTTGGACGCCCGGCGCAACCATCGTAAAGTAGCTTTGTTCTCCATCGATATTGATGACTTCAAGAAAATTAATGATGGTTTGGGGCATAAAATTGGTGATGCAGTTTTAAAGGAGTGCTCTACTCGGTTAAAGGGTATGCTTAGAGAAAATGATACTCTGGGTCGCCTGGGCGGGGATCAGTTTTTAGTTATTCAAACGAATTTTGCAGATGCTTCAGATTCAGCCCATCTTGCTGAAAAACTGCTTGATAGTTTGAACCAGAATTTTAAGAAGGCTAGTCAGGAAATTTCAATTAGAGCTAGCATTGGGATAGCGCTTTTTCCAGATGACGGTACCACTGCAGAAACGTTATTGACTTTGGCTGATACTGCTACTCATCATGCGAAAGAAGAAAAACAGGGGCATTTTGCCTTCTATACCGAAGGCTTGCTACAGAAAGTGTCCCGTCGGCTTGAGTTAGAAAAACAATTGCGAGGTGCGTTAGAAAGAAATGAACTACAAGTTTATTACCAGCCAAAAGTTGATGCCAAAACCAATGGTATTGTAAGTTTTGAAGCATTAATACGCTGGTTTAATCCTGAAATGGGCACAGTTTCTCCAGTAGAGTTTATTCCTATAGCAGAAAAAGCCAGCCTAATTCAGGAAATTGGATTCTTTGTGATTACTGAAGCATTTGAAAAGCTGACTCAATGGCAGAGGAAATATTCTGATGAGTTATCGATGGCTATTAATTTATCTCCAGTACAATTTCGCTCTGGTGAAATAGTGTCTGCCCTAGAATCCCTTTTCTTACAGTACGAATTGAACAGTCGATCTGTCGAGTTTGAGATTACGGAAGGACTGCTGCTTTCAAACTATTGTAATGTTGAAGAAGAGCTGAAAAAGCTTGAATCTCTTGGCGTTACTTTGACAATGGATGATTTTGGCACCGGATATTCTTCTTTGAGTTACTTGCGTCAATATAAATTCGACTCATTGAAAATTGATCGAGAATTTATTATGGATCTAGAAGCAAGAGAATCAGCAAGGAAGCTTGTTTCTGCAACTATTGCTATGGCTCATGAACTTGGTATGACAGTTGTAGCTGAAGGGGTTGAAACAGAAGAGCAAAAGTCAATTTTAGTGGCTTCAAAATGTAACTTTTTGCAAGGCTGGTTATTTAGTAAGCCGCTGCCTGCAGCTGAAATCGATAGTTTATTGGAGAAAGAGTCTTTTAAGTAAAATTATGTTCTTCTGTTATTTGTAGAAGTTAAGGTTTTATCGCGTAGGCATTTGTTTATCTTAAATTCAGTAGTAAACTTAAAATACTAAATTCCACATATTTTTGGCATTCAACTTCTAAATTATATTCGTACAGCTCTTGCCAATTAATTTTTGTAAATTTTTTTAGCTCTAGTAGAAATTCGCTGTATGAATTAGTAATTAATTCAGAGAAAACATCATTTTTTATGCTAGGAGACGAGTAGGTAATTGCTTGCATTCCATTTAGTGCACCTATGTGTAGCGCACTAGTTATTTATCAAAAAGTATACATTATGAGAGAGGAAGCAGGGGCTATCAAAAGTACTCTCATAAGATCTGTTTCAAATCGCTTACGGATTTATGATAGACTATCCACAAGACCGGTGGATAGCTTTGTGGATAGTTGATATGGGACCATGGGTGTTGGGTTGTACCTGAATTGTACAGAAAATAGCCGGCGAACAGGGTTGTTGGCTATTTTAGTGGAATCAATATTCAAGAATATGGCTGGCTAGGTAACAGCTCTTACCTGATTATAACCATGCGCTACCAGCAATAATTGTTAACGGATTTTTCACTACCATTTTTTTACTTGTGTCTCCCCATACAGATTGTAGCGCTTTTCGAGCCTCCTCAAAAAAACTGGAACCGATATCGTCTATACACCTACGTGTACCGGACCAGGTGTGTATATAGCTAAGAAATTGATCCAGATCCCAGTGGTTTTCAAGGTTAATATTTGGAGTGGCAATAGTTTTAAATGGCAGATCAAGTGAGCTGTAAGAGTCCCATGCCAATTTATTATTAGGTGCCCAATATGGTTCGATAACACTCTTTACCTTTACATCTATTATATGATCTACATTATCGTTGATATGTGGCCATACATAAGAATAGGCAACAAATACTCCAGTAGGTTTTAGAACTCGAGAGACTTCATCCCAAAATCTGTCGTAATCGAACCAATGCAAGGCCTGTGCAACATTAACCAGATCAAATTGATTATTTCTAAAATTTGTTGATTCACCTGGCTGTGCAGAATAGTTAATATTTTCAGCTTGGAAGGCATTTGCAATTTGCTCTTTGCTAATATCTGTTGCTTCGACTTTAGAGAAATTCTTTGCCAGCCCTATAGCAGCTTGACCATTTCCAGTTGCACAATCCCAGGCTTTGTCATGGGTTATAACTAAGGAAGCAACAAAATCAAACAGCACCTTCGGATACAGAGGTCGAGCAGAAGCATAAAGATCTGCCTTGTCGTCAAATAATTTTGATGTTTCCACTTCCACTGTGCTCTCTATAGTTATAACTATTAATGAATATCACTCTGACGCAAAAATAACACGCCAGTAGCTGTTTCAAACCT